>JBFMFB010000049.1:0-11153 GCA_040752115.1 Pseudomonadota bacterium | reverse complement strand
GCCATAAGCCGAACACCGACATTTTCGAAGGGCAACTAAAAATGGAAGGCGGCTACATCGTGACGCACGGCGGCCACAAAGGCAACACCACCGCCACCAGCGTGCCAGGCGTATTCGCGGCCGGCGACGTGCAGGACCACGTCTACCGCCAGGCAATCACCAGTGCCGGTACCGGCTGCATGGCGGCGCTTGATGTCGAGCGTTATCTGGAAGATCTGGGCAAGTGAAACCCAAGCCTTCTTCGAAGCAGCCCGGCGGAAATGAAGCAAGCTGGTCGCCGGCGCTGCCCGAAGAGGAACGTGCAGTGTTCCGCGAAGCGGTGCGCGATGTCCGGCCGCTGGCCATCGGCAGCCGCTTTCTCCATCCACCGCGCCGCCCCCGCCCCATTCCGCATCAAACCTTGGACGACGAGCGCGAGGTGCTGGCCGATTCCCTGAGCGACCATATCCTTTGGCCGGAGGCGATGGAAAGCGGGGAGGAGCTCGTCTTCCTGCGCCCCGGCCTGGACCGCCAGATCCTGCGCAAGCTCCGCCGCGGGCACTGGATCATCCAGGGCGAGCTCGATCTGCACGGCCTCACCAGCGTCGAAGCGAAGGCGCATCTGATACAATTCCTCGCCGGTTGCAGGAAGCGGGGCGCACGTTGCGTGCGCATCATCCACGGCAAGGGGTTGGGTTCCAAGAACCGCGAGCCGGTGCTGAAAAACAAGGTGGCCAACTGGCTGATGCAGCGCGACGAAACGCTGGCGTTCTGCCAGGCGCGAGCGGCGGACGGGGGCAGCGGCGCGATGCTGGTACTACTGAAAGCCGGCGCTCCTCCACCGTCCCCACAGGCCGACCTGGGCGGCGGTTGAATCTATGCCAGCGGCTCGATGCTGTAGCGCACGGTCAGGACATGCTCCCCGCCCGGCGCGATGGTGACTGCATTGTCCAGCGCATTGGCGCTCTCGACGCAGACCATGCCCAGATATCCCTCCGGTCCGAAATCACCCATCTTTTCCGCTTTCGCGACCCAGGGGTTCCATACCACTGTCGACCGGCTACCTTCCTTGCGGATGCGGATGAGCCGCTTCAGGCCGGCATCCTCGATCACGCAGTCGGCGGCCGTGTCGAGATAAACCCGATCCACCTCGCTGCCGATTACGATCGCGCCTTCCTGCGTCTTGCGCCGGCCGCCATCCACCTTGTCCACGAAGGCGCAGCCCTCCAGACCGCGGATGGGCGCATTGCGGATGTCGCTGACGGCAAAATAGGTGTGCAGCGCCTCGCCGATGACGAACGGCGCGTTGCCCAGATTGCGGGTGACGAGGTCGATGCGCAGTTCGCGCCCGACGGTGATGACGCTCTGAAGGCTGCTGGCGTGGGGCCACTGGGACCGGGTGGCATCGCTGTGCTGGAGGGTCAGGGTCAAGCGGGCGGCGCCGTCAGGCAGCGCTTCCGTGCTCTCTACCGTCCAAGGCGCGGTGCGGGCGAAACCGTGGCTGGGAAAACCCGCCTCCCGCTCGTGCGGACCGAACCACGGCCAGCATATGGGCACACCGCCCCGGATCGACTTTCCCGGCGCGAATTTGGCGTAGCCGCTCAGCCACAGCACCGGCTCCTGGCCCTGCGGCCGCCAGGTCATCACGTGGCCCCCGCTCAGGGAAATCATCGCCTCGCCCAGCGGGTTGCTCACCCTGGCGACCGCCAGCCCACCCGGCCCTTCCTCGAAATCAAGCTGGCCGGCAAGGGCGAAGCGGCTATTCAGTGCGGCGAGAGAATCGGACATGGCGGGCTCCTGTGGTAATAGTCGTTGTGCAGTGGCTATCGTCCGCCATTATAGGGCAAACAGATTGTCGCGATTGGCGGGCCGATTCCGCCCCCACCGTGCCGATGCTATACTGCCGCGTTTTCGGCCAAAAAATCCTCTTTAAAACCTGAAAAGGCATTGGGCCGCGAATGACACGAATAAACACGAATTAAGAACAATGATGCGCGCCCGATTTGCAGCACACCATGCGAGCACGACCCCATGAGCAACGGCATGATGATTCGCGAACATTCGTGTCATTCGTGGCTAAAACGCTTTTTCTAGTTTAAATTCTGCACGGAATGAACTCGTCCCCATCATTCAAACGCCCCGCCATCTGGCTGCTCGTCCTGATCGGCGCGCTGATCTGGTTCGGTAGCCTGGACTACCGCCATCTGGTCAAGACGGACGAGGGGCGATATGCCGAAATCGCGCGCGAGATGGTCGCCAGCGGCGACTGGATGACGCCTCGCCTCAACGGCATCAAGTATTTCGAAAAACCGGCGCTGCAATACTGGGCCACCGCCGCCGCCTTCACCGCCTTCGGCGAGCACGAATGGACCGCGCGGCTGTGGAGCGCCCTGGCGGGGTTCTTCGGCATCGCCCTGGTCTGGTTCGCCGGCCGCCGTCTGTTCGGTCCCGACGCAGGCTTTTATGCCGCCCTGATTACGGGCAGCAGCCTGCTTTACGCCTTGATCGGACACATCAACACGCTCGACATGGGCGTGACGTTTTTCATGACCGCCGGCATGATCGGCTTTCTGCTGGCGCAGCGCTCCGGCGCGAACGACCGCGAAAACCGGCTGTGGATGCACGTCGCGTGGGCGGCGCTGGCGTTCTCCGTGCTGAGCAAGGGGCTGATCGGCCTGATCCTGCCCGGCGCGGTGCTGGTGATCTACACGCTGGCGCAGCGCGACTGGGCCCTGTGGAAGCGCCTTCACCTCGCCACCGGCCTGGCGCTGTTCCTGGCCATCAGCGCCCCCTGGTTCGTCGCGGTGTCGCTCGCCAATCCCGAATTCTTCCATTTCTTTTTCATTCACGAGCACTTCGAGCGCTTTCTTACCAAGGCGCACGGCCGCTACCATCCCTGGTGGTATTTCGTGCCGATCCTGCTCGCCGGTATCCTGCCCTGGGCGGGGTTGATGTTCGATGCACTGGCGCGCGCCTGGAAACGCGAGGCTGGCACCTTCCAGCCCAAGCGTTTTCTGCTGATCTGGGCGGTGTTCATCTACGTTTTTTTCTCGGTTTCCAGCTCCAAGCTGCCCTCCTATATCCTGCCGATCTTTCCCGCATTCGCGCTGCTGATGGGAGAAAGGCTGGCTCACCTGAAAGCCCGGGCGCTGTTCTGGCAGACCGTGCCGGTCGCCGTGCTGGCCGGTCTCGGCTTCGTCCTGGCGCCGCTGGTGGTGACCTTTTCCAGCGAGGAAATCCCGGCCGGGCTCTACGAAAAATACGCCATGTGGCTCGCCGTGGCCGCTGCGGTCTGGTTCGTCGGCGCCGTTATCGCGCTCTATTTTGCGCACAAAAACAGGATTCGCCCGGCGGTCATCGCACTGGCATTTTCCAGCCTGGTATTCGGGCAACTGGTATTGGCCGGGCACGAAAGCCTGGCGCCCTCGAACTCGGCCTATTACCTGGCGCAAAAGATCAAGCCGTACCTCAAGCCGGATATACCGTTTTACAGCGTAAGCATGTACGACCAGACCCTGCCGTTCTACATCAGGCGCACCGTGACGCTGGTGGCGCACCAGGACGAGCTGGAATTCGGCCTGGCCCAGGAGCCGCAGAAGTGGTTGCCGGATTTCGCTGCGTTTGAGAAGGCGTGGCGCAGCCAACCCTACGCGCTTGCCATCATGGAGCCGGCCACTTACCAACAATTCAAAGCGGGCGGCCTGCCGATGGAGGTGATCGCCAAAGACACCCGCCGCGTCGTTGTGAGAACGCCATGAACCTGCTCAGTTTCTCTCTCGTCCTGACCGGAGTGCTGCTCAACGCCGGCGCACAACTGCTGCTGAAAGCCGGCACCAACGCCGTCGGCCATTTCGCCTTCAGCCGCGACAACATCCTGCCGGTGGGCTGGCAGCTCGCCACCGAACCGCACATCCTGGGCGGGCTCACCTGCTACGTCATCAGCGTGGTGGTATGGATCCTGGCGCTGTCGCGGGTCGAAGTCAGCATCGCTTATCCGATGCTTTCCATCGGCTACGTCGTCAATGCGCTCGCGGCGTGGTGGCTGTTCGGCGAGGCGGTTTCGCTGACCCGGCTCGCCGGCATCGGGGTTATAATCGTCGGCGTTTATATCGTCGCCCGGAGCTGATTGCCCGTGACTTATCTGCCCTTTACCCGTCCCACGCTCGATGAAGCCACCATCCAGGGCGTCGTCGAAGTGCTGCGTTCCGGCTGGCTGGCAAGCGGCCCGCAGGTGCTGGCCTTCGAGGAAGCCCTGTCGGGATATCTCGGCGGCCGCCCGGTGCGCGCCTTCACCTCCGCCACCGGCGGGCTGGAAGTGGCGCTGCAACTGAGCGGCGCTGGCCCCGGCGACGAAGTCATCACGCCGGCGATGAGCTTTACCGCCACCCCCAACGTCATCATGCGCGTGGGCGCGAAGCCGGTGTTCGTGGACGTGGACCTGGCCACGCGCAATATCGACCTGGATCAGGCCGAGGCCGCGATCACTCCGAGAACCAAGGCGATCATGCCGGTGCATTTCGCCGGCCTGCCGGTGGACATGGGCAGGCTCTACGAGCTGGCGCGCAAGCACAGGCTGCGGGTCATCGAGGATGCGGCGCACGCCATCGGGTCGAGCTGGGAAGGACGGAAGATCGGCAGTTTCGGTGATATCGTCTCGTTCAGCTTCCACCCCAACAAGAACATGACCACCATCGAGGGCGGGGCGCTCAGCATCGCCGAACCGGACGAGCTGCCGCGCCTCGACCGGCTGCGTTTCCATGGCATCTCGCGCGACAGCGAAGGCAACATGGATGTGACGGTCGCCGGCGGAAAATACAACCTCTCCGACGTGTCCGCCCGCATCGGCCTGGGACAACTGCCGCAGCTCGACGGCTTCAACGCCAGACGGCGCGAGCTCGTCGCCCACTATTTCAAGCATTTCGATACTGATCCTCCCTGCCTGCTGCCCGCCCGCGGCGACGAAGGCCACAGCTGGCACATGTTCGCCCCGCTGGTGCCGTTCGACCGGCTCAGGATCACCCGCCAGCAATTCATCAAGGCCATGCACGAACGCAACATCGGCGTCGGCGTTCATTACCCGGCGCTGCATCTCTTTACCTTGTACCGCCATTTGGGCTACCAGTTCGGCAATTTCCCCAACGCCGAGCGGATCGGGCGCGAAACCGTCACGCTTCCGCTGTTCCCGGCGATGAGCTTCGAGGACGTGGAACGGGTGTGCGGCGCAGTCAAGGAAATCATCGAGAACAGCAGGAAATGAGCAATCCCGAACTCTCCGTCGTCATCCCCGTTTACAACGAGGAACAGGGGCTGCAGGCGCTCTTCGATCGGCTTTACCCCGCACTCGACAAACTCGGCATCGGCTACGAGGTCGTCTTCATCAACGACGGCAGCCGCGACCGCTCGGCCGCGATCCTGCGCGGCCAGTTCGAGAAGCGGCCGGAGGCCACGCGCGTAATCCTGTTCAACGGCAACTTCGGCCAGCACATGGCGATCATGGCCGGATTCGAGCATTGCCGCGGGCGCCGCGTCGTGACCCTGGACGCCGATCTGCAAAATCCGCCGGAAGAAATCGGCAAGCTGCTCGCCAAGATGGACGAGGGCTACGACTACGTCGGCAGCATCCGCAGGAAGCGCCGCGACAGCCTGGGGCGGCACCTCGCCTCGCGACTGATCAACCGGCTGCGCGAACGCACCACCGGCATCAGGATGGCCGACCAGGGCTGCATGTTGCGCGCCTACGACCGCGCCGTGATCGACGCCATCAACAGCTGCCACGAGGTCAACACCTTCATCCCCGCGCTGGCCTACTCCTTCGCCAGCAACCCGGCCGAGGTGGTGGTGGAACATGAAGAGCGTGCCGTAGGCGAATCCAAGTATTCGTTTTACAGCCTGATCCGCCTGAACTTCGATCTGATGACCGGCTTTTCGCTCTTGCCGCTGCAAATGTTCTCGCTCGCCGGCATCGGCGTCTCGCTCGCCTCCGCGCTGTTCGTCGTGCTGCTGCTGATCCGCCGCCTGATTGTCGGCCCCGAAGCGGAAGGGGTCTTCACCCTGTTCGCCATCGCCTTTTTCCTGATCGGCATCACCCTGTTCGGCATCGGCCTGCTGGGCGAGTATGTGGGGCGAATCTATCTCCAGGTGCGCCACCGGCCGCGCTATCTGGTGCAGGCGGTGCTGGAGAAGGCGGAAGGATGAAGGATGAAGGATGAAGGATGAATAAGCGGAGCGGGCTTGGGACGTGTGGCATGGCAAGCGTATTTTTCAGCCTTCATCCTTCCGCCTTCAGCCTTACCTTATGACCACCGCCGTCGTCTTCGCCTACCACAACGTCGGCGTGCGCTGCCTGTCGGTGCTGCTCGCCCACGGCGTGAAAGTGCCGCTGGTGGTGACGCACACCGACAGCCCGGAAGAAAACATCTGGTTCCAAAGCGTGGCCGAATTGGCCGCGCTGCATGATATCGAAGCCACCACGCCCGACGATCCCAACACGCCGGAACTCGTGGCAAAAATCCGGGCGCTGCAACCGGATTTCCTGTTTTCGTTCTACTACCGCAACATGCTGAAGAAGCCGCTGCTGGACATCCCCGCCCGCGGCGCGCTCAACATGCACGGCTCGCTTTTGCCCAAATATCGCGGGCGGGTGCCGGTCAACTGGGCCATCATCAAAGGCGAGCGCGAAACCGGCGCCACCCTCCACTACATGACGGAAAAGCCGGACGATGGCGACATCGTGGAGCGGCAGGCGGTACCCATCCTGCCGGACGATACCGGGCTGGAGGTATTCAACAAGGTCACCTGCGCGGCGGAAATCGCCCTCGACCGCTGCCTGCCCGCGCTGCTTGCCGGCACGGCGAAACGGATGCCGCAGGACCTGCGCCAGGGCGGCTATTTCGGCGGCCGCCGCCCGGAGGACGGCCGGATCGACTGGAGCCAGGGCGCCGAGATGATCCACAACCTCGTCCGCGCCGTCGCCCCGCCCTACCCCGGCGCGTTCACCACGCTCGCGGGCAAGCCGATGCGCGTGCTGAAGACCCTGCTCCAGCCCGGCAAAGCGCCGCGCTCAAGCGTGCCCTCGTTCTATTGCGAAAACGGGCGTTGCTATGCCGACTGCGGCGATGGTAAAGTGCTGCGGATTTTGGCTTTCGAGCTCGATGGCAGGGCGATGAGCGCGCAAGACATCGCTATAGCCCACGGCAACGCCTCGCTGCCGCTGGGCAAATGAATTTTCAATTTTCGACTAGGGAACAACAATGAAGAAGGTTCTGATCCTCGGTGTCAACGGCTTCATCGGCCATCACCTCTCGCAGCGCATCCTCGATGCCACCGACTGGGAAGTGTACGGCATGGACATGCAGCGCGACCGGGTCGCCGACCTGGCGGGCAATCCGCGCTTCCATTTCTTCGAGGGCGACATCACCATCAACAAGGAATGGATCGAATACCACGTGAAAAAATGCGACGTGGTGCTGCCGCTGGTGGCGATCGCCACGCCCGCAACCTACGTCAAGGAACCGCTCAAGGTGTTCGAGCTGGATTTCGAGGCCAACCTGCCGATCGTGCGCCAGTGCGTGAAATACGGCAAACGGGTGATCTTCCCATCCACCTCCGAAGTCTACGGCATGTGCCGCGACGGCGAATTCGACCCGGACAACTCCGAGCTGATCCTGGGCCCGATCAACAAACCGCGCTGGATCTACTCCTGCTCCAAGCAGCTCATGGACCGCGTGATCTGGGCCTACGCCATGGAAGGCGAGCTCGATTTCACCCTGTTCCGCCCGTTCAACTGGATCGGCGCCGGGCTGGACAGCCTCAACGCGCCCAAGGAAGGCAGCTCGCGCGTCATCACCCAGTTCCTCGGCCACATCGTGCGCGGCGAGGATATCAAGCTGGTGGACGGCGGCGCCGCCAAGCGCTCCTTTACCTACATCGATGACGGCGTGGATGCGCTGATGAAGATCATCGAAAACAAGAACGGCGTGGCAAGCGGCCAGATCTACAACATCGGCAACCCGGTCAACAACTACTCGGTGAAGGAACTGGCGAAGATGATGCTCGATCTCGCTCTGGAATACCCGGAATACGCGGAGAGCGCGAAGAAGGTGAAAACCGTCGAGGTCAGCTCCGCCGACTACTACGGCAAGGGCTACCAGGACGTGCAAAACCGCGTGCCGAAGATCGAGAACACCATGCGCGACCTGGCCTGGAAACCCCAGGTTTCCATGCAGCAGGCGCTCAAGCACATTTTCGACGCCTACCGCGGGCAGGTCGCGGAAGCGCGCGCCTTGGTGGAGTAAAGCCTGCTCGCAGGCGCGGCAGCATGAAGCCGGCCGAATCGCTCTGGGCTGAAATCGGCGCGCACATCTCCCGTGCCGCCGGGCAGCCGTTCGCGCCGCGCGAGCGCCAAGCCGTTGGCGGCGGCTGCATCAACCGCGCCTACGCGGTGTCGGACGGAGCCTGGCGCTATTTCGTCAAGCTCAACGAGGCCGCGAAGGCAGCGATGTTCGAGGCGGAGGCAGCCGGGCTGGAAGAAATCGCGGCGAGCGGCGCGATCCGCTGCCCTCGTCCGCTCTGCCGGGGCACGGCGGAAAATTCCGCCTATCTGGTGCTCGAATACATCGACCTCGGCGACGGCCCCGCTGCGGCGCACGAGGCGCTCGGGCGGCAATTGGCGCAGATGCACCGCACGACCGGCGAAAGACACGGCTGGCGCATCGACAACACCATCGGCGCCACCCCCCAGATCAACACCCCGGACCCGGACTGGATCGCCTTCTGGCGCGAACGTCGGCTAAGCGTCCAACTGGAACTGGCGGCGCGCAACGGCTACGGCGGAGCGCTCCAGCGCAAGGGCGAGCGGCTGGCGGAAAAACTCCCCGCCCTGTTTGCCGGCCATGCCCCTGTCCCCTCCCTGCTTCACGGCGACCTGTGGGGCGGCAATTGGGGCGTTGACAGCCAGGGACGGCCGGTCATTTTCGACCCTGCCGTCTATTACGGCGACCGCGAAACCGACATCGCCATGACCGAATTGTTCGGCGGCTTTTCGGCGCGCTTCTATGCCGCCTATCGGGATGCCTTTCCGCTGACTGCCGGTTATGCCGTGAGGAAAAACTTGTACAACCTGTACCACGTCCTCAACCACCTCAACCTTTTCGGCGGCGGCTATCGCCCGCAAACAGAGGGATTGATGGACAAGCTGCTGGCAGAAATCGGATGACGCCTGAAACAAGGACATCGTTGTCCATTTCATGGTATAAAGGCGCTCTGATGCAAAACCGTTACACACCCGGCGCACGGCTTCGCAACGGCCCATTTACCCGATGAATCGCGGCTTCTACATCATCCTCTCGGCGCAATTTTTGTCCGCACTCGCTGACAATGCCCTGCTCTTCGCCGCCATCGCCCTACTCAAGGATCTGAACGCGCCCAACTGGCACACCCCGGTGCTCAAGGAATTCTTCGTCATTTCCTACATCCTGCTTGCGCCGTTCGTCGGCGCCTTCGCCGACGCCCTCCCCAAGGGGCGGGTGATGTTCATCAGCAACAGCATCAAGTTTGCCGGCTGCGTGGCGATGCTCCTGGGCATGCAGCCGCTCTATGCCTACGGCATCGTCGGCCTCGGGGCGGCGGCCTATTCGCCGGCCAAATACGGCATCCTCACGGAATACCTGCCGCCCGACCAACTGGTGGTAGCCAATAGCTGGATGGAAGGCCTCACCGTCGCCGCCATCATTCTCGGCGCGGTCGTCGGCGGCATCCTCGCCAGCCCCGTCATCGCCGCCCATGCGCTCGCCGCGTTCGACCTTCCCGGCATCGAAACCGGCATCGACACGCCGCCGGAATTTGCGATCGCGGTCATCATCGCGCTGTATCTGGGCGCGGCGGTGTTCAACCTGTATATTCCGCGAATCGCCATCGACCACCGGATGCCGAAGAAGAACCCGCTGTTCGTGCTGCACGATTTCTGGCATTCCTTCACGCTGCTCTGGCGCGACCCTCAGGGCCAGGTTTCGCTCGCCGTCACCACGCTGTTCTGGGGCGCGGGCGCCACGCTGCAACTGGTGGTGCTGAAATGGGCCAACTCGGCGCTCCGCTTCGACGATGTCAAGGCCAACATCCTGACCGCAGTCGTCGGCCTGGGGGTGGCAGGCGGCGCGGTGGTCGCCGGCCGGTACGTGACCCTGGAAAAATCCGTCAGGATCCTGCCGGCCGGCATTCTGATGGGATTCATGGTGATGGCGATGATCTTCGTCTCGGACTGGCGTGTCGCCGTTGCGCTGCTGCTCCTGATCGGAGGGCTGGCGGGCTTCTTTGTCGTCCCAATGAACGCGCTGCTGCAGCACCGCGGCCATCTGCTGATGGGCGCGGGCCATTCCATCGCGGTGCAAAATTTCAACGAGAACATCAGCATTCTCGTGCTGCTGGGCGGCTATACGCTGATGGTGTGGCAGAATTTCTCGGTGGATGCGATCGTGATCGCGTTCGGCGCTTTCGTCAGCATCGTGATGGGGCTGATTTATCGCCGCCATCGCGCCATCCCCTGCGCCGCGGCCGGCTGAAGCAAACGGAAATCAGAGTATCACCGGCGCATTCGGCAGCTCGTTCGCCTTCTCTCCGCGGCGCGGATAATGCCGGGCGAGGTGAGCTCCCACCGCGCGGATGCCGGCAATCACCCCTTCCTCGAAACGCCCCTGCCGGAATGCCCGCTCCATGTCGCGGCAGATCGCTTCCCAGCCCTGATCCCCGACATGGGCGTGAATACCGCGATCGGCGATGATTTCCACGTCGTGGTCGGCCAACAGCAGATAGATCAGCACGCCGTTGTTGTGGCCGGTGTCCCAGACGCGTAGCTGCGAAAACACCTCGATGGCCCGCTCCCGCGCAGACTGATTGCGCAGGAGGGTGAGGAAATCCAGCTCGCCCTCCACGGCAAAGCGAAGCTCGCCTTCATGCATCGCTTCGCACTGACGTATCTCGGCCTCGATCGCCCGCATCGCGCGCGCCGGAAAAGCGCGCCGCACCCGCCAGCGGGCGCTGAACAAATGCCTGAACAGCCGTCCGATATCCGCTACCATCTTCCCGAGGCGCCTCCGCCGCCGAAACCCCCACCGCCTCCGCCGAAACCCCCGCCGCCGAATCCCCCACGGCCGCCGGGCAAACCGCCGTATCCGAAGCCC
>JBFMFB010000048.1:0-11237 GCA_040752115.1 Pseudomonadota bacterium | reverse complement strand
GCCTCAGCCTCGCGCCGAAGAACCAGCCGACGCGCCAGCTCGCCACCCTGTTCTGGGACAACTTGACGAAAAACGGCCGGGTCAACGAGCTTAAATTTTCCCTCGGCCTGTATTTCAAGGACGGCTTTGGCCAAGGCATTAAAAACGCGCTGGCGATGAAGCAGGTCGGCCTGGGGTTGTGGAAGGCGAAGCGCCTCAACCCCTTCGAGCTGTTCCGTCCGCACGGCTGCAAGGACAAGAACGGCATCCATGCCATGCTGAAAAAGGCGCGCGAGATCGAGGACCGCCGCAAGCACCTGTCCGCCGAAGGAGAGTGACGATGGCCAAGAAGGAGTACGCGTTCTACCCCGGCTGTTCTTCGCAGAGCAAGGCATCCGGCTCGAATTACCTCGCCTCGGTGGAGTCCATGTGCAAGGCCCTGGACATCGCGCTCACCCCCATTCCGGACTGGAACTGCTGCGGCGCTTCCATCGGCTATGCCGAAGGCGGCGAACTGCCGCGCCATGCGATGAATGCGCGCAATTTCGCGCTGGCCGAGACGCACCTGCCGGGGCAGGACATCGTCGCCACCTGCGCCGCCTGCTGGCTGGCCGCGCGCGAAACCAGGGAACGGCTGGACGCTTCCAGCCAGCTGCTGGCGGACACCAACGAAGCGCTCAAGGAAGCCGGGCTGCAATACAAGGGTGAAGCCGATATCCGCCACATGGTGGAAGTGCTGGTCGAGGACTTCGGCTACCAGGCGCTCGCCCAGCCGGTGGTTAAGCCGCTGGAAGGCCTCAAGTTCGCCGGCTACGTCGGCTGCCAGACCAACCGCCCGTTCGGCATCGCCGGCGAATCGTTCGAGAATCCAAGGTACCTCGACAAGCTGGTGGAAGCCGTGGGCGCCGAGCCGGTGGAGAACTACGACCAGAAAGTTACCTGCTGCGGCGGGGCGCTGGCGTTCTCCGAGCCGGAAAAAAGCCAGAAACAGATCAAGGATATCGTCGAATCCGCCTACGACCACGGCGCCGACATGATCGTCACGCCCTGCCCGCTGTGCCAGGCCAACGTGGAAATCTACCAGGGCGACGTGAACAAGCGCTATGGCACGCAATTCCGCATGCCGGTGGTGTATTACAGCCAGCTGCTGACCGTGGCCTACGGTGGCAGCGTCGGGGAAGCGGCGCTGGACGGCCAGTTGATCAGGGCGGAAAAGCTGGAAGAAATCGCCGCCAGGCCGGCGGGGAAGTAAGCGGCGCTCTTTCTCGCTGTCGGGTTTGCGGTTATTTGCGATTAACGGGTGGCAGCTTCCTTCAGCTTGCTGCATCCTGTCTGGTTGCCTGCATCGCAGCTTTTCTTCAGGCTTTCCACGGCTTCTTTCTGACGATGCTGGGCAAGCAGCAGCAATCCGCGGTTTAACAGGGCCTGGTTGTTTTTCGGGTTGAAGCTCAGAACCCGGTCATAGCCGTTCAATGCGTCCTGGTAGCGGGACAGCGCGGCATGGATGTTTGCCCGGTTCAGGTGCGCATTCTCGTGATTCGGATTGATGCTGAGCGCTCTTTCGAATTGAGCCAAAGCGTCCTCCAATCGTGACGAAATCATGTAGAGCCCGCCCCGGTTGACATAGGCGTCCGCCAAGTTCGGATCGAGTTCGATTGCCTTGTCATAATCCTGCATGGCATCCTGATAGCGCTTCATTGCAACGTAAACATTGCCGCGGTTGTAGTAGATTCCCGCACCGTTGGGATTCATCTTTGCCGCATTGTTCAGGTCGTCCAGCGCTGCGCTTGCGCGGCCCAGCATGGCGTTGATGATGCCGCGGTTCATGCGGGCCTGCGCCAGATTCGGACTGAGCTCGATAGCCTTGTCGAGATCGGCAAGCCCTTCTTGGGGGTTGCCCAGGTGGGGATAGGTCAAGCCGCGGTTCGAAAGCGCTTCGGCATCCCAGGGGTTGATTTGGAGCGCCCGGTTGAAATCCTCCAGCGCTTCGGCATACCGTGAGCTGTGGAGCAGCGCGACGCCGCGGTTCAGATAAGCGGCGCCGGAATCGGGCTTGAGTGCTATCGCCTGATTGTAACTTTGCAAGGCTTCATCGATGCGGTTTTGCTTGAAATAGGCGATGCCGATATTGAAATGAGCATCGGAATAGTTGGGGTTGAGCGCGATCGCTTTTCTGAAGTCGCTCAGCGCTTCCTGATAACGGTCCGATTCCAGATACGCAAAACCGCGGTTGTTGTAGCCTCTCTCGGTTCCCAAAAGCTTCTCGTCCCGATTTTTTTCAACCACGTCGTTCCAGAGTTTCAGGTTGCTGGAAAACGTGCCCAGGCGCTCCCACGCCAGAGGAGCGAGCAGCAGGCAAAAGACGGAGGCGACGACGATCGCCGTTCTTTTCGGCAATGAACCGAAAATGGCGAGGATGGCTACGGGCAGCCCGCTCATCCAGAGATAGCTTCGGTACAGGACGAAAGGTTCCTGAATTCTTACGGTGGAGAGTTCGGTCATGTAGAGGACCCAGGGGAACAGCATGCCGAACCCCAACAACCCCTTGCGGCCGCCCTTGAGCAGCAATTTTGCAGCCAGTACCGGATAGGCGAGGAAGGCGACAAATCCGGCAAATTCAGGCCACGAGAGGACGCGCGTGGCGAAAGGCTGGCGGATATCGATCGAGATCCAGCCGCTGTAGGGCACGATCCAGAGCACGAGGTATTTGAAGAACAGGAATGCCTGGGTGATGACGCTCAACGGATAGGCATGCTCCAGGCTGATGTTGTTCTGCTGCTCGCTCATTCCCGCCATCATCTCGGCCGCAAAGGGCTCGTAGGGCGAGCCGAGCACGCCCTTGGAGCGCAGGACGATCAATGCGCCGATTACGACAAAGAGCAAATATGGCACCCATAACTGGCGCATCAAAGAAAGCGACGGTTTCCGCAGAAGAAGCGTCAGCGCAATCGCGACGCCGGGGAGCATGACGCTGTGTTCTTTGGAGAATACAGCCAGAAAATAGAAGAGCGTTGAGGCGAGGAGCCATTTCTGGTTTTCCCTGGTCAGCCCTTCCAGGTAGCAAAGGAGAGCGGCAATGCTGAAAAGCGTTGCCATGACGATGCTGCGCTCAACGAGATATGCAACGCCGTATACCGCAATCGGGTGCAGCGCAAAAATGAGCGCGGCAAAAAAAGCCAGCCAGCGGAGATGGTTTTTATCAGCGAGGGGAACAGAATGCTGCGGCTGCGATACGATGACGAGCAGGCGGTAAAAGAATGCAAAAAGAAGGATGGCGGTCAGGGCGTGCAAGCCGACATTGCCCAGCCGGAACCAGAACCAGTTCAGGCCAAACAGGTTATACGTCCAGCCGAAAGATGCCGATGAAAACCAGCGTAAATTGAATTGAAAGATGGATGCCCCATATTGCTTCAATGTGGTTTCGACGAAAAAAGGCTTGTCATCGAATATCAAAGGATTCTGCAGGGAGCGCCCGTACAGGAGTGCGGTTGCTGCGATCAGGAGCAGAGCCAGTGCCAGACTGATCATGGCGTCTCTGTTTGCGACGAACGCACGCATTCTTTCCGTCATAGTAGGTGTGGAATAAGCCGCAAGGGGATCGTAGTCACCTGTCTTCATGAGCAGAATCCAAAATTTGACGTAAATTTTCGACGGGGTGTGGGCAAGGCAGTCTGGTCGTCCTGGTATCCCTGAAACCTGCGCCCGCTCTGGAATGGCGACGCATGGTTGGAATAAGTGGTTGGGCTGCCCAACCGCGCCAATAGTATACTTTACTCACGATTCCGGCTCTTATGTTTTTGAACGAACCGGATTCCGCACAACGGGGTTCTCTCGGTTTGCTGCCGGAGAGGTGCGTCAACCCCGAGCAGTCGGTACATTTGCGCAGGCTGTCGAGGGCGAGGGGCTTTGTTCATGGATAGACGACATTTCATCAAGATTTGCGGCGCTTCGGCCGCGCTGGCCGGGTTGCAGGCGCGTGCCGGGCGGCTGCATGCCGCCGGGCTCAACCGTTATGCGAGAGTGAAGCTTACGGACGGGGCAGGGCAGGCGGTCAAGGCGAGCCGCCTCGCCTCCGACGAGGCCTACGTGTTCCACTACCCCTACAAGGGCACGCCGTGCTTTCTCATCCATCTCGGGCAGCCGTCGGCGAAGGATGTTTCCTTGTCCACGGCCGAACAGGAGCGCTATGTCTGGCCCGGAGGGGTGGGCAGGAACGGGGAGGTCGTGGCCTTCTCCGCCATCTGCGCCCATCGCCTGGCTTATCCCGACAAGGCCGCCAGCGCGATCACTTACTCAAGCGGCCATAGCAATGTGGCGGGCCGATCCGGGGCCATCGTCTGCTGCGTCCATCGCAGCGTTTACGACCCGGCCCAGGGGGCGAAGGTGCTGTCCGGCCCGGCGCCGCAGCCGCTCGCTTCCGTCCGCCTGGAATACGAGCCGGAAAGCGACGAGCTGTATGCGGCCGGCATTTACGGCGGCGACCTCTTCGAGCGCTTCTTCCTCAGCTACAAGCGACGCCTGAATGCGGAGCACGGGCCGGGCGTCGCTCAGCAGGAAGTGACCGGCACGGCGGAGATCAGGCGTCTGTCGGAGTATGCCCGCTCCCTGATCAGGTGCTAGCCGGATGACGTTCACGCCTTTGCCGGTTTTAACGGGCGGTCGAGTTTGCCAAGCCGGAGGATGTCTTCCGCCCCGGTCTTCCCGATTTCCTTGACGGCCTTTCGGTAAGAGGGGCGCAGCGTTTTTTTCAGATGCGCCTCGGCTTCCTCGCCCGGAATATTTTTCAGCGCGCAGAATATCGCCAGGGCGTAGGCGAACTCATCCTCGGTGAGGTATCCCAGAGACTGCACCGACGTGCCGCAGCCCGAGCATCCGCCCCGGCAGACCGTCAGCGCGCTGTTCGCCAGGAACAGGCCAAAACCCATGAATACCGCCAGCAGGTCCGATGCCGGTCCGCGTAGCTCTTCGCCGCCCGGCGGGCCTTCCGTCGCCGTTCGGCCCAGGTGGTAAGCGAGTTGCTGCGCGAATGTCGCGATCAACACATGCGGCTGTCTGATGTGTCCGGGGTCGAATGCAATGGCAAGGTTTTTCGTCTCTCCGGCAAGCGACACGATGGCGGCCGGCCCTCTCGGAGCGCCGCTGGCCGCAATCGAGGGAGGGGCGAGCAAGCTCGCGCCGGGAGCAAGCGGCACCAGCTCGCACGGCCAGGTCTGCATATTCGCATAGGCCGCCACCCGCCTGAAGGCCGTTACCGCCATTTCTTCCGCCGAATCGGCCCTGCCCGGAAAATGGCGGTCGGTGGGCGTGACCAGGATGGTGTCTTCATGGAAGATGTCGCTGCCGAAGTTCCCGAGCGCCCAGGCGTAAGCCTCGAACAGCCAGCGGGTGCTGCCTTCGTCAAGCATGGGTTTGCTGCTGAACAGGCCGAACATGGCTCATCCCTTGCCGAAATATTTGTCGAAATACGCTTCGACTTCGCTTTCGATCACGCCTTTCAGCGGCCGCAGCAGCAGGCCGAGCCGGGCTTCGAAGCGCACTTCGTGGTCGGTGAGGCGGATCGTTCCGTCGGCGCCGGGGCGGTCGAATTCCAGCACGTTGCCGTGCCACTGATAGCGGATATCCAGCTTGTGCCGGAGCTCCCTGGCGATGGCTTCCACGGCCTCCCGCGCTTGTTCCGTGCCGATGGTGTTGGGTCTGCGAAAATCGATGGTCGTCATGGTTGCGAAGCGTGAATATCAGCGTGAATATCGTCGATGTTACGGGAAAAGTGCGCCGGCTATTTTCCCACGATCTCGCGCATGGCGCTGAGGTAAGTTTGGCAGGCCGCGTGCCCGTGGCAGACGAAAATCACCCGCCTGATCGAGTCGTGGGCCTCCAGGAAGCGCCGGGTTTCCGCCACGGCGATGCGGGTCGCCGCTTCCAGCGGGTAGCCGTAAACCCCGGTGCTGATGGCGGGAAAGGCGATGGTCCGGATGCCGTGCTGCGCCGCCAGGGCCAGGCTGCTGCGGTAGCACTGCGCGAGCAGTTCCGGTTCGTTGTGTCCGCCGCCGCGCCAGACGGGACCAACGGTGTGGATCACCCATTTCGCCGGCAGGTCGTAGCCCCTGGTGATCTTGGCCTGGCCGGTTTCGCAGCCGTGGAGCCCGCGGCATTCCTCCAGCAAATGGGGCCCGGCGGCACGATGAATGGCACCGTCCACGCCGCCCCCGCCGAGCAGCGAGTTGTTGGCGGCGTTGACGACGGCGTCCACCTGCAGGGTGGTGATGTCGCCCTGCACGACTTCGATTTTTTCGGCTTGCATGGTTGCTCCTCCAAGGTTCAGTAGGCTGGGGTGAGGAAACCGAACCCCAGCGATTCGGCCGTTCCTGCTGGGGTGCGCTGCGCTTACCCCAGCCTACGAACTTTCATTCGTGCCATTCGTGGTTAAAGGTTCTTGGGCTCGATTGCACTATACCGCTCGCAAGGCATCCACGATATTCATGCGCGCGGCGCGCACGGCGGGCAGGAAGCCGCCGGCCAGGCCCATGGCAAGCGCGAACAGCAGCGATTCGGCGACGATGACGGGGCTGAGCTTGAAGCTGAAGGCGAGTTCCGCGAAGGTTTGCCAGTTCATCGTGGAAATGGTGACGAACTGCATGAAGGAGGCGAACACCAGCCCCGCGATGCCGCCGATCGCGCCGAGCAGCAGCGATTCGAGCAGGAAGGCGCCGAGGATGCCGGCGCGGCCGAAGCCGAGGGCGCGCAGCGTGCCGATCTCCGTGGTGCGGTTGGCGACCGAGGCATACATGGTGATCATGGCGCCGATCACCGCGCCGACGGAGAAGATGATGCTCAGCGCCATGCCCAGGATGTGGATGAAGCGCGCCAGCGTTTCCGACTGGTCGGCATAGAAGCGCGATTCGCGCTTGGATTCCAGCGTCAGCCGCGGGTCGTTCTCGATCGCCAGTTTCAGCGCGTCGAAGCCCGCCGGATCGGACAGGCGCAGGATGACCGAGGAATACACCGGCCGGCGGAAAGCCTGCATCAACTGCTCGGCGTCGCCCCAGATCTCCGAGTCGAAGCCGCTGTTGCCGGCGTCGAAGATGCCGACCACGGTCCAGTCGCGCATGCCGAAATGCAGCGTCTCGCCCAGGCCGCCGCCGCTGAAGCGTTCGGCAATGTGGCGGCCGGCCACGATCTCGGATGAGCCGGGGCTGAACATGCGCCCCTCGACCATGCGCACCTGGGGGCGGAGCAGCAGGCCGGTCGGCGACATGCCGCGAATGACGACGTTGGCGGGCTTGGTGCTGCCGCGTTTGGTCAGGTTGATTAGCACGACCATTTCCTTGGAGACCAGGCGGGCGCCATCGGGTCCCAGCGCGACGCCGGGCAGGCTTTCGACGATCGCCGCGTGGCGGCGTTCGATGCCGCTCTGGATTTCCGTCTGCGAGCCGCGGCGGATAGTGACGACGTTGTCGTAAGAGCCGGTGTCCACCAGGGTCTGTTTCAGCCCCTCCGAGAGCATCAGCACGGTGGCGAAGACGAACACCACCAGCGCCATCCCGGCCGCGGTCAGCGCGGAGGTCAGGCGGCGCGCAGCCAGGTTTCGCACGGTGTAGGAGAGGGGGATGCGCATCAGCCGATATTCCTCAAACCATCGACGACATTCAGCCGTGCCGCGCGCCACGACGGAATGATGGCCGCGACCGCGCCGACCAGCAGCGCCGCGCCGATCTGCATGAAGACAGTTTCCATCGAAACATAGAACACCGGGAACAGCGAGCCCATGGCATCGCCGAAGGCACGGGCGAGCGGGAAAGTCAGGGCGATCGCCCCCGCGCAGCCGGCGCACGCGATCGCCAGCGATTCGCCGAAGATCAGTCTCGCCACGAAGGAGGGGGGGAAACCCAGCGCCTTGAGGGTGGCGTATTCGGCGACGCGCTCGCGGGCGGTCATCGCTATGGTGTTGGCCATCACCGCCAGGATGATGACGATCACCACCAGCGACACCACCTGGATCGCCACCAGGATGGCTTCGGTCATCGAGACGAAGCCGAGCTGGAAGGCCTTCTCCGTTTCCGTCAGGGTTTCCGCCAGCGAATTCCTGAAGGTGGCGTCGATGGCGGCGGAAACCTCGGCGGCTTGTTCCGGATGCTCCAGCTGGACCAGAAACAGCCCGACCGAACTGGCCCGGCGCGGCGCATTCTTCTTCAACGTTTCGTTGAGGTAGTCCCACTGGAAGAAGAACTGCGACTCGTCGGTCTTGCGGTCGATGCCCTGGTAAATGCCGCGCACCACGAAGGTCCAGGTGCCGGGAAAGATAGTGCCGCGCAGCGGCACCGTGTCGCCGATCTTCCAGCCGTACTGCTCCGCCAGCTTCCTGCCCACCACCGCGCCCTGGCGGTCATGGAGAAAGGCCGATTTCTGCTCTTCCGGCAGCACGAATTCCGGGTACAGGTCGAAGTAGGTCGGCGCATCCACGGCAAACTGGGGAAAGAAGTTCTTCTCCGAAATGTACACCCCACCAAACCAGTTGGCATGGGAAATCGCACGCACGCCTTCGATCTGGCGGATCTTCTGCTTGTAGGCGATGGGCAGCGGGAACACCAGCGAAATGGCGTTGCGCGTCACCAGGCGGGCGGAGGACGAGGCCTTGGCGCCCGCGTACCAGGCATCGACCACGGTATGCAGCAGGCCGAACGCCAGGATCGCCACTACCATGCCGAGCGCGGTCAATCCGGTGCGCAGCTTGTGGCGCATGGCGTTGCGGAGGATCAGTTTGAGGAGGAACATCGGTGCGCTCCTGGTTCAACCACCGCCATCACCCCCCTTTGGAAAAGGGGGGCAGGGGGGATTCCGGCGGCCGCTTGAATCCCCCTCGATCCCCCTTTTGCAAAGGGGGAGGCCGGAGCGTCGTGCCTGGGTCAATGCGCCACTGCTTCCGCATCCGTCAGTTCGCCTTTTTCCAGATGCCGGATCGAATGCGCCTTGGCCGCCGCGCGCGGGTCGTGCGTGACCATGATGATGGTCTTGCCCATTTCGCGGTTGAGGCGGTCCAGCAGGCGCAGGATTTCTTCCGCCGAAATGCGGTCGAGGTCGCCGGTCGGCTCGTCCGCCACCACGATGGCGGGGTCGGTGATGATGGCGCGGGCGATCGCTACGCGCTGCTGTTGACCGCCGGACAGCTCGGAAGGGCGGTGATCCATGCGGTCTTCCAGCCCGACCATGCGCAGCGCCAGCTCGACCCGCTCGCGGCGCTCTTTTTTCGACAGACCGGTCAGCAGCAGGGGCAGATCGACGTTCTCGAACGCGCTCAGCACCGGCATCAGGTTGTAGAACTGGAAAATGAAGCCGACGTTCGCCGCCCGCCACTGCGCCAGGGCGGCTTCGGGCAATTCGGTGATGTCTGCGCCGGCCACGCGCAGGGTGCCCGAGTCGGGCTTGTCGATGCCGGCGATTAGATTCAGCAGCGTGCTTTTCCCCGAGCCGGACGGCCCCATCAGGCCGAGGAATTCGCCCGTAGCGACATCGAAACTGATGTCGTTCAGCACCGGCACGACCTGGTCGCCGCGCCGGTAGGATTTGCTGAGATTGCGGATTTCGACGATGGGGCGTGTCATGAATGTTCGGCATCCTCGGCGTAGGGCGTCAATAAGCGCAGCGCATTGCGCCGAATGATTGCGGGCCGGTGCAATGCGCTTTGCTTATTGCACCGTACATGAAACATGAACTATTTCTCCGCCACCCTGATCTTGTCGCCGTCTTCGATCTTCGGCGAGGGCTTGAGTACGACCGTGTCGCCGAACGCCAGCCCCTGGCGGATTTCCAGCATGTCGCCGATGCGCTCTCCGGTCGTCACCTTCACTCGACGCGCGCGCCCGGCTTCGACCCGGAATACCACGCTTTCGCCCTTTCGGCTCACGATCGCCGCTGCGTTGACCGCCGTCAGCGGCTTGCGTTCCCGGTCCGCAATCGGCCGCGAGAGGAAGGCCGCCTTGGCGCTCATTTCCGGCAGGATGCGGGCGTCCTGGTCGACAAAGCGGATCTTCACCATGACGGTCGCCTTGGAGCGGTCGACGGTCGGCACGATGCTTTGCACCACGCCGCGAAACCGTTCTTCTGGGATGGCGTCGAGCTGGATTTCGCAGGGCTGGCCGACTTTCACTTTCAGCAGGTTCGATTCGGATACGTCGGCTTCCACTTCCAGCGTGCTCATGTCGGCCATGGTGACCACCGCGCCTTTGGCATCGGTGGCCGAAGTGAAGGGCGTGATGACGTCGCCCACGTTGGCGTGTTTGGACAGCACCACGCCGTCGAACGGCGCCCGAATCTGCGTATAGGAAACTGCGACCCTGGCCGCATCCAGTGCGGCCTGCGCCGCAGCAAGCGCGGATTTCTGGCTGTTGACCGCCGCCAGCGCCTTGTCGTGGCGCGCAACCGCTGCATCCAGGGCCGAGGGCGACAGAAATTCCCGAGCCGCAAGTTCCCGCGCGCGTTGCAGGGCGGATGCCGCATCACGCAGTTCCGCCTCGGCCTGGGCGCGGTTGGCGCGGGCGACGCGGACGGAGGCCGCCGCCTGCTCCTGGCTTGCCATCACGTCGTTGTTCTCCAGCCGCGCGATTACCTCGTCTTTCTTCGCCACGCTGCCTTCCCGCACCCCCAGCCATTCCAGCCGTCCCGTACCCTTCGAGGCGACTGCCGCCTTGCGCTGCGCCACCACGTAACCCGCGGCGTTGAGCAGGGCAACGCCCTGCGACGGATAGGCCCTGCCGACGCGGGCCGTTTCCACCGTTTGCGCCTGTTCCCCGATGCCGAAAAAGATGGCCACGCCGATCAGCGCAGCCGCCGCGACCAGGGCCGGCCGCAGCCAGCTGCGGGACGCGGGACGCGCGCTTGCCGGCGCGTTGCCGGAGCGGTCGATCCTGAGGCGGGAGAGGTCTTCGTCGGGCACGATGATTTTTTATCCTTGAAAAAACGATTAACCACGAATTCACACGAATGTTCACGAATGGACACGAATAATCATGGAATTTCCAATATTCATGCCATCGTCGTTAATACTCCAGACATTGGATCGCTTATTCCCATTCGTGTTCATTCGTGCCTATTCGTGTCATTCGTGGTTAATCGCAGTTTCAGCCTACCGGTAACCGATCCGGTAAATCGCGCCGGCCTTGTCGTCCGATACCAGCAGCGCGCCGTCTGGCATGACCTGCACGTCTACCGGGCGCCCCCAGGCGGCCAGTCCGTCCAGCCAGCCTTTGGCGAAAACTTCGTAG
>JBFMFB010000047.1:0-11243 GCA_040752115.1 Pseudomonadota bacterium | reverse complement strand
AATACCGGCTCGGTCGAGGCGGTGATTCGCGACGTGAAGGCCATCAATCCGAACGCGGTCATGGTCATCAAATCCACCGTTCCGGTCGGTTACACCGCGCGCATCAAGCAGGAACTGGGCACCGAGAGCATTCTCTTCTCGCCCGAATTCCTGCGCGAAGGCAAGGCCCTGCACGACAACCTCTATCCTTCACGCATCATCGTCGGCGATATAGACCCATCCGAGCGCTCCGAGCGCCTCCCCTCCGAAGGAGGCTTGGGGCATGGAGGCACCAAGGGTGCGAGGACAGGACGAGCCGAGCGCTTCGCCCAACTGCTGGTGCAAGGGGCGAGGAAGGAAGGCGTCCCGGTCCTGTTCACCCACCCGACCGAGGCCGAGGCGATCAAGCTGTTCGCCAACACCTACCTTGCGATGCGGGTGGCCTACTTCAACGAGCTGGACACCTACGCCGAGACCCACGGCCTGGACACTCGCCAGATCATCCAGGGCGTCGGCCTCGATCCGCGCATCGGCAGCCACTACAACAACCCGTCCTTCGGCTACGGCGGCTATTGCCTGCCCAAGGACACCAAGCAGCTGCTCGCCAACTACCGCGACGTGCCGCAGAACCTCATCCACGCCATCGTCGAAGCCAACACCACCCGCAAGGACTTCATCGCGGACTCGATCATCCGCCGGCTTTCAGCCCCCTCGCCCCTGCGGGGAGAGGGCTGGGGTGAGGGGGAAAAGACCAACAAGGTCGTGGGTATCTACCGCCTCATCATGAAGAGCGGCTCGGACAATTTCCGCGCCTCATCCATCCAGGGGATCATGAAGCGGATCAAGGCCAAGGGCATCGAGGTGGTGGTCTACGAGCCTGTGCTGAAGGAGGACGAATTCTTCCATTCGCGCGTGATCCGCGATCTGAAGGAGTTCAAGCAAATCTCGAACGTGATCGTCGCCAACCGGCTGACAAACAACCTGCGGGACGTGGTGGACAAGGTCTATACCCGCGATTTGTTTGGCAGCGATTGAGAACCAACCATGTCTCTCGAGAATAAAATAGAGTCCTTCATGACTGGCGATCTCTACAACCAATCTGTCCTACTATCCGAAGGAGGAAATCAAACACCGCCAGGACCGAAAGCCTCGCCCTTCCTTATGTTCGAGGAGGGCGCACGCATGGAGTCCAACACCCTCATATTCAGTAAGGAAGAAGCATCCTTCATCGGGGCACATAGTTATATGAACAGCGGCGGCTACATCCGAGGCAGAGTATTTATTGGGCGCTTCTGCTCGATTGGACGACGTGTAACCATTGGTGCCGGAGCACACACTATGACAGGGATTTCAACGTCGCCCGTTTTGCGCTCACTCGCCGAGACCAAGCGCCCCTATACCACCGAGGAACTAGATCACATTAATCATCTCCCGAAATCTAACTGCACCGTACTTATACAGAGCGATGTATGGATAGGCGACGGGGCGGTTCTTATGCCTGGAATAACCATCGGCACTGGCGCAGTTGTCGGCGCCAACGCCGTTGTAACCAAGAGCGTTCCTCCGTATGCGGTTATTGGCGGCGTACCGGCGCGCGTCATATCTTACCGGTTCAGCAAAGCTGTGATTCGATCCCTTCTAAGATCGAAATGGTGGGAATATTCCATCAAAGACATTGAAACCTTTCATGTTGGTAACGTCTTCCAGTTTATGGAAGATCTCAGCGCATCGGGCTACAAACCACACGAACTGCCAACATATCGCAAGGACATCTAGTTCTTTGATCTTATATGCATTTTCCCGAGGCATTCTCCGCATTCCTTACCTTGAGGTGTTTCTCCATGCCCCTGTGGTGTCGCGGGTATGGAGGCGCTTTCCCGTCCCTGTAGATGCGGTCATAGGCTGGGGGCTTCGGCCGACGGCGATGTCCGCACGCGCTTATGCCGCTGACAAGGGGCTGCCTTACCTTGCGCTTGAGGATGGTCTGCTTCGCTCCTATGGGCTCGGTGTTTCTGGCTCACCGCCGCTTTCTTTGGTCGTGGATGATGTCGGCATTTACTACGATGCCACCCGCCCTTCGCGGCTGGAGAACCTGCTGAATGCCGGGGACTTCACGCCGGAGCTGCTGGCGGAGGCCGAACGGGCGCTGGAGGTGATCCGGCGGGAGGGGTTGAGCAAGTACAACGTGGGGCGGGAGGTGCCGGAGGGGTGGTTTGACCGCCTCGATTCGGATGCAACCTCACGTCATTGCGAGCGGAGCGAAGCAATCCATGCGGGGGATGGAACGCCACGTCGCTTCGCTCCTACAAGCACCGTCGGGAACGGTGCTGGACAGCGAAGCTGGCCCGAGGGGAGCGTGGCAGGATTGCCCCGTATCCGCGATGACGATGGCCGGGCTGGTCGAGTCTTGGTTGTGGACCAGACCGCGGGCGATGCATCGATCCACTATGGCCTGGCCAGCGAGGCGACGTTTGTCGAGATGCTGGATGCCGCCGTGCGCGAGAATCCGGGCGCCGAGGTGTGGGTGAAGACGCATCCGGATGTGCTCGCGGGCAAGAAGAAGGGCTGTCTGGATGCAGCCCGAAGCCGAACGGATGTCCGCTGGATGGTGGAGAACTGGCATCCGCATGCCCTGCTCAAGCATTTCGACCGGGTCTACGTGGTCACCTCGCAGATGGGTTTCGATGCCCTGCTGCTGGGCAAGCCGGTGACCTGCTTCGGCATGCCGTTCTACGCCGGCTGGGGACTGACGGATGACCGCCTGGAGTGCGAACGCCGCACGGCCAGGCGCTCACTGGTGGAGCTGGTGGCGGCGGCGTATCTGCAGTACGCCCGTTACATCAAGCCGGAGACGGGTGAGCCAGGCACTTTCTTCGATGTGGCCGAGTTCATCGCCCGGCAGAAACGGATGGTGAGGTTCTGGGAGTGAGGACCCAAGCAGGCGCAAGCCGACGGCCCACACTGGCCTTGACGCCTCCACCAACCCAGGCATAGGCTCTTGCATATGCCTATCAAGAGGTTTCTCCCAATGCACTCAGAACGACATGTCCGCTTGTTCCGCAACGGCCGTAACCAGGCGATCCGCATTCCGCGCGAGTTCGAACTGGATACGGACGAGGCCATCATCCGCCGGGAGGATGATCGGCTGGTGATCGAGCCGATCAAGAAAAAAGGCCTGCTCACCATATTGGCAACCTTGCCCACGCTGGATGAACCGTTCCCGGATGTCGATGAAGGCATGCTCCCGTTGGATGACGTGGAACTATGACGGCGCCCCGTTTCCTGCTTGATACCCATATCCTGTCGGACCTGGTGCGCCACCCTCAGGGGGCGATTGCTCAAGGCATCACCCGCGTTGGAGAGAACGCGGTCTGCACCTCCATGATCGTGGCCTGTGAGCTGCGCTTCGGCGCGGCAAAAAAAGGCTCTGAACGGCTCATCGCACAGGTCGATACCATTCTTTCGGCCATGGACGTGCTTCCCTTCGATGCACCCGCCGACGATGAGTATGGGAAGCTTCGCCTTCACCTTGAGCGGGCCGGCACACCCATCGGGCCGAATGACATGCTGATCGCGGCACACGCCCTTGCCACACAAACTGTCCTTGTAACGGCGAATGTGAGCGAGTTTTCACGTGTACCAGGACTGAAGGTTGAAAACTGGCTTTAGGGAAGCGCTGAACAAATCAGTAGGAGCGGACCTTGGGTCGCGATAGGGCGCTTCTTCGCGGCCCAAGGTCCGCGCCTGCAAAGAGCGTGTAGCCCGGATGGAACGCACTGCAATCCGGGAGATTTTCCCCTGGATTCCGCTTTTGCTGCATCCGGGCTACGGACTGGATGGCTACGCTAAGGGGCTCGCTCGGGAAGGGGCTTCTGTTCGCGAGCAAGCTCGCTCCTACAGAGAATCTGTAGCCCGGATGGAACGCAGTGCAATCCGGGGGACTCCCCCGGATTCCGCTTTTGCTGCATCCGGGCTACAGGATCTGGCAGTTCAAGCCGACAGGAAGCTCCTTTTCCATATCCTGCTCGTCACGTGTCAGATACCCAAGGCTGCCTTCAGGTCGGGAAGCGTGATCAGGAGGGTCATTGAGTCCAGCATGGAGGGTTCGAACCCGACGCGCTCATAGAATGTTCTGGCTTCGTCTGATAAGGCATGGACGATGACGCCACGGATGCCTATGGTATCGGCGGCATGAATGACCCGGCGTCCGGCGTCCTGGATCATGGCGCGACCAAGGCCCTGGCCCTGATAGGCTTGATCCACGGCAATGCGGCCAAGCACGACGACCGGGATGGGATCCGGCATGTTGCGTCGGAAGCGGCCAGGGGCATGATCCATGGCGACTGCGCCGGAGGCGAGTGCGTAGTACGCCACGACACGCTCTTCGTCGCAGACGACGAACACCCGCGATGCGCCTGTGCGTTGATTGTTCAAGGCACGGCGTTTGAGCCAGGTATCGAGACTGTCCTGGCCGCAGGTGAAGCTTGCCAGATCGTGATGCTCCGTCAGAGGCGCGGGAGCCGTCAGCTTCATGCCTTGTCCCAAGGCGCGCCTGCCTGCATGGTTTTGCGCAGTTGTTCATTGGGCGCTGGGGGGCTGTCCAGACGCGCGATGAAATCGGCATAGGCCTTGGGGTCGGCCATAAAGATGACTTGGTCGAGCAGGGCTTCTTCGGCTGCCTGGCAGGCGGCATTCAGGATGAAGTCTGTGCGATTTTTGCCACGCGACTTGGCGGCTTGGTCGATCAGGTTCCTGACTTCCGGTTTGATGCGGATATTCAGGGTTTCCCGCTTGGTGCTGTTCACGGTGGGCATAGCCGGATTTGACCTCAGGATGTTTTGTAGGGCTTGGCATGCGCAATGACTTTGTCATTACAATTCATTATGGAATGGGATTTTGGATTTGCAAGAACCTGTAACCCGGATGGAACGCACTGCAATCCGGGTGACTCTCCCCGGATTCCGCTTTCGCTGCATCCGGGCTACGGACTGGATGGCTACGCTACGGGGCTCGCTCGGGAAGGGGCTTCTGTTCGCGAGCAAGCCCGCTCCTACATCCTTATTCACGTTGTCATGACACCATTTCTGCCAAGGAATTCTGGATTTGCCCACGAACCAAAACATTGATGCCTCCGTCCGGGGGGGAACCGCGGCCTGGTCCGGCCGGGTGTTCTGCTTCGGCTTCCGCTACTGGAAGCATGCCCATGTGCGCCCCTTCTTCGGCGAAGGGGTGCGGTTGGTGTTCGCGCGCTCGGCGGCCCATGCGCGGGCGAGGGGGGTCGGCCCGGCGGACCGGATGGCGGTGTGGGGGCAGAAGGATACGCCGGAGCTGCGGGTGCTGGCGGATGAGCTGGGCCTGGACCTTGTGCGGGTGGAGGATGGTTTCCTGCGCTCGGTGGGGCTGGGCGCGGACTTCATCCCGCCGATGTCGCTGGTGTTCGATCGGCGCGGGATCTATTTCGATCCTTCGGGAGATAGCGATCTTGAGCATCTTTTGAACCACACGGATTTCACCTCGGAGCTGCTCGAACGCGCCCGGAAGGTGCGCGAGCGGCTCGATGCCGAGCGGATCACCAAGTACAACGTGGAGCAGGATGCGCCCTTGCGGCTCGAGACCGATGGGCGGCGGGTGATCCTGGTGCCCGGTCAGGTGGAGGACGACGCCTCCATCCTCAAGGGCGCGGGCGAGGTGCGTACCAATGCCGGCCTGCTGGGCGCGGTACGCGAGGAACACCCCGGGGCCTTCATCATCTACAAGCCGCACCCCGACGTGCTGGCGCGCAACCGCAACGGCCGGGTGGCGGTGGAGCATCTGCATGCGTTGTGCGACCACGTGGAAACCCGCGCGAGCGTGATCCGCTGCATCGAGGCTTGCGACGAGGTGCATACCATGACCTCGCTGACCGGCTTCGACGCACTGTTGCGGGGCAAGCGGGTAGTGACTTATGGCGCGCCGTTCTATGCGGGCTGGGGGCTGACCGAGGATCACGCCGCGCTGGCCCGACGGACACGTCGTTTGAGCCTTGATGAACTGGTGGCGGGAGCCCTGTTGCTCTATCCACGCTACTGGGATGCGCGGGCGGGCGGTTTCGTGGAGTGCGAGACGGTGCTTGATCGGCTGGTCGAGCAGCGTGAACGGGGCATGAGCCCGCCGAGCCTGAGCGGCGTGCGACGCCAGTGGCGGAAGTGGACATCATTTGCGCAAGGCGTCTGGGATGCCTGGCGCCTACGGTAAGGCTTTGCTTTTAACAGAATTATGGGAACATCGAATCGGTATGGACTGGACAGCGTTTTGGAATATCGAGCATGAGTGAAACGCCATCGGCCACGGTCGGCTGCTACGCCTTGAGGCAACTTCTTTCCCATTCAAGGATTTTGCTGCTTCAAGGGCCTGTGGGACCCTTTTTCTCCCATCTGGCCAATTTCCTGGATTCGTCCGGTCACACGGTCTTCAAGATCCATTTCAACGGCGGGGATGACTTCTTCTACCGCCGACAGCCTGCCGAGCACTACACGGGCACGCCCGAGGAGTGGGCGGGGTGGGTCGAGCGCTATATCAGCGATCACCGCATCCAGGCCATCGCCCTGTTCGGCGAGTGGCGGCACTACCATCGTGAGGCCTGGCACGTGGCCGACCGTCTGGGTGTGGCCGTGTATGTGTTCGAGGAGGGCTACCTCCGTCCGGACTACATCACACTTGAGCGGCACGGGGTAAACGGGAATTCGCTGACTTCCCGCAACCCCGAGGATTACCGTTCCCTGCCGATGCCTCCCAGACCCGAGCCGCGCCCGGTCGATCACCGCTTCTACCGTGCCGCGGCTTATGCCATGGCCTATTACCTGGCCGCGTTCTTCAGGCGCCGGCGTTATCCCGCCTACCAGCATCATCGGCCTCTCAATCCGCTGACCGAGGGTGGGGCATGGCTGCGTTCGGGCTGGCGGAAAAAGATGTTTGCTCTCACCGAGCGGCGCACCCTGCGATGGCTCGCCAGCCCTTCGATGCATAAGCGCTTTTTCCTGGTGCCGCTGCAGGTGCATAACGACAGCCAGGTGCGGTTTCACAGCCGCTTCGAGTCGGTGGAGGCCTTCATCCGGGAGGTCGTGGAGTCCTTTGCCTGCGATGCCCCGCGGGAATGCTCGCTGGTGCTCAAGCATCATCCGATGGACCGGGGCTACACGAATTACACCCGGCTCATTCGTGAGCTGGCCGACCAGCATGGCCTTGGCGATCGCTTGATCTATGTGCATGACGGCCATCTGCCCACGCTGCAGAAGCAGGCGCTTGGGGTGGTCACCATCAACAGCACCGTGGGCCTGTCGGCTTTCTTCCACAAGGCCCCGGTCAAGATCCTCGGGGAAGCGGTTTACGACGTGCCGGGTCTGGTGAGCACGAAGCCGCTGGATGAGTTCTGGCAGGATCCGGGAGAGGTCGATGAGGCGCTGTTCGTGCGCTTCAAGCGGGAACTGATCCGTACCACCCAGCTCAATGCAGGATTCTATACGCCCACCTCGTACCGCTACGCCTTCGATTGCACCAGACAGCAAAGCGCCGAAAAGCCGCTATGTTTGGTGGTAAGCGGGGGAGATAACTAAGCCCGGGAGAGAGCTCAGCAACGGAGAGAACAACGCAAGGGAGAAACGTAGTCCCTATATAGCGAGAAGGGGGTGCTGTCATGTACAGGCACGAACCCGTTCTTCCGTGGTCAGCTGCTGGCTCAGCCGGCCTGGTTCTCTTGCAGACTGTTCTCCTTGTGATCGCTCCGCCTGTTCTGGCCGAGGACGATCAGCCACCCTCGGAGCTGACCATCATGGTGGATGGCGTCTCGCATCACTTCAAGCCCAAGCCAAACAGGACTTACAGGGACGAACACCCCATGTTTGCCCTCACTTACGCCCGGCCGGCCTTTGACTCGTATTACTACACGGCCCGTGCAGGCGTTATCCGCGATTCGCATGACAATCATGACACCTATCTCACAGCTGGTTTCATGCGGCGCTGGCCGTTAGGCGCCGGGTTCAACCTTGATGCAAGCCTTATCGCGGGTGTCATCCATCGCAAAGACCTGAATGATGGGAATCTCACCATCTTCGCTTTGCCCATCCTCGGGATTCAGAAGGACTGGTTCCAGTTTGAAGTCACCTATGTCCCCAAGTTCGATGGCGGACGTTCTGATGTTCTGTTTGCCAGCTTCGGGGTCAGCTTCGATCTGTGAGCATGGACAGAGACGAGACACCGTCTCTGGTCAATGAGGTGGGTGGGCATTTCGTGCAGGTTTGGTTTGGTCGGGCACGCTGGATCCCTTTGCACGCATGGCCGATCCCGGTTGAGGGAGGGGGGCGGGGCCTGCGGTGCGATGTCCTGGTGGTCGTGCTAGCATGCCACTCCTTCCTGCCCGGATGGCGAAATCGGTATACGCAAGGGACTTAAAATCCCTCAGCCGCAAGGCTATGCGGGTTCGACCCCCGCTCCGGGCACCAATAAAATCAATCACTTAGTCGAACTTTCGGGATTCGCTTCGAGCTTGCCCCGGCCTCGTTTCGCGGCTGGGTAGCGCTGGGGTAGCGCGGCGAGCCAATCGCGGGGCGGGTGTCACCCTTGCACGCCCCGTTTCCCGACCAGCTCCCGCAATGTCCCATTGTGCAGCCACACAAACCCAGCCAGCCGGTACAGTGTGGTGGAAGCGGGCGCGTTTGCCGAACGCATGAACAGCGCGGCGGGGTCCGTCAGGCTCCAGTAGAGCCAGTACCACCCATCCACGCCAAGGTACCCGGCGAGCAGGGCCAGGGGCATCAACCGCCACGCCCGCCGCCAGAACACACGCACCGCCCACGGGGCGGTCACGTAGGCCCACAGCCCCATGATGAGGCTGATGCCGTAATCCCAATCCGGGGCGATGCCCGCCCACGCGCCCCAAAAGAGCCAGGCCATGCCGACGGCGAACGTCGCCAGTTTCCACGGTTGGAGGTATGCGCGCATGATTACTTGAGCGGTTGCCGCGTTCCGCCTAGGTTATCCGCATTTGGGGCGAAAGGGGTAAGGCTATGGAGGCGCTCATGTGGGCGGTTGGGCTTGTCGTGCTGGCGGGCGGGCTTGGGTATGTCCGCCATCGGCGGAAGGCGCGGAAGCCTGTCACGCTCTCCGGCGACACGGTTTTCATCCCCATCCAGACGGCGGACGGGCGTTTCATCGAACTCGCCATAGGCCGCGAAGCCTTCGAGGCACGCGAGGCGGCCCGCGCCGCCTCAGATGCACGGGAGCGGGTCTAGCCTCACGCGGGCTTCACCGACAGGACAGGCAGGAACCAGTACGACGGGCCAAAGCGCTCCCCGCCAATGGGAAAGCGCCGCCCGGTGTAGAGGTCGCAGGCTTCGCCTTCCGGCGTGATGGACAGGACACGCACGCGCGCGGCGTCCCATTCGATGGTTACCGCCAACTCCTGCCCGCGCCAGCGGGCGCGATCCCCGAACAGGTCCAGGGCTTCCGAGTCGGGGAGCTTCCGGTAGCCGATGGCTTCCAGCCCCTGCCGTGTGGCGGCGTCGATCCCGTCGAGCATGACGTAATCATCGCCCCGCGCCATGACCCCGGCGCTATCCGCCCCACGGCGGCAGGTCAGGCGCGTGCCCGACGGGTACGGGCCAAGGTCCAAGGGCAGGGTGAAGCGCAAGCCGGTCAGTCCGGCGCGGGCGGGCGGGGTGTTGTGGATGGTCAGCATGGCATGGGTTCCTCAATGGCGGCCCCTTCCCTGGGGCCGGGATTGGATCAGGCGGCCTCGAATCCGTGCACGGGATACAGTTCCCACATATCGATGTCTTCGCTCCCGCGCACCAGCACTTCGCCAGTGACGGCATCCAGCGCGGCGGGTTCGCCCCGATATGCCCCGACACGGGCCAGGGCGAAGGGTGCACCATGCGGCGCGGGCGCGGTGCGGGAGCCGACAAGCCATGCGCCTTCCGCGCAGTCGGCGGGCCGCACGGCCTCCCCGCCGAAGCGGGCGATGGTGTCGCGCTCGAATCCCGCCATGGCGGGAATCATCAGGCCGGAATATTGGGGCTGGGCGTTTGTGGTATTCATGGTCAGTTTCTCCGATGGGTTTGCGGGTTATGCCGTGGGTTATTCGGCATGGGTTTATAGTATCGAGTGACCATAACTAAATCTAATTGAATAATTTTATAAAGTGATACTTAACGAAACCGGCTGGAAGGCGACGCAAACTATTGCCCGGCACATGGGCAGGCGGTGTTATGGCGAGCGGCGCGCAGCCAATGGCCCTGATTTTTCGGTTTTTGAAAACGGCCAGCGGATTCAGCCGACCGCGAATCCGGGGAAGTACCCCCGCCACTGGCGGCGGGGTAAAGATGGATTTACGTGCAAACGCGCGAGATTTACAGGTTAAGCGTCAAGTGGCATATATCCACGAGTCGTGGCGATATACCGTATGACCGGTTCCGGGGGGGGGCTAACGCTGTAGGCAATACGTTTCGAGGAAAAACATCGAGCATGGACAGGCGCGGTGCACGGAAAGGATGCGGAGTTCCTATTGCATCAATAAGTCGCAACCTAACACAGGTTGATGGCGAACCGCGCCCAAAATTCTTTGGTGAAATTACTGTTTATTTGCCCCGCACTTCACATCAAATCTAGGCCCGATTGATTCACATACAAAGGAAGCATCGAAAACCATTCCCTTTGCTTCGGGTTTTTCTCTAAACATAATGATGGTATTGCTCGTAGTGGGGCTTGAGACGAAGAACATATGGCCACCGTAGGTGTTGGATGTGCCCGTATACAGGCCGGAACTAGAAACATATCCCGTGGTCGTCGTTGTCGTGGGTGTGGAAAATAACTGCACATTCTTGTCTGTTTCTCCGCCCAGCAAGCCGAAATACTTGTACCCTTTTTCCTTGGTCAATTCAGCACATCGAAGAAGGGCCATGTCTTGGGCACTGGTTGTCGAAGTGTGGTCATTTCCTATAAATGACACTCTCCATACATTTTCTGCTAACTGTGTTTCGGAAAAACCGCCAGTAAGACCGCGTTTTTGATAGGGGGTTGCGCACCCGGCCAGGGCAATAGACACAGCAACAGCGGCGATAACCTTGAACATATAATCTCCTTCTTAATTTGGTGGAGCTGCGAAGCGCCGTCAGTACCCTAACCGGACGAGACCCTGCGCAAGCATCAGGATTCCGGCCAGCACGACGGCCCCGGCGATGGCGGCGGGGCTTATCCGCCCAAGCTCACCGCGCGCCGCCTCCCATACCGTA
>JBFMFB010000046.1:0-11421 GCA_040752115.1 Pseudomonadota bacterium | reverse complement strand
CGCGGCAGGCGTTCGATCATCGGATGATCCAGCATGGCCGGAGAAACGCTGATGAATGCAGGCTTTCCGCGCACTAGATACTCCGCACCCAGATCAGCGATGCTTTTCACCAGCATCTGATCGTACATGAGGACGAGCGTCTCATCTTCCTTGCTGGCGCTGGCAGCAGGTTTGTTCCTGAGCAGAAACTCGTAGCCGACAATGTGCTGGGAGCGGTCGAGCACCGGCTGGCGCCGGAGGAATCGCAACCGCAACGCCTTGGCATCGGTCGGCGTGCCGTTCGTCTCGATATCCAGCAGGCTGGTCACGACCTGATTGTCGGGCGCGGCAGCCGTATCAATTGCGCGGGCATCAAAAGGCGCATCCGCCCGACCGCCTTCCGGAAGCGGCTCGAGCGGTAGCGGCCTGGCCCCAGCCGCATCGCCCTTCAATGCCGGCTGGTCAGGCGCTTTGCGGTTGCCTATCAAAGAAAAAATTTTTTCCAGCATATGACTGCCTGCTACCCGGTTTTGGAAAATCTTAACATATCGCCTTCGGCGATAAATGCATGCGGCGGCAAAACACTGCAGGGAATATTGACGAAAAACAATTTTGGTGTTTAGATTTGCCTCATGTCTACTTTCTTGCGCAAACTTGTCATGTGGCTGGTGATCGCTCTGCTGCCCCTGCAAGGAGCAGTCGCTGCGGGCATGCCGCTTTACGCAGGCGACACGCACGCGCAAGAGCACGCCTGTTCCATGGCCCATACCGATCATCAGACGCAGGACGGTCGTCACGACCACGGCCAACCGGTGCAGAAACTTCCCTGCGGCAACTGCACCTTGTGCCACATCTGCGGCACCCCGGCGCTTGAGGGCATGTTCCATCATCTCTTCCTTGCCGGCGGCATGCGCTTCACCCCCCCGGCGGTGACGCCGTTTACCTCGTTCGTTCCCGAACAGCCCCAGCGTCCCCCGCTATCCAGCCTCGTCTAAGAACGCGCCGGGCGCGGACTGTGTGGCAATCGCTGCCGCCCTCCCCGTTCCGGTCGCGCGTCTTCGCAAACGTCTTCACTCTTTGCATGACGAGGATTCCATGCGACATTCCAGATTCCTTACGGGGTTAATCCTGCTTCTCCCCGTGCTCCTTGCCGGCTGCGGCAAGGAAACGACGCAACCGGCCGGTTTCGGCGGGCTGTCAAACACCCGGATCGAGGTGGTGCGCCATCAGGACCCGGAACAGATCGGACGGGGCAAAGCCGTGTTTCGTCAACATTGCGCCGAGTGCCACGGCGCAAACGGCGAAGCCACGCCGAACTGGCGCATTCCCGGCGCGGACGGCCGCTACCCGCCTCCGCCGCTGGATGGCAGCGCACATGCCTGGCACCACCCGATGGCGGTATTGCGCGACGTAATCAAACACGGCAGCCCGAACGGGCAAGGCAACATGCCCGCCTGGGAAGGCAAGCTGTCCGACCGGGAGATCGACGATGTCATCGCCTGGTTCCAGTCGCTGTGGGACGACCAAACCTATGCGGCCTGGCACCGGCTGGATCAGAACGCCCGAACACAAATGTGAACCCATTCATTGTTTCCAAACCAAACTTGCATTAGGAGATCATCATGAAAAAAACACTTCTTCCCATCCTGGCCTCCATCGCTGCCGCCGTTGCGCTGACGCAACCAGCCATGGCAGCCGACAATCATAACCATGACATGCACCCTGCGCCGGCCAAAGTCGCTGCAGCCCAGACCCACAGAGGCGAAGGCAAGGTCAACAAGGTCGAAGCGGACAAGAACAAGATCAACCTCACGCACGGCCCGATCAAATCGCTGGGGTGGGCCGGCATGACCATGGATTTCCAGGTCAGGGACAAGGCGGTGCTGAACGGCATCAAACCGGGCCAGCAGGTCGAATTCGAAGTGGTGAGCGAGGGTCCGGGACAGTTTTATATCATCCGGATCACCCCGCTGAAATAGGCGGCAGGACGGGCTTGCGCGAGGCCGTTCGCCGCGCGTGAGCCCCTGCGGAGAAAGGAAAAATAAAAATGTCCTACCAAAAACCCTTGGCCGCGATATTGCTGGCAGCCCTGATGGCGGCGAACCCCGCGGCTGCACAGGAAGGGGTGCCTCCGCCCGGCGCGACCGTACAGGAACTGCTCGACCTTGCAAAGCGGCAGAACGCCGAGCTGGCGGCCATGCAGCAGGAAGCCGAGGCCGCGGAGGCGCGCGTGCAACCGGCCGGCGCCCTGCCCGATCCAGCGCTGCGCGTGGAATTGCAGGACATCAGCCGCACCAACCCGAATCTGCTGCCCGGCAGGGTGGGCGCAACCAAATACACGCTGCTGCAATCCCTGCCGCTGTGGGGCAAGCGCGACCTCAGGCGCGAAATTGCCGAGGCCGATGCCAGCCAAGCCGGCGGCCGCAGGCAAATCGTCGAAGCGGAGCTCGGGGCCCGCATCAAAACCGCTTTCGCCCAATACTATCAAGCGGTGCGCACCACCGCACTGACCGGCGAGATCCTGCAGCTCATGCGCGACCTGGAGCGGGTGGCACAGACCCGCTACGCCACCGGACTCGCCCCCCAGCAGGACGCGATCAAGGCCCAGACCGAACAGACCGCGCTGCGCTCGGAGCTGATCGCGCTGCAGACGGAGCAGCACCATGCGCGCACACGCCTCAACGCCCTCCTCAACCGCCCTCCCCACGCGCCGCTGGCCGATCCGCGCGAGCTGCGCCCCCTGCCGGCCGCCGGGCTGGATGCAGCCAAACTGGAAGCACGCCTGCGCCAATCCAGCCCGGCACTCGCCGCACAGCAGGCCCGGATTGCGGCAGCCGAAACCGGCCAGCGCCTGGTGGAGAAAAACCGCTACCCGGACCTGACCGTCGGCATCTCGCCGATCCAGCGCGGATCGGGCTGGGACACCTGGGAAGCCATGTTCGAGATAAACATCCCGCTGCAGCGCGAAACCCGCCGCTCGCAGGAACGCGAGGCGGCCGCCATGGCTGCCGCCGCCAGGCTGCGCCACGACGCGCTTTCCAGCCAGCTGAACGGGGAATTCCAGGAATCCGTCTCCGCCTATGAAACGGCACGCGAACAGGAACGATTGTTTGAAAACAGCTTGCTGCCGCAGGCCGAGCTGACCTTCCAGTCCGCGCTCGCCGGCTACCGTACCGGCAAGGTGGACTTCGCCACGCTGCTCGATGCGCAACGCCAGATCAAGAAGGCGCGGCTGGATCAACTGAAGGCACGGGTGGAGCAGGAAATCCGCCGCGCCGAGATCGAGCGCCTGTTAGGAGAAGAGCTATGAAACCGAGTGCAACAACCGCCGTCATCGCCGTGCTGGTGGCCGCCGCCCTCGGCGGGGGCTACTGGCTGGGTGCCCGCAGACCGGCTGAACCCGTGGCGGCAATCCAGCAGACTGACAAGTCCAAGCCGCAGCCAAAGATTCTCTATTACCGCAATCCGATGGGTCTGCCTGATACCTCGCCGACGCCCAAAAAAGATTCGATGGGCATGGACTACATCCCGGTCTACGAAGGCGAAGAACCCGAGACCGGCCAGGTAAAGATCAGCACGGAAAAAATCCAGAAACTGGGAGTAAAAACCGAAGCCGCCGCGCCGCGCGAGATCGCCCGCATCATCCGCGTCGTGGGCACGCTGCAGGCGGACGAACGGCGGCTCCACACCGTGGCGCCCAAATTCGAAGGCTGGATCGAGCGCCTCCACGCCAACGCCACCGGCCAGGCAGTCGCCCGCGGCCAGGCGCTGATGGAGGTGTACAGCCCGGAGCTGGTATCCGCGCAGCAGGAATATGCCATCGCCTGGCAGGGATTGCAGTCGCTCCGGAACGGCAGCGCCGACACCAAGGCTGGCATGCAACAACTCGCCGAAAGCGCGCTCCAGCGGCTGCGCAACTGGGATATTTCGCCCGAGCAGGTCGAACGCCTGAGAAAAGACGGCAAGCCGCAGCGCACCCTGATGCTGGCTTCGCCCGTCAACGGCGTGGTGCTGGAAAAACCGGCGGTACAGGGTATGCGCTTCATGCCGGGCGAAGTGCTGTACCGCATCGCCGACCTGTCCAGCCTGTGGCTGCTGGCCGAGGTCGCCGAGCAGGACCTCGCCCTGGTGCGGGTGGGGCAGGCTGCCAGGATCGCCGTGAATGCCTACCCCGCCAAGGTGTTCGAAGGCAAGGTGACCTTCGTTTCCCCCACCCTCAACCCGCAGACCCGCACCGCGCAGGTGCGCATCGAACTGCCCAATGCCGGCAATCTTCTCAAGCCCGCCATGTACGCCAATGTGGAGCTGCCTTCTGCCGCTGGGCGCGGCAAAGTGCTTGCCGTGCCCGCTTCGGCGGTGCTGGACAGCGGCACGCGCCAGGTCGCCCTGGTCGAAATCGCCGAAGGGCGGTTCGAGCCGCGGGAAGTGAAGGTGGGCCGACGCAGCGACGATTACCTCGAAATCCTCGAAGGCATCGGCGAAGGCGAAAAAGTGGTGGTCGGCGCCAATTTCCTGATCGACGCCGAAAGCAATCTGAAGGCGGCGCTTGGCAGCTTCGGCGGACACGAGGGCCACGGTGCCAAAGTCGCGACCCCCCCCCAGCCCCCCTTTGACAAGGGGGGAGCGGAGCAGCTTCCCGAAGCCGGTGGCGCACCCGCAACCCACGGGGAGCACTGACATGCTCGGCCGTGTTATCGAATGGTCGGCGCGCAACGTCTTCCTGGTACTGCTCGCCGCCACCCTTACCGTCGTGGCCGGCGTCTACGCGCTGGTGCACACGCCGCTGGACGCCCTGCCCGACCTCTCCGACACCCAGGTGATCGTCTACACCGAATACCCCGGCCAGGCGCCGCAGGTGGTGGAAGACCAGGTCACCTATCCGCTCACCACGGCCATGCTGAGCGTGCCGAAATCCAAGGTGGTTCGCGGCTTTTCCTTCTTCGGCGCTTCCTTCGTCTATGTGATTTTCGAAGACGGCACCGATATTTACTGGGCGCGCTCGCGCGTGCTGGAATATCTCAACTTCGCCGCCGCCCGCCTGCCGCGCGGCGTCTCACCCTCGCTAGGGCCGGACGCCACTGGCGTGGGCTGGGTGTACCAGTATGTCGTGGTCGGCGCGCAGCGCTCCCTGGCCGAGTTGCGCACCATCCAGGACTGGTTCCTGCGCTATCAGCTCACCAAGGCGCAGGGCGTGGCGGAAGTGGCCAGCGTCGGCGGTTTCGTGCAGCAATACCAGGTGGTCGTCGACCCGCGCAAACTCCAGGCCTACGGCATTCCGCTCGCCCGCATCTCCCAGATCATCCGTGCCAGCAATACCGACGTCGGCGGCCGGGTGGTGGAAATGGCGGAAACCGAGTTCATGGTGCGCGGGCGCGGCTATCTGCGCGGCGCCTCCGACCTCGAACAGCTGGTGGTCAAGAGCGAAAAAGGCGTGCCGGTGCTGCTGAAAGATGTGGCACGGGTTGAACTCGGCCCCGACGAGCGGCGGGGCCTGGCCGAACTCAACGGCGAGGGCGAAGCAGTGAGCGGCATCGTCGTGGCGCGTTACGGACAGAATGCGCTCGACGTGATCCACAACGTCAAGGCAAAAGTTGCGGAAATCGCCAGCGGCCTGCCGGCGGGAGTGTCGATCCAGACCGTGTACGACCGCGCCGACCTGATCCACCGCGCGATCAAGAACCTCACCACCACCCTGATCGAGGAAAGCATCGTGGTAGCGCTGGTGTGCATCCTGTTCCTGCTGCACGCCAGAAGCGCCCTGGTAGCGATCATCATGCTGCCGATCGGGGTGCTGATCGCGTTCATTACCATGCGCGCGCTCGATCTCAACTCCAACATCATGAGCCTGGGCGGCATCGCCATCGCCATCGGCGCCATGGTGGACGCCGCCATCGTCATGATCGAGAACGTCCACAAGCACATGGAACGGGCCGAGCCTGGCACCTCGCGCGTGCAGGTCATCGTGGACGCCTGCCGGGAAGTCGGCCCGGCGCTGTTCTTCAGCCTGCTGATCATCACCGTCTCGTTCTTCCCGGTGTTTACCCTGGAAGCCCAGGAAGGCAGGCTATTCGCTCCGCTCGCCTACACCAAGACCTTCGCCATGGCGGGCGCGGCGCTGCTGTCGGTAACCCTGATCCCGGCGCTGATGGTGTTGTTCATCCGCGGCCGCATCATGCCGGAGCACAAGAACCCGGTGAACCGGGCGCTGATCTGGGCCTACCGCCCGATCATCGCCTGGGTGATGCGCCGCAAGGCGCTCACGATCCTGGTCGCGCTGGCGGCGCTGGGCCTGTCCGCATTTCCGGCGATGAAGCTGGGCAGCGAGTTCATGCCCACCTTGAACGAGGGCACCCTGCTCTACATGCCGGCCACGCTGCCCGGCCTGTCGGTCACCAAGGCGGCGGAGCTGATGCAGACCCAGAACAAGATCATCAGGACCTTCCCCGAGGTCGAATCGGTGATCGGCAAGGCGGGACGTGCCGCCACCGCCACCGATCCGGCGCCGCTGGAAATGTTCGAGACCGTGATCAACCTCAAGCCCGAAAACAAATGGCGCGCCGGCATGACGGTGGACAAGCTGATCGCCGAGATGGACAAGGCCTTGCAGATCCCCGGCGTATCCAACGCCTGGACCATGCCGATCAAGGCACGCATCGACATGCTTTCCACCGGCATCCGCACGCCCATCGGCATCAAGGTGTTCGGCAAGGATCTGGACGAAATGGCCCGCCTGGCGCAGCAAATCGAGGCCGTGATCAAGACCGTGCCCGGCACCACCAGCGCCTATGCCGAGCGCATCACAGGAGGCTACTACCTCAACATCGAGCCGGACCGCGCCGCGCTGGCCCGTTACGGGCTCGCCATCGGCGATCTGCAGGAGGTAATCGCCACCGCGCTGGGCGGCGAGATGGCCACCACCACGGTGGAAGGGCGCGAGCGCTTCTCGGTCAACGTGCGCTACCCGCGCGAACTGCGCGACAGCCCGCAGGCGATAGCGACGCAGGTTTTGGTGCCGACCCCGGACGGCGCAATGATCCCCCTCGGCCAGGTCGCCCGCGTCACCGCCGCCAAGGGCCCGCCCAGCATCCGCACCGAAAATGCCCTGCTGTCCGCCTATATTTTCGTCGACATCCGCGACCGCGATGTCGGCGGCTATGTCGCCGACGCCCAGAAAGCGGTGCGCGAGAAAGTGCAGTTCAAACCCGGCTACTACATCACCTGGAGCGGCCAGTTCGAGTACATGGAACGCGCCAAGGCGCGGCTCAAGCTGGTAGTGCCGGTGACGCTGGTGATCATCTTCGTGCTGCTCTACCTCAACTTCCGGCGGCTGACCGAGACCTTCATCGTCATGCTGTCGGTACCGTTCGCCCTGGTGGGCGGCGTGTGGCTGATGTACCTGCTCGGCTACAACCTCTCCGTGGCAGTGGCGGTCGGCTTCATCGCACTCGCCGGCGTGGCGGCGGAAACCGGCGTGGTGATGCTGATCTACCTCGACCATGCCTGGCAGGAAGTGCAGGCACGGCGGGAAGCTACGGGCGAGAAACCGACCGCCGCCGATCTCTATGCCGCGGTGATGGAAGGCGCGGTGCAGCGGGTACGGCCCAAGATGATGACGGTGGTCGCGATCATGGCGGGCCTGCTGCCCATCATGTGGAGCACCGGCACCGGCTCGGAGGTGATGCGCCGCATCGCCGCGCCCATGGTGGGAGGGATGATCTCCTCCACGATCCTCACCCTGATCGTGATCCCGGCGATCTACACGCTGGTGAAGGAATATTCCATCAGGCGCGAATCAAAAGGAAAGCAGCCATGATCGAGATCATCCCCAACTGGCATCCGATCTTCGTGCATTTCACCGTCGGACTTCTAGCAACCGCCACGGCGCTGTTCCTTCTGGCTGCCGCCTTGCCTGCAGGCTCCAGCCTGCAGCGGCAGGCTTATCTGGTCGCACACTGGAATCTATGGCTGGGCTACGGTTTCGCATTGGCCACAGCGCTCTTCGGCTGGCTGGCATTCAACAGCGTAGCCCACGATGCGACCTCTCACGCCGCCATGACCGAACACCGCAACTGGGCGCTCGCCACACTCGCCCTCTACCTTCCCGTCGTGGCCTGGAGTATCGCTCGCCACCGTGCCGGCAAAAAGGCGCATGCGCTGTTCCTGGTGGCGCTTGCCGCGCTGACGTTGATGCTCGCCTCAACCGCCTGGCACGGCGCGGAACTGGTTTACCGCCACGGCCTCGGCGTGCTATCGCTTCCTGCGGTGGAGGCGCGCGAAAGCGCGCCGCACGGGCAAGACGCGCACAGCCATACCGAAAGCGGCGAACACAGCCATAACTGATGCACAACAATTCATCAAAGGAGATTTAACCATGTACGGATTCAGCACCCAGCTCGACATCCCCTTCGACGCAGCCGTGGAAAAGGTAACCGAAGCACTGAAAAAGGAAGGCTTCGGCGTGCTCACCGACATCGACGTGAAAGCCACGATGAAGGCCAAGCTCAACATCGAGCATCGCCCCTACCGCATCCTCGGTGCCTGCAATCCCCCCTTGGCGCACCGCGCCATCGAAGCCGATCCCGACATCGGTCTGTTGCTGCCCTGCAACGTGGTGGTGCGCGAGGAAGCCGACCAGAAAATCACCGTCGCCTTCATGGACCCGGTGGCGGTGCTGCAACTGGCGGACAAAGCCGAAGTCCAACAATTAGGCAAGGAAGTCAGGGCGCGCCTGGAACGAGTGCGCGACAGCCTTCACACCTAACCAGCCGACATCGGAAAGGAGATCAATATGCACGGATTCGATCACGGTTACATGATGCTTTTCGGCGGACTGACTGCGTTGCTCTTCTGGCTTCTCCCGATCATTTTGGTGGTCGCAGCGGTCATGTATTTCTCCGACCGATCAAGATCTGACAAGCGCGGCAAGAACGCGCTGGAAATCCTGGACGAAGCCTACGCCCGCGGAGAAATCAGCCGCGAGGAGTATTTGCAACGACGCGAAGATCTGTCAAAGAAATAAATAAAGATATTTTAGATTCGTGATGTTGTGTCGTGTTATTAACCCTACTCAGGAGAAAAAAATGAAGCCCTCGATTATGCTTTGCGCCGCACTCGCCGCCGCCCTGTCGGCCCCTTTAGCCTTTGCCGACGAGGCCCATCACCCCGATCAGGATACCAAACCTGCGCCAACCGCCAAACCGGCCGCGGATGCAGATAAAAAGGTAGGTCAGGCATCGGACCAGATGAAAAAATTGCAGGCCCAAATGGAAAAAATCCGCCAGACCAAAGATCCGAAGGAACGCCGCAAATTGCTGCAGGAGCACATGCAAACCATGCGCGAAACCATGAAGACGATGCGTGGCACGACCGAGATGGGGGGCGGAATGATGGGCGGGGGGATGATGAAGGAAGGCGGCATGATGGAAGGCTGCGACATGATGGGAATGATGGGAAAGCACATGGAAATGATGCGCATGATGCAGATGATGATGGAACAGATGATGGAGCATCAGGAAGCGGAGCGCACCACGCCCATGAAATAGCGCGAGGACGACGCCAGCCGGAATCTCCGGCTGCGTCGCGCCCCTGGAAAGGAGATGCGGCATGAACAGGCTCAATCCCTGGGCGGCAGGCACTGCCCTGTCACTCACGCTCGCCATCATTTACACGATATGCACGGCGGCATTCGCCCTATGGCCCGAAGCGGCGCTGGGCTTTTTCAACGCGTGGGTGCACGCCGTGGATTTGCGCGTGTTGCAGCCTGCCGTCAAGGCGTTCTCGCCTGGTGTGTTCTTTTACGGTCTGGGAGGCATTGCCGTCGCGGGTTTTGCAGGCGGCGCCCTCCATGCGGCGATTTACAACCTGGTCGGCCGCTGCCCGTGCTGGAAATAACATGGGCGGCAACACAAAGACGGAAAAAATGGAAACCGCGCTGCCAGCCAAGCCCCATCTTCCTTTCCGCGACCTGTCCCGCCTCGGCCGCATTCTGCGCGTGCTGGCGGAAAAAGGCTGGGGGCATTGGGTGGAACGTCTGCGGCTGAAGGGTTACCTTCCGGGCGGCACGGCGGAGCGGACACCCCCGGGATTGAGCGACGCCCAGCGCCTGCGCGCTGCGCTGGAAGAACTCGGCCCGACTTTCGTCAAATTCGGCCAGATGCTCAGCGTCCGCCAGGACCTGTTCCCGGAAGACATCATCAAGGAACTGCAGAAGCTGCAGGACGCGGTGCCGCCCTTCCCCGGCGAGCAGGCGCGCCGGATCATCGAGGACGAGCTGGGCCGCCCCGTCGCCGAGCTTTTCGCGGCCTTCGACGAAACACCGCTGGCGGCCGCTTCCGTCGCCCAGGTCCACACCGCGACGCTGCCGGCCGGCACGCCGGCGGTGGTCAAGGTGCAGCGCCCCGGCATCGAAGAAACGATCCACTCCGATCTGGAACTTCTGTTTTTCTTTGCCCGCTTGATCCACAGGCACTTCCCCGAAAGCCGGCGCTACGACCCGATCGGGCTGGTGGAGGAATTCGCCGATACGATCCTGCGGGAGCTTGATTTCCGCCTGGAGGGGCACAACGCCGAGCGCTTCAGCGAAAATTTCCGGGAAGAACCGGCGGTTTCCGTGCCGCAGGTGTTCTGGGAGCTGACCTCCAGGCGCATCCTGACCATGGAGCGCAGCCTGGGGCACAGAGCCGATGCGGGTTATCCTGCCGACCCGGCGGAACGGCGGCGCCTGGCGGCGGTGCTGGCGCGCCTTTTCCTGATGCAGTTGTTCGAGCACGGTTTTTTCCACGGCGACCCCCACCCCGGCAACGTGTTCATCATGCACGACGGCCGCATCTGTTTTCACGATTTCGGCATCGTCGGCCGCCTTTCCCGGCGCGACCAGGATAATCTGGGACAGCTTCTGCTCGCTGTCAGCGCCCGCGATGCGGAGTGGATGGCCGAGGTTTATTTCGAGATGGGCGTGGCGGCGGCAAGCGTGGACCGGGAAGCCTTCACGCGCGATCTGGGCGAATCGCTGGAGCAGTATTATGCCGCGGCCGCCCGTTCCTATTCCTTCGCGGAAATCCTGCACCAGTTCATCCGTCTGGGGCAGCGCTACGAAATCCGGGTACCGAGGGAGCTGCTGCTGGTTGCCAAGGCCTTCATGGAAATCGAATCCCAGGCCCGTGCGCTGGACCCTGCTTTCAATATGGTCACGGCCTTCCAGAGCTATGTCCCGACCTTGATCAGCCGCGAACTGGCGCCGGATCTGAGCTGGACCGGCGGTCTGGCCAAGGGATACCGCACTGCGGGCGCGCTGCGCAAAGCCGCATCGGAGCTGCCCGGCATCCTGACCGAAGGGCTGCGCCAGATGCGCAAAGGCGGAGCGATCGTGCGCCTGCGCCACGAACAACTGGAAGGGCTGGAGCAGCGCATCGACCGGGCGAGCAACCGCATGAGCTTCAGCCT
>JBFMFB010000045.1:8528-12339 GCA_040752115.1 Pseudomonadota bacterium | reverse complement strand
ACGCAAGAATGTCCACGATGCCGGGGCCGCCGTCATTTTGATACTTCCGCGTTGGCGACACGCCAAGCGCCTGGCAAATATCTTCCTGCGGCAACCGGTACAGGACGCCATCTTTCCAGCGACGATCAAAGCGCTCGACCACGAGCACCGGTTTCCCGCCGAAGATCAATACTTGCGCCTTTGCTGCTTCAAGGCCCAGGGCGCGGCACAACTCAAGGCATACCCATTCGTTCCATGGCGTATCGGAAAAATCCGCGCCGTTTGGACCTTCTTTCAGCGCGGGCTTGAAGATATGCGAGGTCGGAGTTTGGCCAAGAGGGCGGGCCCACTTGCCTTCGATGTTCAGGAAGGCGGTCTTTTCCTGTACGCCCGCAAGCGAAATGCGAAAATCATCTTCGTCGGCATCCATGCCAAGAGGCGCCGTCCCGAGCGAAGCGATGCGCGCCGCGATTTCATCATCGGTTACCAGCTTGTAGACCATCTTCGTCGGATCGCCCGGGTCAAGCCCCTCGGGCACAAACCGCAAGGCGCCGACGCAATCCCGCCCGATAGCGGCCAGCAAATCGAACGTCCCCGCGCTCCCTGCACGCTCGCGCGATGCGATCTTTTCCCTGATCGCCGGATCATCAGGCAAGAGGCCGTCAAAAAAAGCGCTTACCGTTGCCCCAGCCCACGGGCGACTGGACAAGGGCATCGAGAGAGATATTGGAAAAGCGCGATCGGAGGCCAACCATGCCGGATCATAGCGAAACGTGGTGGAGCCATCGGCTGCCCGCGAATAGACGCCGACTCTGGTCGAGCCAACATGGACCTGCAATGCCTGTGCTTTACGCTTCCGCCCCATTGCTAGTATTCGGTTGGGTCGAATTCAGCCTTTCGGCGCGGGATAAGCGCCATGTCCATATCGAGTGCGGCCAGGACTTTGAGAACGGTATCCGCGCGCGCGCTGGTGGCGCCGTTCTCGATATTGGAAATCAATGCCTGCCGAACTGATGCCTTGCCTGCGAGATCGATTTGGCGCAGGTTTTTCTTCAGGCGTTCAGCCCGAATGGCTTCACCAAGTTCCTTGTTGCTTCGAACGGTTGTGAGCATGTTAGCCTTCTCAAATACGATATACCGTATAAAACTATAATATACGAAATAACGTATACCGTAAATATATACGATAAACCGTATAAGCAATATGATCGCCACATGGAGTCGGTTTCGCACGGCGGGGGCCATTGGTTCGATCCGGTACCGCCCACCATATGCAGCAAATGAATCGGGGAATTCCGTTTTGGCGGAATTCCCCTTTTTTCTTCCGCACGCTCCAGGCGCCGGCTCCCGGAACACGCGCTCAGTCGGGTTTCCGCTGAGCCATCAGCAGCCTCGTATTGAGCACCATGTTTTCCAGTACGAGCTTTGCCATTGATGCGGCCATGATCCGTTCCCGGTCTTCAACGCTCATGTTGGCGTAGTCGGGGGATTGCAGAAATTCTGCGATATGAAGACAGGCCAGTTTTCGCAAGTCCGATTCGTCGTATGGCAGGTCGGCAAACTCTATGGGGTCTTCCTCCTCGACTTCCTCAAGAAGAACCAGAAGGGATTCTGCGGTCAGGTTGGCCATCGATGTTTTCCGGAACTCTTTCCTTTGACTGGGTGCCATACAAATATAACTGAAAAAGCATCATGGCTGTTCGCGGATGCCTGTTTCGGTAAGGAGGTGATATCCATGGACGTTTCAATTTCCGATCTCATCGTGCATGTGGACGAAACGCTTCCGCACGAAGAAATGGCGAAACTGGAAGAAATCGTGCGCGCCGATGCCTGCGTGGTCAGCGCCTGCACTTCCCACGAAGCCCCGCATTTGCTGCTGGTTACCTACAACCCGGATTGCGCGAATTCCAGCCACATCCTGGGACTTGTTACCCGGCAGGGGCACCACGCGGAACTGGTGGGACTATGAAGGAATCGGTGGCAGAAACGGAAAAGGCCGCATCTGCGGCCTTTTTCTTTATTTTGGGGTGGCTGATGGGACTCGAACCCACGACAACCGGAATCACAATCCGGGACTCTACCAACTGAGCTACAGCCACCACGGGGAAAGGAACCAAGCTGGCCTGCCCGACAGGAATCGAACCTGTAACCCCCAGCTTAGAAGGCTGGTGCTCTATCCGGTTGAGCTACGGGCAGATTGTCGGACAATCCTTTGGTCGGGGTGGAGAGATTTGAACTCCCGACATCCTGGTCCCAAACCAGGCGCGCTACCAGGCTACGCTACACCCCGAGGGCGTGAACTATACTCTGGCGGGTCAAAAAGGTCAACTTTGCATCTTGAGCAAGTGCGCCATAAAGTGCGATGATTGCAACTTTGACGGCACCTCTAAAGTTCACATGATGTCTGCACGGATATTGGATGGAAAAACCATTGCCAATGGCATTCTTCAACAGCTCGGACAGCGCGTGGCGGACCGCCTGGCTGCCGGCAAGCGCCCTCCCGGGCTGGCGGTAATTCTGGTCGGCGACGACCCCGCTTCCGAGATTTACGTCCGCAACAAGCGCCGCGCCTGCGAAAACACCGGCGTTCATTCCATTGCGCACGACCTGCCCGCCGCAACATCCCAGGAAGAACTGCTCCACCTTATCGACGGCCTCAACAATGATCCGGGGATTGACGGCATCCTGGTGCAACTGCCGCTGCCCAAGCACATCGACAGCGAAACGGTCATCGAGCGCATTCATCCCGACAAGGACGTGGACGGCTTTCACCCTTACAATATCGGCCGCCTGGCGCTGCGCATGCCGGTGCTGCGCCCTTGCACGCCGCGCGGCATCATGACCCTGCTGCGCGCGACCGGCGAAGAACTGAAAGGAAAAAATGCCGTGATCGTCGGCGCTTCCAACATCGTCGGCCGCCCCATGGGGTTGGAGCTGCTGCTGGCCGGATGCACCGTCACCACCTGCCACCGCTTTACCCGCGACCTGCCCGGTTTTGTCGGTGGCGCCGAGATATTGATCGCGGCGGCGGGCAAGCCGAAATTGATCAAGGGGGAATGGATCCGCGAAGGCACGACGGTGATCGACGTCGGCATCAACCGCCTGCCCGACGGCACCCTATGCGGCGACGTGGAATTCGAGGCCGCTGCGGAGCGCGCCGCCTGGATCACTCCCGTGCCCGGAGGCGTGGGACCGATGACCATTGCCACGCTTCTGGAGAACACCCTGGATGCGGTGGAAACGCTTCATCCCTAGTATTGCCTGCGGCGGCGGCAAGACTTAACATTGCTTTCAGACCCCACCAACTTTCAGCGAGCAAAACACCACATGGCTTCGAAGAAATCTTCCAAACTTTTCGTGCTGGACACCAACGTGCTGATGCACGACCCCACCAGTCTGTTCCGCTTCGAGGAGCACGATGTGTACCTGCCCATGACGACGCTGGAAGAACTGGACAACAACAAGAAAGGGATGGCCGAAGTCGCCCGCAACGCGCGGCAATCGAGCAGGTTCCTCGATCAGATCGTGCGCGTCGGGGAAGACCTGGACAAGGGCTTCCCGCTGGTCAAGCACAGCGGCGGCGCGGCCAAGGGGCGGCTGTTTCTGCAGACCAGCGCGATCAGCTCGAACCTGCCGGAATCAATGCCCGGCAACAAGGGCGACAACCAGATTCTGAATGTTCTGCTGCACCTGAAAAACCAGCACCCCAATCGCATGGTGGTGCTGGTCAGCAAGGACATCAACATGCGGGTCAAGGCCCGCGCCCTGGGCCTGGATGCCGAGGACTATTTCAACGACAAAGTCCTGGAAGACACTGACCTCCTCTACAGCG
>JBFMFB010000045.1:6890-8428 GCA_040752115.1 Pseudomonadota bacterium | reverse complement strand
CCCAATCGCATGGTGGTGCTGGTCAGCAAGGACATCAACATGCGGGTCAAGGCCCGCGCCCTGGGCCTGGATGCCGAGGACTATTTCAACGACAAAGTCCTGGAAGACACTGACCTCCTCTACAGCGGGAATACCGAGCTACCGCCCGATTTCTGGGAGAAGCACGGCAAAGGCATGGAATCCTGGCAGGAAAACGGCCGGACGTTTTACCGCATAAAAGGCCCCTTGAGCTCCGGCTTCATGGCCAACGAATTTCTTTACCAGGAAGGCGAGAAGCCGTTCTACGCCATGGTCAAGGAGCGGCAGGGTTCGTCCGTCATTCTGGAAACCCTGAAGGACTATACTCACGGCAAGAACGCCGTGTGGGGAATCACAGCCCGCAACCGGGAGCAGAGCTTTGCGCTCAATCTGCTGATGAACCCGGACATTGATTTCATCACGCTGCTGGGACAGGCGGGAACCGGGAAGACCCTGCTGACGCTTGCGGCAGCGTTGACGCAAACGCTCGAAACCAAGATTTACAACGAGATCATTTTTACCCGGGTTACGATTCCCATCGGCGAAGACCTGGGCTATCTGCCCGGCGACGAGCTGGAAAAGATGGCGCCCTGGATGGGCGCGCTGGAAGATAACCTCGATGTGCTCAACCACACCGTCAATGAGGAAGCGGGGGAATGGGGAAGAGCGGCGACCAACGACCTGCTGCGCTCCCGCATCAAGATCAAATCCATCAACTTCATGCGCGGCCGGACTTTCCTCAATAAGTTTCTGATCATTGACGAGGCCCAGAACCTGACGCCAAAGCAGATGAAAACCCTGATCACGCGCGCCGGCCCCGGCACGAAAGTGGTGTGCCTGGGCAATATCGCCCAGATCGATACGCCTTACCTGACGGAAGGAAGCTCGGGCCTGACTTATGTCGTGGACCGCTTCAAAGGGTGGGGCCACAACGGGCACATCACCTTGACCCGCAGCGAACGCTCCCGTCTCGCGGACTACGCGTCCTCGGTCCTGTAGCGCTAGGAAAGCTCTGAAAAAGTGGCTGCGCGGGCGAACCGCTGCGTTGCGCGGTGCGCGCTCCCTCGCCTATCCTTTTGATATGTAGCTCCCGCCGCCCTGACGGGCTTAACTTCGCTGCGCGAAGTGAGCGTCCGCTGAAACTTCGTTTTCTCGGTCGCTGTGCGCCGGGCGCCTTGCGCTTCATCCCGCTCGCTCACTTTTTCAGAGCTTCCCTAATTGCCGCCTTCCCGGTGGCGTTCGTAGTGCCGGGCGAAAACGATTTCCAGCTCGTCGATCACCTCCGCCGCGGGCCTGCCTTGCATGACATGCCGCGTCATGCAGGCGGAGGTTTCGTGCAGCAGTTTGCCCCGCTCCAGCATGGGATAGGTTGCCATCAAACGCTTGATGGCCTTAACCACGCTTTCCTGCTCCGGCCGGGGGATAGGCTCTGGTTCGGCGGGGAGCTGGCCAGCGCCGGCTTCCTGGCGGCTGGCCAGGAACTCCACGAAGGCCATAACCGTTTGCCGCTGCTCGCCGCT
>JBFMFB010000045.1:0-6790 GCA_040752115.1 Pseudomonadota bacterium | reverse complement strand
TAACCACGCTTTCCTGCTCCGGCCGGGGGATAGGCTCTGGTTCGGCGGGGAGCTGGCCAGCGCCGGCTTCCTGGCGGCTGGCCAGGAACTCCACGAAGGCCATAACCGTTTGCCGCTGCTCGCCGCTTAAGGAACGGAACAATCGCACCAGCTTCTTTTCTGACATTTCGATTGCCTTACTCTTTGATCAGGTTGAGGGCAAAAATCGGCATCTTACGGCGCTCCTGCATCAAATCCAGGCCGGTCACCAGCGCCGCGACCACCGCATCGGTCATCGCTTGCATTTCTTTCCAGTTCACCCTGGCTTCAGCAAGCACTTCGCCGATATTGTCCGGCAGCGGCCTGCCCTCCTCCATGATCATGTCCTCCAGCATGCCCGGCTTCAATTCGGGCCGAAACAGCATGCCATAAGCCAGGTCGTGAGGTTTGATCGCCAGCCAGTTGCCCCGCTCGTCCACCACGATCGGCTCCAGCCCTTGCGGCAGGTCCACCCTGCCGTTGTACATGACCAGCACTTTTCTTCCGTCCACCGCCCTAGCCAGGGGATCGTCCCTGCCCGCATCCGTTTTCCGGGCGGTCGTCCAGTAGGCGGTATGTTCCGGTTCGGCGCGCGCCGCGCCGCCTCCGTGCATCGCCACCAGCAATCCGCCGAAACCGATGCCGACGATCGGCCGTTTGGCCTGCCAGAACACCCCGATCAGGCGCAGCTCATCCTCCAGCCAGGGGCAAGCATCGCGATCGGTCACCGGATGTGCGCCACCCAGCAGCCACAGGGCGTCGAAATTCAGAGCGCTACCGGCCAAGTCCTGTCCGGCGAAGGGGCGCTGGTAAACGAAGCCGATATCGCGCGTTTCCAACTGACGCTCTATGGTTCCCAGAAATTCGGAATGGGTGTGCTGTACGACCAGAAATCGCTTCATGAGTGTCTTTCCTGAAACCCGCTGAAATAAGCTGTCAAGCTTGCTTGACTTTCAGCGCGCTCGCCGTGAATTCCAGAAAAGCCTTCAGCAGGCGGGAACGGAACTTGTCGTGCGCATAAACCAGCGACAGGGGTCTGATGAGGCGCGGCTGCAAGGGTACGGCGACCAGGCTGCCGAGCTTCAGCTCTTTGAGGATGGTAGCGCGCGAGACGATCGCAATGCCGAGATCGGCCTCGACAGCTCCCTTGATCGCTTCCGGACTGCCAAGCTCCATGACGGTATCCAGGTCATCCGGCGACAATCCGGCTTGCCTGAGGTAACCGTCCACCACTTCGCGCGTGCCGGAACCCATCTCTCGACTGACATAAGACTGCTCCGCCAGCCGTTCCGGCGCCACTTCCTGCAAATTCGCAAACTCGTGCCGCGGCGAGCAGATGACAACCAGCTCGTCCTCGCAGCACACTTCATTTTTCAGTTGCGGGTGGTGCGAGGGTGCCTCGATCAAGCCTACGTCCAGGGCATGATCGGCGACCTTGCTCTCCACCGTTTCCGAATTGGTCACGGTCAGGCTGGCATGAACCAGGGGATAGCGCGCCTTGAACTCCCCCAGCACGCGCGGCAGCAAGTATTCCGCAATCGTCGTGCTGGCGCCGATCAGCAGCGCGCCCCTAATCTGGCCGGTCATTTCTCCCATGCGCGTTTCCAGCTCGGCGCTCAGGCCGAGGATTTTTTCCGCGTACTCCAGCACCAGCTCTCCGGCGGGCGTCAAGGTGATCTTGCTATGGCTGCGCTCGAATAAGCGCGTATTGAAGTGTTCCTCCAACTGCTTGACCTGGAATGTTACCGCTGGCTGCGTCATAAACAGCAGCTCGGCTGCCTTGGTAAAACTCAGTTGCTTGGCAACCGTGTAAAAAACCTGTAGTCGGCGATCCGCCATGTTTTACCCGCATTTATGTTAAGCTAAAGCCGAGTATTCAATCACAATTCGCGTGACAACGGTAGAGATGTCAAGCCGCGCCCGGCAACTGCCCGATCCTCGGAGAAAATGTCTCGCCGTAGAGAACTTGAACGGGGCGATGATGTCTTGGTTCAATCTGCATGGACGATGGCCGTCCCGGCGCGCACCGCAGTAAGATAGTGATTTTTTTGCCTGAAACCCGCCGCATGAGCATCATCAATTCCGCCATTTCCCTCCAACAATCGACCGACGAAACCTTCATGCGGCACGCCCTCGAACTTGCCCGCCAGGCGTGGGAAAAGAACGAGGTTCCGGTCGGCGCCGTCGTGGTCAGGAAGGGGCAGATCATCGGCCGCGGCTACAATTCCCCGGTTTCGCGGCACGACCCCACCGCTCATGCGGAGATAGAAGCGCTGCGCGAGGCGGCACGCTTTCTGGGCAATTACCGCCTGCTCGATTGCTCGCTCTACGTTACGCTGGAGCCTTGCGCCATGTGTGCAGGCGCGATCATGCATGCTCGAGTGGCGAGGCTGGTATATGGCGCGTCCGATCCCAAGACCGGTACCTGCGGCAGCGTGATTGACCTGTTTGATGAAGCGCGATTGAACCATCATGCCACCGTGACGGGCGGCATACTGGCGGACGCATGCGGCGAACTGCTGAGCGCATTTTTCGCCGAGCGGCGCAAGAGGCCGGGCAATGCCTAGAATCAGGATTGATCTCGATACGCAATCGCTTGATTTGCTCGGTGACAATGAAGAACTCATCGAGCGTTACTCCATTTCAACCGCGAAAAACGGCGCGGGAGAACAGAGCGGCAGTCACTGCACACCCCGCGGCAGGCACATCATCCGCGCCAAAATCGGTGCCGGGCAACCAGTTAACGCCGTTTTCGTGAAGCGCCGCCCCACTGGCGAAATCTATACTTCCGAGCTGGGGGAACAATTTCCTGAACGAGACTGGATTCTGACCCGCATTCTGTGGCTTTCCGGCTGTGAACCCGGCCGAAACCGCCTGGGGAAGGTGGATACCATGCGCCGCTACATATACATCCACGGCAGTCCGGATCAAGCCCCGATGGGCAAGCCCGAATCGCACGGCTGCATCCGCATGCGCAACCGGGATCTACTGGAGCTGTTCGACCGGGTCACTTTGGGCACGCCGGTGGAAATTGTGGAACGGGATGCCGGCATCTGACGATCGTCCGGCATATGAATGGGTGGCGAGCCCGACCCCCGGCACTTGCAATCAATAGCTGTGGCTGCTTCCTTCCGGACCTGACCAGATTCACTACCTTGCAATGCGGGGAGGCCCGCCATGGATGAAAATATCTGGCGGAGAAGGCGGGATTCGAACCCGCGGTACGGTATAGGCCGTACACACGCTTTCCAGGCGTGCACCTTAAACCACTCGGTCACCTCTCCAAAGGGTGGGGAGGATACCCCAGAATAGTTGCCAGTGCAAATTTTTCTTGAAGCGAACGCCGCCAGCTTCAGAGCGGGTAACCCGGCGGGGTTTGTGTTACCATTGCGCCCTTTGCCTGTAGCGTTGCTAACGTCCTCTGCTTGACATGCAAATAGCCCTGAAAATCGACGTGGACACCTTTCGCGGCACATGCGAAGGCGTACCGCAGCTTATTGAGCTTCTACAGAAGCACAAGGCAGGCGCCACTTTCCTGTTCAGCCTCGGCCCGGACCATACTGGGCGCGCGATCAAGCGGGTATTTCGCCGGGGCTTCATGCAAAAGGTCTCCCGGACGTCGGTTATTGAGCATTACGGCCTGAAAACATTGCTGTACGGCACGCTGTTGCCGGGCCCAAACATTGGCAAACGTTGCGCCAATACGCTGCGCGGGGTGCGCGATGCAGGCTTCGAGGTCGGGATTCATTGCTACGACCATATCCGCTGGCAAGATCACGTTGCGCACAAAGATGCCGAGTGGACGAAGCAAGAAATGATGCGTGCCTATGAGCAGTTTGAAGGCATCTTCGGCGAACCCGCCAAAACTCACGGCGCCGCCGGCTGGCAAGTCAACATCCATGCCCTGCGCTTCGAACAGCAACTCGGATTTGACTATTGCTCGGACACGCGTGGAAGCTGCCCTTACATTCCGGTCCACAAAGCCGAAATCATCGCGTGCCCACAGCTACCCACCACCCTCCCGACCCTGGACGAGCTGATCGGGGTCGACGACATCACCCCCGATAATGTCGCGCAACATCTGCTCAATTTGAGCGAAGCGCCGCCCGCCACCGGGCATGTTTACACCCTGCATGCCGAATTGGAGGGCATGAAACTGAGCAGCGTGTTCGACGAATTGCTGGGTAGCTGGCGCACTCGTGGGTATGAGCTCGTTTCGCTCAGAGAATATTTCACCAAGCTGGATGTAAAAAACCTGCCGAGGCACGAGATCATCACGGGAGAAATCCCGGGGCGTTCCGGCACTGTAGCCATGCAAGGAGCGCCGTTCCCGCCAGTTAGCCTGGAAAACTATCTAGTCGAGCCGTGAAATTCCTTTAACAAGGGAACATCCACAAACTCCCGACCGAGAGCCCTCCCTTGCAATACCCGGCACTCCTTGTCCGGTTCCCCGAGATCGCTCAATACCGCTACCGCACCCCGGAAGTCATCCTCGGCGGTGTAGTCGTTCATCGTAACCAGCGTTTTTATTCCCGCGCCGAGGCTGGCTTTCAGCCCATTTCTTGAATCCTCGAAGGCAAAGCAATCCGCAGCGCTGAGTTGCAATTTGGCCAGCGCATAGTGGTAAATATCGGGTGCCGGTTTTTTGGCTGGAACAATATCGCCTGCAGCGATCACGTCAAACCAACTCTCCGCGCCCTCGCCCAGTCCGCGTTTCAACAGGGCCACCACGTTGTCCGGCGTAGTCGTGGTTGCAATGGCCAGCCTCAAGCCCGCTTCCCTGGCCTCGGACAGAAGGCGTTTGACGCCGGGACGCAACGGAATCGCGCCTGCGCTCAGAATTTCCGCGTAATGCTGAGTTTTTGCCCGATGCAACTGTACGACCAGGTCATCGAAATCGGCAGGCGTTACATAATCCCGAAGAAAACTGCCTGCATAATAGCGAATGCGCTCCTTCCCGCCAGTCACCGCCAATAGCTTGCCATATAGCGCCACATCCCAATCCCAGTCCAGGCCGATCTCACGGAACGCAAGATTGAACGCCACACGGTGTCCGTCACGCTCGGTATCCGCCAAGGTTCCGTCAACATCGAATATCAATGCCTTTAAGCTCACCCTACCGCCTCCCTACCCATCAACGAAGCCACAAGATATCCTTCATCTCGCTTGCGGCCAAGCGAAAATTCTGCTATTAAAGCGATTTCGCCGAAGCAAGTCCTACTTTAAGAGAATATCCATGCATGCAGAATTAAACAAACAGTTCACCCCTTACACTCCCAAAAAGGGGGAAGAATACATGAACCCCAAACAGCTGGCCCATTTCCGCAAGATCCTTGAGGACTGGAAAGTAGAGCTCAGTCAGGACATTGACCGCACCGTGCATACCATGCAGGATGAGGCGACCCTCTTTGCCGACCCCAACGACCGCGCCAGCCAGGAATCAGATATGGCGCTGGAGTTGCGCAACCGTGATCGTGAACGCAAGTTGATCAAGAAAATTGACGAGACCATCGAAAAACTCGACGCCGGCGATTATGGTTATTGCGAAAGCTGCGGCATCGAAATCGGCCTGAAACGCCTGGAAGCACGCCCTACCGCCACCCTGTGCATAGACTGTAAAACCCTGGATGAGTTGCGTGAAAAGCAGGTTGCAAAGTAAAACTTTGCAACCTGCTCTCAGCGAGGCGTGATGTCGGCCGCAGGCCGATATTACGCCGAAACCAAATGCGCCCCGAAGCAGCCAGCTTTCAGCGAAGGCTGACTTGGCCGCCGGCCAATGTCACGCCTGAACCAAGAACAAACTGCATGGCAACCCCACCCTCGCATAAATGCCTGACACCTTTGCCGCGGCCTTTAACGGCACGCTCTACAGCCTTCTTTCCTGGGAACAGTTGAACACGTTCTGGCAAAGAATCGACCCGACCGCGGGCTGGTACCTCTATGCGATAGGCGAACCCGCGCCCACCGCGCCCGCGCTCGCGGAAGAAGTCGGCCGGTTCGTTCAAGAAATCGACATACTGCTGCGGCGCGAGCACGCGGAAGAATATTGCGGTATCGTGTTTGCAGACAATCTCGAAAATCCTGCCTTGGTGAAAATCTACGACCCTCACCATCTCGGAACATCGTGCGGTTCCAGCAAAACCCCGCCTTTGCCCGGTTGGGTGATGAGCCGGACGCCGCCAGTCGAACTGGAGTCAACGGGCGTGGTCCCAGCCAGCCGGAAACGCTGGTGGAACGCACTGTTTGGCAAAACGACGCTTACCTGAAAAAACGAAGCCCCCTGAAAGCGCTGGCGCTGTCCAGAGGGCTCGGTCTGAAGAACCGGAAATCCTGCAGAATCAATCCGGATTTACGTTGGTGGCAGCGGAAGCTGCGGCCGCGTCAAGCAGCGCCTTCATACTCAGACGCAGGCGACCTTTCTCATCCGCCTCCAGCACCTTCACTTTCACGGATTGCCCTTCCTTGAGGTGATCGGCAACACTGTTCACCCGCTCGTGGGCGATCTGGGAAATGTGCAACAGCCCGTCCTTGCCCGGTAGCACACTGACAATCGCGCCGAAATCGAGCAGTTTCAGCACCGTTCCTTGATAGGTCTTGCCTACCTCCACCTCGGCAGTCAGCTCCTCGATCCGCTTTTTCGCCGCATCGCCGGATTCAGCGCTAAAACACGCAATGCTTATCGTGCCGTCTTCAGCAATATCAATCGTAGTGCCGGTTTCCTCGGTCAAAGCGCGGATTACGGCCCCTCCCTTACCGATCACGTCACGAATCT
>JBFMFB010000044.1:0-13494 GCA_040752115.1 Pseudomonadota bacterium | reverse complement strand
GATTATGAGTCTGCTGCTCTAACCAAGCATGAGCTAGCGGCCCGAAACCTTGCTTCTGTTACTTAGCTGTTACATGGCGCTTTCATTTGCTGCGATATTGCCACTGTAACTTGTTGTATTAGCTCCATTTTAAGTGCATCCCGTGAGGTTTGCGCGATGTATTATGAGTCCCCTGCTCTAACCAACTGAGCTACAGACCCGCAAAAAGAAAGCCGGCCGGTGGGATACCGGCCAGCATGATAGTCAGTCTGCGCCGCAACGAAGGCTGCGCTGCTTCGCAGCTCCAAAACCGTTGTGGCTCCGACGTAACATTGCGCTTCGCACAATGTTAGTCTGCACCGCAACGAAGGCTGCGCTGCTTCGCAGCTCCAAGAGCGTTGTGGCTCCGACATAACATTGCGCTTCGCACAATGTTAGTCTGCGCCGCAACGAAGGCTGCGCTGCTTCGCAGCTCCAAGAGCGTTGTGGCTCCGACATAACATTGCGCTTCGCACAATGTTAGTCTGCGCCGCAACGAAGGCTGCGCTGCTTCGCAGCTCAGCCTTCGTTGTCAAGAAAACTGCGCAGGCGTTCGGAGCGGGAAGGATGGCGCAGCTTGCGCAGGGCCTTGGCTTCGATCTGGCGGATGCGCTCGCGCGTGACGTCGAACTGCTTGCCGACCTCTTCCAGCGTATGGTCGGTGTTCATCTCGATGCCGAAGCGCATGCGCAGCACTTTGGCCTCGCGCGGGGTAAGCGTTTCCAGAACGTCCTTGGTGGCTTCGCGCAGGCTCGCGTACAACGCCGCATCGGCCGGGGCCAGCGTGGTCGAATCCTCGATGAAATCGCCGAGATGCGAATCTTCGTCGTCGCCGATCGGGGTTTCCATGGAGATCGGCTCCTTGGAAATCTTGAGGATCTTGCGGATCTTCTCTTCCGGCATTTCCATCTTTTCCGCCAGCAATGCGGGATCCGGCTCAAGTCCGGTTTCCTGCAGTATCTGGCGCGAGATGCGGTTCATCTTGTTGATGGTTTCGATCATGTGCACCGGGATGCGGATGGTACGCGCCTGATCCGCGATCGAGCGGGTGATCGCCTGGCGGATCCACCAGGTGGCATAGGTCGAAAACTTGTAGCCGCGGCGGTATTCGAATTTGTCCACCGCCTTCATCAGGCCGATATTGCCTTCCTGGATCAGGTCGAGGAACTGCAAGCCGCGATTGGTGTATTTCTTCGCGATGGAGATCACCAGCCGCAAGTTGGCCTCGATCATTTCGCGCTTGGCGCGGCGCGCCTTGGCTTCGCCGGTGGACATCTGACGGTTGATTTCCTTCAGATCCTTGAGCGGAATCCCGACCCGCGCCTGCAAATCCACCAGCCGCTGCTGCTGATCGACGATCGCATGCTGGAAGCGCGCCAGTTGCCGGCTGTACGGCTTACCGGCGGCGATTTCCTCGGCCACCCACTCCAGATTGTCCTCGTTGCCGATGAATTTCTGGATGAAGTGCTGGCGCGGCATGCCGCCCTTGTTCACGCACAACTCCATGATCGCCCGCTCGTAGCCGCGCACTTCGTCCACCAGGGAACGCAGGCTGTCGCACAGCGATTCCACCTGTTTGACCGAAAAACGGATACCCATCAGCTCGCCGGAAATCTGCTCCTGCAGATCCTTGTAAGCCTTGCTGCGCGGACCTTTCTTCGCCAGCGCCTGCTGCATCTTGGCGAACGCCGCGCGAATGATCGCGAACCGTTCGAGCGCGTCGGCCTTCAGCTGTGCCAGATTGGCGGCGGCGATGGCGGCGTTTTCCTCGTCTTCTTCCTCCGCTGTCAGCGCCTCTTCTTCGGCTTCCTCATCTTCCGCTGCGAGCTCTTCGCCGATTTCCTCCACATCCTGGTCAGCAATCAGGCCATCCACTAGCTCGTCGATGCGCAGCTCTTCGCGCTCGACTTTCTCGGCGAGCTCGAGGATTTCGGCAATCGTGGTCGGACAGGCGGAAATCGCCTGCACCATGTGCTTCAAACCGTCCTCGATGCGCTTGGCGATTTCGATTTCGCCTTCGCGGGTCAACAGATCGACCGTGCCCATTTCGCGCATGTACATGCGCACCGGGTCGGTGGTGCGACCGAATTCCGAATCGACGGTGGAGAGCGCGGCCTCGGCCTCTTCCACCACGTCCTCGTCGGCCACGGCAGGCGTGGCGTCGGACATGAGCAGGGTCTCGGCGTCGGGCGCCTCGTCATAGACCGCGATGCCCATATCGCCGATCATGCTGATGACGCCCTCGATCTGCTCGGCGTCGAGCATGTCGTCGGGCAGGTGATCGTTGATCTCGGCATAGGTCAGGTAGCCCCGCTCCTTGCCCAGCACGATCAGGTTTTTCAGACGCATGCGCCGCGCATCGGCATCAGTCAGCCGCGCTTCCGTTTTGTCGTTTTCCATCGCCATATAAGTACTTTTCCCGATTGAAAAATCGTTGCGATTTTAAAAAAACCGAACGATTATACTCCAAAATTACCACCTAAATTTTATTTCCCGGCAGGTCGCGTCCCTTCTGCAGCAACTGCTGCAATTCCTGCTTCTCGACAGCGGTAAGCGCCTGGGTGCGGGACCGGCTGAGCAATTCGGCGATTTTTTTGTCCCACGCCTGTTTTTTCAGTTGCACCAGCGCCCCGGCAAATTCACGCTCCACTTCGGCATCCTCCAGGGCGCCGTCCAGTTGCAGCACCTCACCCGCCACTTGCTGCAGCACCGCTTCGTGGGCGGTGCCGCGGAAATGCTCGATGATCGCCGCTATACCCGCTATCTGTGGGCTATTCCCCACAAATTCAAGCGCGGCCGCCAGGGTTTTCAGCTCCCCTTCGCCGCTGCCGAGCTCTTCCGGTTTCACTCCTTCCGCCACCTGCGGCCGGACGAGCAACAATTGCAGGAGCTTTCTCGCCAGCGACGGCGGCTTACGGCCGGCCTCCCTGGGCAAAGGGTCTTTCCGCGCCTCGCGTTTGATCTGAAACAGCTCCTCAAGTTCCGTCTGGGCGATGCCTGCCAGTTCCGCCAGCCGCTTGCGCAGCATCAGGCCGAGCGCCGGCGCCGCAACCTGCGCCAGCAGGGGACGCGCAAGCTGCAGCAGGCGCGCCCGCCCCTCCTGGGTTTGCATGTCAACCCGACCGGTCAGCTCCTGCAGCAGGAACTGGGACAAGGGCAGCGCCTCGCGCATCAGCCTCTCGAAACCCTCTTTGCCGGCGCGGCGCACGTAGCTGTCCGGATCTTCGCCCTGCGGCAGGAACAGGAAGCTCAGGTTCTTGCCGTCCGCCACCAGCGCCAGGCTGTTTTCCAGCGCCCGCCACGCGGCGCGGCGCCCCGCCTGGTCGCCGTCGAAGCAATAGACGACGTTGTCGGCCTGGCGCATGAGCTTCTGCACATGAACCGGAGTGGTTGCGGTGCCCAGCGTCGCCACGGCGTATTCGATGCCGTGCTGCGCCAGCGCCACCACGTCCATGTAGCCCTCCACCACGATCACCCGGTCGGCGTCGCGGATCGCCTTGCGCGCCTGGAACAGCCCGTACAGCTCCTGTCCCTTCTGGAACAGGGGCGTTTCCGGGGAGTTCAGATACTTGGGCTCGCCCGCCCCCAGCACGCGCCCGCCGAAGCCGATCACCGCACCGCGCTGGTTGAGGATGGGGAACATGATGCGGTCGCGGAAACGGTCGTAGCGCTTGCCGTCATCGGTTTCGATGACCAGCCCGGCGCGGGTAAGCGCCTTGGCGGCATAGTCCGGAAATGCCGCCCTGAGGTTCTGCCATGCCGCCGGCGCGTAGCCGATGCCGAAGCGCGCCGCGATTTCGCCGCTGACGCCGCGCTTTTTCAGATAGGCGATGGCGGTCTCGGAGCGCTTCAGCTCGCCGCGATAATATTTCTCCGCCTGCTGCAGGATGGCGGCCAGGTCTTCTTCCGGCGCCGCGGCCGCCTGCCGCCGCGCGGACTCCGCCTCGACCGGCACCGTCATGCCGGCGCCGCGGGCCAGCTCATTGACCGCCTCGACAAAGCCCAGGCCCTGATGCTCCATGACAAAACCGATGGCAGAGCCGTGCGCGCCGCAGCCGAAGCAATGGTAAAACTGCTTGGCCTGGCTGACAGTAAAGGAAGGGGTTTTTTCGCTGTGGAAAGGACAGCAGGCGACGTAGTTGGAGCCCGCCTTTTTCAGCGGGACATAACGCTCCACCACGTCCACGATGTCGAGGCGATTCAGCAGCTCATGGACAAACGACTGTGGAATCATCGCGCGACCGATACCTCGGGAGCGGGCAGCCGGCCCGTGCGGCCCGGCAGGTTGTTGACCATCGCCGCGAGTAAAGCAGCTAGCCGCCCAGCTTGGCCTTGATCAGCGCCGAAACCTTGCCCATGTCGGCTCGGCCGGCCACCTGCGGCTTGACGGCGGCCATCACCTTGCCCATGTCCTTCACCCCGGACGCACCGGAAGCGACGATCGCCTCCGCGACCAGCCGCTTGATCTCGGCTTCCGACAAAGGCTGGGGCAGATAGGCTTGCAGCACCGCCATCTCGGATTTTTCGGTGTCCGCCAGATCCTGCCGCCCGGCGGCCTCGAACTGGCTGATGGAATCGCGCCGCTGCTTGAGCATCTTTTCGATCACCGCGACCACCTGCGCATCGTCCAGCTCGATGCGCTCGTCCACCTCGCGCTGCTTGATCGCAGCCAGCAACAGGCGGATGGTGGCCAACCGCGGCGCGTCCTTCGCGCGCATCGCGGCCTTCATATCCTCCGGAATCTGCTGCCTGAGGCTCATGCAGGGATGGGGTTTTAGTACAGCTTGGCCGGCAGCATCTGGCTGCGCAGGCGCTTGTAGTGGCGCTTGACCGCTGCGGCGTTTTTGCGCTTGCGCTCGGCGGTGGGCTTCTCGTAGAACTCGCGGGCGCGCAGTTCGTTCAGCAGACCGGAGCGCTCGATGGTGCGACGAAAACGACGCAGCGCAACGTCGAACGGTTCGCCTTCCTTGACTCGTACATGTGCCATATGACTACTCGTTCCTGAAGGTAAAAGTGAAAAAGGCTGCAATTGTAACAGAGCCGCGTTATTTTTCAAATGTTTGTGCCGGAAAAAAAGGGGCCGCGGTTGTCGCGGCCCCTTTCCGGTTGCCTGGCTGGTCAGCCTGAACTTACATCATGCCTTCCATGCCGCCCATGCCGCCCATGCCGCCGCCCGGCATCGCCGGTTCTTCCTTCGGCAGCTCGGCCACCATGCAGTCGGTGGTCAGCATCAGGCCGGCGATGGAAGCGGCGTTCTGCAGAGCGGTGCGGGTGACCTTGGTCGGGTCCAGCACACCCATTTCCACCATATCGCCGTATTCTTCGGTCGCGGCGTTGTAGCCGAAATTGCCCTTGCCTTCGGCGACCTTGTTCACCACCACCGACGGCTCGGCGCCGGCGTTGGCGACGATCTGGCGCAGCGGCTCTTCCAGCGAGCGCAGCACGATCTTGATGCCGGCGTCCTGGTCGTGGTTGGCGCCCTTCAGCTTGGAAATGGCCGGAACGGTGCGCAGCAGCGCCACGCCGCCGCCGGCGACAATGCCTTCTTCCACCGCGGCGCGGGTGGCGTGCAGCGCGTCTTCCACGCGGGCTTTCTTCTCTTTCATCTCGACTTCGGTCGCGGCGCCCACCTTGATCACCGCCACACCGCCGGCCAGCTTGGCAACGCGCTCCTGCAGCTTCTCGCGATCGTAGTCGCTGGTCGCTTCCTCGATCTGCTTGCGGATCTGCTTGACGCGGGCTTCGATGTTCTTGGCATCGCCGGCGCCGTCGATGATGGTGGTGTCTTCCTTGGCCACCTCGATGCGCTTGGCCTGGCCCAGATCGTTGAGGGAAACCTTGTCCAGGGACAAGCCGACTTCCTCGGCGATCACGGTGCCGCCGGTGAGGATGGCGATGTCTTCCAGCATGGCCTTGCGGCGGTCGCCGAAGCCCGGGGCCTTGACTGCGCAGGTTTTCAGGATGCCGCGGATGTTGTTCACCACCAGGGTCGCCAGCGCCTCGCCTTCCACATCTTCAGCGATGATCAGCAGCGGACGGCCGGCCTTGGCCACCTGCTCCAGCACCGGCAGCAGATCGCGGATGTTGGAGACCTTCTTGTCGTGCAGCAGGATGAACGGATTTTCCAGCGCGGCGATCTGGCGATCCGGATTGTTGATGAAGTAGGGGGACAGGTAGCCACGGTCGAACTGCATGCCTTCCACCACGTCCAGCTCGTTGGACAGGCCGGAACCGTCTTCCACGGTGATCACGCCTTCCTTGCCGACCTTGTCCATGGCCTGGGCGATGATGTCGCCGATGGAAGTGTCGGAGTTGGCGGAAATCGCGCCGACCTGGGCAATTTCCTTGCTGGTGGTGCAGGGCTTGGAAAGCTTCTTCAGTTCGGCGACGCAAGCTTCAACGGCCTTGTCGATGCCGCGCTTGAGGTCCATCGGGTTCATGCCGGCGGCCACCGACTTCATGCCTTCGCGCACGATCGCCTGGGCCAGCACGGTGGCGGTGGTGGTGCCGTCGCCGGCCACATCGGAGGTCTTGGAAGCGACTTCCTTCACCATCTGCGCGCCCATGTTCTCGAACTTGTCCTTCAGCTCCACTTCCTTCGCCACGGACACGCCGTCCTTGGTGATGGTGGGGGCGCCGTAGGAGCGCTCCAGCACCACGTTGCGGCCCTTCGGACCAAGGGTCACCTTGACCGCGTTAGCCAGGACATTGACGCCGTTCACCATCTTCGCACGGACGTCTTCACCGAAACGTACGTCTTTAGCTGCCATCTTCAATTCTCCTTAAATAAACTTTTTACCCCGGAGCGCACAGAAAATCCCTGCTTGCTCCGCGGCTGAAAAACAACGACCCGATTAGCCTTCGATCACGCCCATGACGTCTTCTTCGCGCATCACCAGCAGCTCTTCGCCTTTGACCTTCACGGTCTGGCCGGAGTATTTGCCGAACAGCACCTTGTCGCCGACCTTGACTTCCAGCGCGCGAATTTCGCCGCTGTCCAGCACCTTGCCCTTGCCGACGGCAACGACTTCGCCCTGATCGGGCTTTTCCGCCGCAGTATCGGGAATCACGATGCCCGATGCGGTCTTGCGCTCTTCTTCCAGCCGCTTGACGATAATGCGATCATGCAAAGGACGAATCTTCATTGACAACTCTCCTTGTTGGTTTGAGATTTGAGTTTATTGGCTGATTGCCAACTGCTTTTCAAAAGAATTCGACGGGGGTGTTAGCACTCCCCCACAGCGAGTGCTAAATGATATAGGCGGGGGAACGGAATTTCAAGAGGTGGCCCGAAACGCTCGAACGCGACGCGCCCAGGACGGTCTATAATGCAGGGAACAACGGTAACCGGCCGGCGGACATGATCAGACTTCCCCAATCCCTCAACGCCTGGAACTCGTCCGAATTCAAGGACGTCCTCAAGCGCGAACTGGAGCAACTGGGCCCCGCGCAACTCCCCTTGCAGCAGGCGCTTTCCAGCACCAGCTACGCGCTCGATGACGAATTCAGCGTCATGGTCATCAGCGCAACCGAGGAACCCGGCGTGATCCGCGCCAAGATCGGCGTCTTCTTCACCGGCATCATCGCCGGCTGCAGCTGCGCCAACGACCCCACCCCGGTCGAACCGCAAGCCGAATACAGCGAAATGCAGATCGCCATCGACAAGACCACGGCGGAAGCGACGGTCTCGATAGCGGAGCAGGGAGTCGCCGACTAACAGTGACGGGCAGCCCCGATCCCGCCGGCGCCAACCCCTTCACTTCTTGACAATGCTTTTGCCCGCTGGCCTGGAGCCCCGCGAGGCAAGCGCGATTTCCAGCGCCGTCTCCAGCCGCACGACCCGCATCGTCAGATCCTCGATGCGAACCTGCTGGGTTTTGACCGTCTCGGCCATGCGCTCGACCTTGTCGTTCATCTTGATGACGGTGGTTAATGTGTCCCACAGTTTTTCCGGCAGCCCCATCACGCCGCCTTTCTTTCCCGCCGGCCGGCACCGAGCTTCGCCAACCGCTTTTCGGATTCGGCGACGAATGCCAGAGCGTCGTCAATGGCTTTCTCGGCCTGGAGCGTACTTTTCTCCACCTGGGTCAGCAGCCCTTTCAGCAGCTCCTCGTCTTCCGACGGGCTATATTCTTCTCCGGCCCGGCGCAGGAATTCGCCGGTTGACAGCCCGGCCTCCTTGGCGCGCGCCACCAGCCGCGCCTTCTGCGATTTCGTTACCAGCACCGGGATACGTTCGGTCGCCGCACTCATGACTTCCTCCATCATGTCCATGCCCTGCACATGAACATGATAGCACGAAATCAACTGCTACGCAGTTCGTTCAACCTAAAAACGGCATTTGGCCACGAATGACACGAATAAACACGAATAAGAACAACGAAGTGCGGCCGATTTGCAGCATACCATCCAGGCGAGCACGGCCCCATGAGTAACGTCATGATTATTCGTGAACATTCGTGTCATTCGTGGCCAAACCGCTTTTTCTAGGTTCAATACACCCCTGTTTCGCGGTTCCGCATGCGGAACCGCGTTCAGTCGTTCCAGGAAGAAACCACGAATCGAAGCTGCCCGGCAATTCCCGGCGTGCTGTTGCTGCCGAACGGAATTGTCATCTGCAGCTTGCCGGTCTTGAGCGTCTCGTAGGAAAGCGGGCGACTGGCGCGACCGACATTGTCGCTTTGCCAGTCGAAGGCGACGGTCCAGCTTTCCCCCGGCTGCTGGGGCGGAACCATCTCGACGATCATCGTATCCCGGAACAGATACCCCCCCTCATAGTGCGCATCGGGCCAGAATTTGCGCTCGACCTCGTAATCCGGCACACGCACTCCGAGGGTCAGGCCGTATGCGAGCGATGGGCGCTCCTGATTGACGCGGGCGCGATTGGCCAGAAAGATGGTGGACAGAAATATGCTCCTGGCGCCCTTGTTCTCCGGGTCCACCAGCTCCTGGTGGCTGCGGCAGGCAACCGAATCCTCTTCCGCCACGCGGCGCGAGAGATACCAGCGTTTGCCGCGGGGCGAGGCCAGCAACTCGAACTGGTAGAGCGCGTTGACCGGCTTGCCCTGAATCTCGGGCGGCACCTGGACCGCTTCCACGTCAGCCCAGATGTCGACCCGTATGTCGCCGAAAAGGAAGCGCGCGAGGTTCTGGTACGCCTCCTCGCTGTTGACGATCCCGAAATAGCCCGAGTGGGAACGGTAAGCGTAGGCGGTAGCGGAAGGGGCGGACACCTGCCCTTTGCCGTCCACGCCCCAGACCGAAGCGTTTTCGATTCTGACCAGCCCGTCGCTGCCGTGGCCGGCGAAGGTTCTGGACAACCCCATTGCCACCTCGTAATCCGCCCGGTTCGTACCCACCATGCAGAAAAACCGGTCGGACTGGAACGTCTCCTCGGGCAGCCAGTCCACGCGCCCGGTTTTCTGGTAGAGATTTTCCAGCTTGAGGTACCTGGCCATATAGTCGCGGTTGAAATTGTTCATGTCCGCCGCGCTCATCCATTTGGGAATATTGAGTCCGGCCATCTCGATGCCGTTGTGGGGCGTGGCGTAGGTGAACACCTTGTCCACGCTGCGCCGGGCCTGATCGTCCCCCAACTCGGGATTCTGCAGGAAGGCGCGGCAAACCAGCCCTCCCATCGAATGCGCCACCAGGTAACAGCGGAAGTCTTCCGCGGCAATCCCGCTCCCGGGATGAGCACAGACCAGATCCCGAACGCGGAGAATCAACTGGCTCAGCCCCTTCGCGAAATCCGAAATTTCCGGCGTCTTGCCGGCGCCCAGCAGTCCCGAGGCCTGCTCGTAGTAGCGATAGATCACGATCGACCGGGGCGGGATGGTGCCCTCCCAGTCGGCGTCCATGATGTCCAGCCCATTTTCGTACACGTCCGTGTATCCGAAGTCGGAGGTCAGGCGCAGCACTGGCGATTCGAAAATGAATTTTTTGGCGGGCTTATCCTTCTCCGGCGTGGCGCGGTACACCGTCGAGCCGAGGTTGAAGCCGCAGAACGGATCGGCAGTGGTTTCATCCCGCTCCCGCTCGGTCATGGCGTAGCCGCGGACATAGATGATGGGGTGAAACGGCGCATTAGGGGTTGGCATGGTTTCCTCCAGACTGTATTAACGAGCCTATTCAGTAGGTTTCATACCCGGCGCCGGCCCGATTCTCGACGAAGCGGCTCTAAAACGCCCCGACGCTGGTTCCGGCAAAACCGGACGCAGGCGCGGCCACGACGTTGTTGTCTCCTGACTGCCACTGCCATTGGCCGGAGGCCAGTTTCCTGACGCACTTCCATTCGATGGCTGCGTTTGCCGGCAGGCCCTGCACCAGGGCGGACCACTTGGGTGTGCTGGGCCCGGGGCCGGCGTGGCCCGGCGGCGGATTGTAGATGTATTCATGATACACGCTGGGATAAAGCCTGACTGCCCGGTCGGGGTCCCAGTTGCCGATTCCGGCCTGGTTGCCGACGGCGTAAACGCCGTCCCCCGGCGCGGTCCAGCCGTTGTCGCACACCAGGTTCACGGTCGCGGTGCCCGCGACGGGCTGCAGCGTCGCCCTGAAGGTTTTCCTGGAGCCGACGTTGCGGCTGCCGGATTTGATCAGCACCAGATTGCGCCCGGCGTTGAACCAGCCCCTGGATGCGGCCGCGAAGGAGGCGGCCGAGTTTTGTCGCGGCAGCGGTTGCCCGTTGAGCGTCACGCCGCTGGCGCGGGCATCCCTGACCACCAGGCGCACCACGTTGTTGCGCCGCGCGGGGGCGCCGGGGTAGCCGCCCTCGGCCCCCTCGATGACCACCGTGGCCACGCTGCCGGTCTGCTGCTGCGACATGGCGGTGGTCCTCGTCTGGTAGACGGGGCGCGTGTCAGGGCCGTAATCATGGGTGGCGCCATCGTCCTCATAAAGGGTGAAGTTGCTGGGCGCGGCATCCGCATAGACCTGCACCACCAGATCGTCGCGCGGGGCGCCGTCCTGGCGCCGGCCGAACGCGTCCCTGGTCTGCCCGTTCACCTCCATCATCGGAATGATGGCGCCGGCCCGCGCGAACGCGGGCAGCCTGAAAATGCCGTCGATGTAGGTCGGGAAGTTGTTCACCCACTGCCCGGCGCTGTCGAACCAGTCGCAGGTGTGGTAGTTCACCCACTTGCCTTTGGGCAGATAGACGTTCCGCGCGTACTCTCCGTGCCTGGCCACCGCCCCCACCAGCAGATCGCGGCCGATCAGCTTCTCGTGGCCGATCTGCCGCACGTTCGGATCGTCCTGGTAGTAGAAAACCAGAGGGGGCACCACGGGCTCGCCGGCGAGGTAGGCGCGATGGGCGAGCGAGTAGTAATAGGGAATCAGCTCGTAGCGTTGGCGGATGTTTTCCCGGTTCGTGCGCAGGTCGCCCACCAGGTCGGGCGCCGTTTCGTAGCGCAGGGTCGTCTGGAAACTGTTGTCGGTATGCGGGCGGACCGGCACGTCGAACCAGGCGCCATTGGCGAACCACTGGGTGTAGAGCTCGTTCTGGTACTGCAGTTTCCCCGAGTGCCCGCCGTTGTAAGGCATCCCCTCCCTGCGGAAGCCGCCGATATCGGAGCCGTAATAGTCGATGCCGGAGAACGACATGTGCATCTGGGCGTTCATGTGGGTCGCCAGCAGGTCGAGATTGGAGCCGATGTCGCCGGACCACATGGCGACGCCCCACCGGCCCGAGCCCGGCGCGCCGGAGCGGCTGACGATGAACGGCCTGCGGTTGAGGACGCCGTGGTTGCGCCGGTATCCATCGTAGATGGATTTGTTCCACAGGAACGCATACAGATTGTGGATGTCGCCATGGGTGTTTTTCGGGCCGGCGGCCGCGGGCTCCACGCCATGGTAGCAGGCGCCGGCATCATATTTTTCCGGCTCGCCCAGATCGGTCCAGTGCGCCGTCACGCCCTTTCGCGCCAGGTTCGGCAAACGCCTGTTGTCGTGCACCCAGGCTCCGGCATCCGGGTTGGACCAGTCGATCATCGCCGCCTTGCCGAACCAGTTGGTCAGGATGACCGGCGGCTGCGCGGCCGCCGGGTCGCACTTGCCGCCGGTCCTGCCATAGGCGAACAGCCCTCCGGCTCCCTTCATCTGCGCGAAGGTGTCCGTGTGCTCGCTCACGTAGGATTCCTCGATGGCCACCAGCCCGATCCCGTCCCGGTCAAAGGCGCTGATGCGGGCTTCCGGATCGGGGAAATTGGTCCGGTCCCAGTCCAGCCTTCCCATTGCGCTGTCCGGGCTACCGTCGATCACGCCGCCGAACCACTGCAAATCGAGCACAAAGCCGTCCAGCGGAAAGCCCGCCTGCCTCAGGCCGTCGCGCAGCTTGCCGACCTGGTCCCAATTCCTGTAGCCGAACTCGGACACCCACAGGCCGAAAGCCTTGCGGGGCGGAACCGGCGGCGTGCCCACCAGTTCCATGTAGTCCCTGCGCAGATCGGGCAGATTCGGGCCGGTCATGACATAAAAGCGGATCTGGTCGCCCCACATGCGCACCTGCCACGGATCGCCACTGAAGTCCCAGCGCTGCTTGTAAACGTTGTCCAGCAGCAGGGCATAGTTGAGGCCGTCGTTGCCCAGCGCATACATCACGGGGAACTGCACATTGCCGACCATCCCGGCCGGCCCGAACGGCATGAAGCCGTTGCCGTGGGCCTGTTCCTGGCCCGCCGGCTGCTCCTCGCGCACCCTGTGCTGCAGCCAGTCGCCGTCGGCCGAGCCCAGCACCCTGAACTGCTGGCCCAGGCCGTAGACGTTCGTGATCTGCCCTCTGGCGAGGCTCAGCCCCTTCCAGTCCGACGCGAGATCCTGCGGACAGACGGTCGTGAGCGGTTGCTGCCTGATCTTGTAAGTCAGGGAAACGCACAGATTCTGGCTGTCCACCACGATCCTGACCTCGCCCGTTTCGATGACGCCGCCCTGCTGCGCGTAGGCAGACGGGCCCGGGTAATCGGCCTTGTGGATCATCGGGGAGGTGTACAGCGGCGCCGCCGCATCAGGTCCGGGCCCGAGGGCGGAAAGTTCGAAGTGAATGAGATCGTCGTCCAGGGCTTCCACGATCAAGTAGCGGTTGTCGGCGACGAACTTGGCGCGCTGGACCGCGGCGAGAAGCGGATTGCACGCGAGCAGCAGGAGCACGGACAACAGCCACAGCAGCCGGATTCTCATGGGAAGCTCCTTTCGCCTCGCAGCGGCATCGCCGACGGCCGGGAAGCACCAACTGCGGCGCAGAAGGCCAGTCATGCGGCGGGTGTGGGTTTTGACCCTGCCGGGGGGGATAAGTTTGCCGCCCGCCTCCGGAAGCCCGGCAAGGCGGATCAAGGCGTACAATCTGCCAAACAGTGTTGGTACGCGATGAATATTACCCAGAATTCATAGGCTCTGCGCGCTGAAAACTACCCAGGTGATTAACCTCCTCTGCTCCAATTTTGGAGTGGAGAAAACAAGGAGATGATCACCATGAATCTA
>JBFMFB010000043.1:0-13645 GCA_040752115.1 Pseudomonadota bacterium | reverse complement strand
GGAAGTTACTCGAACCGGAATATGGGTAAACTGATTTCAAATCGGCACCAAATTAAATTGCTCTGTAAGCCGCGCCAATGCTCAGTATCGGCGCCTGAATTTGTAAGTTAACCGGACACTACTGATGGAACATGAACTTAAAAAAACTTGCCTGCGGCCTCTTCGCCGCGGTCGGCCTTGCTTTGCCACCCGCAGCCGGCCTCGCCGCGCCGGACGAAATCCAGGTTTACACCGAGGAAATGGACGATCCCGGCGAATTCGGCCTGGAACTGCATGTGAACTACGCGATCGAGGGCGCAAGAGAGCCTTCGTTCGAGGGGGAGATGAAGGCGCATCACCGCCTGCAGGTCACGCCCGAATTTTCCTACGGCTTGACGAAACACCTGGAAGCGGGGCTATACGTGCCCCTGGCAATGGCCGAGGACGGCAACTTCTACAATAACGGCCTGCGGCTGCGCCTGAAATTCATCGCGCCGCGCGAGGAAGGCGCGGCCTTCTTCTGGGGCCTCAACACCGAGGTCGGCTACTCCGCCCGGCGCGTGTCGGAGAGCTACTGGGGGATGGAGCTGCGGCCGATCATCGGCTACCGCACCGACCAGTGGCTGGTCAGCTTCAACCCGATTCTGGACATGAGCCTGTCCAGCAACGTCAGTCGGGAACCGAACTTCGAGCCGGCGCTGAAGCTGACGCGCAAGGTGGGCGAGGGGCTGAACGCCGGCTTCGAGTACTACGGCGAGTATGGTCCGCTGCACCACACTCTTCCGGCGAACGAGCGCGGCCATTACCTCTACGGCGTGGTGGATGTCGAGAGAAAGGACCTCGATATCAATTTCGGCATCGGGCACGGCTTCGACAACGCCAGCGACCAGTGGGTGGCCAAGGCGATCATCGCCTTCCCGTTCAAATAGCTTCTTCCAGCGCCATCTCCAGCTCCAGCCAGCTTTCCTCCAGCTCGGCCGCGCGGGCTTCCAGGCTTTCGCGCCGGGCATTGAGGCGCGAAATTTCGCCGCTGTCGGGGTTTTCGTAGGTTGCCGGATCGGCCAGTTGACGGTTGATCTCGGCCAGCTCCGCCTGGGCGCTGTTCAACTCCGCATCGATCTTGGCCTGCTTCGACAGCAGGGCTTTCTTCTTCGGCTTCTGGACGGCTTCCGGGCGCGGTTTCCCGGCTTTCTGCACGGTCTCGCGCGGACGCCGCGCCTCGATCCAGACCTTGTAATCCTCGAGGTCGCCGTCAAACGGCTTGGCCGCGCCGTCCGCCACCAGCCACAGCTCGTCGGCCACGGCGCGGATCAGGCTGCGGTCGTGCGACACCAGCACCATCGCGCCGCCGTATTCTTCCAGCGCCAGGGCCAGCGCATCGCGCATGTCGAGGTCGAGGTGATTGGTCGGCTCGTCGAGCAGCAGCAGATGCGGCTTCTGCCAGGCCAGCAGCGCCAGCGCCAGGCGGCTTTTCTCCCCGCCGGAGAAGCTCGCCACCGGCCGGTCTTCGCTGTCGCCCCCCAGGCCGAAGCGGCCGAGGAAGCTGCGCAGCGCCAGCGTGGTTTCTTTCGGCGCCAGCCGTTCCATGTGCTGCAGCGGCGTGGCGCCGCCATCGAGGTTTTCGAGCTGATGCTGGGCGAAGTAGCCGATACGGATGTCCGGGGCCATTTCCAGCTTGCCGTTTGTCGGACGCAACTCTCCGGCCAGCAATTTGACTAGGGTGGATTTGCCCGCGCCGTTGGGGCCGAGCAGGGCGATGCGCGCGCCGGCGCGCAGGGTCAGATCGAGATTGCGGAACAGCAGCTTGTCGCCGTAGGCAAAGGCCACACCCTCGGCGCGCAGCAGCAGGTCCGGGCTGCGCTCCGGGGCCTCGATCTCCAGCTCGAAATGGCCGTCGGCGACATGCGCCGGGGCGATGCGCTCCAGCCGCTCCAGCGCCTTGATGCGGGACTGCGCCTGCTTGGCCTTGGTCGCCTTGGCGCGGAAGCGGCGCACGAAATCTTCGAGGTGGGCGATCTTCGCCTGCTGCTGCTGATAGGCCTGGTTCTGCTGAGCGATCCGCTCGGCGCGGGCGCGCTCGAAGTCGTCGTAGTCGCCGGCATAGCTGTCGATCACCCGGTCATGGACATGGGCGATGCGGTTGACGCAGGCGTTGAGGAATTCGCGGTCGTGGGACACGATGATCAAGCTGCCGGGATAAGCCGCCAGATATTGCTCCAGCCACAGGATCGCTTCGAGGTCGAGATGGTTGGTGGGCTCGTCGAGCAGCAGCAGGTCGGCGCGATGCATCAGCGCGCGCGCTAGATTGAGGCGCATGCGCCAGCCGCCGGAAAAGCTCTGCACCGGCCGCTCCAGGCTGTCGTTGGCAAATCCCAGCCCGTTCAGCAACTGTGCGGCACGCGCCCTGGCGGCATAGCCACCGATCGCCTCGAAGCGGTGCTGCGCCTCGAACCAGGCATCGTCGTGATCTTCGCGCGCCAGCTCCTGTTCGAGCCGGCGCAACTCGGCGTCGCCGTCGAGCACGAACTCCAGCGCCGGCTGCGCCGAGTTGGCGATTTCCTGCTCGACGAAAGCCAGGGTCTTGCCGGCCTGCAGCGTCACCTCGCCGCTGTCCGGCTTGATGCGGCCCTCGATCAGCCGGAACAGGGTGGACTTGCCGCAGCCGTTCTTGCCCACCAGGCCGATACGCTGGTTGGCGAAGACTTGCAGGTTGGCTTGCTGAAACAGCGGGACGCCGCCGGCGAGATAGGTCAGATTGGCGATGGAAAGCATGTGAGCACGCTTTCAGGGAAAGCGATTAACTACGAATGGCACGAATTAGGCACGAATGTTCACAAATAACGTGTCAATCAGACGTGCTGCCGGCAAACCGAGTCGAAAAGCCGACATTATGTCCCAATTATTCGTGTTCATTCGTGCCATTCGTGGTTAATCGCTTTCTTGCCGCCGAAAGACGACTACTCTTTCGCCGGCTTCTTGCCCAGCTTGCGCTGCAGCGTGCGGCGGTGCATCTTGAGGGCGCGGGCGGTGGCGGAGATGTTGCCCTGGTTTTCCGCCAGCACCTTCTGGATATGCTCCCATTCCAGCCGGTCCACCGTGAGCGGCTGCGGGCTGATCGACATGTCCGCGTCGCCGCCTTCCCGGTGGAGGGCGGCGACGATGTCGTCGGCGTCGGCCGGTTTGGAAAGGTAGTGGGTCGCCCCCAGCTTGATCGCCTCGATCGCGGTAGCGATGCTGGCATAGCCGGTGAGCATGACGATGCGGGTTTCCTCGTCCAGTTCCTTCAATTTCTGCACCAGTACCAGACCGGATGGCCCGGGCATCTTGAGGTCGATCACGGCATATTCCGGCGGGCTGGCTTCCGCCAGCTTGAGCGCCGATTCGACATCGTGCGCCACCGCCACCGCAAACCCCCGTTTTTCCAGCGCCTTGGAGAGCACCGCGCAGAAGGTTGCGTCATCGTCCACTAGCAAAAGTGCCGGAAGTTCGTCCGGCAAGACATCCTGATTCATCGTTCTTCCCTGAGATAGGCGAGGGGAAGGATCACCTGCACACAGGCGCCGCCCCCCTCGCGGTTGAACATTTGCACCTTGCCGCCGAAGCGCTCGATGGTGGCATTGGTCAGGAATAGCCCCAAGCCGAAACCCTCCCCCCCTTTGGTGGTAAAGAACGCCTCTCCGGCCCTGGCCGCCACTTCCGGCGTCAGTCCCGGGCCGCGGTCGCGGATCTCCAGCGTCAGCGCCTTGTCATCCCAGCGGGCTGCAATCTCGACCGTCTGCGGCGAGGCGTCCGCGGCGTTGTTGAGCAGATTCATCACCGCCTGCGCCAGCGTCTCGTCCGCCACGATTTCCGGAGCGGGCCGCGGGCTCTGCCAGTCGGCGCTCACGACAACCTCCGGCCGCATCAGCTGCCAGCTGTCCAGCAGTCCGGCGAGAAATCCGTCAGCCGTCTGCCTGCCCGCATGCTCGACGCGGGCCTGGCCGGCCGAAGCCAGCATGTTGCTCAGGATGCGCTTGCAGCTCTCTACCTGGGCACGCAGCAGATCGAGGCTGCCGGACAGTTCGGGATCGCCGGTGTGCTCCTGCTGCAACTCCCTGGTGATCACCGCCATGGTGGCCAGCGGCGTGCCCAGCTCGTGCGCCGCGCCCGCCGCCAGCGTACCGAGCGCCACGATGCGCTCGTCGCGCAGCGACTGTTCACGGGCCTCGGCCAGTTGCCGATCGCGCTCGCGGATCGAGCCGGCCATCTTGACCACGAAGAACGAGATCAGCCCGGCAGAGAGCACGAAATTGAACCACATCCCCAGCACGTGCCGGCCGAAATCGTCCTCGCCGCCCAAGTGCATGTGGCCGGTGGCTTCGGTGCTGCAAATTTCACCCGGCAGCGGCAGCGGGATGTAAACAAACAGCAGCAGGGTATAGCAGGCCACGGTCAGCACCGCCGTCGCCCAGGTGTAACGTGCGGGCAGCACCGCCGCCGCGATGGTCAGCGGCAATAGGTACAGCGACACGAAGGGATTGGTCGAACCGCCGCTGAAGAACAGCAGGGCGGTCAGCGCCAGCACGTCCGCCAGCAGCTGCGCGAAGAACTCGGCATCGGCAACCGGCCAGGCTTGCCGCAGGCGCCACCAGGTCAGCGCGTTCACCGCCGCCAGAAAGGCAGTGACCGCCAGCATCGGCGCCAGCGGCAGGTGCGTGTCGAGCCCGTACCGGACGCCCAGCACAGCCAGAATCTGGCCGAGGATTTCGATGTTCCTCAGCACGAACAGGCGCTTCAGATTGTTGGTGGACGGCGCCAGCTGCGCCGCATTTCCGTTCAGCATTTCGTTTCATCCAAACGGCATTTTTGGCCACGAATTACACGAATGCTCACGAATAATCATGACGTTATTCAGGGGGCCGCGCTCACCCGGATGGTATGCTGCAAATCGGCCGCACTCCATTGTTCCTATTCGTGTCATTCGTGGCTAAAACGCCTTTTCCGGGTTCATTCCATTCCGGCAAAGCCGCATTGTAACGGCTGGCGCGCCGAATGTAAGGTGCGACAATTTGCCGCGCGGCAGACCGCCTCATCCCGACTATAATTCCGGCGATAGAAGACTTGATTATCCTTTTTGATCAGATTAGCGGGAGCAATATCATGAAGAAGAAACTGTTGCAGCAACTTGTCGCGGGCATTTGCGCAGGGGTGGCATCCGCCGCCATCGCGGCGGATGCCCAGAAAATGGGGGAAGTAACCGTCACCGGCACCCGTGAAGGGCGGCTGCTGTCGGAAACGCCGGCCACGGTCGATATCGTCAAGGGTCAGGAAATCAGGGAAACCAACGCGAAACATCCGTCCGAACTCATGGGCCGGGTACCCGGCGTGTGGGTCAACATCACCGGTGGCGAAGGCCACGTCACCTCGATTCGCCAGCCGCTCACCACCAGCCCGGTGTATCTCTATCTGGAAGACGGCATTCCCACCCGCGCCACCGGTTTTTTCAACCACAACGCCTTGTACGAAATCAACGTGCCGATGGCTGGCGGCATCGAGGTCAGCAAGGGGCCGGGCAGCGCGCTCTACGGCTCCGATGCCATCGGCGGCGTGGTCAACGTGCTGACGCGGCCCGCACCGCACAAGCCCGAAGCCGAGATCACCGCCGATATCGGCGAAAACGGCTGGAAGCGCGCGCTTGTCACCGGCGGCAACACCGTCGGCAACGACGGCTTCCGTGCCGACCTCAACCTCACCCATACCGACGGCTGGCGCGACAAAACCGGCTACGACCGCCAGAGCGGTACAGCGCGCTGGGACAAGACGTTGGGCGGCAACGCGGTGCTGAAAACCGTGGCCACCTTCTCCAATATCGACCAGGAAACAGCCGGCACTTCCGCCATTTCCAGGAATGATTACGAGAACAACCCCAAAGCCAACTACACCCCGATTTCATTCCGCAAGGTCAAGGCGTTCCGCCTGTCTGCGGCCTACGAGCAGGAATCGGCCAATTCGCTACTGAGCATCACGCCGTACTACCGCAACAACGACATGGACCTCCTGGCGAACTGGTCGCTCAGCTACGACCCGACGGTTTACAACACCAACAACCAGTCCTTCGGCGTGCTGGCCAAGTACCGGCGAGACTTCGAGCCGATGCGGGCGCGACTGATCGTCGGCCTCGACATTGACTACAGCCCCGGCAGCCGCCTGGAAAAGAGCATTACGCTCAGCACTTCCGGCAGCGGCATCACCAAGCGCTACCTCGCCTACGCCGAGGGGCAGACGGTTTATGACTACGACGTCACCTACCAGGGCATCTCGCCTTACATTCACGGCGAAATATCGCCGGCCGAACGCCTGCGCCTGACAGCCGGTCTGCGCTATGACAAGATGCGCTATGAGTACGACAACAAGCTCCAGAACAACGCGATCGCGGCCGGAGGCAACAACTACGGCCATGTTGGCGATACGTCGGTCAGCTACGACCACCTCAGCCCGAAGCTTGGCGCAACCTATACGTTCTCCGACAGCATGAACGGCTTCGCGAATTACAATCACGCTTTCCGCGCCCCGGCCGAAGGACAGCTATTCCGCCCATCGGCCAGTTCGTCCGCTGCCGTTGCCCAGGCGAATGCCCAGTCGGCGCTCGGCCTCAAGCCGGTCAAGGTGGATAGCTATGAAATCGGCCTGCGAGGAAAAACCGGCCAAGGCGTCAACTGGGAAGCCTCGCTCTATCACATGACAAAGCGCGACGACATCCTGAGCTACAAAGACCCCGCCACCAACGCCACCCAGTCGCTCAACGCCGGCAAAACTTCCCACCGCGGTATCGAAGTCGGCCTGGGCGCCGACATTGCGCGTCAGTGGTGGCTGGATGTGGCATATTCCTACGCCAAGCACACTTACGACACCTGGGTGTCCAAAGTCGGTGCCACCAACATCGATTTCAGCGGCAAGGAGATGGAAACTGCACCGCGCACCATCGCCAACACGCGCCTGAGCTACGCGCCGGAAGGCTGGAACGGCGGCAAGGTGGCGCTGGAATGGGTCAGCCTCGGCAGCTACTGGAGGGATCAGGCGAATACCAGCAAGTATGAGGGGCATGAGCTTTTCAATGTGCGCGTCAATTATCCTGTCAATCGTGAATGGGAGGCTTTCGGCAGCATCTCCAACCTGGCCGATAAGCGCTTTGCCGAGAATTCGTCGCTCTCCAGCGGCCAGGAAGTATTCGCGCCCGGCCTGCCGCGCACCGTCTACGCCGGACTCCGCTACAATTGGCAGAAATGACCCGCCACTGAGGATGCCGTAGTGAACCCGAGTCTGTTTTTGCTCGCAGCAACCCTTGCCATCGCCAACCCGGCGCTGGCGCACGACCACGCCGAACACAGCCAGACCGGCGCGACGCCTCCGGCCGCCGCGCAGGCCAACATGGAGAAAGTCTGGAAGGAAGCGCTCGCCAGGCAGCCTCTTGCCGCCATGGCAACGTTCGATGCCGGCGGCAGGCTGTGGCTGGCGAAGGTTCAGGGCGGGCATGTCCTCGTCAGCCGCTCGGACAACCGGGGCAAGACATTCGGTCCGGCGGTCAAGGTCAATCCGGAGCCGGAGAATATCGCAGCGGACGGGGAAAACCGCCCGAAGATTCTCGTGGCCAGGAACGGCAACATCTATGTCGCCTGGACCCGGAGTCTGGAAAAGCCGATGACCGGCCATATCCGCTTCAGCCGCTCGGTGGACGGGGGAAAGACCTTCTCCGCGCCGGTCATCGTCAACGACAACCATGAAGTCATCAGCCACCGCTTTGATGCCATGGCGGTGAACGAGCGCGGGCAGATTTACATCGCCTGGCTGGACAAGCGTGATCTTGCCGCCGCCCAGAAGAAGGGTGAGAAATACAGCGGTGCGGCGGTGTATTACGCCGTTTCCGACGACGACGGCGCCACCTTCCGCCCCAACGCCAAAGCCGCCGACCACACCTGCGAGTGCTGTCGGGTGGCGATGGCAGTGGATGCGGACGACATTCCGGTCGTCACCTGGCGCCACATCTTCGAAAACAATGTGCGCGACCACGCCCTGCTCAAGCTGGACGGCGTGTCGCAGCCTTCGCGCATGACCTTCGACGATTGGCGGATCGAGGCCTGCCCCCACCACGGGCCTGCGCTCGCCATCGGCGACGACGGCGTCTACCACGCCACCTGGTTCAACGATGGAGGCCTGTTCTACGCCAACTCGGAGGACTGCGGAAAAACTTTTTCGGTGCCTTTCGGATTCGGCGGTTCCGAAGCGCAGCCCTCCCACCCCTACGTCGTGAGCTTCAGGAAAAACGTCTTCCTTGCATGGAAGGAATTCGACGGCAAAAACTCGATCATCCGCGCCATGGTCTCGGCCGACGGCGGCGATTCTTGGAGCCCACCGCGCAAGCTTGCCGCCACCGCGGGCGCCTCGGATCATCCGCTGTTGATCCGGGACGGCGAGAAAGTCTACCTCTCCTGGAATACCGCCAAGGAAGGCTTCCGCCTGATCGAGGTCACCGCAAAGACGCGCGCAAAATCGAAAAAACGATGAGACACGCCGCCCTGCGGAGGCTCGCCGCTGCCCTGTGCGCCGCGACGGTCCTTGCCTCCACCCCCGCTCTTGCCGCGCAGCAGATCGAGCCCTTCAAGCAAGGGAGCATGAAGCAGATCATTGCCGCACACAAGAACAGGCCTTTCATTCTCGGCCTCTGGTCTCTTACCTGCACGCACTGCCGGGAAGAGCTGGCCATGCTGGGCGGGCTGGCGAAGAAATATCCAGGCCTGGACATCGTGCTGATTTCCACCGACACGCCGGAGGAAAGCGCGGCTGTCGCCGCCACCCTCGCGCAGCAGGGCCTGGGCAAAGCCGAAGCCTGGGTGTTCGCGGACAGTTTCACCGAGCGCCTGCGCTTCGAGGTGGACAAAAAATGGCACGGCGAGCTGCCGCGCACCTATTTCTTCAGCGCGCCAGACAGCGCCAAAGCGTTCACCGGCAAACTCGACCCGCAGCAGGTCGAGCGCTGGGTGCAGACGCACTTTGGGACGCCATGATTTTTGTGCGCCCGGGCGCGGCAGGCGTGCTGTTTGCCATCGGCCTGCGGCGGCTGGTCATGGTATTCTAGGCGCATTTTTCGACTTCCGTTGGAACACGCAATGCCGCATATGGCCTCGCCTGGCGAAGCCCAAAATGCCTTGGCCGACTGGCTGCCGGCGCTGACGGTGGTAATCGCCCTGCATTTCGCCGCATGGTGGGGATTGACCCACTTCAAGGCCGAGCCGTCCCGCCCCAATTCCCTGCCGACGGTGCAGGTGACGCTGCTGCCCCCGGCCCCTGCCGAGCCGCGCGCGGCCCCGCCGCAACCCGAACCGCCTAAAGTCATACCGAAGCAGCCGCCGAAACCGCAGCCGGTGACGGCCCCGGTTTCCGTTGCCCCGGCCCGGCAGACGTCGGCCGTCCAGCCCGAAGCAGCGCCTGCCGCTCCGGTCGTATCTGCCGCTACGGCAGCCTCGCCTGCGCCGCAGGAAGCTGCGGAACCGGCGGTTGAGCCGCCGCGTTATCATGCCGCCTATCTCAACAACCCCAAACCGGCCTATCCGCTGGCCGCGCGCCGGCGCGGCATCGAAGGCAGGGTGCTGCTGCGCGTGGAGATCTCGCCCGGCGGCGAATGCCTGCACGCCGAGCTGAAAAAAAGCAGCGGCCACGACATGCTGGATCAGGCGGCGCTGGAGGCGGTCAGAAAATGGCGCTTCGTCCCGGCCCGGCGCGGCAACAGCGCGGTGGCGGCGTGGGTCGAGGTGCCGATCGCATTCAAGCTGGATGAATAAAATTCAAGAACCAAAACTGGCCACGGATTCACACGGATGTTTACTGATTACCATGTCTTCGGAGCAAACGATTTAGCGCTTGCTTGCCTTTTCCGTGGCAATCCGTCTGCATCCGTGGCTAAAAATTTTTTCGAAAGGTTACCGTGACATGTTTGGTGCATCTTCTTCCGCAATCGTAACCGCCACCCTGTGGGTGCTGGTCTTTTTCTCGGTCATCGCCTGGACGCTGATCGTGGTGAAGGGCTGGACGCAATGGCGGCTTTCGCGCCGGAACCGCGAGTTTGCAAAAATGTTCTGGGGCGCGAAGGGATTCGCCGAGGCAGAGCGCTCCATCGCCGAGGCCGACGGTTCGCTTGCGCGCCTCGCGCAGGCCGGCTTTGCCGCCCTGCGGGACATGCAGAGCGACGGCGAACAGAATCTGCAGCGCAGCGGCGACAAACAGGACATTCTGGAACGCTGCCTGCGCCAGCAGATCCAGAAGGAGCAGCACCGGCTGGAAAGCGGACTGATGGTGCTGGCCAGCATCGGCAGCACGGCTCCCTTCGTCGGCCTGTTCGGCACGGTGTGGGGCATCATGCACGCGCTCCAGGACATCAGCAAATCCGGCTCCGCCGGTCTGGACGTGGTCGCCGGGCCGATCGGCGAGGCGCTGATCGCCACTGCCATCGGCATCGCCACCGCGATTCCGGCAGTGCTGGCGTACAACTACGGCCTGCGCGGCACGCGCCTGTTCGTGGCCGAGCTGGAGGAATTCGCCACCGATTTTCTGCACCTGGCGATGAAATCCGGCTTCAAGGTGGAATAGGAGGACGGCATGGCGCTCTCGACCCGCTCCGAGCAGACCGCGATGAGCGAGATCAACGTCACGCCGCTGGTGGACGTGATGCTGGTGCTCCTGATCGTGTTCATCGTCACCGCCCCCCTGCTGATGCAGGCGGTAAAGGTGGACCTGCCCAAGACCGCGGCGGTCCCTCCCGCCAAACAGCTCCGCACCATCCAGTTGACCGTGGACGCGCAGGGCACGGTGTTCATCGACCAGCGGCCGATCCATTTCGATGCGCTGGAAGTTGAGCTGAAAAAACTCCTCGCCCAGAGCAGCGATCCGACGGTGCAGCTCCATGCCGACGAAAACGTGCGCTATGGCCGCGTCGCCCAGGTAATGGCGATCGTGCAGCGTGCCGGAATCAGCAAGGTGGCGATGGTGACGGTGCCGCGGTAAGCGGCCCGTCCGCGAACTTCCCTGCGGCAGTTTGCCACGCGGCGATATGCCGCATTCTCCCCACTCCCTCTCGCCGTTAAGATGGCCAATTCATCCATCAGGAGAGGAAACCGTGAAAACCAAAAACAATCCCAAAACGCTCATGCTGGCCGTATTGGCAGCATTTCCCTGCACGGCGCTGGCGGAAGACGGCGCGCCGCTGCTCGACGAGGTAGTGGTCACCGCGCCCAAAACCGTGGAACCGCTCACCGTCGTAACCGATCCAAAATCTCCGCGCCAGCCCGTTCCGGCGCATGACGGCGCGGACTATCTGAAGACCATCCCGGGTTTCTCCGTCGTCCGCAAGGGCGGCACCGACGGCGATCCCGTTTTTCGCGGCATGGCGGCCTCGCGGCTGAACATCCTGATGGATGGCCAGTACATTCTCGGCGGCTGTGGTGGGCGCATGGATCCGCCCACAGCCTATGTGTTCCCCGAAGCCTACGACCAGATCAAGGTGCTGAAAGGACCTCAGACCGTGCTCTACGGAGGCGGCAACGTGGCGGGCACGGCGCTGTTCGAGCGCAAGATCAAACTCTTCGAAGCGCCCGGCACGCGCGCGATCGGCAGCCTGCTGTTCGGCAGCTTCGGCCGGAACGACCAGGTGGCCAGCGTCACCGCCGGCGCGCCGCAGGGATACCTGCAGGCCACCGGAACCCGCTCTGACGCCAACGATTATGAGGACGGCGATGGCCGCAAAGTGCATTCCTCCTACACCCGCTGGAGCGCCAACGCCACCGCCGGGTGGACGCCGGACGCCAACACCCGGCTCGAAGTATCCGTGGATCGCAGCGACGGCAAGGCCGCCTACGCCGACCGCACAATGGACGGCACCAAGTTCGACCGTACCGGCTACAGCGTGAAATTCGAGAAAACCGCAATTTCCTCCCTGATCCAAAAAATCGAGGCCCAGGTTTATCACAACTATGTCGATCATGTGATGGACAACTACACCCTGCGCACCGTGCCGGCAGCCAACAACTACCAGCTCAGCAATCCCGACCGCACCACGGAAGGGGCGCGGCTCGCAGCCAAGCTGGCAGTGGCGCCGAGCACCTCCGCCACGGTCGGAGTGGATTACCAGAAGAACAAGCATACCCTGCGATTGTGGATGGGCATGCCCTCCGGCTTCACCGCCCCTATCAACGTGGATTCGAAGCCGCGCACGCCCGACATGACCTTCGAAAACCTCGGCGTCTTCGGAGAGGTGGCGCATGATTTGGACCAGCGGAACCGCGTCATCGGCGGGCTGCGCGCGGATTCGCTGGACGTGAAGAACGAAAAAACTACCGGCTCGGGCGCCAACAGCAGCCGCAGCGACCATACCAACGGCGCGTTCCTGCGTTGGGAACACGATGCGGAGACGATGCCCATGACCACCTATGTCGGGCTTGGCCGCGCCGAACGCCCGGCGGACTGGTGGGAGCGCAGCACCTACAACAACTTCTACCTGAACCCGGAAAAAAACACCCAGCTTGATGCAGGGATGATCTACGGTGCAGGCAATTTGCGGGCTTCGGTTTCCGGCTTCTATGCAAAGATCGACGACTTCATCCTGACGAGGAACAACAGCACCGCCCGCAACATCAACGCCACCACCTACGGCGGCGAGGCTGATCTGTCCTACTCCCTGGCCAGAAACTGGACGGCAAGCGCAACGCTGGCCTACGTCCACGGCGACAATGACACCGACAGCACGCCGCTGGCTCAAATACCGCCGCTGGAGGGCCGCATCGGATTAAATTACAACGACAAGACCTATTCCGTCGGCTTCCTGGCAAGGATGGTGGCGGAACAGGATCGCTTCCAGCAAGGGTACGGCAGCGTGGTCGGTCAGGACATCGGTCGGACGCCGGGATTCAGCGTATTCTCGCTCAACGCCGGCTACCGGCCGAAAAAAGGCACCCTCATTGCTGCTGGTATCGACAACCTGTTCGACAAAACCTACGCCGAGCACATCAGCCGGGCCGGCGCGTCGGTGGCGGGCTTCACCCAAACCACCCGCGTCAACGAACCCGGCCGCAATCTCTGGCTCAAGTTGAATCTGGCTCTGAATTAGGACCGGTTCTCTCGCGATATTTGACGGCGGCAGCATCGCCTAAATAATGGGAAGCCGCCCAAATTGCGGCGGCTTCCTCGCAAGAGTCTTGGGCATGGAAAAACCTGGTGGTCCCCATGGATATCTCCCCTGATTACATTCGCATGCTTTCGGAAGAGTATGCCCAGCGCGCCATAGATATCAGGCGGCATTTATGTCAATGGCCAGAAGTCAGCGGCCAGGAGGAAAAGACATCAACTCTGGTGGTTTCCGTTCTGAACCAACTCGGGGTGCCAGTCAGAGAAAAGGTTGGAGGATTTGGGGTATTGGGTCTTATTGACGGGGAGGAAACGGGACCGACCATAGCCCTTCGGGCGGATATGGATGCGCTTGTGCTCCAGGATAGAAAGAAAACCCCTTATGCCTCCAAGTGTCGGTGCGCGTTTAAAATTACCCAGTCCTGCGCGTTGAATTTTACCCAGGCACTTTAGCCGCCAATTCATGGTGGCGGTTGCGGATAAGTGTAGCTCAATCTTGCCTCCCGGATGGTTGGTA
>JBFMFB010000042.1:0-14149 GCA_040752115.1 Pseudomonadota bacterium | reverse complement strand
CCGCATCCGCATCCGCTTCCGGCTTTGCCGGCGGTTCCGCGGCCGTGGCCGTGGTGAAGGCGAAAAGGCTGGAAAGCAGCAAGATGGATTTTTTCATCATGGAGTTCGCGCCAAATCCGATTGATGTTTAACCGACCGGGTGCTTACTTGCCCTTGGCCGGTTCCGCCGACAGCAGCTTGACCTGCACGGCGCTGCTCACGAAGGAATTGAATTCCGGCAGATTCTGGAACACCCATCCTTCCGTCAGCACCTCTTTCCCTTTGACCAGTTGCACCTGAATGGCCGGGTTGGTGGTGTTGTTGGAGGAGCTGGTGATGGTCTTGAAATCACTGGTGTAGGAGGGCAGGAAGGTCAGGACCTTGAGAACGGCGCCGTCCTTGCCAACTGCGACCTTGTCCCCGATCGGTACGCGCACCTGCTTCTCGGCGCCATCCTGGCCGGTGATTGCGAGATTGACCGCGCTCCATTGGCCTTTCACGCTATCCGGCACGACCACCGCCGGCTTTGCCTTGCCTTCCGACTTGGGGTGGCTGGCTGCCAGCTGCTGGTTGATGATCTTGTTGTCAGCAGGGGCCGGCGCTTTCGCCGCATCCATTGGCGGATGGCCGGCCGGCAACGGTTCGTTGCCTTTCACCGGAGCGGGAGCGGCGGCACTTGGCTGAGCGGCGGGCGCCTGTCCGGCGGTCTGGGGGGCTGGCTGCTCGGCCGTTTGCGCCGCAGGTTTGGGTTGGGCGGCTTGCTTGGGCTCTTCCTTGCCGCAGCCGCCAAGCGCCAGAGAACATGCCAGCGGCAGGGCGATCAGTTGGGGGCGGTTAAGCAGATACTTCAAACGCATAAAAACTCCTTGAGACGGTAAAAATTGATCAAATTTCTTAATTGCCGGTTATCAAAGAAATTATAAACGATTTCGTAAATTTGCTGCGATAATTGTCATTGTTAGAAGCCGATCGAGCGCTGAGTTTCAACGGGTTCTGGCCGGCTGGCGGAAGCGGTTGTGCGTGGGCGCGCTTTTCCTGTTCCGGTCGGTACTTTCGAGTCAACAGAAAGAGTCTGATTATGCCTACCTTGAACGCGCCGGAAAAGAGCGGCAACTACCAGGTTGTCTGGGGGCCGCAGAGATTCCGCCTTTCCATCGGATGGAAGACGCTGATTGCGTTTGCGTTGGTGGTGTTTTTGCCCATGATCGGATTGACTGCCTTGTCGGAAAATGCGCTACTGAAAGTGGTGCGGCAGAATGCGGCCAATGCGCTTGCCGTCGGCTTGCACAGCGCACAGCGAGCCTATTCCGACCGGGCCGCAACGGTGAGCGCGGTGCTGGCGCACACCGCGGCAATTCCGGGCACCCAGGAGGCAATGCGGACGCGGGACAGGAGCGGGCTGGCCGATCTTTTGCAGCAGCATGCCGCGCAGCTGCCGTTTGCCGATAGTTGGCTGGCCATCGATGCCAAGGGCACTGTGATTGCTCGGCGCAATGGCAGCGGCGGTGATTACGTGACCCTGAACAACGTGTTATCCCACGTGGTCCGCTCCCGCGAGGCGGTGAGCTCCACCGAGATTTTGCCGCGGGATGTTTTTCTCCGGGAGAACCAGGAGCGCTATCTGCGCCTCGATCGGGCGGTCATGGCGCAGGTGGTGGCCGTGCCTGTGATGAACAACCGGGAGGTGGCGGGGGTGCTGGCGGGGCTTGTCCTGCTCAACGGCTACGAGTGGCTCCCCAATTTGATTCACGACGGCTTGAGCGCCGATCCCCGGCTGTTCGGCGTGATCGTGCAGGAATCCCGCGTTATCGCGCTCGCCCAGCGCCCGGGCAACTTCTGGTCGGAAGGGCTGCTGGTTCCGGCGGAAATCAACGACCCGGTGCTGAAGGGGCGGGTATTCAACGGGAGGGCGGTGATCAACGACGCAACCGTCTTCGTTCGCGCCGAGCCGATCTTGAATTTTCAGAAGCAGCCGATCGGCGCCCTCGCAGTGGGAGCTCGCGCAGACCGCGTCCAGTCTTTTGTCCGCGACAATCTGACGAATATTTATTTGTTTGGCGCGATCGGGGTGCTGGCTTCCCTGGTGATCGCCTATTTTGCCCATCGCGACACGATCCGGCCGATCAAGGCGCTGGTCGGGGCGATGGCCGAGTTTGCCGGCGGCAATCTCAACGTCCGCACCAGGCTGTCCACCAAGGACGAATTCGACGATCTCGGCAGGGGCTTCAACCAGATGGCGGACGCCATTCAGGACCAGCAGGAACGGGTGGAGAAATACAATTCGCTGGCAAAGGTCCTTATCACCACGCTGAACCCCAGGGAGCTGTTGAAAAACGCGCTGGACAAAGTGCTGGAGTTGACCCGTTCGGAGCTGGGGGCGATTTATCTGTTCGATGCCAGCGGGGAGTATCTGGAACCGTTCGTGACGTATGGCGTCGATGCCCAATCCCTCCCGCCCCTGAAGAACGGCGACGGCATTCCCGGTCACGCCGCGATGGAGCGGCGCACCATGGTGCTGGAGTATATCCCGGAGAACAGTTACATCCGGATCAATACCGGCCTGGCGTATGCGTTGCCCCGGGAGGTGGCGGCCTTTCCGCTGATTTATAAGGAAAAGGTGCTGGGTGTAATGCTGCTGGGCACGTTTGACCGTTATCGTGCGGATGAGCTGCCGCTGGTGGAATACCTGACCAACCAGATCGCCATCACCCTGGATAACGCGCTGACCCACGAGAAAGTGGAGCGGCTGTCCATCACCGACGGGTTGACCGGTCTCTTCAACCGCCGCCATTTGAGCGAACGGATGGAGCAGGAATTTTCCAAGGCTGTGCGCTATGGGCTTAATCTGTCCCTCCTTGTGCTGGACGTGGATCACTTCAAGAAAATCAACGATGTATTTGGTCATCAGGTCGGAGACAACGCCCTGATTGCGGTGGCGCAAACCTTGCGCAGATCGGTGCGTGAATCGGATGTCGCCGGGCGCTACGGCGGGGAGGAATTTGTCGTGTTGCTGCCGCATGCCGGACCGGATCAGGCTCGGGCAGTGGCGGAAAAGATCCGCCTGGCGGTGGCCGGGGTCAGGGTGGAGGGGATAGGCGACAAGGGCCTGACCATCAGCATCGGCGTGGCCAGCTATCCGGCGATAAAGGCAAGGAATCTCCACGAGCTGGTGCGTGGGGCGGATGCGGCGCTGTATCAGGCCAAGGAGGAGGGGCGCGACCGGGTAGTGATGGCGGGGGAAGCCGCTATCGGATGACGCCGCCGCCCAGGCAGACATTGCTTTCGTAGACGACGACCGATTGTCCCGGCGTCACCGCCCATTGCGGTTCGGCAAATTCTATTTCGCATTCTTCCGCGTCCACGCGCGCGATGCAGCATGGCGCATCGGGCTGGCGATAACGGGTTTTCGCGCCGTACACCCAGCGGGTGTGTGGTGGCTCGCCGCCGATCCAGCTCAGGTCGGAAGCTTGCAGACGGCCCTTCAGCAACAGGGGGTGATCATGCCCCTGCACCACGATCAGCACATTGCGTTCCGTGTCCTTGCCCGCCACGAACCACGGCTCACCCTGCCCGCCGATTCCGAGTCCTTGGCGCTGGCCGATGGTGTAGTACATCAATCCTTCGTGTTGGCCGACCGTCCTGCCTTCCGGGGTTTGCATCTCGCCCGGTTGTTTCGGCAGGTAGCGGCCGAGAAATTCGCGGAACGGCCGTTCGCCGATAAAGCAGATGCCGGTGCTGTCTTTCTTGGCATAGGTGACGAGCCCGGCTTTCCGGGCGATTTCGCGTACTTCGCGCTTGTACAGTTCGCCGAGCGGGAACAAGGTCTTGGACAACTGCGCCTGATTCAGGCGGTAGAGGAAATAGCTCTGGTCCTTGGTGCCGTCTTCTGCTTTGAGCAGCTGGTATCGCCCTTCCTGTTCCCGCACCCTGGCGTAATGGCCGGTGGCGATGTGATCCGCGCCCAGGCTTAGCGCATGGTCGAGAAAGGCCTTGAATTTGATTTCCGAATTGCACAGCACGTCCGGGTTGGGTGTGCGCCCCGCCTGGTATTCCCGCAAGAAATAGCTGAATACCCGTTCCTTGTATTCCTTGGCGAAATTGACCGCCTCGATTTCGATGCCGATCCGGTCCGAGACGGCCAGGACGTCCATGAAATCCTGCTTGGCGGGGCAGTATCCGTCTTCGGTGTCGTCATCCTCCCAGTTCTTCATGAACAGGCCGATTACTTCATAACCTTGCTGTTTGAGGAGGAGGGCGGCGACGGAAGAGTCCACCCCCCCCGACATACCGACAACGACGCGTTTGTTACTCATCCGGCGTCGCTCCGTTCAGCCAGTCTTCCAGGGCAAAAATGGCCGCGGGTTTGCCGTTGTCGTAAAACCAGGAATCCACGATGAACTGCTGCATGGTTTGCATTTCCGTAACAGATGCCGCCCAATGCTCGTTTACCAGCATAGGGGCGCGTTTGGCCGGCCCGGCGACCTTGTGGTGCTTGAGCCAGCCGCGTTGTTCGAACAGGCGCAGATAGGCGGTCGTGTTGCGGGAATGGTCGATGCAATCCATACGCCCATCCACGCCCTCGTCTGCGGTATTTCCGCCTTTGTCGCGGAACGTGGGAGTCTGTTCGCCGGCAAAAGTTTCGAGCAACCCGATCGCGTCGGCGATGGCGAAGCGTTCGGCCGCAGCATTTGTCACCGGCTTGAACAGCGCCCCGATCCGGGAAAGCTGTGACGCTGTGAAGCTCACCGTGGCTTGGCTGGCGCAGCCGTAGTTGTAGCAGATGGAAATTTCGTCTGCATGCGCGGCAAGGCAGCAGCCGAACAGCATCATGGCAGCGAGCGTGCGCGTTGGAATCATTCGTAGTGCATGATCAGATCCAGCGGAAAGCGTTTTCCCGCGAGATGATCTTCAATACATTGCATGACCAGCGGACTGCGGTGGCGCGTTTTCAGTGCGGCGATTTCGGCTGGCGTGAGCCAGACGGCGCGGATGATGCCGGCATCCAGTTTCTGCAAGGGGGCGTGGCCGGATATCGAGCCGCCGAAGGCAAAGCGCAGATAGGTAATATCCTTGCGCGGGTGGCGCCAGCGGTATATTCCCTGCAGCCATTCTGGGCGGAACGTATAGGCGGATTCTTCTTGCGTTTCGCGTATAGCGCCTTGCGCCAGGGTCTCATTCGGCTCCCAGTGTCCGGCAGGTTGGTTGAAAACCGGCCCGCTGTCGGTTTCTTCTTCAACCAGCAGAAATTTGCCATCCCGTTCGATTACGGCGGCGACAGTAACATTGGGTTTCCAAATCATTTCTAATTCTAGAAAAAGCGTTTTAGCCACAAATGACACGAATGTTCACGAATAATCATGACATCACTCATCCGGCCGTGCTCACCTGAATGGTATGCTGCCGATCGGTCGCGCTTCATTGTTCTTATTCGTGTTTATTCGTGTCATTCGTGGCCAGATGCGTTTTTAAGAGCAAAAATGCAATTTTACTCTTGCCCGATGGCGCTGACAAAGCGAACAGGCGTGCCGGATAAAAAAAGCGGGGCAAAATGCCCCGCTTTTTGAGCCTGCCAAACAATGCTTGGCAGAAATATCAAATTACTTCTTTTCTTCTTTCTTCTCTTCTTTTTTAGCGTCTTTCTTGGCGTCTTTCTTGGCGTCTTTCTTTTCGTCTTTCTTAGCTTCGGCCTTGGGGGCGTCTTTGGCATCGGCCTTGGGGGCGTCAGCGGCAACAGCGGTGAAGGAGACGGCGGCGAAAGCAGCGGCGATCAAAGCGGACAAAAGTTTGCTCATTTTCTTTCCCTTTAGTTTGAAATTGAACGTTCAAATACTACGCCGTTTAACGGGCGCGGCTATTATAACGCATGGATACAAAAATGGTTGACACTGTAACAATTCTTTTATGCCTTTGGAGGCTTCGGCCCCGCGAGAAAGAGGAAGGGCCGGTTTGGGGGCAATAAAAAAGGCAGGAACCGTCCTGCCTTGATTATTGCAGCGCGATGCCAGAATTACTTGGCAGCGGGTGCAGCAGCTTCTTCAGCTTTCTTGGCTTTTTTAGCTTTCTTGGCTTTTTTGGCTTTCTTTGCCGGCTTGGCAGCTTCAGCCTTGGGAGCTTCGGCGGCGGCAGGAGCAGCAGCAGGAGCGGCAGCGTCAGCGGCAGCAGCGGAGAAGGTCACGGCGGCGAAGGCAGCAGCGATCAGGGCGGAGAGCAGTTTGCTCATGGTGGTTCCTTTCAATTTAACGTTAATAATGAAAGACACGAAAAGATGTGTCCCGTCCATTAACGCGCGGAGTTTTCATCCAGTTGACACGCGATCAAATCTTTTTTACAGGGTGTCGGAAAGCTGCTGCGCTTGCCGATTGCTTTGTCGAAAAGCGGCTCCGACTCTTCATTCACGCTGTGTAAGCTCCGGTTTATCGCCATTATCTTTTCTTCGCGTCTTGGCGGTGCTCGCTACGGTTTACCACTCTAGTGGATGGCGGCCGTGAGACGCAATTTCAGCTTAATTCGCGCCACTCGCCGGGCTGCAGGCCGGCCAGCGTCCATTCGCCGATTTTATAGCGGATCAGGCGCAGGGTAGGGAAGCCGATTTTGGCGGTCATCCGCCGTACTTGGCGGTTTTTTCCCTCCCGGATGGTGAGTTCCAGCCATGTGGTGGGAATATTCTTGCGGAAGCGGATTGGCGGAGTGCGCGGCCACAAGGCGGAGGGCTCGGCGATGATTTTCGCTTGCGCGGGCCGGCTCACGAAGTCGCCGAGGTCAATGCCTCGCGTCAATTGCTGCAGTGCGTCGGGTGTCGGAATTCCTTCTACCTGCACCCAATAGGTTTTCGGCAGCTTGTGCAGGGGATGGCTGATGCGGTGTTGCAATTTGCCGTCATCAGTTAGAATAAGCAGCCCCTCGCTGTCCGTATCCAGCCTTCCTGCAGGGTATACGCCGGGGACCGGAATATATTCTTTCAGGGTGGGATGCATGCCGTCGCCGCTGAATTGGCAGATTACGCCGTAAGGCTTGTTGAACAGTATCAGGCGGCTCATGGTAGCGGTTTTCGGGCGGCTTGAATTGTACAGAATTTCGAAAATTTTTGGAGTCAAAATGTACCAGCATATCCAGATACCCTCCAGTGGCGAAAAAATCCGGGTGGGCAATGATTTTTCGCTGAATGTCCCGGATCAGCCGATCATCCCTTTTATCGAGGGCGACGGCATCGGAGTGGACATCACGCCAGTCATGCGGCAGGTGGTGGATTCGGCTGTTGCCAAGGCGTATGGCGGAAAGCGAAAGATTGCGTGGATGGAAGTGTTCGCCGGAGAGAAGGCAAACCGTCTTTACGGCGGGGATACCTGGCTGCCGGAAGAGACCCTGGATGCGGTGCGCGAATATGTGGTGTCCATCAAAGGGCCGCTGACGACGCCGGTTGGTGGCGGTATCCGCTCTCTCAACGTGGCACTGCGTCAGGAGCTCGATCTCTATGTCTGCCTGCGCCCGGTGCGGTATTTTTCCGGCGTGCCCAGTCCGGTGAAGGAGCCGGAGAAGACCGATATGGTGATCTTTCGCGAAAACTCCGAGGACATATACGCGGGCATCGAATGGGAGGCCGAATCCGAAGGGGCGAAGAAAGTTATCGGGTTTCTGCTGCGCGAAATGGGAGTGAAGAAAATCCGTTTCCCCGCGACTTCCGGCATCGGCGTCAAGCCGGTTTCGCGCGAAGGCACAGAGCGGCTGGTGCGCAAGGCGATCCAGTATGCCATCGACAACAAGCGCAAGTCGGTGACCCTGGTGCACAAGGGCAACATCATGAAATTTACCGAGGGCGCTTTCAAGAGCTGGGGCTATCAGCTCGCCAAGAATGAGTTCGGCGCGGTCGAGATCGATGGCGGGCCGTGGTGCAGGCTGTCCAACGGCATCGTGGTCAAGGATGTGATTGCCGATGCTTTTTTGCAGCAGATTCTGCTGCGGCCGGAAGAATACGATGTGATCGCCACTCTCAATCTCAACGGGGATTATATCTCGGACGCGCTGGCGGCTCAGGTGGGCGGCATCGGCATCGCGCCCGGAGCCAACCTGAGCGACGGCGTGGCGATGTTCGAGGCGACGCATGGCACGGCACCGAAATACGCCGGCAAGGATTACGTCAATCCGGGATCGCTGATTCTCTCCGCCGAGATGATGTTGCGGCATATGGGCTGGGTCGAGGCGGCAGACTTGATCATTAAAGGGGTCGAAGGTGCGATTGCGGCGAAAAAGGTTACTTACGATTTCGCCCGCTTGATGGATGGCGCCACGCAGATATCCTGTTCCGCCTTCGGCCAGGCGGTGGCCGAGAAGATGTAATCCCTTCGGCCTCGCAGTGGCCCGGAAAAGCAAAACGCCCGCGGAAGAAATCTTCGCGCGGGCGTTTTCGACTCTTGGAGTTTTTGGTTCTAAGAGTCTTTAGGCTGCTTGGATATTCGAGGCTTGCTTGCCTTTCGGGCCTTGAGTGACTTCGAAAGACACTTTCTGGCCTTCTTTCAGGGTTTTGAACCCGTTCATCTGAATTGCGGAAAAGTGCGCAAACAGATCGTCGCTGCCATCATCCGGGGTAATAAATCCAAAGCCTTTGGAGTCGTTGAACCATTTCACTGTACCAGTTGCCATTGTTGCTTCCTTCTAAAAAATTACGGGCCAAACCCCACAAAATGTTTGGATTTCAAGACCGCAAACGGCAAACCCGGTACTGCAGAAAACTTGAACCAAACATTAACGCCTTTTTACGTCCAATAAACCGATAAGTCAAGCTTTTTCACGCATAAGCCGATTTGTTCGTCCGGGGCTTGAAAAATTCGCCGGTAACGGCACAATAGTTCCATAAGCAATAAGGTACGGCATGGCTGTCAAGCATCAGGAAAGCGCTGTCATAAAATCTCGCGAGAGCAGGCTGAAACCGCCGCCTTTGTTCAAGGTGGTTCTGCTCAACGATGATTTTACGCCCATGGATTTTGTGGTGATTGTAGTGCAGCGGTTTTTTTCCAAAAACCGTGAACAGGCAACGCAAATCATGCTCCAAGTACATAGAGAAGGGATGGGGGTTTGCGGCGTCTACCCAAAAGACATCGCGGCAACCAAGGTCGAGCAGGTGGTGGCGTTTGCCAGGCAACATCAACATCCGCTGCAATGCGTGATGGAGGAAACGTGAAATGATTGCGCAGGAACTTGAAGTAACTTTACATATGGCATTTATCGAGGCGCGGCAGAAGCGCCACGAATTCATTTCCGTGGAACACCTGCTGCTCGCCATGCTGGATAACCCTTCTGCAGTGCAGGTGCTGCGAGCCTGCGCGGTCAACATCGAGGAACTGCGCAAGGTGTTGACCGACTTCCTGGCCGAGCATACGCCGACGGTAGCCGGAAACGAAGAAGTGGACACGCAGCCAACGCTGGGCTTTCAGCGCGTCATCCAGCGCGCAATCCTGCATGTGCAATCGTCCGGCAAGAAGGAGGTGACTGGCGCCAACGTGCTGGTCGCCATTTTTGGGGAAAAGGATTCGCATGCGGTGTATTTCCTCCAGCAGCAGGGAGTGGCGCGCCTCGATGTAGTCAACTACATCGCACACGGTATCAGCAAGGTGCCGGATGGCGGCAGCAGCGCGCCGCGTCACGACAACGAGCAAGAGGGGGAGCATGAGGAAAAAAACGCTTCCGCGCTTGAGAATTACACATCGAATCTGAATGCGCAGGCACTGGCAGGCAAGATCGATCCCCTCATCGGCCGCGATGTGGAACTGGAGCGGGTGATCCAGACCCTGTGCCGTCGCCGCAAGAACAATCCCCTGCTGGTTGGGGAAGCTGGCGTGGGCAAGACCGCAATTGCGGAAGGTTTGGCGAGGCGCATTGTCGAAGGCGAGGTGCCGGAAATACTGGCCCGCAGCACGGTTTATGCGCTTGATATGGGCGCGCTTCTCGCGGGCACCAAATATCGCGGCGATTTTGAGCAGCGCCTGAAAGCCATACTGAAACAGTTGACGGAGAACGCGAATGCGATTCTCTTCATCGACGAAATTCATACCATGATCGGGGCAGGCGCCGCTTCCGGCGGGACACTCGATGCTTCAAACCTGCTCAAGCCGGCGCTGAGTTCCGGCCAACTGAGGTGCATAGGTGCGACTACCTATCAGGAATACCGCGGTATTTTCGAGAAAGACCATGCCCTGTCGCGCCGATTCCAGAAGATTGATGTGCCGGAGCCTTCGGTGGCTGAAACCGTGGAGATTCTGCGCGGCCTGAAATCCCGCTTCGAGGCGCATCACCACGTCAAATACACAACTGCCGCACTGACAACGGCGGCGGAACTCTCTGCGCGTTACATCAATGACCGGCATCTCCCGGACAAGGCGATCGACGTGATCGACGAGGCTGGCGCCGCGCAGCGCGTGCTGCCCAAATCCAGGCAGAAGAAAACCATCACCACCCGGGAGATCGAGGAGATCATCGCCAAGATCGCCCGAATCCCGTCGAAAAACGTTACGAGCGACGATCGCTCCGCCCTGAAAACATTGGAGCGCGATCTGAAATCGGTGGTGTTTGGACAGGACAAGGCTATCGAAGCGCTGGCGGCAGCGATCAAGATGTCGCGCAGCGGCTTGGGCAATCCGAGCAAACCGATCGGCTCGTTCCTGTTTTCCGGACCCACCGGCGTCGGCAAGACCGAAGTGGCCCGGCAGTTGGCCTATACAATGGGCATCCAGCTGATCCGCTTCGACATGTCCGAGTACATGGAGCGGCACGCAGTGTCTCGCCTCATCGGCGCGCCCCCCGGCTATGTCGGTTTCGACCAGGGGGGGTTGCTGACCGAGGCGATTACCAAGCAGCCTTATGCGGTATTGTTGCTGGATGAGATCGAGAAGGCGCACCCCGATATTTTCAACATCCTGCTGCAGGTGATGGATCACGGCACGCTGACCGACAACAACGGCCGCAAGGCGGATTTTCGCAATGTCATCATCATCATGACCACCAATGCGGGAAGCGAATCGCTGAGCAAAGGCGGCATCGGTTTTACGCTCGACCGCAAGACCGGCGATGAAATGGCGGAAATCAAGCGCCTCTTCACCCCTGAATTCCGTAATCGGTTGGATGCCATCATTTCCTTCGCGCCGCTTAATGAAGATGTGATTTTGCGGGTGGTAGACAAATTCCTGATGCAGCTGGAAGAGCAGTTGCACGAGAAGAAAGTCGAAGCCACTTTCACCGACGCCTTGAAGGGGTATCTGGCCAAGCAGGGTTTCGATCCGCAAATGGGCGCCAGGCCGATGGCCAGACTGATCCAGGATATGATCCGGCGTGCTTTGGCGGATGAGCTGCTGTTCGGCAGGTTGGCAAACGGCGGCGAGGTGATCGTGGATATTGACGACCAAAATAATATCCGGCTGGAGTTTGAAAAAGAGACGGAAAAAGTCTCGTAAAGACCGGGTTTCGAACCGCTGCCGTGGGGTGGCGGCTTTCCAAAATTTCTCCCACTTTTTTGCGCGAGCATTGCAGCAGAACTCAGGAGGGTGCGGGCTGTAGCGAAGCACCGATTCGGCGGTTGGCCGTTCTGACGAAAGGGGAAGATCATGGCGCATATCGTAGTCATCGGCGCAGGCATCGGCGGCATGCCGATGGCCTACGAAATGAAGGAACGGCTGCGTCCGGAAGACCGGGTCACGGTTATTTCCAATTCCGACAGTTTTCATTTCGTGCCGTCCAATCCATGGGTGGCGGTCAATTGGCGCACGCGGGAAGATATCCAGTTTCCGGCCGCCCTCTATTTTGAGCGCAAGAATATCGATTTCATTCCGGTGGCGGCGAAGCGCGTGCACCCGGAAAAAAACCAGGTGGAGCTCGCAGACTGGCGCCTGATCGACTACGACTTCCTGATCATCGCCACCGGTCCCAAGCTCGCTTTCGAAGAGGTTGAAGGGCTGGGGCCGGAAGGCTTTACCCAGTCGGTGTGCCATGTCGACCATGCGGTCAAGGCGGGCGAGGCCTGGAACAAGTTCGTGCAGGATCCCGGCCCGATCGTGGTCGGCGCGGTGCAGGGCGCATCCTGTTATGGCCCGGCCTATGAGTTCGCCTTCATCATGGATACCGACCTGCGCCGGCGCAAGATTCGAGACCGGGTGCCGATGACGTTCGTGACGGCAGAGCCCTATATCGGCCATCTCGGCCTTGGAGGGGTGGGGGATTCGCGGGGAATGCTGGAGGCCGCCATGCGCGATCGCCACATCAAGTGGATCACCAACGCCAAGACTACCAAGGTTGAAGCCGGCAAGGTGCACGTGACCGAGTTCGACGACATGGGTAACGAAAAGCGCCAGCACGAGCTGCCGTTCAAATATGGCATGATGCTGCCCGCGTTCAAAGGAGTAGATGCGGTATTCGGCATCGAGGGGCTGACCAATCCGCGCGGCTTTATCCTGATCGATCCCTACCAGCGCAATCCCAAATACCACAACATTTATGCCGTCGGGGTGTGCGTTGCCATTCCGCCGGTGGAAGCCACGGTTGTGCCGACCGGGGCACCCAAGACCGGCTACATGATCGAAACCATGGTGCAGGCCACGGCCCAGAATATCCGTGCGGTGCTGGACGGCAAGGAACCCTCTGCCAAAGCGACTTGGAACGCTGTCTGCCTGGCCGATTTCGGCGATACCGGCGCGGCGTTCGTGGCGCTGCCGCAAATCCCGCCGCGCAACGTGAACTGGTTCAAGGAAGGCAAATGGGTGCATTTGGCCAAGGTGGCGTTTGAAAAGTATTTCATCCGCAAGATGAAGAACGGTACCACCGAGCCGCTATACGAAAAATATGTTCTGGGTGTACTGGGAATCAAGAAAATCAAGGATTAGCCGCAATTTTCAGGCCGCAGGAATCGAAAGCCGCAAGGATTGCCGGTTTGAGAATATTGCGGTTTGTCGCGGACACTGTTCAAATTCGTTGCGGAGGAATGGTTGATGGAGAGAATATGGATCGCGCTTTTTCTGGCTTGCGGCGTTGCGATCGCCCCGCTGAGTCATGCCCAGGACGAAAACGCTCCCCAGGGCGCTCAGCAGGATGGCCAAAAAGCTGCCGGCGAAAAGAAAGCGGATAAGGCGGATAAGAACGAGGCCGGAAAGAAAAAAGGCGAAAAAAAGGACGGCGCGAAAAAAGGCGGCGAGGGAGACAAGGACCCGGGTTGCGACGAGTAGCCTGATGCAGAGAAGTCTGGAACAAGCGGTCGAACCGCGTTTTGGTGTAAACCACAAGGAGGAAAATTATGGCACCAACTAAATTGCTTGCTTCAACCGCACTGCTGGCCGGCCTGTTGCTCCCGGCCGCATCTTTTGCCCTTGAAGTGAACATCACTGCCGATCTGGCCTCGGTGGAGGTGATCCACAACGGGCAGAAGGTGACCATCATGCGCAACCAGAATCAGGAGAACACCGTCAATCCTGATTTCGCCAAAACCTCGCGCAAATGCCCGCCGTTTTGCATCCAGCCGGCCGAGCTTGCGCCGGGTGTCAAGACCATCGGCGAGCTGGAGGTGCTGCAATATCTGAAAAAGATGAGCGATGGCGACAAATCCATCCTCGTCGTGGATTCCCGCACGCCGGATTGGGTGAAGAAGGGGACGATTCCGGGCGCGGTCAACATCCCGTGGGACACGCTGAACATTGGCAAGTCCGACCCGCTCACGGTGCAGGATATCCTCGAGAAGCAGCTGGGCGCCAGACAGCAGGACGGCTTCTGGAATTTTGACAACGCCAAGACTCTGGTGATGTTCTGCAATGGCCCGTGGTGCGGCCAGTCGCCGACCAACATCAAGGGGCTGCTCAAGATCGGCTACCCGGCCACCAAGCTGCTGTGGTACCGCGGCGGGATGCAGGATTGGGAGATTCTGGGCCTCACCACGGTCAAGCCCTGACTGAGGTTGATCGAAAAAAACGACCGAAACCCCCGGCGCGGCCGGGGGTTTTTAATGGCACGCCAGCGCCCAGGCGACATGCTCCCGCACCAGCGGGGAAGGGTCATCGCGGCGCGCTTCCAGCGCCGCGACCACGGCCGGGGATGTCGGGGCGTTCCCCAGGGCCACCGCCAGATTGCGCAGCCAGCGTTCGAAGCCGATGCGGTGGATCGGGCCGCCTGCTGTTTTCTCGCGGAATTCCTCCTCGCTCCA
>JBFMFB010000041.1:8040-14284 GCA_040752115.1 Pseudomonadota bacterium | reverse complement strand
CTTCCAGATAACGCTCGACATCAAGCGCCGCCATGCAGCCGGTACCGGCACTGGTGATTGCCTGGCGGTAGACGTGGTCCTGCACGTCGCCGGCCGCGAATACGCCTGGCACGCTGGTGGCGGTGGCGTTGCCTTTGTGGCCGCCGTGCGTCACGATGTAGCCGCCTTCCATTTTTAGTTGCCCTTCGAAAATGTCGGTGTTCGGCTTATGGCCGATGGCGATGAAAATGCCTTGCAGCGGGATGTCCTTGGTGCTGCCGTCCTTGACGTTTTTGATGCGCATGCCGGTGACGCCGGTTTTGTCGCCCAGCACTTCGTCCAGCTCATGGAAATATTCGATGGTGATGTTGCCGTTACTGGCCTTGTCGAGCAGCTTTTCCACCATGATCTTTTCCGCCTTGAAGGCGTCGCGGCGGTGCACCAGCGTGACATGCTTGGCGATATTGGCCAGGTAGAGGGCTTCTTCGATGGCGGAGTTGCCGCCGCCGATTACCGCCACGTTCTGATTCTTGTAGAAGAAGCCGTCGCAGGTGGCGCAGCCGGACACGCCGCGACCCATGAATTCCTGTTCCGAAGGCAAGCCGAGATACCTGGCAGAGGCGCCGGTTGCGATGATCAGGGCGTCGCAGGTGTAAGTGGACTGGTCGCCGACCAGCGAGATCGGCCGGTGAGTGAGGTTCGCGGTATGGATGTGGTCGAAGATGATTTCGGCATTGAAGCGTTCCGCATGCTTGCGGAAGCGTTCCATGAGTTCCGGCCCCTGGACGCCCATGACATCGGCCGGCCAGTTGTCCACTTCGGTGGTGGTCGTCAGCTGCCCGCCTTGTTGCAAACCGGTGACCAGCACCGGTTTCAGGTTGGCGCGGGCGGCGTAAATGGCGGCGGTATAGCCGGCGGGGCCGGAGCCCAGAATCAACAGCCGGCAGTGTTTGGTGGACATGGGACAACTCCTGAAGAAAGTTGGGGATCGGGTGGCTAACGGTTTACGGCATCGCGGCATTTTATCAAGAAAGCCGGGACGATAGTCAACCGGTGGCGCAGGCCGGATGCAAGTTGATATATAATCGTCCAGGTTTTGCAACCTCATATCGTTGATGGCCTTCACGAAAAACATTTCCGCCGCTGGCCGGTCGGCTCCGCGCCCGCTTCCTCCGAAAATCGCAAGTTTGCTGCGGGAAGCCTGGTGGCTGGCTTTGATCGGCGTCGCGGTCTATCTCGTCCTGATCCTGCAAACATACAGCCCGGCCGATCCCAGCTGGTCCCACAGCGTCACTTCGCCCGCCGTGCACAACGCCGGCGGGGAAATCGGTGCCTGGCTGGCTGACATCCTGTTGTACGTCTTCGGCATTTCCACCTACTGGTGGGTCGTATTCTCGATCTACGGCATCTGGTGGGGATACAAGCGCATTGACGGCACGCCACTGTCCGATCGCCGCTCCCTGTTCGTGGCAGTGACCGGCTTCGTGATCCTACTGCTCGCGAGCAGCGCGCTGGAGTCGCTGCGCCTGCATAGCCTGAAGGCGGCGTTACCGCTCGCCCCGGGCGGGATGCTGGGCGCCATCGTCAGCGATATGCTGTTCAAGGCCCTGGGCTTTACCGGTGCAACCCTGCTGTTGCTGCTGCTGATCGCCGTCGGCCTGAGCCTGTTCACTGGCCTGTCATGGGTTGGGTTCATCGAAAAACTCGGAGGCTGGCTCGAGGATGGCTACCTGTTCCTCGCCCATGCGCGCCAGGAGAGGCAGGACCGGCGCGCCGGAAAAGCGGCGGAGAGCGAGCGCGAGGAGCACGTCGCGGTCGAAAGGAAGCGCTTCGAGGAGCACCAGCAGATACATATCGGATCCCCGGTGCTGGACATTCCGAAATCCGAGCGGATCGAGCGGGAAAGGCAGGCGCCGCTATTCGATACTCTGCCGGATTCGCCGCTGCCGCCGCTGCATCTCCTGGACGAAGCGGAAGAAAGGCCGGAGGTGCTCAGCCCGGAGACGCTGGAATTTACTTCCCGCCTGATCGAGCACAAGCTGATGGATTTCGGCGTGGAGGTGAAGGTGGTTGCGGCTTATCCCGGCCCGGTGATCACCCGTTATGAGATTGAGCCGGCGGTGGGCGTAAAGGGCAGCCAGATTGTCGCCCTGATGAAGGATCTGGCGCGTGCTCTGTCGGTGGTCAGCATTCGGGTGGTGGAAACCATTCCGGGCAAGACCTGCATGGGGCTGGAGCTGCCGAATCCCAAGCGGCAAATCGTACATCTCAAGGAAATTTTGAGTTCCAAGGTTTACGCCGACATGAGTTCGCCCTTGACCATAGCGATGGGCAAGGACATCGCCGGCAAACCGGTCGTGGCCGATCTGGCCAAGATGCCCCACGTGTTGGTGGCCGGTACGACCGGCTCCGGCAAATCGGTTGCGATCAACGCCATGATCCTCAGCCTGCTGTACAAGGCCGATCCATCTCAGGTACGGCTGATCATGGTGGACCCGAAGATGCTGGAACTGTCCATCTACGAGGGCATTCCGCATCTGCTCGCGCCGGTGGTGACGGACATGAAACAGGCGGCCAACGCGCTCAACTGGTGCGTGGCCGAGATGGAACGGCGCTACCGGCTGATGTCGGCGCTGGGCGTGCGCAACATCGCGGGTGCCAACCAGAAAATCCGCGACGCTGCAAAAGCCGGCGAGCCCGTGGCCAATCCCTTCACGCTTACGCCGGAGAGCCCGGAGCCGCTGGAAGACTTTCCCTACATCGTGGTGCTGATCGACGAGCTGGCCGATCTGATGATGGTAGCAGGCAAGAAAGTGGAGGAGCTGATCGCGCGGCTGGCGCAGAAAGCGCGGGCTTCCGGCATCCATCTGGTGCTGGCGACGCAACGCCCGTCGGTGGACGTGATCACCGGCCTGATCAAGGCGAACATTCCGACCCGCGTGGCGTTTCAGGTGTCGAGCAAAATCGACTCCCGCACCATCCTCGACCAGATGGGTGCGGAGGCCCTGCTGGGGCAGGGCGACATGCTGTATCTCCCGCCGGGAACCGGCTATCCGCAGCGGGTGCACGGCGCTTTCGTAGCCGACCAGGAAGTGCACCGGGTGGTTGAATATCTCAAGTCCCTCGGCCAGCCGCAGTATGTGGAAGGCATTCTGGAATCCGCCGGCGAGGGGATCGAGGGCGAGGCTGGAGAGGCGGGAGGCAGTGCCGAGGCCGATCCGCTCTACGATCAGGCGGTCTCGATCGTCTTGAAATCGCGCCGCGCTTCGATCTCTCTGGTGCAGCGGCACCTGCGGATCGGGTATAACCGCGCGGCGCGGCTGATCGAACAGATGGAACAGGCTGGCGTCGTCTCCCCCATGCAGAGCAACGGCAACCGGGAAGTGCTAGCGCCGGCCCATGAATAGGCGCGCTTCGCTGCTCCGCCCCCGTTGCTATCAGAAACTTCGCAAAGGTTCTTCAACCCGATGAAATCCCTGAAAATCCTGCTCCTGTGCCTGCTGCCATTCGCAGCGGAGGCTTCCAGCATCGACAAGCTGAAAAGTTTTATCCAGAACACCCGCTCTGCCAAGGCGCAGTTCAGCCAGAAGGTGATGGACCGGAATTGGCGCCTGACCCAGGAGGGAAGAGGCGTCATGGAATTTTCCCGTCCCGGCAAATTCCGCTGGACTTACGAGAAGCCGTACCCGCAACTGATCGTCGGGGATGGTGCCAAAGTGTGGATGTACGATGCGGATCTCAACCAGGTCACGGTCAAAAAACTTGACCAGGCGCTGGGCAGTTCGCCGGCGGCTCTACTGGCCGGCGACAACGCGATCGAGAAAAACTTTCACCTGAAAGACCTCGGCGGGCAGGCCGGCCTGGAATGGCTGGAAGCCACACCCAAGGGCGAAGAAAGCGGTTTCGAGAGCGTGCGCATGGGATTTGGCGACGGTGCGCTGGAAGCGATGGAGCTGCGCGATCGCTTCGGTCAGACCACGGTGATCCGTTTCAGCAACCTGGAGCGCAACCCGAAGCTGGCGCCCGAGCTGTTTAAATTCGCGCCGCCAAAAGGGGCGGATGTCATCGGTGAGTGATCTGTTCGCCCAAACGCCGCCCCGGATGCCGCTCGCGGAACAGCTGCGGCCGAAAAATCTGGACGAGGTGATCGGCCAGTCCCATTTGCTGGGAGAAGGCAAGCCGCTGCGCCTGGCGTTCGAATCCGGCAAGCTCCATTCCATGATTCTGTGGGGGCCGCCGGGCGTGGGCAAGACAACGCTGGCGCGGCTGATGGCCAAGGCATTCGATGCCGAGTTCATCGCGCTGTCGGCGGTGTTTTCCGGCGTCAAGGATATCCGCGAAGCGATTCAAAAGGCGGAGCTCGCCTTGCAGCAGTATGGCCGGCATACCATTTTGTTCGTGGACGAGGTGCATCGATTCAACAAGGCGCAGCAGGACGCTTTTCTGCCTTACGTCGAGCAGGGGCTGGTCACCTTCGTCGGCGCCACTACCGAGAATCCTTCCTTTGAAGTCAACGGCGCGCTGCTGTCCCGGGCCCAGGTGTATGTGCTGAAAAGCCTGTCGGATGCAGAGCTGGGCGAGCTGTTCGAGCGCGCCCATCGGATTGCGCTGTCGGATCTGAATTTCAGCGAGGGTGCGAAGGCGCTTCTGACCGGTTTTGCAGACGGCGACGCCAGGCGCCTGCTGAACTTGCTGGAGCAAGTAAAAAACGCGGCAATATCTCAAAAACAGCAATATGTTACAGAAGAGTTTGTGCAAAATGCATTAACTCAGAGCGCGCGTCGCTTCGACAAGGGTGGCGACCAGTTCTACGATCAGATTTCGGCGCTGCACAAATCGGTGCGCGGCTCCAACCCCGATGCCTCGCTCTACTGGCTGTGCCGCATGCTGGATGGCGGAGCCGACCCGCTCTATCTCGGCCGGCGGCTGGTGCGCATGGCATCGGAGGATATCGGCCTGGCCGACCCTCGTGCCCTGCGCCTGGCACTGGATGCATGCGAGGTGTACGAACGGCTGGGCAGCCCCGAAGGGGAGCTCGCGCTGGCGCAGGCAGTGCTCTACCTGGCTGCCGCGCCCAAGAGCAATGCCGCCTATGTTGCGTATAATAGCGCCCGCGCCTTTATCGCCGGGGATAAATCGCGCCCGGTGCCGGAGCACTTGCGCAACGCGCCGACCAGGCTGATGAAGGAACTGGGCTTCGGCAGGCTGTATCGCTACGCTCACGACGAACCGGATGCCTATGCGGCGGGCGAAAGCTATTTTCCTGAAGGGATGCCGGCGGCAAGTTTTTACCAGCCCACGCCGCGCGGGCTGGAGGGAAAGATCGGAGAGAAACTCGCGCACCTGCGCGAGCTGGATGAGAAAGCGAAGAACGACACGTAGATGTGGTGGGTTAGCGCAGCGCAACCCGCCAACCACAAGGGAGCACAGATGTTAGACGTTCAACTGCTACGCAACGACCTCGAAGGAGTCGCAAAACGGCTGGCAAGCCGCGGCTTCGCGCTGGACATGGGCCATTTCCAGGAGCTGGAGCAGGAGCGCAAGGCGATCCAGACCCGCACCCAGGAACTGCAGGCAAAGCGCAATCAGGCTTCGAAAGCGATCGGGCAAGCCAAGGCCAGGGGCGAAGATGCATCGGGGATCATGGCGGAGGTGGCGAACCTGGGCGATGACCTGAAAAACGCCGAATTGCGGCTTGATTACATCCAGAACCGGTTGCAGGAGCTGCTGCTCGGCATTCCCAACCTGCCGCACGAGAGCGTGCCGGTGGGCAAATCGGACGCCGACAACGCCGAAGTGCGCCGGGTCGGCACGCCGCGCCAGTTCGACTTTCCCGTGCACGATCACGTGGACGTGGGTGAGGGGCTGAATCTGCTCGATTTCGCCGCTGCCGGAAAAATCAGCGGGACGCGCTTTTCTCTGCTGAAAGGTCAGCTGGCCCGCCTGCATCGGGCGCTGGCGCAGTTCATGCTCGATGTTCACACCCAGGAGCATGGCTACACCGAAGTCTATGTGCCTTATCTGGTCAATGCCGACAGCATGCGCGGCACCGGGCAATTGCCGAAGTTTGAGGAGGATCTGTTTTCGGTGCCGCGCGGCGACAGCGAAAAGCTCTATCTGATTCCCACCGCCGAAGTACCGGTGACCAACATCGTGCGCGACGAGATCGTGGCGCTCGAAGACCTGCCGCTGAAATTCGTCGCGCATACGCCCTGTTTTCGTTCCGAAGCAGGCTCTTACGGCAGGGACACGCGCGGCATGATTC
>JBFMFB010000041.1:0-7940 GCA_040752115.1 Pseudomonadota bacterium | reverse complement strand
CCGGTGACCAACATCGTGCGCGACGAGATCGTGGCGCTCGAAGACCTGCCGCTGAAATTCGTCGCGCATACGCCCTGTTTTCGTTCCGAAGCAGGCTCTTACGGCAGGGACACGCGCGGCATGATTCGCCAGCATCAGTTCGACAAGGTGGAGTTGGTGCAAATCTGCCATCCTTCGCGTTCCTACGACGCACTGGAAGAGCTGACGGGGCATGCGGAAACCATTCTGAAAAAACTGGAACTGCCTTATCGGATCATGGCGCTGTGCACCGGCGACATCGGCTTTTCCTCCGCCAAAACGTATGACCTCGAAGTCTGGCTACCGGCGCAGAACAATTACCGCGAAATCTCCTCCTGCAGCAATTTCGAGGCATTCCAGGCGCGTCGCATGCAGGCGCGCTTCCGCAACGACAAGGGCAAGCCGGAACTGGTGCATACCCTGAACGGCTCGGGTCTGGCCGTCGGGCGCACCCTGGTTGCAATATTGGAGAACTACCAGCAGGCGGACGGCAGCGTGGATATTCCCGCTGCGCTGGTGCCTTACATGGGGGGAGAAATGACGCGGATCAGCGCTTGAGCGCGTTGCCGTGTTTCCACAGCTTGGCGCCGGTCTCGATGTGCGCGGATGATTTCTTGAACAGCGACGGGGAATCTTTTTCCGCCCTGTGGCTCAGCCCGGGTTCGACGAACGGCGATTTATATGCTGCCTGAAATTTTGTCAGGATGTCGAAATAAGTACGGACGTTTTCGACGAAGATCACGGCTTCACCACCGCGGGCATAGCCGTGCTTGGTTGCGGCATGATGCTCCGACTTGGCCAGCAAGGGGAGGGCGGTTTTCAGATCCAGCCACGAATCCGGGTTGAGCTTCATTTTCTGCGCCAGAACGCGCGCGTCTTCCAGATGGCCATAACCGACGTTGTACGCCGCCAGGGCGATCCAGGTGCGGTCCGGCTCGGGGATGCGCTCCGGCACCGAATCCTTCAGGCTCAGGAGATAGGCGGCGCCGGCCCTGATGTTCTGCTTGGGATCGAGCCGGTCTGTGACATTCATCCGGTCGGCCGTGTCGTTGGTCAGCATCATCAGTCCCCGCACTCCGGTCGGCGAGGTGGCGAGTGGATCCCAATGGGATTCCTGATACCCGACGGCGGCGATGAGGCGCCAATCCAGGTCTGTGGCTTCCTGAGCCAGCTGAAATAAGCGCTTGAAACGCGGCAATTCGGTGTTCATGGCAGCCAGAAAACCTTCCACATCCGCACGCTCCAGCCGCTTGATGTGCCCATAGTAGCGATCCAGCAGGCGTTTCAAGGTACCGTCCCGTTTGATGCGGTCGAAGAAATCCTGAGCTTTGCGAAACAGGAACTCGTCGCCGTCTTTCGGAAACGCCCATGCCAGCGATTCCGGCTCTCCCAGATTGAAGGCGATGCCCAACTCGGGGTTGAAGTTCTGCGATACCCTGACAATGTGCGAATCGGCTATGACGATGTCCACGTCGCCCTGCGCCAGCTTATCCAGCAGTTCTTCGCTTTCCTGGTCGGGAACCTCTTTCCAGCCAAGCGCAGGATAGCGTCTTCTTGCTTCCATCAATCGCTCGACGTAGCTTGAGCCGGCCACTACTTCGATGCGTTTTCCGAGCAAGTCTTTCAACTCTGACGGTTTTTCCGCTTCGGTGTTGTATGCCACTTGCTGCTGGATGGTTTGATAGGGGAAGGAGAAACGCACTTTCTTCCTGCGTTCCGGGGTGATGCTGAGGCCAGCCGCCGCCAGATGAGCCTGCCGGTTTTCCAGGGCGGGCAGGATCTCTTCGAATTTCTTTACTACGATGAATTTGGTGCGCACGCCCAGGTCGCGGGCGAACATTTCCACCAGATCGTGCTCCAGGCCGGCGAACTTGCCTTCGGCGTCTTCATAGAAAGTGGTAGGGCTGTTGCGCGTGATTACCACCAGCTCACCGCTTTGCGTCGCCGGCGGTAGAAAAGGTTTGGGCGCAACCCCAGGCTTGTCGCAGGCCGTCAGTCCAAGACACAGAAAGAACGTTAGCAGGACGCGCATGACAAAAGTGTGGCCGAGTTTGCGAATTTTGTCTACCAACCCTTCAACAATGCTCCAGGAAGCTGGTAGAATACGCGGCTCCGGAGAGGTGGCAGAGTGGTCGAATGTACCTGACTCGAAATCAGGCGTAGGCGTAAGCCTACCGTGGGTTCGAATCCCACCCTCTCCGCCAATTCAATGCTTCTTGAACTTCCACCTCAGCAGCACCCGCAATTGCCGGAATTCTTCTTTTTCCAGGGAATCCGGCAGCAGAACGATATGCCTTGCCAACCGGCTGTTTCCCGGTTTCAGATTGAGCACCGCCAAATCGGGAGATACGAAGCTTGTTCCGAGCAGGCTGGCTTCCACCCAGTCTCCCCGCCGCGTCTGGAAGGCGCATCCGCAATCCGCTTCAAGCCGGAAGGCGACGATTGTTTGCGGAAAGGCAAAAAAATAGTCACGCCCAAGATAGAACGCCAAACTGCCGAGGAGGAGCGTGCCGAGCAGGAACTTCAGCTCCTCTCCAAGCGGAAGTGTCCAAAGCAGGGCGATGCACAGGCCGTGCATGGAGCCAAGCAGGACGGCGAGGGTTTTCGATGGCTTGGGCCGGATGGCAAGCATTAGCGGGAAGGGCGGCGGCTCTTGTAAAAATGGCCGAAGCGCATTACCTTAGCGGCCTAAATTTTGACAGGGAAAGCGACAAACATTATGCACCCAACTTGGCAAAAATTCCTGCTCGAAGCCGGCGGGCAAATCGAAGATGGGCGAATCGCACGTTTCGGCGATCCCCGACGGGAAATCGCGGCAGCCCAGAGCGGCGCAATCCTGGCAGACCTTTCCTATCTCGGGCTGATCAATTTCTCCGGCGACGATGCCGAAACCTTCCTGCAAGGCCAGTTCAGCAATGACATGCGCTTCGTTACCGCAGACCGCAGCCAGTATGGCAGCTATTGCAGTCCAAAGGGCAGGGTTTTGGCGAACTTCCTGATCTGGCGGGGAGAAGATGGGTATTTTCTGCAGTTGCCGAACGAATTGCGGGAAGGAATTCAGAAGCGCATTTCCATGTACGTGCTGCGCGCCAAGGTGAAAACCTGCAGTGCCGGCGAAGATGTGGTGCGGCTTGGCGTGGCCGGCGCAGCGGCGGAAGATTCCCTGCGTGAGATTTGGGGGATGCTTCCACAGAACGATCATGATGTGGTGCGCGGCGTGCGGGGCGTGCTCATCCGGCTACCGGGCGGACGCTTCGAGGCGGTTGTGAAAGCCGAAGATGGCCCTGATCTGTGGCACGCCTTGAGCAGAAGCTGCATGCCGGTAGGGAGCCCATGCTGGGAGTGGCTGGATATTCGGGCCGGCATCCCGGCCATTACGCAAGCTACTCAAGAGCAATTCGTGCCTCAAATGGTGAATCTGGAAGCCATCGGCGGGGTCAGTTTCCAAAAAGGCTGCTACCCGGGGCAGGAGATTGTTGCGCGAACCAAGTATCTGGGCAAGGTGAAACGCCGCATGTATCTGGCCAATATTCCTGGCGAATTCGCTCCTTTGCCGGGCGACGAGCTTTTCGGCGCCGATGCGGAGGGACAGCCCAGCGGCATGATCGTCAACGCCCAGCCTTCGCCCGACGGCGGCTTCGACGTGTTGGCGGTAATCCAGACAGCCAGCGCGGAAGCCGGCAGCATCCACTGGAAATCCCAGGACGGGCCGGTGTTGCGCCTCCTTCCTCTGCCTTATCCAATCTGACCTGGAATCAGCACGGTGTTTTCCGCTACCGCCGACTGCTCCGGGTAATCGCGGCTGTAATGGAGCCCTCGGCTTTCGTGGCGTGCCATTGCGCTGCGTACGATCAGATCGGCGGTGAGCACCAGATTGCGCAGCTCGATCAGGTCGTTGCTGACGCGGAAATTGCTGTAATACTCGTGGATCTCTTCGTGCAGCAGCTTGATCCGGTTGTGCGCCCGCTGCAGCCGCTTGTTGGTGCGCACGATGCCGACGTAGTCCCACATGAAGCGGCGCAGTTCGTCCCAGTTATGGGAAATGACGATTTCCTCGTCGGCGTCGGTGACGCGGCTTTCGTCCCACTCCGGCAGGCTGGCCGGAGCGGTTTCCGGTTGCTGCAGAATGTCCTGTGCTGCCGCCTGGCCGAATACAAGGCACTCCAGCAGCGAATTGCTGGCGAGGCGGTTGGCACCGTGCAAGCCGGTGAAGGCAACTTCACCGATCGCGTGCAGGCCGGGAATATCGGTGCGCCCCCGCAAATCGGTCATGAGTCCGCCGCACGAATAATGCGCCGCGGGGACCACCGGAATCGGCTGGCGGGTGATGTCAATCCCGAGATCGAGGCAGCGTGCATAAATGGTCGGGAAGTGCTCTTTCAGGAAAGTTGCGGGTTTGTGCGAAATGTCCAGATAGACGCAATCCAGGCCGCGTTTTTTCATTTCGAAGTCAATGGCGCGCGCCACGATGTCGCGCGGCGCGAGCTCCGCCCGGGAATCGTGCGCCGGCATGAATCGTGTGCCGTCCGGCAATTTCAGGATTCCGCCTTCGCCCCGCACCGCTTCCGTGATAAGGAAGGATTTTGCGTGCGGATGATAAAGGCAGGTGGGGTGGAATTGGATGAATTCCATGTTGGCCGCCCGGCAGCCAGCGCGCCAGCCCATTGCCAAGCCATCGCCGGTGGCGACGTCGGGGTTGGTGGTGTAAAGATAGACTTTGCCGGCGCCGCCTGTTGCCAGTACAGTGTGCGAGGCGGATATGGTCTTGACCCTGTTAGTCGAATTGTCCAGGACATAAGCGCCGTAACAGCGGTTGTCGGCCAGTCCCAGCTTGCTCCCGGTAATGAGGTCGATGGCGATGTGGTTTTCCAGCAGCGTGATGTTGGCATGCGCCCTGATTTTTTCCGCCAGGGTCGTTTGCACCGCCATTCCGGTAGCGTCGGCGGCATGGACGATGCGCCGGTGGCTGTGGCCGCCTTCGCGAGTCAGGTGAAATTCTCCGCCACCACGCGTAAAAGGCACTCCCTGAACGACCAGCCATTCGATCGCAGCCTTGCCGCGCTCTACCACGAAGCGAGTGGTTTTTTCATCACAAAGCCCGGCGCCGGCGATCAGGGTATCCCGGACATGGGATTCGATCGAGTCGTCGCTCGCGAGCACAGCCGAGATGCCTCCTTGCGCCCAACTGCTGGCGCCGTCCAGAAGGTTCTTCTTGGTGATCAGCCCGATATTTTTTTGCTCGGCGAGGCGCAATGCAAGCGTCAGGCCGGCAAGCCCGGTTCCGATTACAATGACATCAAACTGTTCCACGTATTTTTTCCTGCGTTTTCAGTGGGCTTCATGAATCCGTAAATCATAGCATGGCATGTCCGGGAATGTCGGATAGACTAATGGCGAGGCGAGACGGCGGGGCAAGATATGAAATCTGTTGAAATAGGCTCTAATACCCTTACCGAAAAGTGAACCATTTCGGAAGGGTAAGGTCACTGTATCGGAATGGAGGCGCGTTTTCCGACCCAGGCAGAAGCGCTATACTTAAAAAAATTCAGAATAGATTTTAGGGGAGTCCGCCCAGATGGGGGAACGGGAAATCGACCAGCAATTGGTCGAGCGCGCTCAACATGGCGACAAACATGCCTTCGAGTTGCTGGTGGCGAAATACCAGCGCAAGCTGGCACGATTGCTGTCGCGCTTTATCCGCAATCCAACGGAGGTAGAGGATGTGACACAGGAAGCTTTCATCAAGGCTTATCGTGCATTGCCTTCCTTTCGGGGCGACAGCGCGTTTTATACCTGGCTTTACCGCATCGGAATCAACACTGCGAAAAACTATCTGGTAGCGCAGGGGCGGCGTGCACCCACCGTTACCAGCTTTGACAGTGAAGAAGCCGAAAACTTTGAGGAAGGCGGTGAGTTGCGCGACATTCACACGCCTGAAAATGAATTGATGACCAAGGAAATCGCTCGGACAGTGAACGAAACCATGGAGAATCTGCCTGAGGACTTAAGAACGGCGATTACCTTGCGCGAAATTGAAGGGCTGAGCTATGAAGATATTGCGAATATCATGAATTGTCCGATTGGTACCGTGCGTTCCCGTATTTTTCGAGCCCGTGAGGCAATCGCTGAAAAACTGCGCCCCCTGTTGGGCACGCAGAAAGACAAGAGGTGGTGACGATGAGCAAGCATATTTCCGAATTGATGGACGGCGAGCTGGATGGCGAAGAGCTTCGTCAGGCTTTGAATACCCTCAAGCGGCAGGACGCTCAACAAAATTGGCAGGTATATCATCTGATCGGCGATACGCTGCGGCAAGAGCCGCTGTTGGCTGTCAATTTTGTTGACCGGGTTGCCGGGCGGCTGGCGCTAGAGCCGACCGTTCTTGCCCCCGGAAAAGCGCGGTTTGCCAACCACCGCATGCTGGTCTTGTCCATTGCGGCATCTCTTTCGGCTGTAGCGCTGGTGGCATGGACCGTGTTGCAAACCGGGACGGCCGATTTCCAGCCTGACAGCTTGGCGGTTAAACAAATCGCAACGCTTCCGCCCCCCCCGACGATGGGAGAAAACGCTAATTCATATTTGGTGGCGCATCAGGAGTTTTCTCCCAATGTCGCGATGCAGGCGGCGCCGTATGCCCGGACTGTTGCTGAAGTCAAGAGAGAATCCCGGTGATGAGGATTTTGTTTTTGGGCTGGTCGGCGTTACTCCTTTTTCCTCAGATTTCGTGGGCGGAAAACGATCCCATGTCGTGGCTGCAAAAAACAGCGTCTGCCGCACACCGTCTAAATTATGACGGAACCTTTATCTATCAGCGTGGCGGCCGTACTGAAACTTCTCGCATTGCCCACCTGGCCGACGAAGCGGGCGAACATGAGAAGCTGGAATCTCTGGATGGCCCCTATAGCGAAACCATTCGCCATAACGATGAAATTGTCAGCCATTTCTCCGAAAACAAGTCGGTTATCGCTACCCGGCGCAAGCCCGGAAAGTCTTTTCCGGCGCTGCTGCCCAAGCAGTTTAGCGGGGTCGGTGAAAGTTACACCGTAAAATTGGGCGAGAAGGAACGTATTGCCGGCCACGAATGCCAGATTATTCTCCTCGAACCGCGCGATGCTTTTCGTTATGGCCACAGGATATGCGCTGACAGCATGACCGGTCTGCCGCTCAGGGCCGCCATGTTGAACGAGAAAAACGAGCTTGTGTATCAGTTTACCTTTGCCCAGATAACCATCGGCGGGGTTATCGACAGAGGGCAGTTCAAACCCGGACCGGCTGCCAGGAATGCCAGCAATACCACCAGCCCTCCGCAGGCCATGCCGGCGGACGCCGGCTGGACGGTGGGACAGCCCCCCGCGGGGTTCAAGAAAATCATGGGGATGAAGCGCACTCTTCCGGGCAAGAAATCGCCGGTCAATCATCTGGTATTGTCCGATGACCTGGTGGCGGTTTCGGTTTTTATCGAGCCGCTGACGAATGTTGAAAAACCGTTGAACGGCATTTCCGGTCATGGGGCGGTCAATGTCTACGGCAAGCCGGTGGCGGCGCATCAGGTAACGGTAGTAGGCGAAGTGCCTGCGGCGACCGTCATCCAAATCGGCAATTCCATTACCTACACGGGAAAGTAAGCCGGAAGCAGCAATGATAGAAGCCGAAGGAATCGTCGTAAGAACCGAAAATTCCATTGCATTCGTTGAGACCCAACGTCAACCCGGTTGTGGCAGTTGCAGTTCGAGCGGCAGTTGCGGCGTGGCTTCCCTCAGTCGCTTGTTCCCGGCCCACCCTGGAACTTTCAAGGTGCCAAATCCAGTCGGCGCAATTGCGGGCGAGGGCGTGGTAATCGGGGTGGAAGAAAAGGCTTTGCTCAAGGGTTCGTTAATGCTTTATGCGTTGCCGCTGTTCCTGTTGCTGCTGGGAGCGGTGGC
>JBFMFB010000040.1:0-14339 GCA_040752115.1 Pseudomonadota bacterium | reverse complement strand
ATCCGGCCGCTTGCCGCCGACCCGCACTTCGGCGTGCGCGAATGGGCCTGGCTGGCGCTGCGCCCGCGCGTGGCGGAGGCGCCTTGGGCGGCGCTGGAGCTGCTGGGGGATTGGGTGCGCGAGGCCGATCCGAACCTGCGCCGCTTCGCGGTGGAGATCACCCGCCCGCGCGGCGTGTGGGCGAAGCGCATCCCGCAACTGGTCGCCGCTCCCGAGCGCGGTTTGCCCCTTCTCGCGCCGTGCAACCGCGACCCGAGCCGCTATGTGCGGGATTCGGTAGCGAACTGGTTGAACGATGCAGCCAAGGCCGAACCGGCATGGGTGAGGAAGGTGTGCCGAGAGTGGCTGGCCGAGCATCCAGAAAATGCAGCCTGCCGCTACATCGTCCGCCGGGCGCAGCGCAGCATTCGCGGGGAGGGCGGGGCATGACGAAAACCTTGCCGCGCACGGTGGTGGTGCTCGGGCTGGTCAGTTTTTTCAACGATCTCGCCTCGGAGATGGTGGTGCCGCTCATCCCGATCCTGCTGGCCACCGTCCTGGGCGCCGGGCCGGTTGCGCTGGGGCTGGTGGAGGGCATTGCCGATGCGGTCGCGGCCTTTCTCAAGCTGTGGTCGGGCAGGCGTTCCGACTGGCTGGGCGGGCGGCGCAAGGGGCTGACCGTTTCCGGCTATCTGCTTTCGAACATTGCGCGGCCGTTGCTGGGATTGGCCGGGAGCTGGGCTGCGGTGCTGCTGCTGCGCAGCATCGACCGGGTCGGCAAGGGGCTGCGCAGTGCGCCGCGGGATGCGCTGGTGGCGGACAGCACGCTGCCGGAAATCCGGGGCTTCGCCTACGGCTTCCATCGGGCGCTGGACAATGCCGGCGCCGTGGGCGGCAGCCTGATGGCGGCGGCGGTGCTGTCCTGGACTTCGCTTTCTCTTTCGCAGGTGATTCTGTGGTCGGCCATTCCGGGGGCGGTCGGGGTGCTGCTGGTCGCCGCGGGAGTGAAGGAAACTGCGAAGGCTGTTCCCATCCGGTCCCGCACCGCGCTTCCGCCGTTGCGCTGGAGCGGCCTGTCTCTGCCGATGCGGCGTTATCTGCTGGTGCTCATGCTCTTCACCTTCGCCCGCGCTTCGGAGACTTTCATCGTGCTGCGTGGCCATGAATTGGGCATGGGCGTGGCGGAACTGCTGCTGCTGTGGGCTGTCTTGAATTTAGCCAAGGCTGCAACTTCCACTCGCGGCGGCCTGCTTGCGGACAGGCTGGGACAGGAGCGGCTGATCCTGCTGGGCTGGATTTCATTTGCGGCGAGTTTCGCGCTGCTCGGTCAGGCGGCTCATGCCGTTATGCTGTGGGTGGTAGTCATTGGCTACGGGCTGCTCACGGGGTTGAGCGAAGGCCCGGAGCGGGCGCTGATCGGCGATTTTGCCGGGGAGCGCGAACGCGGCACGGCCTTCGGCTGGTACCACCTGCTGCTGGGGATCGCCGCCATCCCGGCAGGGTTGTCGTTCGGCGGGGTGTGGCACTATCTGGGCGCCGCCTGGGCGTTTTCCTACGCGGGGCTGCTGGCCGCGCTATCGGCGGTTCTGCTGCACTTCTGGGCATGGCCGCGTAGAGGGGGGCAAGCTGGCTGAAGAATACGGCGAAGCCTACAATAGATTTAAAGCAATGTCGTTAACTTGATGGGAGAACTGCCATGGCCAACTTGACACAGAAACAGACGGCGCAACTGGATCAGGCACTGGGCGACCGTTACCAGAAGCTCATCGAGGAAGTGCGCGACGAGCTGGAGAATGCCGGGCAGCAGCAATATGCCGAGCTGATCGGGCGCGTTCCTGCGGATGTCGGCGACGAGTCGGTGGCCGATGCGCTGGCGGATTTCAACGCCGCGATGGTTGATCGGCAAATCCACGAGATTCGCGATATCGAGGCAGCGCGCAAGCGCCTCAAGGGCGGAAGCTATGGCGTGTGCACGGATTGCGGCGACGACATCGCGTTCGAGCGGCTAATGGCATATCCCACCGCGAAGCGCTGTTTCCGCTGCCAGCAGCAGCGCGAGAAGACCTATGCGGGCGAGGGAAGGCCGTCGATGTAAAGATGCCATGCCCGTCCATAACGCCGACATCGCGGCGATTTTCGAGGAAATCGCCGACCTGCTGGAAATCCAGGGCGCGAATCCGTTCCGCGTCCGCGCTTATCGCAACGCGGCGCGCACCGTCGGGGAGCTGGGGCGGGAAGTAAAAATGCTGCTGGAAAAAAACGGCGAGCTGCCAAAGCTTCCTGGAATCGGCGCGGATCTCGGCGCCAAGATCCAGGAAATCGTTGAAACCGGCAAAAGCGCTTTTCTGTTGCGGCTGCGGCAGGAGGTGCCGCCCGCGATCACCGAGCTTCTGAAAGTTCCCGGTCTTGGCCCGAAGCGGGTCAAGGCCTTGTACCAGCATCTGGAAGTGCAGACGCCGGAGCAGTTGTACCGTGCCGCCAAGGACGGCAGAATCCGCGCGTTGCCGGGGTTCGGCGAAAAGACCGAACAGAACATCCTGCAGGCGGTGGAGGCGCACGTCAGCAAGGCCCGCCGTTTCAAGCTGGCGGTGGCGGCGCAGTATGCCGATTCTCTGGCCGCGTTTCTGCGCAAGACAGAGGGCGTCAGGCAGGTCGTGGTTGCCGGCAGTTTCCGGCGCATGCGGGAAACCGTGGGCGATCTGGACATTCTGGTCACCGCCGCGCCCGGCAGCCCGGTCATGGCGCGCTTCACCGGCTACGACGAGGTGGCGGAAGTGCTTTCCGGCGGCCCGACGCGCGGCAGCGTCGTGCTGCGCTGCGGCCTGCAGGTGGATCTGCGGGTGGTGGAGGAAGCCAGCTACGGTGCGGCGCTGCATTATTTCACCGGCAGCAAGGCGCACAACATCGCGGTCCGCCGCCTGGCGCAGGAGCGCGGCCTCAAGATCAACGAATATGGGGTGTTCCAGGGCGAGCAGCGGATCGCGGGGGAGACCGAGGAATCGGTTTACCGCACGGTCGGTCTGCCTTTCATCCCCCCCGAGCTGCGCGAGGACCGCGGCGAGATCGAGGCCGCGCGGGCGGGCCGCCTGCCGCGGCTGATCGAACTGAACGACCTGAAAGGCGATCTGCACGCCCACACCAAGGCCACCGACGGCAACAATTCCATCCAGGAAATGGCGCAGGCGGCGCAGGCGCTGGGGTTCGAGTATCTGGCCGTCACCGAGCATTCGCGGCGGCTCACGGTGGCCCACGGTTTCGATCCGCAGCGCCTGCTTAAACAGATCGACGATATCGAGCGATTGAATTCGGAGCTGAAAGGCTTCACCCTGCTCAAGGGGATCGAGGTCGATATCCTGGAAGACGGCAGTCTGGATTTGCCGGACTCCGTTCTGGCGCGGCTCGATCTGGTGGTGGGTGCGGTGCACAGCAAGTTCGAGCTGTCCCGCACCAGGCAGACCGAGCGTATCCTGCGCGCCATGGATCATCGCCACTTCACCATCCTGGCGCACCCCACCGGCCGGCTGATCGAGCAGCGCGAGCCTTACGATGTGGATATGCTGCGCATTATCCGCAAAGCCAGGGAGCGGGGCTGTTATCTTGAGCTGAACGCCCACCCGGAACGCCTGGATCTGCTGGACACCCAATGTCAGATGGCCAGGGAGGAAGGGGTGCTGGTGAGCATCGATTCCGATGCCCACAGTACGCTGGATTTCGGCAATCTGCGTTTCGCCGTCGGCCAGGCGCGGCGCGGCTGGCTGGAAAAGAAGGATGTGCTGAACACCCGGCCGCTGGCGGAGCTGCGGCCTCTCCTCAAAAGCACGATGTGACGCGCCGGCGTGCTAAAATTCGCCCCTTTCCTGCCTTTCTCTTTCGACGCGCATGCCTCTGGTTACCCTGGATAAAATTTCCCTCGCCTTCGGCCACGTCCCGCTGCTGGACCAGGCGAGCCTAGTGCTCGAGCCGGGCGAGCGGGTCGGGCTGATCGGCCGCAACGGCACCGGCAAGTCGAGCCTGCTCAGGATCATCGCCGGGGAGGCCGCTTCCGACGATGGCAAGGTATGGCGCGCGCCGAACTTGCGGCTTGCCTATGTGCCGCAGGAGCCCGCGCTCGATCCCGCACATACCGTGTTCGAGGCGGTCGCCGAGGGGCTGGGGGAGGCGCGCCGCCTGCTGCTGGAATACCATGCCGTTGCCCATGCGATGAGCGAGGCGGGCGCCGACACCGACGCGCTGCTTGCCCGCCTGCATGCGCTGCAAATGGAGCTGGAGGCCCGCGACGGCTGGCGGGTCAAGGCCAGGGTCGAAACGACCTTGAGCCGGCTGGGGTTGCAGGAAGATGCGAAAATCGGCGAGCTTTCCGGCGGCGGATTGAAACGGGTGGCGCTGGCGCGGGCGCTGGTGATGGAGCCGGAATTGCTGCTGCTGGACGAGCCGACCAACCATCTCGACCTCGGCGCGATCGAATGGCTGGAGGGCCTGCTCCGGGAATTCCCCGGCAGCGTGCTGCTGATCACCCACGACCGGCGCTTTCTGGACAACGTGGCCACCCGCATCGTCGAACTGGACCGCGGCCGGCTCTCCGGGTTTGCCGGCAATTTTTCCGACTACCAGCGCAAGAAGGCGGAGATGCTGGAAGTGGAAGCGGTCCACAACGAGAAATTCGACAAGTTCCTGGCGCAGGAAGAAGTCTGGATCCGCAAAGGCGTGGAGGCGCGGCGCACCCGCAACGAAGGCAGGGTGCGGCGGCTGGAGGCGCTGCGCCGCGAGCGGATGCAGCGTCGGGAGCGGCAGGGCAGCGTCAATCTCGCGCTCGATGCCGGCGAGCGCTCCGGCAAGCTGGTGGCGGAGCTGGAGCACGTTTCCAAGTCGTTCGGCGGCAGGGCCGTGATCCGCGATTTTTCCTGCGTCATCCAGCGCGGCGACAAGGTCGGCCTGATAGGCCCCAACGGCGCGGGGAAGAGCACGCTGCTCAAGCTCGTCCTGGGCGAGTTGCAGCCGGATTCGGGCAGGGTGCGCCAGGGCACCCGGCTCGCCGTTGCCTATTTCGACCAGTTGCGGGCGCAGCTGGACGAGGAGGCAACGCTGATCGACACCATCAGCCAGGGCAGCGATTTCATCGAAATCGGCGGCGAGAAGAAGCATGTCATCAGCTATCTCGAAGATTTCCTGTTTGCCCCCGCCCGCGCCCGCTCGCCGGTCAAATCGCTCTCCGGCGGCGAGCGCAACCGGCTGCTGCTGGCGCGCCTGTTTACCCGCCCCGCCAACGTGCTGGTGCTGGATGAGCCGACCAACGACCTCGACATCGAAACCCTGGAGCTGCTGGAAACCATGCTGCAGGACTATGACGGAACGGTGCTGCTGGTCAGCCACGACCGCGCCTTCCTGGACAACGTGGTCACCCAGGTGATCGCCTTCGAGGGCGACGGAAAGCTGCAGGAATACGCCGGCGGCTACGACGACTGGCTGCGCTCCCGAAACGCTACGCCGGCAGCCCCGCCGAAGAAGGCCGAAGCCAGGCCGCAGCCGGCAGCCGCAAAACCCGCATCCCGCGTCAAATTGAGCTACAAGGACGCGCGCGAGCTGGAGTCCCTGCCGGCGCGGATCGAGCAACTGGAGGCGGAGCAGGCCGCCATTACCGCACGCCTGGCCGATCCCGAACTGTACCGCGGCGATCCGCTCGAAGCCAAACGGCTGCAGGCGCGCTTTGCCGAGATCGAGGAAGATCTGTTGGCGAGCCTGGCGCGCTGGGAAGAGCTGGAAGCGAAGCAAAGCGTTGTGGGCTAAAAACTGTTTTTTTGGCCACGAATGACACGAATGTGCACGAATGTGCACGAATGATGGGCCTGCCACGCACCCTGCCACATAACACACATTGCCGAAACGACATGTTTTTATTCGTGCCAATTCGTGTCATTCGTGGCCAAAACGAGGAATGACCTCATGCCTTCCGAATTTGACCTGATCCGCCGCTTTTTCACCCGCCCTTCGCCGCACGCCGCGCTGGGCGTGGGCGACGATGCGGCGCTGGTGCGTGTGGCGGACGGCATGGAGCTGGCGGTTTCCACCGACATGCTGCTGGTTGGGCATCATTTCTTTCCCGACGCCGATCCGCGCAAGCTTGGGCACAAGGCCCTGGCGGTGAACCTGTCCGACATGGCGGCGATGGGTGCCACGCCGCGCTGGGCGACGCTTTCCATCGCTCTGCCGGAGGCGGACGAAGCCTGGCTTTCTGCCTTCAGCGAAGGATTCTTTGCCCTGGCGCAGGAATACGGCGTGGAGCTTGTCGGCGGCGACACCACCCGCGGCCCGCTGACCCTGTGCGTGCAGATCATGGGTGAGGTGCCGGTGGGGCGCGCGCTCAGGCGCAGCGGCGCAAGGCCGGGAGACGAGATCTGGGTATCCGGCTATTTGGGGGATGCGGCGCTCGGGCTGGCGTATCTGCAACATCGCGTCGAACTCGCACCGCAGGAGGCGGCCGCCTGCCTGTCCGCACTGCACACGCCCGAGCCGCGCGTGGCGCTGGGGCGCGGCCTGCTTGGCGTGGCGCACAGTGCGATCGATATTTCGGACGGTTTGCTGGCTGATCTCGGGCATATCCTGGAATGCTCCAACGTTTCGGCGGAAATCGAGTTTGCGGCGCTGCCTGCCTCGGCGGCGCTGAAAAGGCATCTCGACGGCGAGCCTGGGCGCAGTTGCCTGCTGGCGGGAGGGGACGACTACGAGCTGTGCTTCACCGTCCCCGCCGAGCGGCACGGCGAAGTTCGGGATCTGGCCTGCGAACTCGATCTGTCGCTCGCGCGAATCGGCACGATCAAGCCGGGCAGCGGCCTGCGCCTGCTGGACGAGCGGGGCGCGCCGATGGCGACAGGTACGCGGGGATACGACCATTTTGCCGCTGACTGAGCAAAAACCGGCGATGTTGCCTGACTGGAAATTCATTACCCGGCGGCCGGCGCATTTTCTCGCCTTCGGCTTCGGCAGCGGCCTGAGCCCGAAGGCGCCGGGCACGATCGGCACGCTGGCGGCGTTTCCGCTCTACTGGCTGTTTTCCGGGCTTGCGCCGGCCGTTTATCTGGCCGTGGTCGCCGGGTTGTTTGCGGCGGGCGTGCGATGGTGCGACGTGACCGGCAGGGCGCTGGGCGTCGAGGACTACGGTGGCATCGTCTGGGACGAGATAGTGGCGTTCCTGCTGGTGCTGGCATTTGTACCGCAGACCGTGTGGGGATTCGCCGCCGGCTTTGCCCTGTTCCGCCTGTTCGACATCTGGAAGCCTTTTCCCATCCGCTGGTTCGACCGCAGAGTCGGCGGCGGCTTCGGGGTGATGCTGGACGATTTGTTGGCAGCCGGCTATGCCTTGGCGGGGGTCAAATTGGCGGAGAAGATGATCCATGGTTGATGACGAGCTTTACCGGCTGGCGGCGGAAGTCGGGGAAGCGCTGAAGGTGCGCGGGCTGATGCTCGCCACCGCCGAATCCTGCACCGGCGGCTGGGTGGGCGAGGCGGTGACCGCCGTGCCCGGCAGCTCTCACTGGTATGAGCGCGGTTTCATCACCTACACCGACCGATCCAAGCAGGAAATGCTCGGGGTGTCGGCGCAGACCTTGACGCGCTATGGTGCCGTGAGCGAGGCGGTGGTGCGGGAGATGGTGGCCGGAGCGCTGGAGCGCAGCCACGCCCAAGTCGCGCTGGCGATCAGCGGCATCGCGGGACCGGGGGGCGGCACGCCCGACAAGCCGGTCGGGATGGTTTGCCTGGCATGGGGCGCGAAAGACGGCGCCATCGTCGCCGAAACCCATCGCTTCGACGGCGACCGGCGGAAAGTACGTCGCCAGGCGGTCGAAGCGGCGCTGCGCGGCGTGCTGGCGCACTTGCGGTAGAACCCGCGCGTTACCAATTCCCCCCGACTTGTGCCATAATTCGACGGTTATTTTTCGAGGATATCTTCCATGGACGAGAACAAGAGCAAGGCCCTGGCGGCGGCGCTGAGCCAGATCGAGAAGCAGTTCGGCAAGGGCTCCATCATGCGCCTGGGCGACGGCGAGGTGGTGCATGACATCCAGGTGGTTTCGACCGGTTCCCTCGGCCTGGATATCGCGCTCGGCGTCGGCGGCCTGCCGCGGGGGCGGATCGTGGAGATCTATGGGCCGGAATCCTCGGGCAAGACCACGCTCACCCTGCAGGCGATTGCCGAGATGCAGAAATTGGGCGGCACCGCCGCCTTCATCGACGCGGAGCACGCGCTCGATCCGCAGTATGCGCAAAAACTCGGCGTCAATGTCGCTGATCTGCTGATTTCCCAGCCGGATACCGGTGAACAGGCGCTGGAGATCGCCGACATGCTGGTGCGCTCCGGCAGCGTGGACATCGTGGTGGTCGACTCGGTCGCCGCGCTGACGCCCAAGGCAGAGATCGAAGGCGAGATGGGCGATTCGCACATGGGCCTGCAGGCCCGGCTGATGTCGCAGGCGCTGCGGAAGCTGACCGCCAACATCAAGCGCAGCAACACCCTGGTCATTTTCATCAACCAGATCCGCATGAAGATCGGCGTCATGTTCGGCAACCCGGAAACCACGACCGGCGGCAATGCGCTCAAATTCTACGCTTCGGTGCGTCTCGATATCCGCCGCACTGGCGCGATCAAGAAGGGCGAGGAAGTGATCGGCTCCGAGACCAAGGTCAAGGTGGTCAAGAACAAAGTGGCGCCGCCTTTCAAACAGGCGGAATTCGACATCCTCTACGGCGAGGGCATTTCGCGCGAGGGGGAAATCATCGATCTCGGCGCGGAGCACAAGCTAGTGGAAAAATCCGGCGCCTGGTACAGCTACAAGGGCGAGAAAATCGGCCAGGGCAAGGACAATGCGCGGGAATACCTCAAGGAACACCCGGAGATAGCCGCCGAAATCGAAGCCAAGATACGCGCCGCAATCGGCGTGCCTTCCGCCGTTCCGGACAGGGCTCTCGTGGAGGCATGAAGCCCGATCTTCGCGCGCGGGCGCTGAGTTGTCTTGCCCGGCGCGAATATTCGCGGCAGGAATTGCGGCGCAAGCTCGCGCCTCATGCCGAGGATGCGGGGACCCTCGACACCCTGCTCGATGAGCTGCAAACCCGGGGCTGGCTGTCGGAAGCGCGGTTCGTCGAACAGATCCTCCATGCCCGGCAGGGCAAGTATGGCATGCAGCGCATCGCCCACGAGCTGCGCGAGAAAGGTGTCGCCGAGGCACTGATCGAAGAAGTGCTGCCGCAAATCAAGGAAACCGAGCTGGAAACCGCCCGCGCGGTGTGGGCGAAGAAATTCGGCGCATTGCCGCAGGACGCGAAGGAACGGGCGAGGCAGATGCGCTTCCTGCAAAGCCGGGGATTCAGCCTCGATGTGATCGGAAAAGTGCTGCGCTGCAGCGAGGAATGACCGCTTTTGAACGCTTCGAGAAACCATTTTCCCGCCGCGATACTGACGGGTCTGCTGTTCCTCTCCGGTTGCGACTACCTGCCGTTCGGCTTTACGCCAGTGAAGGAAATCGTGTCCTCTCCCGCCCGGTTCGAGGGCAAGGAAATCAGGATCAAGGGCAAGGTCAAAGACATCCTCAAGGTTTCGCTGATCGATCTCAAGGCCTACGTGCTCGACGACGGCAGCGGCGAACTGGTGGCCGTCATCGCCCGCGACAGCCTGCCGGAGGTGAACCAGACCGTTACCGTCCGGGGCGTGGTGGAAAGCATGGCGATCGTGGGCGGCCAGTCCATCGGCCTGCGAATCAAGGAAATCAGGCGTTTGTAATTTGTAACAGACAGGGTGCGCCGTGCGCCCCAACACTCGAACGGGGGCATGGCGCACCCTGCAGGCATCAGGAAAGCAAGAATGAAAAGCAGCGAAATCCGACAGAAATTCCTCGATTACTTTGCCTCGAAGGGCCATACCGTCGTGGCTTCGAGCCCGCTGGTGCCGGGCAATGACCCGACCCTGCTGTTTACCAATGCCGGCATGGTGCAGTTCAAGGACGTATTCCTCGGCCGCGATAACCGGCCGTACGTGCGCGCCACGAGTTCGCAGCGCTGCGTGCGCGCCGGCGGCAAGCACAACGACCTCGAAAACGTCGGCTACACCGCGCGCCACCACACGTTTTTCGAGATGCTGGGCAACTTCAGCTTCGGCGATTATTTCAAGCGCAACGCGATCGAGTACGCCTGGGAGTTCCTCACCGGCGTGCTGGCGATTCCGAAAGACAAGCTGTGGGTCACGGTCTATGCCGAGGACGAGGAAGCGGCCGACATCTGGCTGAACGAAATCGGCGTCCCGGCCGAGCGCCTGGCGCGCATCCCGACTTCCGACAATTTCTGGCAGATGGGCGACACCGGCCCGTGCGGCCCGTGCACGGAGATTTTCTACGACCACGGCCCGGAAGTGGCGGGCGGGCCTCCCGGCTCTCCCGATGCCGACGGCGACCGTTATATCGAAATCTGGAACCTGGTGTTCATGCAGTACAACCGCGACGAAAGCGGCACGCTGCATCCGCTGCCCAAGCCCTCGGTGGACACCGGCATGGGGCTGGAACGCATTTCTGCAGTGATGCAGGGGGTGCACAGCAACTACGAGATCGACCTGTTCCAGGACCTGATCCAGGCCGCGGCGCGGGCGACCGGCGCGACCGACGTCGCCAGCAACTCGCTCAAGGTGATCGCCGACCATATCCGCGCCTGCTCCTTCCTCATTGCCGACGGTGTGATTCCAGGCAACGAAGGGCGCGGTTATGTGCTGCGCCGCATCATTCGCCGCGCCGTCCGTCACGGCTACAAGCTGGGCCGGAAGCAGCCGTTTTTCCACCTGCTGGTGGAGGATTTGGCGAAGGCGATGGGCAAAGCCTATCCCGAACTGGTTGCCGCCAGAGATCGTGTGGCGGCGGTGCTGAAACAGGAGGAGGAGCGTTTTGCCGAAACCCTGGAGCACGGCATGGGCGTGCTGGAAGAAGCGCTGAAAAAGGACGCTTCCCGCCTCGACGGCGATACCGCATTCAAGCTCTACGACACCTTCGGCTTCCCGCTCGACCTCACCGCCGACATTGCGCGCGAACGCGGATTTACGGTGGATTTCGCCGGCTTTGAATCGGCCATGCAGGCCCAGCGCGAGCGCGCCCGCGCCGCTTCCAGATTCACCATGCAGGGCATGATCGAATATGCCGGCCAGCCGACCGAATTCCACGGCTACGAGACGCTGCAGCTGGAAGCCAGAGTGCTCGCGCTCTACAAGGAAGGCGTTTCGGTCAATTCGATCCAGGCCGGCGAGCGGGCGGTGGTCGTGCTCGATCGTACGCCGTTTTACGCCGAATCCGGCGGCCAGGTGGGCGATCGCGGCGAACTGTCCGCGGCCGGCGGCACCTTCGCGGTGGAAGACACGCAGAAAATCCAGGCCGAAGTGTTCGGCCACGAGGGCGTGCTGCGAAACGGTTCTCTCGCCGTGGGCGATACGGTGCACGGCCGGGTGGACGGCGCGGCCCGGAGCCGCACGGCATTGAACCATTCGGCGACGCACCTGCTACATGCCGCGTTGCGCAAGGTGCTCGGCAGCCACGTCATCCAGAAGGGATCGCTGGTTGACGCCAGCCGCACCCGCTTCGACTTCTCGCATCACGCGCCGGTAACCGCAGACGAGCTGCGCGAAATCGAGCGTCTGGTGAACCAGGAAATCCGCCTCAACCACGGCATCGAAACCCGCCTCATGAAGCATGAGGACGCGATCAAGCGCGGCGCAATGGCGCTGTTCGGCGAGAAATACGGCGACGAGGTGCGCGTGGTGGGCATGGGCGAATTCTCGGTCGAGCTGTGCGGCGGCACGCACGTCAAGCGCAGCGGCGACATCGGGCTGTTCCGGATCGTGGCCGAATCCGGCGTGGCGGCGGGCATCCGGCGCATCGAGGCAGTGACCGGCGAGGCCGCGCTCGATCTGGCGCAGACCGAGGCGCGGCAACTCCAGGGCATTGCCGCGGTGCTCAAGGCGCAGCCGCAGGAAATCGAAGCAAAACTCTCCCAGGTGATGGACAGCGTGAAGGCGCTGGAGAAGGAACTGGCGCGGCTCAAATCGAAGCTCGCCTCGAGCCAGGGCGACGATCTCGCCGATCAGGCGGTAGAGATCAAGGGCGCCAGGGTGCTCGCCGCCGTCATTGAGGGCGCCGACGCCAAGGCGCTGCGCGAAACCGCGGACAGGCTCAAGGACAAACTCAAATCCGCCGCCATCGTGCTGGCTGCGTCGGAGGGCGGCAAGGTGACATTGATTGCGGGCGTGACTCCGGATCTGACCGCCAAAGTCAAGGCGGGCGAACTGGTCAGCTTTGTCGCAACCCAGGTCGGCGGCAAGGGTGGCGGCCGCCCGGACATGGCGCAGGCAGGCGGCACCGAGCCGACGAAGCTGCCGCAGGCGCTGGCCGGCGTGGCCGATTGGGTCAGTAAAAAACTGCCTTGATTTAAACTCATGTTCGTTTTCGCAATTTGTGATAAATTGTCGCCTTTCAGGATAAAAAGATCGGTTTAACTTGGAGGGCGATTCATGTTTGCAGGCTTGAAGAAGAAATTGCAGGAGAAGGACGCAAGGGGCAAAATCCGGCCGCGCAAACCGGTCGTTGCGGCGCTTCTGTCGGTTTGTCCGGGTATGGGGCAGCACTACGCCGGGCACCTGCAGCGCGGCATCGCGATGTATATCGCGCTGGTCGTCGTTTCCTGGCTGGCAGCGATCGCATTCATGCACATCGAGAGCAGAATCAGCATCATCCTGCTTGCGGTGCCATTCGTGGGGGTGGCGGCCATTGCGCTGGATGCCTATCGGCTGGCAAAAAATCAGCCGGAGAGCTATCGGTTGCGCTGGTTCAACCGGGTGGTAATTTACGCAGGAGTGTTCGTATTCCTGCTGGTGACGGTCAATCCGCTGATGGACATGCTGGTCGGCCGGAGCATCGTGCGCGCCTTCGTGATGAATTCCAACGGCATGTCGCCGACCATCCTGCCGCGCGATCTGGTCCTGATCAACAAGCTGGCTGCGCCCAAGCGAGGGGATGTTGCGCTGATCCAGTTCGGGCAGGAGAAGAAATCGGCGCAACTGACCCATGTCATGGAAGAGCAGTTGATCAAGCGCATCATCGCCGGGCCGGGAGACACCATCGAAATTCGGGGGAGGGAGGTGAAGGTGAACGGCTACAAGCTGGATGAACCTTACGCCCACCACGGGTCGGGTGGGACAGCCGCGATGTCGGTTGGTGCAGACAGTTATGCCTATGGGCCGAAAGAGGTGCCGCCGGCCTCTTATTTCGTGATGGGGGACAACCGCGACGTCAGGTTCGACAGCCGCATTTTCGGCTTCGTCGCCCGGGAGAAGATGGTCGGCAAGGTCACCAAGGTCTTCTGGTCGTGGAACCTCGATCGGGGCGGCATCCGGTGGGATCGCACGGCCATGGCGCTGGAGTGATGACGGCGCCCGGCCGATATCCGCGCTACGGTGCCAAGCCGGCTCCCGAAGCCTGGCCGGGTTTCCCGGAGATGATCCGGATATCGCGCTGGGGATAGGGTATCCCGATCCCGGCGCGCTGGAATTCCCGCCAGATTTCGAGCTGGATCGCCGATTTCAACGATCCGGCACCTTCTTCCGGGTCGGCGATCCAGAAATTCAGCTCCAGTTCGATGCCGTTGTCGGCGAAGCTCTTCAGTATCGCCTGCGGCTCCGGTTTGCGCAGCACGCGCGGCTGCGCCCTGGCGGCATCGGCCATGATCGTCATCGCCGCCTCCAGCGGGCTCTGGTAGCTGATCTGCAGCGTCAGCCGGGCGAGCACTTCCCGGTTGGAAAAGGAGTGGTTGACCACGGTCGAGGTGACCAGCGTTTCGTTGGGAATCAGCGCCTCCGTGCCGTCCATGGCTCGCACCACGGTATAGCGCGTGCCGAGTCGCGAGATGACGCCGTGCCGGTTGTCGATGGTGACGACATCGCCGAGGCGGATGGAGCGGTCGGCCAGGATAATGAAACCGCTGACGTAGTTGCTGGCGATTTTCTGCAGACCGAAGCCCAATCCCACGCCGAGCGCGCCGCCGAACACCGAAAGCACGGTAAGGTCGATTCCCGCCACCGGCAGGGCGATCAGGACGCCGACGAAAATCAGCAACGCCCGCACGAGCTTGGACAGGATTACCCGCAGGTTCATGTCCATCTGTTCCGTCCGCATCAGCCTGCTTTCCAGGATCCGGCCCAGCCACATGGCAATGAGCAGGGTGGCGGCGATGGCCACCAATCCCTGCAGAATCAGCAGCAGGGAGATGCGGACTTTGCCCATGCGAAAGCCGAAGCTGTCCAGGACGTCGAGAATTTCCGGCAGCAGGCCGGTGATGTGCAG
>JBFMFB010000004.1:0-104962 GCA_040752115.1 Pseudomonadota bacterium | reverse complement strand
TGGCCATATCCCATTAATGTTTCCGATCGTTTTGATGTTATCGTTATCGGTGCCGCCCATGCCGGCACCGAGGCGGCGCTCGCTTCGGCGCGCATGGGGCTGAAAACCTTGCTGCTCACACACAACATCGAAACCCTGGGCCAGATGTCGTGCAACCCGGCCATCGGAGGTATAGGCAAGGGGCATCTGGTAAAGGAGGTGGATGCTTTGGGTGGGACGATGGCCGCGGCAACCGATGAGGCGGGCATCCAGTTTCGCATCCTGAATTCAAGCAAAGGCCCGGCAGTGCGTGCGACCCGGGCCCAGGCCGACCGCGCACTGTACAAGCAGGCAATCCGCAAACGGCTGGAAAACCAGCCTCATCTGTGGATATTCCAGCAGGCCGTAGACGACATTATCCTGGAGGGCGACCGCGCCACCGGAGTGGTGACACAGCTTGGCCTGCGCTTCGAGGCCAAGGCCGTGGTACTGACGGCCGGCACGTTTCTAGGCGGCTTGGTGCATGTCGGGGAGGCCAATTATCAAGCGGGTCGCGCCGGCGATCCGCCTTCGCTCCGTCTGGCCCACCGACTGCGCGAGCTGAAGCTGCCGGTGGGCCGGCTGAAGACGGGCACCCCGCCACGCATAGATGGCCGCACGTTGGACTATTCAGTCATGGACGAACAGCCGGGCGATAATCCGGCACCGGCGTTTTCCTTCCTTGGCTCGCCTGACCAGCATCCGCGGCAGTTGCCGTGCTGGATTACCAATACCAATGCCCGCACCCATGAAATCATCCGCCGGGGGCTGGACCGTTCGCCGCTCTATACCGGCGTGATCGAGGGGGTGGGGCCGCGCTATTGTCCTTCGATAGAGGACAAGATCATGCGCTTTGCCGGCAAGGAGTCGCATCAGATCTTCGTGGAGCCGGAGGGCCTTTCTACTTACGAGATCTACCCCAACGGCATTTCCACCAGCTTGCCGTTCGACGTGCAGGCCGAGCTGGTGCGCTCCATCCGCGGATTCGAGAGCGCCCATATTACCCGTCCCGGCTATGCCATCGAGTACGACTACTTTGATCCGCGGGGCCTGAAGAGCTCGCTCGAAACCAAGGCAATCACCGGTTTGTTTTTTGCCGGTCAGATTAACGGCACTACGGGCTATGAAGAGGCGGCGGCGCAGGGCCTGCTGGCGGGGATCAACGCGGGTCTTTGCGTGCGCGGCCGCGAGCCCTGGTGTCCGAGCCGGGATCAGGCCTATCTCGGGGTGCTGGTGGACGACTTGATTACGCGCGGCGTGACGGAGCCGTACCGCATGTTTACCAGCCGTGCCGAATATCGCCTGCTGTTGCGCGAAGACAACGCCGATCTTCGCCTGACGGAAATCGGACACGCGCTGGGGGTGGTGGATGAGGCGCGCTGGCTGATTTTTGAACGCAAGCGCGAGGCCATCGCGCGCGAACAGGAGCGCCTCAAGAGCACCTGGATCAATCCCCGTCTGCTTGCGGCGGAAGACGCGGAGCGGGTGCTGGGGCAGCAGATTGAGCGAGAATATTCGCTGCTCGACTTGCTGCGCCGTCCGCAGGTGCGCTATCGAGAGCTGATGACCCTGCCCGGCGCGGGAGCGCCCGTGGCAGACAGCCAGGTGGCGGAGCAGGTGGAGATTCAAGCCAAATACCAAGGCTATATCGAGCGCCAGCAGGAAGAGATTGCCCGCCACAGGCATTACGAAACCATGCGCCTGCCGCAAGATATCGACTATGCAGCGGTGCACGGTCTTTCGATGGAAGTACGGCAAAAGCTCGCCAAACACCTGCCGGAAACGCTCGGACAGGCGGCGCGTATCTCGGGTGTTACGCCCGCCGCCATTTCGCTGCTGCTGGTATATTTGAAGCGTAGCCAATGTACGGAGCCAAAGAAAAAAAGCGCATGAAGATGGACGAAAAGCTTGCGGCAGGTTTGGTGCAGCTCGACCTGCAGCTCGACGCGGAAACCCGGAAGAAGCTGCTCGCCTATCTGGCGCTGCTGGCGAAGTGGAACAAGGTCTACAACCTCACAGCCATACGAGAGCCGCAGCAAATGCTGACTCACCACATACTCGACAGTCTGGCGGTGTTGCCATTCATCAATGGGCACACTTTACTTGATGTTGGCAGCGGCGCCGGCTTGCCGGGGATTCCTTTGGCGCTTGCTCGGCCCGATCTGCAAGTTACGCTGCTTGACAGCAATCACAAGAAAACGACTTTTCTGCGACAAGTCTGCATCGAGCTAGGTCTGACCAACGTTTCGGTCGTGTGCGAGAGGGTTGAGGCATGGCAACCACCCCACCGGTTTGATACCGTGATTTCCCGCGCTTTTTCCGATTTGGTTGAATTTGTGCGGCTCGCCGGGCATTTGTGCCGGCCTGGAGGGTCGCTGCTCGGAATGAAGGGGCTCCACCCCTATGACGAGCTAGCGCAGCTGCCGCCTCAAGCCGGGCTGCAGCAGGTTGTCGCGCTCGACGTGCCCGGACTGGAGGCGCAACGGCATTTGGTTGTTTTGAAAGGGAACGAACCATGACAAAAATTCTGGCGATCACCAACCAAAAAGGGGGGGTGGGCAAAACCACCACTAGCGTAAACCTTGCAGCCAGCCTGGCTGCTACAAGGCGCAAAGTTCTGTTGATCGACCTCGACCCGCAGGGCAATGCCACCATGGGCAGCGGTGTGGAGAAAAACCGGCTCGCGCGAACCGTTTACCATGTGCTGCTGGAACACTGCGAACTCAAAGACGTCCGTGTTGCTTCTCCCGACGGCAAATATGATCTTGTGCCCGCCAATCGGGAGCTAGCGGGCGCGGAGGTCGAGCTGGTGGATCTGCCGGAACGCGAGAAGCACCTGAAGAAAGCTTTGGGCGCGGTCGAGACGGAATACGATTATATCCTGATCGATTGCCCCCCTGCCCTAAACCTGCTGACCGTGAACGGACTCGCTGCTGCCCATGCGGTGATGATTCCGATGCAGTGCGAATACTACGCGCTGGAGGGTTTGAGCGATCTGGTACAGACCATCAAACGGGTGCGCGCCCATCTCAATCCAGACCTGGAAATCGAGGGATTGCTTCGCACCATGTTCGATCCGCGCAATGCCTTGGCGCAGCAGGTTTCGGCACAGCTGCAGCAGCACTTCGGCGACAAAGTTTACAGTACCGTCATTCCGCGTAACATCCGACTCGCCGAGGCACCGAGCTTCGGCATGCCGGCGCTGTATCACGATCGAAGCTCAAAGGGCGCCCAGGCGTATCTTGCGCTGGCCGGGGAGATGCTCAGAAAGCAGGGCGCCAGTTCCCCAGCAATTGCATAATCAATTAGGATCAGGACAGACAAACATGGCTAAATTGAAAGGCTTGGGGCGGGGGCTCGACGCTTTGTTGGCGAACGATGTAGAGCCGAGGGGCGAAACGATGCTGAACGTACCGGTTACCCAGCTGGAGCCCGGCAAATATCAGCCGCGCACCCACATGGACCAGGATTCGCTGCAGCAGCTGGCCGATTCAATCAAGGCGCAGGGGATCATGCAGCCGATTCTCGCCCGGCAGAAGGACGGCGATGGTCACTACGAAATCATCGCCGGCGAACGGCGGTGGCGGGCGGCGCGACTCGCCGGCCTGGCAGAGGTGCCGGTGTTGCTGCGCGAGATTCCGGATGAAGCGGCGTTGGCCATGGCGCTGATCGAAAATATCCAGCGCGAAAATCTTAATCCGCTCGAAGAAGCTGCTGGCGTCCAACGTCTCATCAGCGAATTCCACCTGACTCATCAGTCTGCCGCGGAAGCAGTGGGACGCTCGCGCAGCGCAGTAAGCAACCTGCTACGGCTGTTGAATCTGGCGGCGCCGGTACAGGACATGCTGATGCAGAATAAAATCGACATGGGCCATGCACGCGCTTTGCTCGCTCTCGGCAGCGCCCGGCAGATCGAGGTGGGGCACGAGGTCGTCAAGAAACAACTTTCGGTGCGCGAGACCGAACGGCTGGTTCAGCGCTTGCTGAAGCCCGCTCCGCCGAAGCCCACTCCCGACCGCGACATTCTGTTGCTGCAGGAAGAGGTGGCGGAAAGGCTTGGCACTCGCGTGACGCTGAAACACAACAAGAGCGGCAAGGGCAAACTCATTATCGACTACTCCAGCATCGAGCAGCTTGACGGCATACTCGTCAAGCTGTGAGTATGCGTGCCCATTCGACGCCGAAGCGGGGCAATAATAAAGACAAAAACCCCTGCTTATCTTGGCGCGAAGGTTGACGTATCCTCCAGGGTACTCTAAAATTGCCCCTTTTTTGATGTGGCGCCATGGCGAGAACCGCCGCGTATCGCGCGGTCAGCGCGCAAGTAATAGCGGGCATAGCGGGCGCCGCATTATTTTATTACCTGCAGGGTTTACAGGCAGCCCACGCCGCCTTTTACGGGGCGGCGGTCGCGCTGGCAAACAAGATGCTGCTGGTGTGGTATGTGCGGCAGGGCAAGCACAGGCCGCCGGTGGATGCGCAAAAACAGCTGCGCGAGTTTTACCGTGCCAGCCTCGCGCGCTTCCTGGCCATCAGCCTGTTGTTGGCGGTGGGCATGGGGCCGCTGGGATTGGCGCCTCTGCCGGTTTTGGCCGGTTTTGTGCTGGGTCAGCTGACCTTGATAGTCTCTCAATTTACGCGTGGGATAGAGTAATAAATGTCTAGCGAAACACTCACCTCGACGGAATATATCAAGCACCACCTGCAGAACCTGACTTTCGGGCAGTTGCCGGATGGTTCCTGGGGGGTCGCGCACAGTGCGGCCGAGGCCAAGGAAATGGGGTTCTGGGCCATCAATGTGGATACCCTCGGCATCTCGTTGTTGCTGGGTCTGGTTTTTCTGTTTTTCTTTTCGAAAGCGGCAAAACAGGCGACCACGGGCATTCCTGGCGGGCTGCAGAACTTCGTCGAATGGGTGGTCGAGTTTATCGACAGCAGTGTGCGCGGCTCCTTTGCCGGCGGCAAGAACGATCTGGTTGCCCCGCTTGCGCTGACGATCTTCGTGTGGATTTTCCTGATGAACCTGATGGATCTTCTGCCGATCGATTACCTGCCTTTCGTCGCCCACGCGCTCGGGGTGCCATACCTCAAGGTCGTGCCAAGCACCGATCCGAATGCGACTTTCGGCATGTCTTTCGCCGTATTTTTCCTGGTCATTTTTTATAGCATCAAGATCAAGGGCGTGGGCGGTTTCGTCGGCGAATTGACGCTCCAGCCCTTTGGTAAATGGGGGTTGCCCGCCAACCTGTTTCTTGAAGGCGTCAACCTGATCTCCAAACCGGTTTCGCTGGCGCTGCGTCTGTTCGGCAACATGTACGCCGGCGAAATGATCTTCATCTTGATCGCGCTGTTGCCTTTCTGGGTGCAGTGGACGTTGTCCCTGCCGTGGGCGATTTTCCATATCCTGATCGTCACGCTGCAAGCGTTCATTTTCATGACGCTGACCATCGTCTATCTGGATATGGCGCATCAGGAACATCACTGATTTCGGGTTTGCATCACTTTATTTTTGACTTTAACAGGAGAACCAAATGGAACAAGCATTGCTGTTTATCGCCGGCGCGATCATGATGGGTTTGGGCGCGCTGGGCGCTGCTGTTGGCATCGGTATTCTCGGTGGCCGCTTCCTTGAAGGCGCTGCCCGTCAGCCCGAGCTGATCCCCATGCTGCGCACTCAGTTTTTCGTGGTGATGGGTCTGGTCGATGCGGTACCGATGATTGCTGTCGGTCTCGCCATGTACGTTCTGTTCGCGGTGGCAGGCAAGTAACGGTTGCCCCTGGCATCTAACCACTAGAAAGGTTTCTGCATGAACATCAATGCAACCCTTCTCGGCCAGACGATCATGTTCATCATGTTCGTGTGGTTCTGCATGAAGTTTGTTTGGCCGCCCATCATGACTGCCTTGGCGTCGCGCCAAAAGCAGATTGCGGATGGGCTCGCGGCGGCAGATCGCGGCAAGCACGAGCTGGAGTTGGCTGCGAAGCGCGCCACGCAGGAGCTGCACACCGCAAAGGAAAAGGCTTCCGAGATTATTGCGCAGGCCGAAAAGCGTGCTGCCGAAGTGGTCGAAGAGGCAAAAAACAACGCCAAGACCGAAGGCGATCGCATTCTGGCCGGAGCCAAGGCAGAGATCGAGCAGGAAGTGAACCGGGCCAAGGAAGCCTTGCGGCAGCAAGTGTCGGAGCTGGCGGTCCGGGGCGCGGAGAAAATTCTGCGTCGCGAGATCGATGCCAAGGCGCATGCCGAGATGCTGACCGCCATCGCTAACGAGCTCTAGGACGATCATGGCTGAAGCGGTAACCATAGCAAGACCTTATGCCGTGGCGGTGTATCGCCTGGCAAAGGAAAAAAATGCGCTGACACGCTGGTCTGAAATGCTGGCTTTCGCCTCGGCGGTTGCCGCGGATGCGCAGATGCGAGCCCTTGTCGAGAATCCCAAGAATTCGGCGGCCGACGTGGAAAGGGTTTTCCTGTCCGTCTGCGGCGACAAGCTCGATGCCGCCGGCGTAAACCTGATCAAGTTGCTGGTCGAATATGGCCGGCTCTCGTTGCTGCCGCAGATCGCCGCGATTTTCGAGGAGTTGAAAGCGCAGGACGAAGGCGTGCTGGAAGCGGAAATTACCGCTGCCGCAAAGCCGGACGATACTCAGGTAAAAAGCCTGGTCAAGCATCTGGAAACCAAGTTCAACCGCAAGATCGAAGCACGCGTGTCAGTGGACCCGGAAATCATTGGCGGGATCAAAATTGTCGTCGGCGATACGGTCATCGACGCCTCAGTCCGTGGCCGGCTGCAAGAGCTGGCCTATACGCTGAAAGGTTAGGAGATAGGAATGCAGTTATCCACATCGGAAATCAGTGAACTGATTAAAAGCAGATTAGAGAGCTTCGCTCCCGGCGCCGAAGCGCGCACGCAAGGCACCGTGATTTCGGTTACCGACGGTATCGTCCGCATCCACGGCCTGTCCAACGTGATGGCCGGCGAAATGATCGAATTCCCCGGCAACACGTTCGGTCTGGCGCTGAACCTTGAGCGCGATTCTGTCGGTGCGGTGGTTCTGGGTGACTACGAACACATCACGGAAGGCGACGTGTGCAAGTGCACCGGCCGTATTCTGGAGGTGCCGGTCGGTCCCGAACTGATCGGTCGCGTAGTCGACGCGCTGGGCCGCCCGATCGACGGCAAGGGGCCGGTCAACGCCAAGCTTACCGACAAGATCGAAAAGGTGGCGCCAGGCGTGATCGCCCGCAAATCCGTGTCCCAGCCGGTGCAAACCGGCCTTAAGGCGATCGACTCGATGGTGCCGATCGGCCGCGGTCAGCGCGAGCTGATCATCGGCGATCGCCAGACGGGTAAGACGGCAGTTGCGGTTGATGCCATCATCAACCAAAAGGGCCAGAACATGAAGTGCATCTACGTGGCGATCGGGCAGAAGGCCTCGACCATCGCCAACGTGGTGCGCAAACTGGAAGAGCACGGCGCGATGGGTTATACCACAGTCGTTGCTGCCTCGTCGTCGGAATCCGCCGCGATGCAGTACATCGCTGCCTACGCCGGCTGCACCATGGGCGAGTACTTCCGCGACCGCGGCGAAGATGCCCTGATCGTTTATGACGACCTGACCAAGCAGGCTTGGGCCTACCGCCAGATATCCCTGCTGCTGCGCCGTCCGCCGGGCCGCGAAGCATATCCTGGCGACGTGTTCTATCTGCACTCCCGTCTGCTGGAGCGCGCTGCGCGCGTGAACGAAGAATTCGTCGAGAAGTTCACCAACGGCGAAGTCAAGGGCAAGACCGGTTCGCTGACGGCCCTGCCGGTGATCGAAACCCAGGCCGGCGACGTGTCCGCATTCGTGCCGACCAACGTGATTTCCATTACCGACGGCCAGATCTTCCTGGAAACCGACCTGTTCAACGCCGGTATCCGTCCCGCGATCAACGCCGGTATTTCGGTGTCCCGCGTCGGCGGCGCCGCGCAGACCAAGGTCATCAGGAAACTGGGCGGCGGCGTGCGTCTGGCGCTGGCGCAGTATCGTGAACTGGCCGCGTTCGCGCAGTTCGCTTCCGATCTGGACGAGGCGACCCGCAAGCAGCTCGAGCGCGGCCGCATGGTTACCGAATTGATGAAGCAGATCCAGTATGCACCGATGAGCGTAGCCGAAATGGCTGTAACGCTGTTAGCGGCGAACAAAGGCTATCTCGACGATGTGGCGGTGAACAAGGCGCTGGCCTTCGAATCTGCGCTACAGGCGTTCATGAAATCCAAGTACAAGAGCCTGATGGACAAGATCGAATCCACCAAAGACCTCGGCGGCGACGACGAGAAAGCGCTGACCGCAGCCATCGAGGATTTCAAGGCGACCGCCGTTTACTAAGCCGGAGTTCCTAAATGCCAGGCAGCAAGGAAATACGCTCCAAGATCAAAAGCGTGGAAAACACGCGCAAGATCACACGTGCGATGGAAATGGTGGCCGCTTCGAAAATGCGCAAGGCGCAGGATCGGATGCGGGCCGCCCGCCCGTATGCGGAAAAGATTCGCAACGTAGCGGCGCATCTCTCCTTCGCACACCCGGAATACAAGCACCCGTTCGTGGTCAAGCGCGACAGCGTGAAGAACGTCGGCGTGATCGTGGTGACCTCGGACAAAGGGTTGTGTGGCGGCCTCAACAGCAACATCCTGCGCCTCGCGTTGAACAGGATGAAGGCGTGGGAAGGCGAGAAGGTCGGTGTGCAGGTTTGCGCCATCGGCAATAAGGGGGTGGGGTTCATGTCGCGGCTAGGCGCGAACGTCAGGTCCCATCTTTCCGGGCTCGGCGACACGCCTCACCTGGGGAAGCTGATTGGCCCGGTGAAAGTCATGCTGGATGCCTATACTGCCGGCGAGATCGATGCTCTGTACGTCTGCTACAACCGTTTCGTCAACACCATGAAACAGGAACCGATGGTCGAGCAGCTGTTGCCGCTGAGCGGCGAACAGCTGGGTTCCGCGGCCGGGCACTGGGACTATATCTATGAGCCGGATGCCAAGGACGTGATCGACGAGCTGATGGTGCGCTATATCGAGTCGCTGGTGTACCACGCGGTAGCTGAAAATATGGCGTCCGAACAGAGCGCGCGCATGGTGGCGATGAAGGCCGCCTCCGACAACGCCAAGACCGTTATCGGCGATCTCAAGCTGGTTTACAACAAGGCCCGGCAAGCGGCGATTACCAAGGAGCTGTCTGAAATCGTCGGCGGCGCGGCGGCGGTGTAGCGCAGGGCGCCTTAGATTGGGCGAGACTAACGTGAGGAGGGCGAACGTTATGGCGAGACCAAATCTGCAGAGCGCGGCGGCGGTGTAACGAATCAAGTCTAGATTGGGGAATCTCAAAATGAGTGAAGGAAAGATTGTTCAGTGTATCGGCGCGGTGGTTGACGTCGAGTTTCCGCGCGCGGGCATGCCCAAGGTATTCGAAGCCCTGGTGCTGGATGAAGAAAGCTCTACCGCCGAAAGCGGCCTGACCCTGGAAGTGCAGCAGCAGCTTGGCGATGGGGTGGTGCGCGCGATCGCCATGGGCTCCAGCGATGGCTTGCGCCGCGGCATGAAAGTGAAAACCACTGGGGCGCCGATTTCGGTGCCGGTCGGGCATGGCACCCTCGGTCGCATCATGGACGTGCTGGGCCGGCCGATCGACGAAGCTGGCGAAATTCAGTGCGACGAACGCCGCAGCATTCACCAGAAGGCGCCCACGTTCGAAGAACTGTCTCCTTCCGTGGAGCTGCTGGAAACCGGCATCAAGGTTATCGATCTGATCTGCCCGTTTGCCAAGGGCGGCAAGGTGGGCTTGTTTGGCGGCGCCGGCGTGGGCAAGACGGTGAACATGATGGAGCTCATCAACAACATCGCCAAGCAGCATTCCGGCCTGTCCGTGTTCGCAGGGGTAGGCGAGCGCACCCGCGAGGGCAACGACTTCTACCACGAGATGAAGGACTCCAACGTTCTCGACAAGGTGGCGATGGTGTTCGGCCAAATGAACGAACCGCCGGGCAACCGTCTGCGCGTCGCGCTGACCGGCCTGACCATGGCGGAACGTTTCCGCGACGAAGGCCGCGACATTCTGTTCTTCGTTGACAACATCTACCGTTATACCCTGGCCGGCACCGAAGTGTCCGCGCTGCTGGGCCGGATGCCCTCCGCGGTGGGCTACCAGCCGACCCTGGCCGAAGAAATGGGCCGCCTGCAGGAACGCATTACCTCGACCAAGGTGGGATCCATTACCTCCATCCAGGCCGTGTACGTGCCTGCAGACGACTTGACCGATCCGTCGCCTGCGACAACCTTCCTGCACCTCGATTCCACGGTGGTGTTGTCGCGCGATATCGCCGCGCTGGGTATTTATCCCGCGGTGGATCCACTCGATTCCACTTCCCGCCAGCTCGACCCGCTGGTTGTGGGCGAAGAGCACTACGCCGTGGCGCGCCAGGTTCAGGCGACATTGCAGCGTTACAAAGAACTGCGCGACATTATCGCGATTCTGGGTATGGACGAACTGGCGCCGGAAGACAAGCTGGCGGTGGCCCGCGCCCGGAAAATCCAGCGCTTCCTGTCGCAGCCGTTCTTCGTGGCCGAAGTGTTCACCGGCTCGCCAGGCAAGTACGTGTCGCTCAAAGACACTATCAAGGGCTTCAAAGGCATCGTCAGCGGCGAATACGACCACCTGCCCGAGCAGGCGTTTTACATGGTCGGCTCGATCGAAGAGGCTGTGGAAAAAGCCAAGACCCTTCAGTAACGGGCTCGCGGCTCGGCGCGGAAGTCGCGCCGAACCGTGTTTGCAAACGGCAAGGTAATCCAAGATTATGGCAATGACGATACACGTTGACGTGGTGAGCGCCGAGCAGTCCATTTTCTCCGGTATCGCGGAGTTCGTGGCTGCGCCGGCGGAAATGGGCGAAGTCGGGGTTTATCCCCGCCATGCGCCGCTGATTTCGCGCATGAAGCCCGGAACCGTACGGCTCAAGTTGCCGAACCAGACGGAAGAAGAATTGTTTTTCGTGTCCGGCGGAATCCTGGAAGTGCAGCCGGGGGTGGTTACGGTCCTGGCGGATACCGTATTGCGCGGCAAGGATCTGGACGAGGCGAAGGCGCTGGAAGCCAAGAAACGCGCCGAAGAAGCCATGAGGGACCACACCTCGGCCGTCGAGTACGCCCGCGCCCAGGCCGAACTGGCGGAAGCGGTGGCGCAACTGCACGCCATCCAGAAACTGCGCAAACAAGGTCATCACTGATTGTCGCAGGCGGAAATGCAAAGGCAGCCTGCGGGCTGCCTTTTTTCTTTATACTAGCGCATTTGCTCCCGGTAACATCGAACGCATGCAACAACCCTTGAACATCGTCATCCTTGCCGCCGGCAAGGGCACGAGGATGAACTCGGAACTCGCCAAAGTGCTGCACCCGCTCGCCGGCAGACCGCTGCTGCAGCATGTGCTGGCAGCCGCGCGCGCGCTCGGCCCCGCCAAAATCTGCGTGGTGTACGGGCACGGAGGTGAGGCGGTGAAGGCCGTCTTGGAGGGTGTGGATGATGTTGTCATGGTGCAGCAGGAACCGCAGCTCGGCACCGGCCACGCGCTGCAGCAGACACTGCCTCATCTCGATCCGGACGGTGCCACGCTGGTGCTCTACGGCGATGTGCCGCTAATTCATGCTGACACCCTGGCACCGCTGGTCGACGCCGCCCGCCGCGGCGGCGTCGCACTGCTTACCATGGCGCTAGCGGATCCGCGCGGCTACGGCCGGATAGTGCGGGAAAACGGCCGGGTGACGCGGATCGTGGAGGAGAAAGACGCCAGCGAGGCCGAGCGGGCGCTTACCGAGATCAACACCGGCATCTTGGCCGTGTCCAACGTTCACCTTGCACGCTGGCTGCCGATGCTGAAAAACGACAATGCCCAGGGCGAGTACTATCTTACCGACATTATCGGCTTGGCAGCAGCGGATGGCGCCGAGATCGCCACCAGTCATCCGCGCCACCACTGGGAGGTGCTGGGGGTGAACAGCAAGAGCCAGCTCGCGCACCTCGAGCGGCTGTATCAGCATGAAATCGCGGATCGCCTGCAGCAGCAGGGGGTGACGCTGCTCGACCCCAAGCGTATCGACGTGCGCGGGGAACTTACCTGCGGACGCGACGTGGTGATCGACGTCAACTGTGTATTCGAGGGGCGCGTGCAACTAGGCGACAATGTGGTGGTGGGCGCGAACTGCATCTTGCGCGAGGTATCCGTGGCGGCGGGGACGCACATCGCCCCGTTTAGTCTGATCGAAGAAGCCGAGGTCGGCAGTAGCGGCCGCATCGGGCCATTTGCGCGCATTCGCCCCGGCACCCGGCTAGCGGAAAAGGTTCATATCGGCAACTTCGTCGAAATCAAGAACAGCCAGGTGGGGCGTGGCGCTAAAATCAATCACCTGAGCTACGTCGGCGACAGCACCGTCGGGCAAAACGTCAACATCGGCGCCGGCACCATCACCTGCAACTACGATGGCGCGCATAAATACCGTACCGTAATCGAGGACGATGTGTTCGTCGGCTCGGATACGCAACTGGTGGCGCCGGTGACAATCGGCCGCGGCGCCACTATCGGCGCGGGTTCCACCATTACGCGTGACGTCCCGCCCGGCGAGCTGACCCTGTCGCGCGCCAAACAAATTACCGTGAACGGCTGGCAGCGGCCAGTCAAGAAAAAGGATTAAAGCTACCATGTGCGGCATCATCGGAGCAGTGGCGCAGCGCAACGTCGTGCCCATCCTGCTGGAAGGCCTGCGGCGCCTGGAATACCGTGGCTATGATTCGGCCGGCCTGGCGGTTGTCGCCGGCGGCCTGGCGCGCGTTCGCAGCGTCGGGCGCGTGGCCGAACTTGCCGCCGAGGTCAGGCGGTGCGGCACTCACGGCCATCTCGGCATCGCTCACACCCGCTGGGCAACCCACGGCGCACCTACCGAGAACAATGCCCACCCCCACGTCAGTGGCGACGCCCTGGCAGTGGTGCACAACGGCATCATCGAAAACCACGAGGTGCTGCGCGACCGCCTGAAAGGCTTGGGTTACCGCTTCGACTCCGACACCGACACCGAGATCATCGTCCATCTCATCCATCACTACTACCAGCACGGCAAGGATTTGCTCGCTGCCACCCGGCAAGCCATCGCCGAAATGAAGGGCGCTTACGCCATCGGCGTGGTCTGCTCGGACATGCCGAACCGGATGGTTTGCGCGCGCAAGGGCAGCCCGCTGCTGCTGGGACTGGGGATCGAGGAAAATTTCATTGCCTCGGATATCGCCGCCCTGCTGCCGGTCACTCAGAAGGTGGTGTACCTGGAAGAAGGCGACGTTGCGGACATCGGCTTGCTCGACTACCGCATTCTCGATGCCCAGGGTAACACGGTGGAACGGCCCGCACGCATCTCCGAACTGACGGCGGATACGGCGGAGCTCGGCCAATACCGCCACTTCATGCAGAAGGAAATCCACGAGCAGCCCCGCGCCCTGGCCGATACGCTGGAAGGGGCGCTGGCACAGGAAAATCTTTCACCCGCCGTTTTCGGTGCGGACGCGCAGCGGGTGCTGGGCACAGTAGACCGGGTGAACATCATCGCCTGCGGCACCAGCTACCATGCCGCGCAGGTTGCGCGCTACTGGCTGGAGGGCATCGCCGGCATTCCTTGTACGGCGGAAGTGGCAAGCGAATACCGCTACCGCGACAGCGTGCCCCATCCTTCCGGGCTGATCGTGGCCATTTCCCAGTCTGGAGAAACCGCCGACACCCTGGCGGCATTGAATCACGCGAAAGCACAGGGGCATGGCGCCACGCTGTCCATCTGCAACGTGGCGGAAAGCGCGCTGATGCGCCAGTCCGGCCTGCAATTCCTGACCCATGCAGGGCCAGAGATCGGCGTTGCCTCGACCAAGGCATTCACCACTCAGCTTGCCGCACTTTATCTGCTCACGCTGGTGCTGGCCAAGCTACGCGGGCGCATGACGGCATCCGAGGAGAAGGATCGGCTTGCGGCGCTACGCCAGCTGCCGGGGCTGGTGCAGCAGGTGCTTGCCCTGGAGCCATCGGTGGCCCAGTGGGCGGAGCGCTTTGCCGAAAAACAGCATGCCCTGTTCCTCGGGCGCGGCCTGCACTACCCCATCGCACTGGAAGGGGCGCTCAAGCTCAAGGAAATATCCTATATCCATGCCGAAGCCTACCCTGCCGGGGAGCTCAAGCACGGCCCATTGGCGCTGGTGGACAAGGAAATGCCGGTTGTGGCGATCGCGCCCAACGACGCACTGCTGGAGAAACTCAAATCCAACTTGCAGGAAGTACGCGCACGCGGCGGCGAACTGTATGTGTTTGCCGATCAGGAAAGCCATCTGACCAGCCAGGAAGGCGTGCACCTCATACGCCTGCCAGGCCACGCCGGGGCGTTAAGCCCGATCTTGCACGTCATCCCGCTGCAGATGCTGGCCTACCATGCTGCCCTGCACAAGGGAACGGACGTGGATAAGCCGCGCAATCTGGCGAAATCGGTAACGGTCGAATAACGGCGGTCAAGAGCCAGCCAGCCGTTCCAGCAGAGACTCCCGCGAATCGTCGCCGCCGGCTTCGGCCGCGCGAAAGCCCAGTACGACTGACAGCGCTGAATCGAACCCCCATTCCTCGACCGCTTTTTGCAGACGTTGTGCCGCCACGACGGCGCTCTGCAGCGGCGTAGCGGGCAGCAGCACAAGAAACTGGCCATCGTGTCCATGCCCCAGGAGATCGGCGGTGCGCAGGCCCAGGCGAAGCAGATCGGCCGCTTCCTTGAGTAGATCGGGGGGCAGCACCGGCGGCAGCAGCGCCAGCCGCAGGAGGCAGATTTTGCCGTGCTGCCGGCGGGCGTGCCCGAGTTCCTCCTCGATCCGGCGATCCATGTAGGATGCGCTGTACAGGCCGGTAAGGGGATGGAACAGGGATTCGTCGCCAATCATCGTGGAAGGGCCGGTCATGCCGAAGCGACTTTCACTCAATCGGAAGGTTGCGCGGCTTGTGCTGCGCTTTGGCGAACAGCCGGTCATAGAGCCGGATGGGCAGGTGCTCGAGGACTCTCCCCACCAGTGCCATCTGCCAAGGCAGCACAACGAATTTGCGCCGTTTGGCGATGGCGCAGACAACCAGCCGTGCCGCCTCCTCCGCCGTCAGCATGAAAGGCATGGGGTAGGGGTTGACCGCGGTCATCGGGGTTTGGATGTAGCCGGGGCAGAGGGTAACGACATGGATTCCGGAGCCGTGCAGCTCCACCCGCAGGCTTTCCAGATAGCTGATTGCGGCGGCTTTCGAGGCGGAGTAGGCGCTTGCCCCGGGCAGCCCGCGAAACCCGGCTACACTGGCGATCCCGGCCAGCGTGCCACGGCCCGCTTCGCGCATCGGGCGCAAAAATGGCTGGAAGGTTTTTGCCATGCCGATCAGGTTGATGTCCATCACCGTCTGGAGCACCGGCAGATCTTCGGCATATTCCGTGAGGTTGCCGCAACTTACTCCCGCACAGGCGATCACCGTGTCCGGTACCCCGAAGCGCCGCATGAAATCCAGCGCGGCTGTATGCAGGGCCGGGTGGTCGCGCACGTCCAGCGGGTAGGCAAAGCCGCCGAGCTCGGCGGCGAGTTTTTCAAGGGGTTTGGCGTTGCGCGCCACCAAGCCGACGACGGCGCCTTCGCGCGCGTAGCGGCGCGCGAGAGCGGCTCCCAGTCCGCTCGACGCGCCGGTGATGAAGATCTTTCCGCGATCAGCGCTTGACGGCACGCTCCTGCCGGGCCTTTTTGATCAGTTCGTCGGTGACCGCCAGTAGCGCACTGTTGCCGCCGGCCATGGCGGGAGATGTCAGATACTTGCCTTCCACCACGATTGCCGGCACGCCGCTGAGCCCGTAGGCTCTGGATAGCTGCTTGGCGCGCATCGCCTTGTTCTGCACCGCGAAGGAAGCATAGGCGTCGGCAAATTTCTTGCCGTCCACGCCCTGTTTGCCCACCCAGTCGAACAGGATTTTCTCATTGTTCAGGTTGATCTGGCCGAGGTGGATGGCGTTGAATATCCCGGCATGCAGCTTGTCTACCGCATCCAGCGCTTCGGCGGCGTAATAGGCTTTTGCCAGGGACAGCCAGCTATCTGGGAGGACGCCGGGCATGCGGCGGAAGACCACGTCCTTGGGCAGCTTCTTCACCCAGGCAGCGAGCTCCGGTTCCAGGTCGAAGCAGTGGGGACAGCCGTACCAGAACACTTCCAGCACTTCGATTTTTTTTCCGGTCTCTGTCGGCACGGGCGGTGAAACCAGTGCGTAGTCCTTGCCGGCCTGGGGCTCGGCATGGACGGCAAAACTGCAGAGGGCGAGGGCCAGGATGGCAAGGAAACGGGCGAAGGGGGCGCTGGCATTTCTCAAATGAGGCATGGTCTTGACTCCGTGGTTGATGATGGCGCGCGGGCGGCTGAACCAGCGCCTTACTCGTGTATTTTTATCAGGCTGGTGCTGATTCCGTTTTGCGATAGCGTGGTGCGAATCCGGTTCAATTCCTCCAAGGTGGCATAAGGCCCGGCGCGCACCCGGTGCCACACCCCCTTGTCGGGCAAAGTGGCGGTCTGGATGCCGGCCTCCACCCCGAGGAGCGCCAGCTTGGCCTTAAGATTGTCGGCTTCGGCTTCGGTCTGGAACGAGCCCGCCTGGAGGAAATACTGGTAGCCCGTCCCGCCCGCGGATTGCTGGCCGGCCTGCTTGAGTTCCTGCTCGGAAACCGGCTCCTCGGTGCCCGGCAAAATCGTATAGAAATCGAAGCGCGGTTTGTCCGCCGGCTTCGCTGCTTTGTCAGCGGCGGTACTGTCCGGCGCGGCAGTTTTCTTTTGCCCTGCTGTCGGTTGAGCCGCTGGCTTGGTTTTATCGACGAACGGGCTGGGTCCCTGTTTGATATAGAGCGCCACGCCCAGTGCGATGCCCAGGCCGACGAACGTGCCGATGATGATACCGGTCAGCAACGGGCTGCCCGACCTGGATGCGGGCAGTTTTGGCGTTGTTTTGTAGTCTCGGCTTCGGCTCATGATTGACCTGAAACTGGGGCTAAGCTCCCGGATGGCACCGTGCTGGCCGGTGAAGCGTTTTGCATCACATCTTTTCCGGGCAGCCCACCCCGAGCACGGCAAGCCCGTTGCGCAGCACCTGGCGGATGGCCGTAACCAGAGACAGGCGTGCCAGTTTGAGTGCTTCGTCTTCGACCAGGAACTGTTCCGCATTGTAGTAGCTGTGCAATTCTGCGGCCAGTTCCCGGAGGTAGTAGGCAATCAGGTGCGGCGCGAATTCCCGCGCGGCGTTTTCCAGCGTTTCCGGGAAGTCGCCCAGCCGCTGCAGCAGCGCCAGCTCGTAAGGGCTTTGCAGCAGTCCGGGGTCGCCGCCATCTTTCAGGTCGGCGGGGTCGCCGCCCCAAAGCGCCAGCACGCTGCAAAGACGCGCATGCGCGTACTGGATGTAGTAAACCGGATTTTCGTTGCTTTGCGATTTGGCGAGCTCCAGATCGAAATCGAGGTGCTGGTCGCTCTTGCGCAGGACGTAGAAAAACCGCGCTGCATCGTTGCCCACTTCGCGCCGCAACTCGCGCAAGGTGACGAACTCTCCGGCACGGGTGGACATTGGCACCTTTTCCTTGCCGCGATAGAGCACTGCGAACTGTACCAGCGCAATGGTGAGCCGGTCGGCATCCAGCCCCAGGGCGGTCAGCGCGCCTTTGACGCGAGGGATATAGCCGTGATGGTCCGCGCCCCAGATGTTGATTACCTGATCGAAGCCGCGCTCGAACTTGTTCAGATGGTAGGCGATGTCCGAGGCGAAATAGGTGTACTGCCCGTTTTCGCGCAACACCACGCGATCCTTCTCGTCGCCGAATTTGCTGGAGCGGAACCACTTGGCGCCGTCCTGCTCGTACAGATGGCCGGCTTCCTCCAGCGCCGCGACCGCGCGCTCGACCAGGCCGGTATCGAACAGCGATTTCTCGGAAAACCACGAGTCGAACGTCACACCGAATTCCATCAGGTCATTGCGGCAGTCTTCGAGCTGTTCGGTAAGGGCGAGGTTGTGGATATAGGCGTAACCTTCCCCGAGCAGCAGCTTGGCGTTGGCGATCAGCTTGTCCAGATGCGCCTCGGCTTCGGTTTCGGCAGACGGGGCTTCGTGCAGCACCGAGGACGGCTGATGCACGTAACGGTCGCCGTGGCGGGCGTGAATCTCGCGCGCCATCTCGCGCACATACGCGCCCTGGTAGGCGTTGGCCGGGAAGGGCACGTCGATGCCGTTCAGTTCCAGATAGCGCAGCCAGGTCGAGAGCGCCAGGATATCCATCTGCCGGCCGGCATCGTTGACGTAAAACTCGCGGCTGACGTCATAGCCGGCGGCAGCGAGCACGCTGGCGAGGCTCATGCCGAACGCCGCGCCCCGGCCGTGGCCCACGTGCAATGGCCCGGTGGGATTGGCGGAAACGAATTCGACCTGGATTTTCCTGCCCTGCCCGAGATCGCCGCGCCCGAACCGTTCGCCTTGCCGGAGGATGGTGGAAACCACCCGCTGCTTGGCGGCCGGCGCGAGGAACAGGTTGATGAAGCCGGCGCCGGCGATTTCCGCCCTTTCCACCAGCGGAGAGGAAGGCAGTGCATCCAGCAGCTGGCCGGCGACCTCGCGCGGATTGCGGCGCAGCGCCCGCGCCAGCTGCATCGCCAGGTTGCAGGCGTAATCGCCGTGCTGCGTCTGCTTGGGCCGCTCCAGCAGAATGGGGGTGTCCGCCGCGTCCGGCGCAACCGTTGCAAGCGCTTCGGCGAAGAGTTGGGTCAGGTGTTGTTTCAACTTGGAATGCTCAATGTTGCTGGCTCGATCAATGAGCCGGCTATTTTAAATGTTTCCGCTCCCCGCTGCATCAGAATTCCAGCGGATCCACATCCAGCGTCCAGCGCACATCGCGGGCCTTCATCTGCTGCAGGGCTTCGTGCCATTGCCCGAGGAAAGCCTGCATCGCGCCGCGCGAGGCCGACTGCACCAGCAGCTGCGCCCGCTCCTTGCCGGCCAGGCGCGCCATGGACGCAGTGACCGGATCGTAAACCTCGACCGGAAAATCGAGTTTCGCTGCGGCCTGTGCGGCCTGCCGCAAGAATCGCAGGGCCCGCTCCAGCTCCGGCGCCTCGGCGCGCAGCAGGGCCTGGTGGCAAAACGGCGGAAAGCCGGCCTGCTCTCGCTCGGTCAGCAACGCCTCGGCGAAGGCTTCGTAATCGTGCCGGCGCAGCGCATGAAACAAGGGATGGTCGGGGAACTCGGTCTGGATCAGCACTTTCCCTTTACCGCCGGCTCGTCCGGCCCGCCCGGAAACCTGCATCAACTGGGCGAACAGCCGCTCCGAGGCACGGAAGTCCGGGCTGTAGAGGGCATTGTCGGCGCCGATCACGCCGACCAAGGCGAGGCGCTTGAAATCGTGCCCCTTGGCCAGGATCTGGGTGCCGACCAGGATGTCCACCTGTTCCTCGTGCGCTTCGCGCAGCAGGTCGGCCAGGGCGTTCTTGCGCCGCGTGCTGTCGCGGTCGATGCGGAGGATGCGCGCGGTGGGGAAGCGTGCCGCGAGGGCGGCCTCCACGCGCTGGGTGCCCTGCCCCATGGGCGTGAGGTCGGCGTTGCCGCATCCCGGGCAGGCCGCCGGGATGCGCTCCTCGTGTCCGCAGTGGTGGCAGCGCAGGCGTCGTTCGCGCAGATGCACCACCAACCGGGTCGCGCATCGGGTGCAGGCCGACAGCCAGCCGCACTGGTGGCACATCAGCACGGGCGCATAGCCGCGGCGGTTGATGAAGACCAGGCTTTGCCCGCCGTGCTGCAAACACGCGCCCAAAGCTTCGACCAGAGGGGGGGCCAGCCCTTCGTCGAGCAGCTGGCGGCGGATGTCGATGCAGCGGATTTCGGGCAGGGCGGCGTTTTCCACGGCGCGGCGGGTGAGCCGGAGCAGGCCGTACCGGCCGGTCAGGGCGTTGTGGTAGCTTTCCAGCGAAGGCGTGGCGGAGCCCAGCACGGCAGGCACATCGGCCAGCTTGGCGCGGGCCACCGCCATATCGCGCGCGGAGTAGCGCAGTCCCTCCTGCTGCTTGAAGGAGCTGTCGTGCTCCTCATCCACCACGATCAGCGCGAGCCGCGGCATCGGTGTGAATACGGCCAAGCGCGTCCCCAGCACGATGTCGGCGCGGCCGGCCTGCGCCAGCAGCCAGTTGCGCAGGCGTTCCCCGTCGTTGAGGCCGCTGTGCAGGCTGGCCAGGCAGGCGCCCGGAAAACGCTCGCGGAAGCGCGATTCCAGCTGGGGGGTGAGGTTGATCTCCGGCACCAGCACCAGCACTTGCCCGCCACGTTGCAGCGCGGCTTCGACGGCGCGCAGATACACCTCGGTCTTGCCGCTGCCGGTGATGCCCAGCAGCAACCAGGGCCGGAAGCCTTGCGGCTGCGCCAGCAGTGCCGACACGGCCTGCTCCTGCTCGGGGGTAAGGGAGGGCCGCGCCGCGGACTCGGCCGCGCGCGCGGCCGGTACGCGCGGAGGCGTCCACGGCTCGCGGGTTTCCTCCACCCAGCCCTGCGCGATCATTTCCCGCACCGCTTTGCCGGCGCTCGATGAGATGCCGGATAGCTCAGCCCGCGGCAGCGCGCCGCTCTTGCCTAGTGCGGCGAGCAGTTTGCGCTTGACCGCTGCTCGCGGTGGCAGATCGTCTGCGCATAGGCTGCGCCCGGCCGCTGTCAGTCGGTATGCCAGAGGCAGAGCGCGAGCTGCGTTTTCGGCTTGGCGCAGCCGCAACGGCAGCGCGTTGAAAATCACTTCGCCCAGGGGATGGTGGTAATAGTCGGAGCAAAAGCGCAGCAACTGCAGAATGTCGTGGGACAGGGGGGGAACGTCGCGCAGGATTTGTAGCGCTGGCTTCAGGCGGGCGGCGGGAATGTTTGACCGGTCACCGACGGCGGCGATGATGCCCACTGCTTTCCTGCGGCCGAAAGTGACCAGCACCCGCGCCCCGATATCGGTTTCGGAGGCGTCTTGCGCCAGATAGTCGAATAGCGCGGGGAGCGGGACGTCGAGTGCAACCCGCAGGATTTTCATTTGCAGCGGCTCCCGATCAAGGCCGGGTTGGCGCCGGTTGTTGCAGGACATTCTGACAATGGTGCGGCAAGCTGCTGGGGCATATCGCCAATTTCGAGTTTTTCACAAAAGCTGTGGATAACTTTGTGGGCAGAATGTAATGAAAATAAACAACCTCTTTTTGGGCAAAGTCTTATCTTAGCCGGCGTATATTTTAAGCTATCATTTCCAGATGAAAAAACAATAGGTTACAAAATCCGGCAAAAATCAGGAAATGTTGTTGCGGGCCTGAAAACGGTATGATTTTTGTGCATAAGTCAAGCCAGAAAGGGCTCGACGGCACAAGAAATTTTATCGATGATACTGCCGGCTCAGCTCGTGAACTGCCTCCACCAGGGCAGCGGCGTTTTCCGGCGGGGTGTGCTGGGAGATACCATGGCCCAGGTTGAAGACGTGGCCGTGGCCCTGGCCGTAGCTTGCCAGCACCTTGCCGACTTCGGCACGGACGATTTCCGGCGAAGAAAGCAGCACCGCGGGGTCGATGTTGCCTTGCAGCGCGACTTTGGCGCCGACGCGGCTGCGCGCCTGGCCGATATCCACTGTCCAGTCCAGCCCCAGCGCATCGCAGCCGATGGCCGCCATGCTTTCCAGCCACAATCCGCCGCCTTTGGTGAAAACGATATTGGGCACGGTGGCACCGTCGTGCTCGCGGATCAGGCTTTGCACGATCCGCTCCAGGTAGGGGAGGGAAAACTCATGGTAAGCGGCGTGGGACAGCGCGCCGCCCCAAGAGTCGAATACCATCACGGCCTGGGCGCCGGCCTGGATCTGCGCGTTCAGGTAGGCGATCACGGCCTGGGTAGTGACGTCCAGAACGTGGTGCAGCAGCTCCGGCCGCTGGTAGAGCATGGTCTTGATCAGGTGGAATTCCGAGCTGCTGCCGCCCTCGACCATATAGCAGGCCAGGGTGAACGGGCTGCCGGAAAAACCGATCAGCGGCACTTCGTTGTTGAGCGCCTTGCGGATCGAGCTGACTGCGTCCAGCACGTAGCGCAGATGGACGTCGGGATCGGGAACCGCGAGCCCGCGGATTTCCCATTCGTCGCGCAGCGGGCGCTCGAAGCGCGGGCCCTCTCCGGCCGAGAAATACAGGCCCAGCCCCATCGCGTCAGGGATGGTCAGGATGTCGGAAAACAGGATGGCGGCATCGAGCGGAAAGCGCACCAGGGGCTGCAGGGTCACTTCCGTGGCAAGGTCGGGGCTTTTGCACAGCGACAGGAAATCTCCGGCACGGGCACGGGTCTGGTTGTATTCGGGCAGATACCGCCCTGCCTGGCGCATCATCCACACCGGCGTATATTCGGTCGGCTGGCGCAGCAAGGCGCGCAGGAAGGTGTCGTTCTTTGGTTTTGTCATGCTGGACTCCGTCCGCTGGATTGGTAATTTTTAAACCGGCAATCAACCACGAATGACACGAATTTTCACGAATGAACAAAAATGGTTAAGGTGCAACCCTCGTTACGCCAATCTGGTGAAACGAATAATACTGACCAATTCACTGATTATTCGTGCAAATTCGTGGTTAATTGATTTATTAAGGGTAATTCGAAATCGCGCTCAAACGCCGAGGTAAGCGAGGATGCCCTCCGCCGCCTGGCGCCCTTCGTAAATCGCCGTTACCACCAGGTCCGAGCCGCGTACCATGTCGCCGCCGGCGAACACCTTGGGGTTGGCGGTCTGGTGCTTGTGGGCATGGCCCTTGGCAATCACCCGCCCGATGCTGTCGGTGGCGATGCCGAAGTCGGCAAACCAGGGCTGAGGGCTTGGGCGGAAGCCGAAGGCAATGATGACCCGGTCGGCCGGGATGATTTCCTCGCTGCCCGGCACCACTTCCGGGGTGCGGCGGCCTCGCGCATCGGGCGCGCCCAGCTGGGTGGTGACCAGCTTGACGCCTTCAACGCGGCCGGAGCCGACGATCTCCACCGGCTGGCGGTTCCACAGGAACTGCACGCCTTCTTCCTTGGCGTTGGCCACTTCGCGCCGAGAACCCGGCATGTTGGCTTCGTCGCGGCGGTAGGCGCAGGTGACGGAAGCCGCATCCTGGCGGATCGAGGTGCGGTTGCAGTCCATGGCAGTGTCGCCGCCGCCCAGCACCACCACGCGCTGGTCTTTCATCGAGTGATAGGTTTCGTTGGGCAGCCCGAGGCAATGGCGCACGTTGGAAATCAGGAAGGGCAGCGCTTCCAGCACGCCCGGCAGGTCTTCGCCGGGGAAGCCCCCCTTCATGAAGGTGTAGGTGCCCATGCCGAGGAACACCGCATCGTATTCATCGAGCAGCTTCTGGAAGGGAATATCCTTGCCGATTTCGGTGTTGAGGCGGAACTCGATGCCCATTTCCTCGAACACGCGCCGGCGCGTCCTGACGACCTCTTTTTCCAGCTTGAATTCAGGGATGCCGAAAGTGAGCAGGCCGCCGATTTCGTCATAGCGGTCGAACACCACCGGCGCGACGCCGTTGCGCACCAGCACATCGGCGCAGCCCAGGCCCGCCGGGCCGGCACCGACAACGGCGACGCGCTTGCCGGTCGGTCTGACTTTGCTCATGTCAGGGCGCCAGCCCTGCTTGAAGGCCTCGTCGGTGATGTATTTCTCCACCGCGCCGATGGTCACTGCGCCGAAGCCGCTGTTGAGCGTGCAGGCGCCTTCGCACAGCCGGTCCTGGGGGCAGACGCGGCCGCAGAATTCAGGCAGGGTATTGGTTTTGTGGCACAGCTCGGCGGCCTCGAGCAGATTGCCTTCCGTCGCGAGCTTGAGCCAGTTGGGAATGTAGTTGTGGACCGGGCATTTCCATTCGCAGTAGGGATTGCCGCAGCCCAGGCAACGCCCGGCCTGTTCCGCTGCCTGCTCGGCGGAAAACGGCGCATAGATCTCCCGGAACTCGACTTTGCGGATTTCCGCCGGGGTCTTGTCGCCATCGCGGCGAGGGATATTAAGGAACTGAAAAACGTCGGAATCGGACATTGGTTTAAGCCTTTAACAAACTATCCAGTTGCGCCGCCTTTGGCTTGACCAGCCAGAACCTGCCGACCGCCGCCTCGAAGTCGGCGAGCAGTTCGCGCCCGCGTGCGCTGCCGGTCAGCGCCACATGCTGTTCGATCAGCGAGCGCACGAATTGGCGGTGATGGCCGGTGGCTTCGGTGTTGATGCGGTTGATGTCGATCAGCTCGTGGTTGTAGCGATGGACAAAACGGTCGGCTTCGTCGAAAACGAAGGCAAAGCCGCCGGTCATGCCGGCGCCGAAATTGAGGCCGGTCTCGCCCAGCACCACCACGCACCCGCCGGTCATGTATTCGCAGCCGTGATCGCCGATGCCTTCGACCACAGCGGTCGCGCCCGAGTTGCGCACGGCGAAGCGCTCGCCGGCCATGCCGGCGGCATACAGCTTGCCCCCGGTGGCGCCGTAGAGGCAGGTGTTGCCGATGATGGTAGCCTGATGGGCGAGGAAACCGGAGTTGCGCGGCGGATAGATCACCAGCTGGCCGCCGGCCATGCCCTTGCCGACGTAGTCGTTGGCGTCGCCTTCCAGAACCAGCTGGAGCCCCTGTGCATTCCATACCCCGAAGCTCTGCCCGGCGGTGCCGGAAAGACGGATCGTCAGGCAGTTGTCCGGCAGCCCCTCGGCGCCGTGCTGGCGCGCGATTTCGCCGGAGAGGCGGGCACCGATGGAACGGTGGGTGTTCTGGACGCGGTAGGAAAGCTCCAGCGGGCGCCTGGCCTTGATGGCGTCGAGCGCATCCGCGACCATTTGTTCCGCCAGTTCGCCCTTGTCGAAGGACGGGTTGGAGGGCTCGATGCAGAATTTCGGCACGCTGTCAGGAATGGCGCCCTGGCTCAGCAGTACGCCCAGTTCCAGCCTTTGCTGGCGCGGCGATTCGCCGGGCAGCAGTTCGAGCAGATCCATCCGGCCGATCAGCTCTTCCATCGAGCGCACACCGAGCCTGGCCATCCATTCGCGCGTTTCCTGCGCAACGAAGGTGAAGTAATTCATCACCATCTGCGGCAGGCCGATGAAGTGCTTGCTGCGCAGCTTCTGGTCCTGGGTGGCGACGCCGGTGGCGCAGTTGTTAAGGTGGCAGATGCGCAGGAATTTGCAACCCAGCGCAATCATCGGCGCGGTGCCGAAGCCGAACGATTCGGCACCCATGATCGCGGCCTTGACCACGTCGAAGCCGGTTTTCAGGCCGCCGTCGGTCTGGATGCGCACCCGGCCCCGGAGGCCGTTGGCACGCAGCACCTGCTGCGCCTCGGTCAGCCCCAGTTCCCATGGCGAGCCGGCATATTTCACGCTGGTGAGCGGGCTGGCGCCGGTGCCGCCGTCGTAGCCGGAGATGGTGATCAGGTCGGCATAGGCCTTGGCCACGCCGGCGGCGATGGTGCCCACCCCCGGCTCGGCTACCAGCTTGACCGAAACCAGCGCCTGCGGGTTGATCTGCTTCAGGTCGAAAATGAGCTGCGCCAAATCCTCGATTGAATAGATGTCGTGGTGCGGCGGCGGCGAAATCAGCGTGATGCCGGGCTTGGAGCAGCGCAGCTTGGCGATCGTCGGCGACACCTTGTGTCCCGGCAACTGGCCGCCCTCGCCCGGCTTGGCGCCCTGGGCGATCTTGATCTGCAGCACTTCGGCGTTGACCAGGTAGTGCGGCGTGACGCCGAAGCGGCCGGAAGCCACCTGCTTGATCTTGGACATCTTCACCGTGCCGTAGCGGGCTGGGTCCTCGCCGCCCTCGCCGGAGTTGGAGCGCCCGCCCAAGCGGTTCATGCCTTCGGCCAGCGCCTCGTGCGCTTCGGGGGAAAGTGCGCCCAGGCTCATGCCGGCGGAATCGAAGCGCTTGAGGATCTTCTCGACCGGTTCCACTTCTTCCAACGGAATCGGATCAGCGTCAATTTTGAGCCGCATCAGGTCGCGCAGCATGGCGACCGGACGGTCGTTCACCAACTGGGCGTACCTGCGGTATTCCTCGTAATCGCCGCTTTGCACCGCCTTCTGCAGTTGCATCACCACATCCGGGTTGTAGGCGTGGAACTCGCCGCCGAAGATGAATTTCAGCAGGCCGCCCTGGGAGAGCGGTTTCATCGGATTGTAAGCGAAGCGCGCCAGTTCTTTCTGGTCGGCCTCGAAGTCATCGAAGTTCGCTCCGCCGATGCGGCTCACCGTGCCCGGCAGGCACCGTTCGATCACTTCGTCATGGACGCCGACTGCCTCGAACAGCTGCGCGCCGCGGTAGCTCGCGATGGTAGAGATGCCCATCTTGGAGATGATCTTGAGCAGGCCTTTGTTGATGCCCTTGCGGTAGTTGTGCAGCGCGGCATCGAGCGCACACTGGGTTTCGCCGCTGCGGATCAGGTCGTGGATCGCCTGATACGCCAGGTAGGGGTAGACCGCGGTGGCGCCGTAGCCGATCAGGCAGGCGAAGTGGTGCGGGTCGCGGGCGGTGCCTGTCTCCGCCACGATGTTGGCGTTGCAGCGCAGGCCGGCTCGGATCAGCGCATGGTGCACGGCGCCAACGGCGAACAGCATGTGCACCGGCACGCGATTCTTGGCGATATTGCGGTCGGACAGCACCACGATCACGTTGCCGTCGCGCACCGCCTGCACCGCTCGTTCGGCAGTCTGTGCCAATGCCCCGCGCAAATCGGTGGCCGCCGGATCGTAATTCAGCTCCAGCGTGCAGGCGCGGTAGGCAGGATCGGGAAGCGAAGTCAGGCGCGCGAATTTTTCATGGCTCAATACCGGCGAGCGCACTTCGAGGCGCTTGGCGTGCCCCGGGGTTTCCTCGAACAGGTTGCGCTCGGGTCCGAAGCAGGTGTTGAGCGACATCACGATCGCCTCGCGGATCGGGTCGATCGGCGGGTTGGTCACCTGCGCGAACTGCTGGCGCAGAAAGTCGAAGGGGGAGCGCACCTTTTGCGACAGCACCGCCATCGGCGTGTCGTCGCCCATCGATCCGGTTGCCTCCTGGCCGTCTTCGGCCAGCACCCGCAGGATTTGGTCGCGCTCCTCGAAGCTGATATTGAACAGCTTCTGGTATGTGAGCGCGGCGGCCGGATCCATCAGCGGCATCGCTTCCTTCTCGTTCAGCGCGACTTCCAGATAGCGCGAATTTTCCTTGAGCCAGGCGCGGTAGGGATGGGCCGATTTGAGCATGCCGTCGATGTCCTCGGGCAGCAGCAGGCGGCCGGTCTCGAGGTCGGCGGCGATAACCTGCCCCGGCTTGATGCGGCCCTTCTGCACCACATCCTCCGGCGCATAGTCCCACACGCCGATTTCCGAAGCGATGGTGAGATGGCGGTCGCGGCTAACCATGTAGCGCGCCGGCCGCAGGCCGTTGCGGTCGAGAATGCAGGCGCCGAAGCGGCCGTCGGTCAGCACCACGCCGGCCGGACCGTCCCACGATTCCATGTGCATCGAATTGTATTCGTAGAAGGCGCGCAGATCCGGGTCCATGCTGTCCACATTCTGCCAGGCCGGCGGGATCATCATGCGCAGCGCGCGGAACAGCCCCACCCCGCCCATCAGCAGCCCCTCCAGCATGTTGTCCATGCTGAGGGAATCGGAACCGGTCTTCGACACAATCGGCCGCACGTCGTCCATGTTCGGGATCAGCGGCGAGGAGAACTTCTGCTCGCGCGCCCGCGCCCAGTTGCGGTTGCCTTGCAAGGTGTTGATTTCGCCATTATGGGCAAGGAAGCGGAACGGCTGCGCCAGGCGCCATTCCGGCCAGGTGTTGGTGGAGAAGCGCTGATGGTACACCGCGAGCGAAGAAGCAAAGCGCTCGTCCTTCAGGTCGGGGTAGAACACCGGCAGGTTTTCCGGCATCACCAGGCCCTTGTAGGCGATGACGCGGGCCGACAGGGTGGGAATGTAGAACGCCTTGTCCTGCCCTTCCACGGCTTTTTCGGTGCGCCGCCGCGCGATGTACAGGCGGCGGTCGAAAGTTTCCGCATCGAGGCTGTCCGGGCAGTTGACGAACACCTGTTCGAACTGCGGCATGATCGACAGCGCGTATTCGCCGCAGGCAGATGGATCGGTCGGCACCTTGCGAAAGCCGGCCACGTCCAGGCCTTGCGCTTCCAGCTCGGTCTTCAGGATGCGGCGGGCGGTATCGGCGAGCTTCCCGTCGCGGTTGAGGAAAACCAGTCCGGCGGCGTAGCGGTCGTTCAGGGCAAAGCCGTTTTCGGCGGCGACGGCGCGCAGAAAGCCGTCCGGCTTCTTGAACAGCAGGCCGCAGCCATCGCCGGATTTGCCGTCGGCGGCTACCGCCCCGCGGTGGGTCAGGCTGGCGAGTGAGCCGATCACAGTTTGCACCAGCCAATGGCTGGGCTTGTCATCCATCTGCGCCATCAAGCCAAAACCGCAACTGGCCTGCTCGAACTCGGGACGGTAAAGCGTGCCGTCCAACCAGCCTTGTCTGTCCATCGCCAACCCTAAAAACTGAAGTGAAAAGCGTTTAATTCTACCTGCAACAAGCGGTTGCGACAATGGGGAACATGGCCGGGTGCGCGGGAGCGGGTTTATGTTTTGGGCGTTCTCGGTTATGATTGCCCACTTTTATTGTCGGCGGTAAACGAGCGTGGCCGGCCTGGACAAAAGCACTCCCCGCCCTACCGAAATCAAGTTGCACCAGAAATCGCGCGAGCTGGAAATCGCCTTCGACAACGGGCAGATATTCCGCCTGCCGTGCGAATTCCTGCGCGTCTATTCGCCTTCGGCGGAAGTCCGGGGGCATGGGGCGGGGCAGGAGACGTTGCAGGTCGGCAAGCGCAACGTGGAGATCACCGAAATCGAGCCGGTCGGGAATTATGCGGTGCAGCTGACTTTTTCAGACGGCCACCGCACCGGCATCTATTCATGGGATTATCTTTACGATCTGGGCGTGCGCCAGGAGGCCTTGTGGGCGCGCTATCTGGAGCGGCTGGAGCAGGCCGGGGCAAGCCGCGATCCGGCAAATTGACAGGACAGGAACACCATGGACAAAACCACCCATTTCGGATTCAAAACCGTCGCGGAATCGGAAAAAGCCAGCCACGTTGCGGAAGTATTTCATTCGGTGGCGAACAAATATGACCTGATGAACGACGTCATGTCAGGCGGCCTGCATCGCCTGTGGAAGCTGTTTACCATCGAGCAGAGCGGCGTGCGCGAAGGCGGCCGGGTGCTCGATGTGGCCGGCGGCAGCGGCGACCTGTCGTTGGCTTTCGCCAAGCGCGTCGGGCCGAAGGGCCAGGTGGTGCTGACCGACATCAACAGTTCGATGCTGACGGTGGGGCGCGATCGCCTGCTGGACAAGGGCTATGTGCCGAACATCGTCCAGGCGGCACAGTGCGACGGCGAGAAGCTGCCGTTTCCCGACAACCATTTCGACTGCGTCACCGTGGCGTTCGGCCTGCGCAACATGACCCACAAGGATGCGGCGCTCAAGGAGATGCGGCGCGTCCTGAAACCCGGCGGGCGCCTGCTGGTGCTGGAGTTCTCCCGCATCGCCAAGCCGCTGCAGCCGCTATACGATGCCTACTCTTTCAAGGTGCTGCCCGTCATGGGCAAGCTGCTCGCCAACGACGCGGACAGCTACCGCTATCTTGCCGAATCCATCCGCATGCACCCGTCTCAGGAAGAACTCAAGCAGATGATGGAGGAGGCCGGCCTGGAACGGGTGGAATTCTTCAACCTCACCGCGGGCATCGTGGCGCTGCACCGGGGCTACAAGTTCTGAGCTTCATCGGGCCATGAGCGGCGTCGAACGGGCTTCTTCGCAGCATCCGATTGCCGGGATTGCCTTGCTGTCGGCCCTCAATCATCTGCTCCGGCATCAGCCCGAGGCGCAACGGCGGATGGCGCGTTTTGCCGGCAAGACGGTGCAGCTCGATGTTCTCCCCATGCGGCTGGCGTTTACCGTGCAAAACGATGGCCTGTTGTCGGCGGCCGAAGATGGCGTCCTCGCGGACGCGCGGCTCGATGTGCCTGTCGCGGCGATTCCCCGGCTGGCCGACACGGACATTCCTCCCGCCGGATTGATCAAGATGGCCGGCGATGCCGCGCTGGCGGCAGAGGTCGGGGAAATCCTGCGCGGCTTGCGCTGGGATGCGGAGGGGGACTTGAGCCGACTTTTCGGCGATGCGCTGGCGCACCGCATCGCGGGCGCCGCGGCAAGCCTTTTCGAATGGCAGAAAGAGGCAGGCTGGAGTGCGGCGAAAACGCTGGCGCGGCACTGGACGGAGGAACAGCCGGTGCTGGCCAATCCCGTGCAGGTCGAGGAATTCATCCGCCGCGTGGACGAATTGCGTGATGGGGTGGAACGGCTGGAAAAGCGGGTGGAGCGGCTGGAGCAATCTTCCCCGTCAATGACGAAACCCCTTCAAGAATAAGAATTTTCTGCATGCGACTGCTTCGACTCCTTAAAATCGTCAGCGTCACCCTGCGTTTCGGCCTGGAGGAATTTTTTCTCGGCCACGAACGCTTCCGCTGGCTGCATCTGCTCGTTCAGACCACGCTGTTCTGGCGCCGGCTCGACAAGCCCCGCGCCGAACGCCTGCGCCTGGCGCTGGAAGCCCTCGGCCCGATCTTCGTCAAGTTCGGCCAGATGCTTTCCACCCGGCGCGATCTGGTGCCGGCCGACATCGCCGACGAATTGGCCAGGCTCCAGGACCAGGTGCCGCCGTTCGGCTCCGAGCTGGTGCTGGCTACCCTCACCCGCGTCTACGGCAAGCGCCCGGAACAGGTGTTCCGCGAATTCGACTACCAGCCGGTCGCCAGCGCTTCGGTGGCGCAAGTGCACTTCGCCGTGCTGCCGGACGGCAAGGAGGCGGCGGTGAAGGTGCTGCGGCCGGGGATCGCCCAGGTGATCGAGAAGGATCTCGCGCTGCTCGATGCCGGCGCCGCGCTGATCGAAACCCTGTGGTCGGACGGCAAGCGTCTGCGCCCGCGGGAGGTGGTGAAGGAATTCGAGAAGCACCTCCACGACGAACTCGATCTGATGCGCGAGGCGGCCAACTGCAGCCAGTTGCGGCGCAACTTCGACGGCTCGGCCCTGCTGCTGGTGCCGGAGGTGTACTGGGACTGGTGCGACAGCGAAGTCATGGTGATGGAACGCATGTATGGCACACCCATCAGCCAGAAGGCCCGCCTGATCGAGCAGGGCATCGACACCGCCAAGCTGGGCAAGGCGGGGGTGGAGATATTCTTTACCCAGGTGTTCCGCGACGGCTTCTTCCATGCCGACATGCACCCCGGCAATATCTTCGTCCACCCCGACGGCCGTTACATCGCGCTCGATTTCGGCATCATGGGCACGCTCACCGACGTGGACAAAAACTATCTGGCGCAGAACTTCCTCGCCTTCTTCAAGCGCGATTACAAGCGCGTGGCCCAGGCGCATATCGACGCCGGCTGGGCGCCGCCCGAAACCCGTGTGGACGAGTTCGAGGTGGCGATCCGCGCGGTGTGCGAGCCGGCCTTCGACCGGCCGCTCAAGGACATCTCCTTCGGCAAGGTGCTGCTGCGCCTGTTCCAGACCTCGCGTCGCTTCAACGTCCAAATCCAGCCGCAACTGGTGCTACTGCAAAAAACCCTGCTCAACATCGAAGGGCTGGGGCGCGAACTCGACCCCGATCTGGATCTGTGGAAAACCGCCAAGCCTTTCCTGGAGCGCTGGATGAACGAACAGGTGGGATGGCGTGGGCTTGAACGGACGATGCGAGAAGAAGCGCCGCACTGGGCGAGCATCCTGCCGCAGCTGCCGCGGCTCGCCCACCGCGCCCTGAGCGCCGCCGGCCAGGGCGAACTGGCCCGATTGCGCGAGGAAATACGGGCGCGCGACGCCCGCGACCGGCGCTGGCAACTGGCCATCATGCTCCTGCTGGCGCTGGTGCTGGCCGGGCAGCTGTTGCCGTGGCTGAGCCTGCTGTTGTTCGAGTAACAACGGAACTGCTGGGCTTCGCAGGGTCAGCCCAGCCTACAAGCGCCGCGTTGACGGTATAATTGCCGGGAGAGCCCTGAATTCAAAAGCTAACCACGAATGCACACGAATTTACACGAATGAGCACGGATTATTAGTGCGCCGACCAGAGCCATCTCGATTCTGCCGAGAATAGGGCGATCGAAAAAAGCATCGCTGTGTTATTCGAGTAAATTCGTGTGTATTCGAGCAAATTCGTGGTTAAGTATTTTTTATGCTGCTCTGGTTCGTCGTCCTCTACCTGCTGATTTCTCTCGGCATCGGCCTGTTTGCCGCGACCCGCGTCCACAACGCCAAGGACTTCGCGGTGGCGGGGCGGCACCTGCCGCTGCCGGTAGTCACCGCGACGGTGTTTGCCACCTGGTTCGGTGCCGAGACGGTGCTCGGCATCTCCGCCACCTTCACCAAGGAAGGGCTGCGCGGCGTGGTGGCCGATCCTTTCGGCTCCTCCCTGTGCCTGATCCTCGCCGGCGTGTTCTTCGCCAGCAAGCTCTACCGCATGAACCTGCTTACCATCGGCGACTACTACCGGCTGCGCTACAACCGCACGGTGGAAGTGATCACCACGCTGTGCATCGTCGCATCCTATCTGGGCTGGGTGTCGGCGCAGATCAAGGCGCTCGGGCTGGTGTTCAATGTCGTCACCGGCGGCGCCATCGACCAGAGCTGGGGGATGGTGCTGGGCGCGGCGATCGTGCTGACCTACACCACCTTCGGCGGCATGCTGTCGGTGGCGGTGCTGGATTTCGTGCAGATGACCGTGATCATGGGGGGCATGCTGTACATCGGCTACCTCGTCAGCGGCATGACCGGCGGCGTGGGCGCGGTGGTGAGCCATGCCGCAAATGCCGGCAAGCTCGATTTCTTTCCCGCAGCCAGGGCGTCGGAATGGATTCCCTTCGTCGGCGCCTGGCTCACCATGATGCTCGGCTCGATTCCGCAACAGGACGTGTTCCAGCGCATCACCTCGGCCAAGGACGAAAAGACCGCGGTGCGCGGCTCGGTGCTGGGCGGCAGCATCTATTTCCTGTTCGCCTTCGTGCCGATGTTCCTGGCCTACTCGGCGACCCTGATCGACCCCGCGATGTTCGGCGAATTGCTCGAGAAGGATTCGCAACTGGTGCTGCCGACCCTGATTCTGCAGCACACGCCGGTGTTCGCTCAGGTGGTGTTCTTCGGCGCGCTGCTGTCGGCCATCATGAGCTGCTCTTCGGCGACCCTCTTGGCGCCGTCGGTGGCCTTCTCCGAAAACATCGTGCGCGGCTTCTTTCCCAACATGCGCGACCATACCTTTCTGTGGCTGATGCGCGGGGTGATCGTGTGTTTTGCCGTGGTGGTGCTGGCCTTCGCCCTGAACTCTGATTCCTCCATCTTCAAGATGGTCGAGAACGCCTACAAAGTGACGCTGGTGGCCGCCTTCATTCCGCTGTTCGCCGGTCTCTATTGGAAGCGCGCCAACACCCAGGGGGCGTTGTTCGCCATCGCCGCCGGGCTGGTTTCCTGGTTGCTGCTGGAATTCCTCCAGCCGGATACCGTCTGGCCGCCACAACTGGTGGGCCTGCTAATGAGCGCCGCCGGCATGGTGGCCGGTTCGCTCACCCCCCATGTAATCGGTAAACCGACGCAGCTGGAGCATGCCCATGCCTACCTTCACGGCCACGCTGCGCATCCGCGAGCGCATCCGCCTTCGCACGGCGAGCACTGATCGCTGGCGCAGCTCGAGGCGGACATGGCCCTGCTTGAAATTCGCAACGTAACCCGCCGCTTCGGCGATTTCGTTGCGGTGGACGATGTTTCCATCAGCATCGAGACGGGCGAGTTCTTCACCCTGCTTGGCCCCTCCGGCTGCGGCAAGACCACCCTGCTCAGGATGATCGCCGGCTTCGATCTGCCTGATGGCGGCCAGATCCTGCTGGACGGCGTGGACCTCGCCGACACGCCGCCGGAAAAGCGGCCGGTGCATACCGTATTCCAGAGCTACGCCCTGTTCCCCCACATGACCGTGGCGGAGAACATCGCCTTCCCGCTGAAAATGTCGAAAAAACCTCCCGCGGAAATCAAGTCTCGGACGGCGGAGGCGCTGCACGAGGTCCATCTGGAGGACAAGGGCAACGCCTACCCCCACGAACTGTCCGGCGGCCAGAAGCAGCGCGTGGCGCTGGCGCGCGGGCTGGTCAACCGCCCCCGCCTGCTGCTGCTGGACGAGCCCCTCGGCGCGCTGGATGCCAAGCTGCGGGAAGAGATGCAGATCGAGTTGATCAACCTGCAGAAGAACGTCGGTATCACCTTCGTCTTCGTCACCCACGCCCAGGTCGAGGCCCTGGCGCTATCGCATCGCATCGCGGTGATGAAGGAAGGGCGGGTCGAGCAGATGGACGAGCCGTCGAAGATCTACGGCTTTCCCGCCAACCGCTTCGTCGCCGATTTCATCGGCAAGATCAACATGCTCGATGCCGAAGTCTGCGAGGCAACGCCGACCCACCTGTGCCTGGCGGTGCCCGGCCTGGGTGTGGTGGCGGCCCCGCCGCGGGCGGGTGCGCAGGTCGGCGACAGGGGCGCTCTGGCGATCCGCCCCGAACAGGTACGGGTGAGCACCCACCACGATACGCTGGAGCTGAAAAACCACTTTCCCGGCGCGGTGCGGGATTTCCTCTATCTCGGCGACGTTACGGTCTACATGGTCGAACTCGCCAACGGCCGGCGCGTCAAGGCGCTGCTGCCGAACTCGGCGCCGGGCCGGGCCAAGTTCTATGAAATCGGCGATTGCGTCACGGTCGCCTGGCGCCACGATGCAGGGCTGTTCCTGAAATGAGGACGGGTGGGCGACTGAAGTCGCCTCTACGGGGGCTCTTTGGCACGAACCGGAAGGTAGGGGCGACTTCAGTCGCCCACCCCGAAAACCTGCGTCAGGCAAACCGCCTGCTCAGATGGATCACCGGCGGGCCGCCGTTGCTGTTTCTGCTGGCGTTCTTCCTCGCGCCCAGCCTGATCATGATCGTGGCGTCGTTCCGCTTCCCCGGCGAATACGGCGGACTGGCGCCGCTGGTCGCGGAGGGGCGAGCCAACCTGACGCTGGAAACCTACCGCTTCTTCTTCAGCGATTTCATCTACACCGAGATCTTCATCAAGTCGTTCGCCATGGCGGCGGCCACCACCCTGATCTGCCTGCTGATGGCCTATCCGGTGGCGCTGCTGATCGCCCGCAGCGGAAAGAAATCCCGCGACCTGATGGTGCTGCTGGTGATCCTGCCGTTCGCCAGCAATTTTCTGATCCGGGTCTACGCCTGGATGATCATCCTCGGGCCGCAGTCCGCCTTCAGCCGGCTGGTCAACGGCTTCCTCGCCGTGTTTGGCGCCGAGCCGGTGCCGCTGCTATTCTCGCCGTTCGCGGTGCTGGTCGGCATGGTGTACGTCCACCTGCCGTTCATGGTGCTGCCGCTCTACACCAATCTGGAAAAGCACGATCCCACCCTGCTCGATGCCGCGCAGGACCTCGGTGCCAACGCCTGGCACCGTTTCTGGCGTGTGACCTGGCCGCTCTCCCTGCCGGGCGTGTATTCCGGCGCGGCGCTGGTGTTCATCCCGGTGCTGGGGATGTTCGCCATTCCTGACATCCTCGGCGGCACCGGCGATATCCTGATCGGCAACCTCATCAAGGAACAGTTCCTCGGCACGCGCGACTGGCCATTCGGCTCGACGCTGTCGATCATGCTGACCATCGCGGTGCTGGGCTCGGCCGGGGTGGCTGCCTGGTTCTCGCGCCGGGGTGCGAGCCATGCGTAAGAACGGCATCTGGCTGTGGACGGCAGCGATTCTGGTCTATCTGTTCCTGTATCTGCCGCTGGCCATCGTGGTGGCGTACTCGTTCAACGATTCCCGGCTCAATGCCGAATGGGTGGGGTTCACGCTGCACTGGTACCGGACCCTGTTCAGCGACGAGCAGATGTTCCGGGCGGCGGCCAATTCCTTGCTGATCGCCTGCATTTCCAGCGCCGTCGCCACCGTGCTCGGCACCATGGCGGGCATCGCGATCCACCGCTACAAGCCGCGTCTGCTGCCGATTCTGGTCATCACGCCGGTGGCGATGCCGGAGATCCTGCTCGGCGTGTCGCTGCTGCTGTTCTTCATCCAGGTGCTGAACCTGACGCTGGGCATGGTTTCGGTGGTGATCGCCCATATCACGTTTTCCATCGGCTTCGTCGCCATCGTGGTGCGGGCGCGGCTTGCGGGCATGGATGAAGCGCTGTTCGAGGCCGCGCGCGATTTGGGCGCGACGCCATGGCAGACCTTCCGTCTCATCACCCTGCCGCTCATCATGCCGGGGGTGATCGCCGGCGCCCTGATGGCGTTCACGCTTTCCATCGACGATTTCGTCATCACTTTCTTCACCGCCGGAGTCGGGGTTTCCACGCTACCGCTGCAAATTTATTCGATGATCAAGATCGCCGTCACGCCCGAGGTGAACGCGGTTTCCACGCTGCTGATGCTGCTCACGCTGACGCTGATTCTGGTCGCCTCCCGCTTGGACAAGAGTGCGCTCAAGGCGGGCGCATGAAAAGCATTCGCCATATGGAGACGGAGGCCCCAAGCGCGTACCCCCCTTTGAGTCGGGGTTCGCAGGGATGGGCGGCCCGCCGCCCAACTCGCAAAAAGGGGGGCAGGGGGGATTCGCCGCCGCCGATTTGTGTCGATGGCCCCCTAGATCCCCCTCATTCCCCCTTTTGCAAAGGGGGAGGGCGCGGTGCGCAACGGTCTGGGCATGGCATTTTCCTTCTCTGTGCACTTGCTCTCCTGGGGATGACGGCGTTTCCCCTCCGCGCCGCCGACGTGCTGCATCTCTACAACTGGAACAACTACATCTCGCCGCAGACCATCGAGCGTTTCGAGGAAAGCTGCGCCTGCAAGGTGGTGCAGGACTACTACTCGGACAACGAGGAGATGCTCGCCAAGCTGGCGGCGGGGGCGACCGGCTACGACATTCTGGTGCCGACCGGCAACGCGATGGAGGCGCTGATCCGCCAGGGCGCGCTGCGCCCGATCGACAAGGGCGCGTTGCCCAACCTGAACAACATCAATTTCGCCTACCTGAACACGCCATTCGATCCGGGCAACCGCTACTCGGTGCCCTACGCCTACACCCTTACCCTGATCGGCTACAACGAGCAGAAGATGAAGGAGCTGGGCTTGCCTACCGACACCTGGGCGGTGATTTTCGAGCCGAAATATCTGGCGAAGGTGAAAGGGCGGGTGACGGTGCTCGACAGCCAGCGCGAGCTGATGGCGGCGGCGCTGAAATATCTCGGCTACTCCGCCAACGACACCGACGAGGCACACTGGAACCAGGCGAAGAAGCTGATTATCCGCGCCAAGCCTTATTGGGCGGCATTCAACGCATCGAGCTACATCAAGGAACTCACCATCGGCAACATCTGGCTCGCCCACGGTTATTCCAATGACATGTTCCAGGCGGCGCTGGACGCGAAGAAAGCCGGGCGCCCCTTCGCGATCGGGAGTTCGATCCCCCGGGAGGGCGCGGTGCTGTCGCTCGACAGCATGGTGCTGCACAAGACCGGACCGCGTCCTGACCTCGCGCACCGGTTCATCAATTTCATGCTCGAAGGACGGAATTCCGCCGAGCTCACCAACCTGATCGGCTCGGGCAATCCGAACACCGATGCGATGCAATACGTCAGGCCGGAGGTCGCGCGCAACGCCGCGGTGTTCCCCGCCCCGGAGCAGCTTGCACGGCTGGAGATGCTGAAAGACCTCGACCGCAGCAAACGCCGCGTGCTGTCACGGATGTGGACGGAGATCAAGCTGCGATGACGGCAAAGCCACTGCCCATCGAATGGCGCGCTTTCGGGTTCCGTTCCGGACGTTCGGGTATAATGGCAGCCGTTTTTTCCATAGGGTATCGATCGAAATGAGCTACTACCAAAAGCACGTTTTCTTTTGCACCAACCTGCGCGAACCCGATGCGCCCAGCTGCGGCAGTTGCGGCGCCCAGGAGATGCGCGATTACGCCAAGGACCGGATCAACCAGATGAATCTCAGCGGCAGGGGCCACATCCGCATCAACAGCGCGGGCTGCATGGATCGCTGCAGCGAGGGGCCGGTGCTGGTGGTCTATCCCGACGCGGTCTGGTACACCTACAAGAACAAAGCCGATATAGACGAAATCATTGACGAGCATCTGTGCCGCGGGCGCGTCGTTGAACGCCTTAAAATCTAGCCCGCCCGCCGCGGCCCGCAATTACCGCCTGCGCATTCCCGCGCCCTGCGGCCAGCTGGAAGTGGTAGTGGATGATCCGGTCGAAAGCCGCCAGGGCATCGCGCTCATCGCCCACCCCCATCCGCTGCACGGCGGCACGCTCGACAACAAGGTGGTGCAGACCCTAGCGAAAACCCTGCTAGGGCTGGGCTATGTCGCGGTCAGGCCGAATTTCCGCGGCGTCGGCAAGAGCGACGGCGAGTACGGCGGCGGCGAGGGGGAAGCGGAAGACATGCTGGCCGCGGCGCGCTTCGTGAGCGGGCAGTTCGAGGAAGCGCTGCCATTCGTGCTGGTCGGCTTTTCGTTCGGCGCTTTCGTGCAGAGCCGGGTTACCCGTCAGTTGCCGGGAAAGCGGCTGGTGCTGGTTGCGCCCGCGGTGAACATGTTTGATTTCGGCGCGGTGCCGCCGGATACGGTGGTGATCGCGGCGGAAGACGACGAACTGGTGCCGCTTGCCAGCGTCGAGGCGTGGGCGCGCCCGCAGGGCATTGCGGTGGCCGCGGTGCCGGAAGCCGGCCATTTTTTCCACCGTCGCCTGGATGCGCTCAGCCGGACCATGATCGACCTATGCCGGTGCTGAGCGCATCCGGCCTGCGGAAATCCTACGGCGATCTGGAAGTGGTTGCCGGCGTGGATCTGGGCATCGAGGCCGGCGAGTGCTTCGGGCTGCTGGGGCCGAACGGGGCGGGCAAGACGACCACCTTGCGGCTGCTGCTGGGGCTGATCCAGCCCGATGCCGGCGAGATTTCCATGTTCGGCCTGCCGGTGCCGAAGAAAGCGCGGCGAGCCAGGATGCGGGTCGGCGTGGTGCCGCAGCAGGACAATCTCGATCCGGATTTCACCGTGGCGGAAAACCTGCTGGTGTACGGGCGCTACTTCGGCCTGCGCGATGCCGAGATCAAGCGCCGCATCCCGGCGCTGCTGGAGTTCGCCGAACTCGCCCACCGCGCCGACGCCAGGATCCAGGCTCTCTCCGGCGGAATGAAGCGCCGCCTGACGCTGGCGCGCGCCCTGGTCAACGATCCCGATCTCCTCTTCCTGGACGAGCCGACCACCGGCCTCGATCCCCAGGCGCGGCACATGATGTGGCAGCGCCTGCGGCATCTTCTCGGCCAGGGGAAAACCATCGTGATCACCACCCATTTCATGGAGGAGGCGGAACGCCTGTGCGACCGCCTGATCATCCTGGACCACGGCAGGATCGTGGCCGCGGGCGCGCCGCGCGAACTGATCGAACGCCATATCGAGCCGCATGTGGTCGAATTGTACGGCGACCGCCAGGCAGCCGAGCGGGCCCAGGTGGCGGAGCTGTGCGAGCGCCGCGAGATTTCCGGGGAAACCCTGTTCTGCTACACCCGCGACCCCCAGCCGCTGCTGCAGGCGCTGCAAACCCGGCCGCAGCTGCAATACCTGCACCGGCCGGCGAACCTGGAAGACGTGTTTCTCAAGCTGACCGGCAGGGAACTGCGCGACTGAAGTTGACGATCGCTTCGCCCGGTGGGCGATGATCTCGATCTGGCTTTTTCTTTTCGAACCAACTCCGTGCCGTGGGGTCATGGTAGCAGTGTGTTGAAAAATATGGCGAGGAAGGCCGCCGTAGATCAATCCCCCTGCGAGTGAGCGGCTTTTTTCCGGGATCTGGGAAACCGAATGCTGACGCGATCCGACCTTAAACCCCCGCTGCTGAGCTGGCGCTTCATTCCGATCTGGCGGCGCAATTTCCTGGTGTGGAGGAAGCTCGCCATTCCCTCCATCCTCGGCAACCTGGCCGATCCGGCGCTCTACATGCTCGGCCTGGGATACGGTCTCGGCGGTCTCCTGCCACAGGTCGGCGGCGTGCCCTACATCACCTTCCTCGCGGCGGGTACCCTGTGCTACAGCACCATGAACAGCGCAACCTTCGAGAGCCTGTATTCCGCCTTCTCCCGCATGCACGTGCAGAGAACCTGGGACGCCATGCTCAACGCCCCGCTGGTCATGGACGACGTGCTGCTGGGCGAGTTTGCCTGGGCCGCCAGCAAGAGCGTGCTTTCCGGTCTGGCGATCCTGGTGCTCATTCTGCTGTTGGGCATTTCGGATTCGTGGCTGCTGCTGTGGACGCTGCCGCTGATCGTGCTGATCGGGTTTTGCTTCACCGGCATGGCGCTGGTGATGAACGCGGTTTCGCCGAGCTATGATTTCTTCATGTATTATTTCACGCTGGTCATAACGCCCATGACACTGCTGTCCGGCGTGTTCTTCCCGGTGGAGCAGCTGCCGTCTTTCCTGCAGGCGGCGGCGGGCGTCCTTCCTTTGACCCACGCCATCGCGCTGGCGCGTCCGCTGGTGCTGGGGCAGATGCCGCAGGAAATCGGGCTGCATGTTCTGGTGCTGCTCGGCTACGGCGCCGCCGGGTTCTATCTTGCGTTGGCGCTGGTGCGGGCGCGGCTGCTGAAATAGGAGGCAGAATTGATTCTGGTAACCGGCGGTGCCGGCTTCATTGGCTCGAATTTTAGCTCCGGCGTAACGCGCTGTCGCGCATTAGCCTGCACTGAAATACGAGCCGATTCGTCGAGAGGGTGGCGCAGATGATTCTGGTGACTGGCGGCGCAGGTTTCATCGGCTCGAATTTTATCCTGGACTGGATTGCGGCGGAGGGCACGCCGGTCGTCAACCTGGACAAGCTGACCTACGCCGGCAATCCGGCCAATCTGGCCAGCCTGGCCAGCGATCCGCGGCATATCTTCGTGCGCGGCGACATCAACGACCGCGCGCTGGTGGGCAGGCTGCTGGCGGAGCACAGGCCGCGTGCCATCGTGCACTTCGCCGCCGAAAGCCACGTGGACCGCTCCATCCACGGACCCGAAGACTTCATCCAGACCAATATCAACGGTACCTTCCACCTGCTCGAAGAGGCGCGTGCCTATTGGCAGGGGCTTGCCGACGGCGAGAAAGCGGCGTTTCGCTTCCTGCATGTTTCCACCGACGAGGTTTACGGCTCGCTCGGGCCGAACGATCCACCCTTCAGCGAAACCACGCCGTATGCGCCGAACAGCCCCTACTCCGCCTCCAAGGCGGCATCCGACCACCTGGTGCGGGCCTGGCACCATACCTACAGCCTGCCCGTCCTGACCACCAACTGCTCCAACAACTATGGCCCTTACCAGTTTCCGGAAAAGCTGATCCCGCTGATGATCCTGAATGCGGTCAACGGCAAGCCCCTGCCGGTTTACGGCGATGGCTTGAATGTCCGCGACTGGCTCTATGTCGGGGACCATTGCGAAGCGATCCGCACCGTGCTGGCGAAAGGGCGGGTTGGCGAAACCTACAACATCGGCGGCTGGAACGAGAAAACCAACCTCGATGTGGTCAACACGGTGTGCGCCATTCTCGACGAACTCCACCCCGGCTCCCCGCTCACCCCTCACTCCTCCCTCCTCACCTTCATCAAGGATCGCCCCGGCCACGACCGCCGCTATGCCATCGATGCCCGCAAGATCGAACGCGAGCTGGGGTGGAAGCCAAAGGAAAGCTTCGAGACCGGCATCCGCAGGACTGTGCAGTGGTATCTGGACAACATGGGGTGGGTGGAAAATGTTGCCAGTGGCGACTACCGCGAGTGGATGGAAAAACAATACGGTGAGGGGTAAGGAGTGAGGGGTGAAGAGGAAACATCACGAATTGTTGGCTTGGCAGGAGGGGATAGTGCTTGTGAAAGAGGCGTATCGGCTCAGCGCCAGTTTTCCCCGCGAAGAAATTTACGGATTGACGAGCCAGCTTCGCCGGGCGGCAGTTTCCGTGCCGAGCAACATTGCCGAGGGGGCGGCCAGGAATGGTGATAGGGAGTTCATTCAATTCCTTTCCATTGCCAGAGGATCGTTGAGCGAACTGGAAACGCAGGCTGTCATCGCCAGGGAGCTCGGATATTTCAAGAAGGGTGACGAGGAAGTTCTTTTGGTGGTGATTGACAGAATCTTTGGTCTTATTGGCGGCTTGATAAACGCGATCAAGGAGCGGAATGTAAAATGAGTTCATCCTCCTCCCCCCTCACTCCTTACTCTTCACGCACCAAAGGCATCATCCTCGCCGGCGGCTCCGGCACGCGGCTGTATCCGGTCACCCAGGCCGTCTCCAAGCAGTTGCTGCCGATCTACGACAAGCCGATGATTTACTATCCGCTTTCCACGCTGATGCTGGCGGGAGTCCGCGACATTCTGGTGATCTCCACGCCGCAGGATATTCCCCGGTTCGAGCAGCTGCTGGGGAGCGGGGCGCAGTGGGGGCTGAACCTTTCCTATGCGGTGCAACCGGCGCCGGAAGGCATCGCCCAGGCCTTCATCATCGGCGAGAAGTTTATCGGCAGCGCTGCCTGCGCCCTGGTGCTGGGCGACAATATCTTCTACGGCCACGAGCTGGCCGACGACTTGCGTGCGGCGGCCCGGAAGGAAGCAGGAGCGACGGTCTTCGCCTACCCGGTAAAAGATCCGGAGCGCTACGGGGTGGTGGAATTCGATCAGTCGGGTCGGGCGCTTTCGATCGAGGAAAAACCGGAAATACCCAAGTCCCGCTACGCGGTGACTGGGCTCTATTTTTACGATAACGAAGTGGTGGAGGTCGCCCGCTCCCTCAAACCTTCCCCTCGCGGCGAGCTGGAAATTACGGATGTCAACAAGACCTACCTGCGCCAGGGAAAACTCGATGTCGCCGTGATGGGGCGCGGCATGGCGTGGCTGGATACCGGCACGCACGAATCACTGCTGGAGGCTTCGCTCTTCATCGAGACCATCGAAAAGCGCCAGGGGCTGAAAATCGCCTGCCCGGAAGAAATTGCATTCCGCATGGGGTACATCACGGCGGGCCAGGTAGAGGCGCTGGCAGCGCCAATGGCGAAGAACGGCTATGGGCAATATCTCCTGGCCATGCTGAGCGAGAGAATATTCTAGTGAACGTGGTCACAACCGCGCTTCCCGGCGTGCTGATCCTCGAGCCCAAGGTTTTCGGCGACGACCGGGGGTTTTTCTACGAAAGCTACAACCGCAAGGTGCTCGCGGAAAAGGCCGGCATCACCGCAGATTTCGTCCAGGACAATCATTCCCGCTCGGCCCGAAACGTGCTGCGCGGCCTGCATTACCAGATCAGGCAGCCGCAGGGAAAGCTGGTCAGGGTCGTTGCCGGCGAGGTGTTCGATGTTGTCGTGGACATCCGCAAGAGCTCGCCCACCTTCGGCAAGCCGCTCGGGATAAATCTCTCGGCGGAAAACAAGCGCATGCTGTGGATTCCTCCAGGCTTTGCCCACGGCTTTCTGGTGCTGTCCGATTACGCCGAGTTTCTATATAAGACCACCGACTACTGGGCTCCGGAACACGAGCGCTGCATTATCTGGAACGATCCGGTGCTGAACATCGACTGGCCGCTGGCCGGAGCGCCGGTACTGTCCGCCAAAGACCAGGCCGGGCTGCCTTTAAGCGAAGCCGAGGTGTTTGCATGAAGATCCTGCTTGCCGGCAAAGACGGCCAGGTCGGCTGGGAGCTGCAGCGCACCCTGGCGCCCTTGGGGGAAGTGGTCGCGGTGGACCGCCAGGCGATGAATCTCGCCGACCCCGACTCCATCAGAAAAGCTGTGCGTGAAATCGAGCCCAGTCTGATCGTCAATGCCGCCGCCTACACCGCCGTGGACAAGGCGGAATCGGAGCCGGACCTCGCCATGGCGATCAACGGCACCGCGCCGGGCATCATGGCGGAAGAAGCCAAAAAGCGGAACGCCGCGATCATCCATTACTCCACCGACTACGTGTTCGACGGCACCAAAGGAACATCCGCCCACCCGTCGCCCCTTACCCCTCACGCCTCACTCCTCACGCCCTACACGGAAGAAGACGTCCCCAGCCCGCTCAATGTCTACGGCCAGACCAAGCTGGCCGGCGAGCAGGCGGTGCAGGCATCTGGCGCGCCGCACCTGATCCTGCGCACGAGCTGGGTGTATGGCGCGCGCGGGAAGAATTTCCTGCTGACCATGCTGAGACTCGCGAAAGAGCGGGAAGAGCTGAAGATCGTGGACGACCAGATCGGCGCGCCGACGTGGAGCCGGATGATTGCGGAGGCCACGGCGCAGATTCTTGCCCAATGCATCTCACCCCTCACCCCTCACCCCTCACTCTTCACGGAATGCACCGGCACCTACCACCTCACCAACGCCGGCCAGACCTCCTGGTTCGGTTTCGCCCAAGCCATCCTCGAATCCGCCTCACGCCTCACGCCTCACGCCTCACCGAATCTGATCCCCATCCCGACCGCCGAATACCCCCTGCCCGCCAGGCGGCCGCAGAATTCGCTGCTGTCGAACGAAAAGCTACACCGGTCTTTCGGCATCGCCCTGCCCAGTTGGGACGAGTCACTGCGGCTTTGCCTGGCGGAGGTAAGTGGCATTTGACTTGTGCTGCTCGGCCGCTCATACTGTTGTTGAATATTTCAACAATTTTGGGATGATAAGCATGGCAACGGTTAATTTCAGCGTCCCGGAAGAGGTCAAGCGGCTGTTCAACCAGGCGTTCGCGGGCCGGAACAAGAGCGCAATCATTGCTGATCTGATGGTGCGGGCGGTGGAAGAGCAGGCAAAGCAGAGAAAACGTGCCGAGGCGATTGATCGCCTCTTGTCGCGGCGCGCCGGCAAGCAGCCGGTATCCGAGGAAGAAATTCGCGTGGCCCGTGAGGAACTGCGCGAATGATCCGCTTGGTCGCGGATACAAGCGTTGCGGTGAAGTGGCTGCTTCCCGAGCGGGACGGCGAGCAGCATGGCGAAAAGGCCTTGGATTTGCTGCGGCAAATCGAACTCGGGCGAGCCAGCTTGCATCAGCCTCCGCACTGGCTGGCAGAGATCGCCGCAGTGCTTGCCCGGCTCAGCCCCGCGACCGCGCTCGAGGACATAGCCGATCTCTGTGATGCCGAATTCGCGATCATGGACGCGCCAGAGGTTTACCTGACGGCCTGCCGGCTGTCCATCGAGCTTGACCACCATTTGTTCGACACTCTGTACCACGCGGTTGCCCTCGCCATTCCTGACGCCATGTTGATCACCGCAGACGAACGCTACTACCAAAAGGCCAAGAAGTTCGGGCGGATCGAACTTCTTGCGGATCTTTGCTTTTGAGGGGCTGGGTCCTTCTTTGCCGGATTTAGGATATTCAGCTTTGGTCGCGATTTCGAGCAACAGGGTTTCAAAATTGATTCTGGTGACAGGAGGGACCGGCTACATCGGCTCGCATACCGTGGTCGAACTGATGCTGGCCGGCCATGAAGTTCTGATCGTGGACAACCTGTCCAACAGCAAGGTGACGGTGCTGGACCGCGTCGAGCGCATCGTTGGCCGGCGCCCCGCTTTCCTGGAAGCCGATATCCGGGACCGCAAAGCCATGCAGTCGCTTTTTGCCGGGCAGCGCTTCGATGCGGTGATCCACTTCGCCGGCCTGAAAGCGGTGGGCGAATCGGTAGCCCAGCCGCTGCGCTACTACGACAACAACGTGCACGGCAGCCTGGTGCTGTTCGAGGCGATGGCCGAGGCCGGGGTCAAGGAACTGGTTTTTTCCTCTTCCGCCACGGTTTACGGCGATCCGCATGCGGTGCCGATCCGGGAGGATTTTCCGCTTTCGGTGACTAATCCTTATGGGCGTTCCAAGCTGATGATCGAGGAAATGCTGGGCGACATCGCGCGCTCGGATTCTTCATGGCGGATCGCGCTGCTGCGCTACTTCAATCCGGTGGGCGCCCATGAGTCGGGGCTGATCGGCGAGGATCCCAACGGCATTCCCAATAACCTGATGCCCTATATCGCCAGGGTTGCGGCCGGCAAGCTCGAGGCGCTTTCGGTCTTCGGCAACGATTACCCGACCCACGATGGCACCGGGGTGCGCGACTACATCCACGTGACGGATCTGGCGCGGGGGCACCTGGCGGCATTGCGCGCGGTGGGGAACCGGGAAGGCGTGCTCGCCGTCAATCTCGGTACGGGGCGGGGTTATAGCGTGCTGGAGATGGTGCGGGCATTCGAGGCGGCAAGCGGGCGAGCCGTGCCATATCGGATCACCGGCCGCCGGCCGGGGGACATTGCGGCGTGCTATGCCGACCCTTCGCTCGCCAGGGATGTGCTCGGCTGGCAGGCGCAATACGGCATCGAGGAAATGTGCCGGGATGCCTGGCGGTGGCAGTCGATGAACCCGGAGGGGTACGAATGATTTTTTCCGGCAACTGCATTGGTAGTGCTTCGAGGGGCACCGTTGGGGCGACTTTAGTCGCCCATGCGCGGCACCTGTTGCGGAACAAATTTCGAAGAGGAGAGCCAACTTGCTGATCCCCGTCATTCTTTCCGGCGGCGCCGGCACCCGATTGTGGCCGGTTTCGCGCGAGGCCCATCCCAAGCCGTTCATGAAGCTGGCCGACGGCCAAAGCCTGCTGCAAAAAACCTTTATCCGCGCCGCGGCGCTGGAAGGCGTGCAGGACATCCTGACCATCACCAACCGCGAATACTATTTCCAGACCCGGGACGAGTACGAAGCGGTGAGAAAAACGGCGCCCAATGCCCAGCCGCTTTTCCTGCTCGAGCCCATGGGGCGCAATACCGCGCCGGCCATTGCGCTGGGGGCGTTTCAGGTGGCCGAGCGGTTCGGGTCGGATGCCCTGATGCTGGTGCTGGCGGCGGATCATCTGATCGAAAACCAGCAGGCGTTCGCGGAGGCCGTCGAGCGGGCGGCCGCCCTCGCCGGGCAGGGGAAGCTGGTGACGTTCGGCATCGTTCCCGATGCGCCCGAAACCGGCTTCGGCTATATCGAGTGCGGCGCCGCGCTCGACCAGGCAGGCAGCTTCGCGGCGGCCTGCTTCGTCGAAAAGCCCGGCGAAGAACTGGCGCGCGAATATTTGGCTTCAGGGCGCTATCTGTGGAATTCCGGCATGTTCTGCTTCGCGGCCGGTGCCATCCTCGACCAGCTCCGGCGCCACGCCCCGGCGATCTACGAAGGGGCGGCGAGCTGCTGGGAGGCGACCCTGGCCAGGGCGGGCTCCAGCCCGGAGATGGCCGAGATCGACCGGGACAGCTTCGCGCAACTGACGGACATCTCCATCGACTATGCCGTGATGGAAAAATCGGCCGATGTCGCGGTCGTGCCCGGAAGCTTCGGTTGGAGCGACATCGGCTCATGGAACGCCCTCGGGGGGCTGACGCCTCCCGATGATGCGGGAAACAGCGTCATCGGCGAAGCGGTGCTGGTGGGTGTCAGCAATTCGTTCATCCAAAGCGAAGATCGCATGGTCGCTGCAATCGGCGTAAATAACCTGATCATCGTGGACACGCCGGATGCCTTGCTCGTGGCGGATCGCGACCGCGCGCAGGACGTCAAGAAAGTGGTGCAGCAACTCAAGCTGATGGAGCACGAGAGTTACAAGCTACACCGCACGGTGCACCGCCCGTGGGGAACCTACACCACGCTGGAAGAAGGCGACCGGTTCAAGATCAAGCGCATCGTCGTCAAGCCCGGTGCCTCGCTGTCGCTGCAGATGCACTACCACCGCAGCGAACACTGGGTCGTTGTCAGCGGCACTGCCAAGGTCGTCAATGGGGAAAGCACCTTCCTGGTACGCAGCAACGAATCGACCTTCATCCCCGCCGGCCATCGGCACCGCCTGGAAAACCCCGGCCTGATGGATCTGGTGATGATCGAGGTGCAGAGCGGCGATTACGTCGGGGAGGACGACATCGTCCGGTTCGATGACAAGTACGGCAGGGCCGTGGAATAGCCGTCAGCCGGCGCGCAGCCCCGTCTTCCGCTGGCGGTCGAATCGACCACACGGCCCGCCGATTGGCAGAGAGAGCGTCAGTGCGTTCCTTCGAGCATCTCGGCTTCGGCTTCCTGCGCCAGGTACACCCAGTCCACGATTTCGCCGCTGGGCGCGTAGCCCGAAACCAGCTGCTCGAGCATCAATCGCACCACGCCGACATCGTTGACGTTCAGCGCGAGCTCCAGGGCCTTGAGCTTCTCCTCGAGCGCCGGCCAGGGCAGGAAATCCTCGTGCGCCTTCATGATGCGGGGGTGCGAGGTGGGCTTGGGATCGTCGCCGATCAGCAGCTCTTCGTAGAGCTTTTCGCCGGGGCGCAGGCCCGTGATCTCGATCTCGATGTCGCCTTCCGGATTGGCACCGTCGCGCACCGTCAGGCCGGAAAGCTCGACCATCCGGATGGCCAGCTCCATGATCTTCACCGGCTGCCCCATGTCCAGCACGAACACGTCGCCCCCCCTGGCCATCGCCCCGGCCTGGATCACCAGCTGGGCGGCTTCGGGAATGGTCATGAAATAGCGCGTGATATCCGGGTGGGTCAGCGTGATCGGCCCGCCGTCGCGGATCTGCTGGCGGAATTTGGGCACCACCGAGCCCGACGAGCCCAGCACGTTGCCGAAGCGCACCATCGTGAATTTGGTGTCCGGTGAAGACGTGGCCAGGGCCTGCAACACCATTTCCGCCAGGCGCTTGCTGGCCCCCATGATGTTGGTGGGACGCACCGCCTTGTCGGTGCTGATCAGCACGAAATCCGCCACCCCCTGCTCGGCCGCGGCGCGCGCCGCCGTCAGCGTGCCCAGCACATTGTTCTTGATGCCCTCGGCCGGGTTGTGCTCGACCAGTGGCACATGCTTGTAGGCGGCGGCGTGATAGACCGTGTCCGGCCTCCAGGTGGACATGATCTCGCGCATGCGCTCCTCGTCGCGCACCGAGGCGAGCAGCGGCACCAGCTTGATTGCCGGGCCGGGAAGCCGGGCTTGCAGCTCCTGGTGAATCTCGTACAGCGCGAACTCGCTCTGCTCGATCAGCAGCAACGCGGCAGGGCCGACCTTGAGGATCTGCCGGCACAACTCGCTGCCGATCGAGCCCCCCGCCCCGGTCACCAGCACCACCTTGGCGGTGATGTTCCTGCCCAGCAGGATATGATTCGGCGTCACCGGCTCCCGCCCCAGCAGATCGTCGATATCCAGCTCGCGCACATCCGTGGTGCTGACCCTGCCCTGCGCCAGCTCGGTCACGCTCGGCAGGGTGCGAACCGAAACGTGCGCATGCAGCATCTGCGCCAGAATCTCGTTGCGCCGTCGGCGCGAGGCCGAGGGCAGGGCCAGCAGGACGGTGCCGATGCCGTTCGACTCGACCAGGCCGTGCAGATCGGCCGGGCTGTAGATCGGCTGGCCGTTCAGCACATGGCCGTGCAGCCGGTCATCGTCGTCGAGGAATCCGACCACCCGCATTTCATGGCTGTTGGCCATGGCCGCGGCGAGCTGGCGCCCCGCCTTGCCCGCACCGTAGATCAGCACCTTGGGCAGCGCCGCCTGCCTGAGCTGGCTCTGATACAGGCCGCCCAGCCAGAAGCGCGCCAGGGCGCGGGAAGCGCCCACCGTCAGCAACAGCAGCATCGGCTGGATCAGGCCGATCGTCCGCGGCACGCCCGGAACGCCGACGGCCGTGAACGCGGCCGCGAAAGCCAGGCCGTACACCGCCGTCGCCTTGGTCACCGTCATCAGCGCCGGCCAGCCCGAGTAGCGGAAAATGGCGCGATACAGCCCGGAAACAACGAAGATCGGCAGGGCGATCACCATTGAGGCTACGGCCGCCCCCAGGGCGGAACCGGAAAGGGCGACGAACTCGCCCAGGCGCAGGTAGAACGCCAGCCAGACCGTCAGCACGCACAGGCTGGCGTCCACCGCCAGCACCACCAGCCGCTTGGCGACGCGGGGCAGGGCCAGGATGGGAAGGGCAATTGTATTCAGGGGCATTTCACACCTCGTTTCGCCCGCCAAACGCCGCAGCGAGCAATCGTGACGCGCTCATCCAGCCATAAACCGGAAACCGGCTGCGAGGCTGGTCTGCCTTGCCGCCATAGATCAATGCGGAGTGTTCGCACCCGGCAGCCTCGCAAAATCCCTGCAGCGACTTGAACCAGTCCCCCGCCACCGTTTGCCCGGCCTTGCATTCCACTGCGAACACCGTTTCCGGCCCTCGCTCGACGAGCAGATCGATCTCGTTGCCGTGGGCATCGCGCCAGAAATACAGCTCGTCTGGGAGAGCATGATTGTGGCGATACTTGATGAACTCGCTGACAATCCATGTTTCGAAAAGCGGCCCCCGCATGCTGCCCAGCGCCAAATCCTCCGCCTTGCGTATGCCGGCCAGCCAAGCTGCCAGGCCCGTATCGAGGAAATACAGTTTTGGCGCCTTTATCAGCCGTTTGCCTAGGTTGCGGTGCCACGGCGGCAAAAGCGCCACCAAGTAACTGGCTTCCAGAACCGAAATCCAGCTTTTCGCCGTATTGTGCGTTACCCCGCAATCCCCCGCCAGCGCCGAAAGATTGAGCAACTGCCCGGTCCGCGCGGCACACGTCCGCAAAAACCGCCGGAAAGCGGAAAGATCACGAATATTGATCATCTGCCGGAGGTCGCGCTCGACATAGGTGGAGACATAATCCGCATACCACACATGCGGGGGAATGTCCCGGTCGAACAGCGGCGGATAGAACCCGCCCAGCAGCATTTTTTCGAGGCTGGCAGGCGCATGGGGCGTGCCCAGTAGTTCTCCGGCGGAGAACGGCAACAGATGCAGGGCGCCCACCCTTCCGGCCAGCGACTGGGATATCCCTTGCAACAGATCGAACTGCTGCGAGCCCGTCAGAATAAACAACCCCATCCGACGATCCTCATCCAGCCGCCCTTGCAGCCACGAAAACAATTCCGGCACCCGCTGCACTTCATCCAGAATCGCCCCCTCCGGAAACTGGCCAAGAAAGGCTCGCGGATCGTTCGTTGCAAACTCGCGCTGGTCAGGGTCTTCCAGCGAAACATACGGCTTGTCCGGAAACACGGCTCTCGCCAGAGTGGTCTTGCCCGCCTGGCGCGGACCTGTAATCGCAACCGCAGGATACCAGGCGGCAAGACGTTTCAACGCAGGGGTGGCAGCGCGGGAGATCATGGCGGCATTATGCCTGCATCCGGCATATTGTCAATTGAATTTACAATTATCCGGATCGCACCCCGGCGCAGCCGACGGGTTGCCTGGCGATGCGGGGCAGGGCAAAACGAGAAGGGCGGCTTTGTTCGGGGCATCAATGGGACACGCCGTCCCGCCGCAGAACTTGCACGAACGTCAGCCACAGGATCCGGAGATCGAACCCGAACGACTGCCGGCGAAGGTATTCGGCATCCAGCTTGACCTTCTCTGGGATCGGCAACTCGTCGCGGCCGTTGACCTGCGCCCAGCCGGTCAGCCCGGGCGCCAGCTCGTGCACCCCGTGGCCGGTGCGCAGGGCGATCAGGTCATCCTGGTTGTAGAGCGCCGGGCGTGGGCCGACAAAGCTCATGTCGCCCTTGAGAATGCTCCAGAGCTGGGGCAGTTCGTCGAGGCTGGTCTTGTGCAGGAAGGAGCCGATCGGAGTCAGCCAGGCGGCCGGATCGGCGAGCAAATGGGTGGCCACCGCCGGCGTATCCGCGCGCATGCTGCGAAACTTCGGCATTCTGAAAATGCGGTTGCCGCGCCCGACGCGATCGGACCAATAGAGAACCGGCCCGGGCGAAGTCAGCTTCACCAAAAGAGCGATCAGCAGCATCGGCACAGCTGTCGGGATCAGCGCCGCAAGGGCGAGCAATCCGTCCAGCAGGCGCTTGCCGGATATCCTGCGGTACTCATCGAAAGAAGCGGTTAACAGTGGAATTCGGGTTCAGTCAAACCACCCCTCTGCCGGCTGGCTGAGAAATGTTTCGAGCGGCACTCCCCCCTCGCCGACCAGAAGGATGCGGAAAGGATTGAACGCATGAACAAAGGCCTCCATCCCCTTCGCGACCCCCATCAGGCGCGCGCTTTTGACTTCGATCGCCACGAGCCGCCCTTCCCGCTCGAGCACGAAATCCACTTCCTTGTCGCCCTCGCGCCAATAATGGACGGAGAAACCGGCGCTCTTCGCCCCGTTGACGAGATGAGCCCCCACAGCGCTCTCGGCAAAGCGCCCCCAGACCGACGCATCCGCGCGAACATCGGCAAGCGTCCTATGCTCCCGCACTGCCAGGAGAGCCGTGTTGAGCACCTGGAATTTCGGGCTCGAACCCCGGCGACGCAGAACCTGGCCGGCGTATTTCTGAAGGCCCGCCAACATGCCCGCGCCTTCCAGCAACTCCAGGTAGTGGGCCAGTGTCGTCGTGTTTCCGGCATCCTGCAGCTGGCCGAGCAGCTTGGTAAAGGACACCACCTGTCCCGAATAGCTGCACCCAAGCTCGAACAGCTGCCGCAACAGCGCGGGCTTGTCCACCCGCGTCATCAGCAGGATGTCCCGCGCAATGCTCGTCTCGACGAGGGAATCGTTGACATACGCCCTCCAGCGTGCCGGCTCGCCGATCAGAGGCGCGGCCCCCGGATACCCTCCATAGAACACGTAGCTGTCGACATCCCAGTCGTAGGCCGCCCGCATTTCCGGGTAGCTCCAGTGCGACAGGCGCAACAATTCAAAACGCCCGGCAAGACTTTCCGTCACACCGCGCTGGATCAGGAGCGGGGAAGAGCCCAACAGCACCACCCGCAACGGCAGCCCGGAGGCGGTGTCCGCATCCCATAAGGCCTTGACGGTCTCCGCCCAGCCAGGCAGCTTCTGCACCTCGTCCAGAATGAGCACCGCTCCGGACATTCCGGCTCCGCGCGCCAGCACGCGAGCGGTCTCCCACTGCTGCATGAACCACGCCCGGCCCTTGATCGCTGGTTCATCCGCCGATGCGTAGTGGACGCTTGCTCCCAGAGATTCCGCAACCTGGCGGGCAAGCGTAGTTTTTCCTACCTGCCGGGGTCCGGCCAGAATCTGGATAAAGCGCCTCGGTTCCCGGAGACGGGACAGCAAAATTTCGTACTGGGGCCGATGATACGCATCGTTTGCTCGCATGGCTGAGTATTTTTACTCAAAATGCTGAGCAAGTACAGAAAACATTCGCCATCGGCAGCATGCCCGCGCAGCTTCGGGTGAGCACCTATACTTTGTCGGATTTATCGCAAGCGGAATCGGCTTGCCGAATCACAGCAATGCCGCCGGTACCGCCACGACTTTGCGGCTCAACGGCAGCGCTTGTGTCACCATGCAGACGACAGCCCCCGGCCCCACCACGACACCCAGATTTTCCAGCGCGATCATGCCCCGAAGCGCGTCGCGGGATGGCGAAGCGGATTTCTTGAACTCCACCGGGTAAAGCACGCCATCACTTTCGATCAGCAAGTCAACCTCGCGTTGGTCCTTGTTGCGGAAATAGCAGAAAGGTGCCTGCCGCCCGTGATGCCAATAGCTCTTGAGCAGTTCCACCATCACCCAGGTTTCAAAAATGGCCCCCGACATAGCCCCGGCCTCGAGCGTCTCGGGGCTGGACCATTGCGTCAAATAGGCACACAGCCCGGTATCCAGAAAATACAGCTTGGGTGTTTTCACCAGCCGCTTGGTCACGTTGTTGTGCCAGGGTTGCAGCAAATACACCAAGCCGGAAGCTTCAAGAATCGACAGCCAGCTTTTCGCGGTATTGGGCGCAACATCGGCATCCCGCGCCAGTTCCGCCACATTTAGCAGCTGACCGGTGCGCGCCGCTGCGGCCCGCAAAAAGCGCAGAAATGCCAGTTCATCACCCACGCGAGCCAGATCACGCACGTCCCGCTGCACATAGGTTTGCACATAGGAGCCGTAGAACAGGTCTCGGTCCATTTCCGGGTTGGCGGCCATCGCCGGGAACGAACCGCGCCAAATCAGGTTATAGAGCTGCCTTGCATCGAGCGGAAAACTGGACGCCTGCAATGATTCCAGCACAGCAGGCGTGGGCAGAAAGGCCGGGTATGCTTCGGCGCCTTTTCCCAGGATTTCCCGGTGCGAAAAGCCCAGCAGTTGCACCACCGCCACCCGCCCCGCCAAAGACTCCGACACGCCCCGCATCAAGTGGAAAGGTTGCGAGCCCGTCAGCCAGAACATCCCCGAGCGCCGCCGCTCATCCACCGCCATCTTGATATGCGGCAGTAATTCCGGCGCGTACTGAATTTCATCGATCAGCACCGGAGGGGAAAAACGCTGTAGAAAAAGCGCAGGATCCTCCCGTGCTAGACGCAAAACCAGAGGATCATCCAGGGTGACATATTTGCGTTCCGCTTCCGAAAGATCGCGGAGAAGCGTCGTTTTGCCCACCTGACGCGCCCCGGTGAGCAGCAGCACGGGAAACAGCGCGCTGGCGGAGAGGGCGTAGGCAGAAAGTGTGCGCGGCAAATCCACAAAATATCGTCCATTAGTCAATGGCGATGCATTTTGGACGATTTTTTTGTCGTCAGGCAAGGAATTTATCCTGAAAACCTCAGTTGGCCACGGATGACCAAAAGTAGGCGCCTCTAGGCGACGCGGATAAGACACGGATTCCATGGTAATTCCGTACGTCCTGACCCTCACCTGCCGGGGGCCGGCCAGAATCTGGATAAAACGCCTCGGTTCCCGGAGACGGGACAGCAAAATTTCGTACTGGGGCCGATGATACGCATCGTTTGCTCGCATGGCTGAGTATTTTTACTCAAAATGCTGAGCAAGTACAGAAAACATTCGCCATCGGCAGGCCGCGCACAGCTTCGGATGAGCGCTTGGCGAATGCGGGCAAGCCTGTGAGGGCGTTCGATCATGGAAAGATCATGCTGCCATACATTGAAAATCCCAAATTCGATGACCGTTTTTCAAGGTAATGCAGCATCAGGGGGCGGCGCTAACCCGCCTCTACGTGCATTCCTTCTGTTTTGTTGCGCTAGACATCACGGCTGCGATCGCCTCAACCGTTTTGTCCATTTCCGCTTTAGTAAGCGAGGGATGCACCAGGAACATCAAGCTGGTCTCTCCCAGCTCCTTGGCCACCGGCAAACGTTCCTTTGGCCGCCAGCCGGTGTTATCGAAGGCCTTTTCCAAATAGACCTCGGAGCAGGATCCCGTGTAACAAGGCACGCCCCGTGCATTGATTTCATCCATGATCCGGTCGCGGTCCCAACCCGACTGTAATGCTTCCGGATCGACAAACACATAGCACCTGTAGGCTGCATGCGCCATCGCTGCTGGAACTACCGGCACCCGCAGCCCTGGCAGCCGTGATGCAGCCGACCAGATGCGCCCTGCATTGGCCACACGTCGCTTATGCCAATCACGCAGCCGCCTAAGCTGAATGCGCCCGATTGCCGCTTGCATTTCCATCATGCGCCAGTTGGTGCCGAAAGAATCATGCAACCAGCGGAATCCCGGCGGATGCTGGCGCTCATGTACGGCATCCCAGGATTTGCCGTGATCCTTGTAGGACCACATGCGCGACCAGAGCGCGTGGCCATTGGTCGTCACCATCCCGCCCTCGCCGCCGGTGGTAATGATCTTGTCCTGGCAAAACGACCATGCCCCCACATGTCCGATGGTGCCCACCGAACGCCCCTTGTAACGCGCCCCATGTGCCTGCGCGCAGTCCTCGATCACGAACAGGCCCTTCTCTTTGGCAAGCGCCATGATCGGGTCCATATCGCACGGCCATCCCGCCAGATGCACACAGATGACGGCACGAGTGCGTGGTGTTATCACTGCCTGGATGGTCTTGGCAGTAATGTTCTGGCTATCCCGATCCACATCGGCGAACACGGGGATCGCACCCGCCGTAACCACGCAAGAGACAGATGCAAGAAAGGTGCGGGGTGTCACCACCACCTCATCACCGGGACCGATGCCCAGCGCTTTCAGCGCCAAATCCAGCGCTACTGTACCGTTGGCCAATGCTACTGCATAGTCAGCGCCACACCAGGCGGCAAACTCTTTCTCGAATTCCCGGCACTCGGTACCCGTCCAATAGTTGACCCGATTGGACAACAGTACGCGTGATACAGCCTCAGCCTCCTCGAGAGTGAAGGCTGGCCAGGGGGAAAAAGGTGTATTCAGCATCTGAAAAGGACTCTCAAATATCCCCGGATGGCGGTACGGCCCGCGCCGGCACCCCCACCACTGTGACTGAATCCGGTACATTGCTGACTACCGCAGCCCCGGCGCCGACCATCGCGCCCGCCCCAATCGACACGCACTGCCGCACGCAGGCGCCGATACCGATCCAGGTGATTTTCCCTACCCGCACTGCGCCCCCCAGGCGTGCACCGGGGCTGACATGCACCCCGGCTTCCAGCACGCAGTCGTGGTCCACGGATGCTCCGGTATTAATGATGCATCCCTGTCCGAGCGCAGCCCCGGCATTGACCACCGCCCCGGCAAACAGCACAGAACCCGTGCCAATCGCTGCATACCGGCTCACCACCGCCGCCGGGTGAATTACCGAAACCACTGGCAGCGACCGCTCCAGCAGCAGATTCTGCTTCTCAAGCCGCACCCGGTTATCGCCGATTGCCACCACCACTCCGTCGAATTGTCCTCCAGCGGCAAGCAGCGATGTTGTATCGCCGGCCACCTTCCATATGCCGTTGGTATTCCGTGATGGCCAGGCGTCATCGAAAAACACTATCTCGTTCCAGCCAGCCAGTTCCGCCGCATCGGCCACCACCTTGCCGTGGCCGCTAGCCCCCAACACCGCTAGCCGCTTCATGAACTGCTCCCCCGAAATTTTTCAACGGTCACATGCCCCTCCGCATTTATGCCTTCTCGCTTCAACACCTTTTTCAGCGTCAAGAACAAAATCTTCAAGTCCAGCCAGAAGGACTGGTTGTCCACATACCAGACATCCAGCTTGAATTTCTCTTCCCAGGAAATGGCATTACGCCCGTTCACCTGCGCCCAGCCGGTGATACCTGGGCGCACGTCATGCCTACGGCGTTGCTCGTCGTTATATAGTGGCAGATACTCCATTAGCAGCGGGCGCGGTCCTACGATGCTTATGTCGCCCCGCAACACATTGAACAACTGTGGAAGCTCATCAAGGCTTGAGCGACGCAACCATGCCCCAAATCTCGTAATGCGCAACTCGTCGGGCAACAACTCGCCGCTTGCATCGCGCGCGTTCGTCATCGAGCGAAACTTGATGAAAGCGAAGGGCCGCCCTCCTAACCCTGGGCGCATCTGTCGCAGCAACACAGGCGACCCCATTGCGATACGTACGGCTATGGCGATCAGCAACATGACGGGGGTGCACAGCGCGAGCAACCCGCAGGCCACGAAAACGTCGAATATTCGTTTCACTTCATAGATCTCAAGCCGACGTTCCAAAAATACCTTCATAGTACGCAGACAATGCCGCAGTTACGGATATCATGGAGAAGTGAGCATTTGCACGCACCTGCGCCCTTTCTCCCATCTCGGCACGTAACTTGCTGTCCGCGCTGATGAGAAGCAAGTTGTCATACAACCCGTTGACATCCCCGGCGGGTTGCAGCAGTCCGGTTGCCCCCTCTTCCACTGCGTCAGTTAGTCCATATATCCGCGAAGCAACTGCTGGAATTCCACAAGCGGCGGCTTCGATCACCACACTCCCGAAGCCTTCACGATAACTGGGCAACACGAAGACATCCGCCGCGGCCATGTAATGCTCAGGTGTAGAGGTGTAATCGATGCGTCGTACGCGTGCCATCGCACTGCCACATCTCTGCTCGAATCGGGCTGCGATTCCTTCTTCATCATCGGGACCGACCATCAACAGCCAGCTTGCGTTGTTCTCCCGTGTCAACCTTGCAAATGCGTCAGCCAGATCGAGTACTCCTTTGTCCCGATTAAGCCTGCCTACAAAGAGCAGGAGAAAGGCATCTTTCGGCACACCCAACGCCTGACGAATCGATGCGCGCAGAGCAGCATCAGGCCGAAATCGGCCAACATCAACGCCTGAGATCGAGCCGTGCCCCAACACCTCGGCCCCATCCGGACGCAATATGTGTTCGCTGACAAGAAACTCAAGCTGAGAATGGCTGTCAGCAAGAACGTGCGTAGCGTTTGCCGCAATGAGGCGATCCGCATTCTTCAATAATTCGCGGCCGAGGCCCTGCTGCGTCGCCCACACCTGCCCCGTGAAGCAATGAATCCGATGCGGAATCCCAGCAAGGCGCGCCGCGATCATTGCCAGCAACCCGGCCTTCGGCGTAACTGAGTGCACCGCATCAAAGCGTCTGGCACGGAAATAACGATACAGCTCCCACAACGCCTTCAGGTCGCCAAGTAGGTTGATCCGCCTGGCAATCGGAACCGACACCAGGCGGACTCCGGGGAACCAGTCGGCAGTCAGATCGCCCTCCGTGAAATCCGCGACCGCCGAGACTTCGTAGCGTCCGGACAGGCAAAGCAGGTGGTTACGCATGAATGCGCGCAACGTCATTGGCGACGCAGTAACAAAACAGATAGATTTCACGTACTTTTCACGAACCGGGGTGATTTTCTCGAGATCGCAAGTAACCACACGCCCATCGCCAGAACTGCAGATAGAGCGCCATGCAAAAGCGAGGGACGCGCGTCGCTGTTCATACGCATCCCTCGCGTGTATCGTTGGCCAGCGCCAGAAGCTTCACTTCCAACTGCGCGAACTGTGTCTGGCGCGTGAAGTCGTGCCCCGGCGCGGGTTCTACCACCAGCACCCCGGCTTCGCGCTTGCGCTGGTGCCAAGCGGCCAGTAATGCGGCAACATCCGCCGCAGTGGATGCGCAGGCACCCACGCACGCGCTGCCGATCCAGTGCGCCACATCGCTGCCAGACGGCCCCACTGCAAGAATGGGCCGACCTGCGCCCGCATATTCGAATAGTTTGGTGGTGTAGATGCCGCCCTCGCCGCCCTGCCACAGAAACATCAGCAACACATCGGCTGCTCTTTGCATGGACAGCGCCTCGCTCCGTGCAACCGTGAATCGCACATCGAACCAGTCCTCTACACCGTGTGTGCGCGCGGCTTGCAGTAGCGGTACAATGTTACGACCGGCTACCTGCACCCGTACCCGATTGCCCATGGCACGCAGCCGCGCCAGTCCTTCGCAGAACAAATCTACATCGTGGTGCCCCGGATAAACATTGCCGGTATAGGCAATCTGTAGCGTATCTGTGTCCGTGACCAGCGGCGGCGGTAGATCTCGCAGATCGTCAGGGTCGAAACCGTTGCGCACCTCCCAGACCGGCTTGCCGAAACGCTCAAGCGTGCGCGCGAGCGGCGGCGATACCGTCACCAGTGCCGCGGCAGTACGCAACAGCCGTTCCTCCCAATGCCGCTCGATCGCCCGACGCCAAGCGGGGTGAGCATAGGCATGGTTGTCGGACCATAGATCACGGAATTCAGCCACCCAAGGTATACCGTTCTCGCGCGACAGCCTTGCCCCAACGCGCAATGCCGAGAATGGTGGTGCGCTCACGTAAATCAGGCCGAAGCCACCCTCAGCTAACCGCCGCTGACCATCAGCCAGCGCCGCTCCTGCCCAACCCACCTCCGCATCAGGCCAGTGCAGCAGCGTCTTGTACCAGCACCCAAGCCGGCGCAGCCAAGAGCGCCCGCTGCCTAGATAACCGTGGCGTGCCACCCGTTTGCGCCCACCCAGCAGCCACTGCACCGGTGCGTTGGCTGACCAGCCGTTGGCATATACGACATGCTTGGCAGGAATTTCTAGCGGTAGTCCAGTAGCGAATGGTTGCCTGCTGGCCGAAATGACGTGCACCTCATGGCCGCGCTGGTGTAGGAACTTGGCAAGCTTTCCTGGGCGCACTGCACCAACGGCGTTGTAAGGCGGGAAGTGGTAACTGATCAGCAGGATTTTCACGGCTCAGTCTGGCTTCACACCAAAACAGTTCATCCACGCGCCGAAGGAAATCATGCGCCATGGCAGAAATGAGAATGTCCGTCGCCCCGCGAGCACATCCTCGAAATAGCGAAACGCCTCTGGCGTAAGCATGCCATGCGACTGGTCTACTGCTTTGTGCAGCGCTGCGCGAAATCGCTGTGGCGCTTCCTTGCGCATCCATACCTCCTCCGGTGTCGCAAAACCGATTTTGTCCGTGCGGCGGCGAATCGGCTCAGGAAGGATACCTTTCATGGATTCGCGCAGCACACGTTTGGTCAGCCCCCGGGACAGCTTGAAGTCGTCTGGGAGCGAAATGGCAAACTCGACCAAGCGGTAGTCCAGAAACGGCACGCGGGACTCGATGCCATGCGCCATCGAGTCCCGGTCTTCCCAGTGCAAAAGCATCGGCAGGCTCTTTGCTTGCAGCAGCTCCAGCGAAAACTCCCGCACTGATCCAGTCTGCCGCCCGGCTGCGGCCGTTGAGTCGATCGGACCATTGCCCAGGCGCGCCGTATCCAGCCACGGATTGTCCCAAGCCGAAGATTTGCCCACTGCATGCCGCAGCCGCTGACGCAACTGGTCGGGCAGCAGACTGTCGGCCAACAGCTTGGCGGCGTGCAATGGAGAATATCCGAGTCTCCGGAGTGCATGGATTTCCCGTGTCAGCTTAATCAGGCGAGCGCTGCGTAGCAAGCTTGCCAAGTGCGGGGCCAGGAATCCATGGTAGCCGGCGAGCTGCTCATCCGCACCCTGGCCATCCAGCATCACCTTCAAGCCCGTACCTGCGGCAAGGCGGAACACGCTCCATTGCGCATAGATGCTGGTTGAACCGAAGGGTTCATCCTGATGCCAGGCGAGCGCAGGCAATTCGCGGAACAGCCCATCCAGACTCGGGGTGATATAGTGGGCCTGCACCCCCGTGCGTTGCACCACAAGGTCGATCCAGGCCCCCTCGTCGATGCTGGCCACGTCGGAGCAGGCCGAAAAGGTGAGTTGCCCCGCACGGTCGCTTTCCTCGTCCAGCAACTTCCGCATGACGCACACGATAGTCGAAGAGTCGAGTCCGCCGGACAGGCACGAACCCACCGGCACATCCGCGCGCAACCGCAGCCGCACCGAATCGGTCATCAGTTGTCGGAAATCGCGCGCCGCCTCTTCGAAGCTGCCCTCGAATGCCGGCGGATTTAGCCGGTACCAAGCCTGTGCAGGCAAGCGACCGTCAGTGCCCACCGAGCGGGACCAATTCGCAAGATTCAACAGCATGCTGTGCCCTGGCGGCAGCTGGAAAACGCGGTCGAAGAGCGTCTCGTCGGTATGGTCGGTGACATTCCATACCAAGAAGTCGTAGCCGCGTTGTGCATTCAGTCGCGCGGCCCACCCTGGCAGGACGGTGAGCTGCTTAATCTCCGAAACGATGGCCAGGTGTCCGCCCGGCCCGGCCCAGTAGTACAGTGGCTTGACGCCAAAACGATCGCGCGCCACGAACAACGTCTGTGCCGAGGCATCGAAGATGACCAGCGACCACATGCCGTTAAAGCGAGCAAGGCAGTCCGCTCCCCACTGGGCGTAGGCCGCCAGGATGACTTCGGTGTCCGAGTGCGACACGAACGAGTGACCGAGTCGCTGCAATTCCTCACGCAACTCGACGTGGTTGTACACCTCGCCGTTGTAGGTGATCCAGTAGCGGCCGGAGGCGTAGCTCATCGGCTGGTGGCCATACGGCGACATATCGACAATGGAGAGACGTCGATGTCCGAAGCCCACCTGCCTCTCCGCGCCAGAGGCGTGTGAGATATGGCCGATCGGTCGCCATGGAAGCGCGGATTCGAGGACGGAGGCCGGCGTATCGTCCCCGGACCAGCATGCGGGGTCTCCACGGCCGAAGAGTACGTAGCCCTCATCATCAAGCCCACGGTGCCGGATGACTGCAGTCATGGCCTTCAGGCTTGCGACAGGAAAGGGACCTGCGGAAACGATGGCAGAAATACCGCACATTATGGCGCCCTGCGCTCTATTACGCCCCGATAATCGTCGAGCAGCTGTTGCGCGACCCTGCGCGGATCGTGCCATTGCTCCACAAAAGCGCGTCCCGCCATGCCTCTTCGCACCCTCTCTTCGGGGGGCTGGCTCAGCCAGAATCGCAAGACTTTCTCTATCGTGTCTGGCTTTGCCTCAATCATCGGCAACTCGCGGCGCATCTTCTCCGGCAGGCATCCGAAGTCCTCGTGCCGCAAATAGCAGATAACCGGCTTGCCGAGCGCCATCACTTCGAGCGCGAATCCACCATACCAGCCAGCCAGCAGTTGATCGATCACGATATCCGCGCGCTCGTAAAGTTTCCGCGCATCCCGCTGCGTCAAGCCTTCGACCAATAGGAAATCAAACGGCACACCCTGTGCCTTCAGTTTTTCGACGGCGGCAAGGATGTAGCGAGTGCCCTTGGCGCCGCGATGGCTAGGCGCATGCACGACCAGCGGCCGCACACCGCCGCTGCCAGCTACTGGCGTCCATTGGTCAAGATCAATGTGAGCGTATGGAATGAAGCGCGCGTGCGGTGGCAATACATGCATCAGGTCCGGATTGAGCGTGTAAATAAGGTCGGCATGACGCTCGAAAAGCGCGATACGGTCCCGCTTTGCCTGATCGCTCACCGCCGAGTAGTAGCTGTCATCGACCTCTCGTGCGATGCAGATGTCAAAGTTCTTCCGGCTGTAGTCGCCCTGCCTTGCGTCATCGCCCTGATAGGTAACGGCAATGACCTTGCCAACTCGCTTCATCAGCGGCAATTCGATCATCCGGTTCATCGCGGCGTAGATTCCGCCCAGTCCGCCCGCCATTTGCCAGTGACGGCCGGTGAGGCTACCCCAGTTCAGCATTGGTGCGCCAAAGTTGTAGTGGATCACGTCGAATTGCCGCAGCGCGCGCCCGAATAGCCGCCAACGCGCTGATTCCTGAGTAACCAGCGAGGCGCCTTTGTGCCACAGGATCTCGTCGGCAGGATAGCCGAATACCGATTCGTTGAACGCAACGACCACGCTCTCGGCCCCCAGCGCGCGTTCATGCCGCGCCACGCACATAGCCTGTCCGCCGACCAGTTCCGGGCAGTGCATTACTCTCACTGCACCTTCCCCTGCGCGATTCAAAACTTTCCCCATTGTGACCCCAGTTTCCCGATTGCATTCCTCCGTTCATCCCGGCTGGTGAGCAAGCATGCCGACAGTATCGTCACCACCACGGCGAGCACAATGCGAAAGGCTAGCACCTCTTGCGCCGCAAGCATCCAGGCCATCGCGATGCAACCGGCCATGAATGCGATGCACGCCAGCACCAGCGGCGCATAACGCCGCCCGACCGGTAATACCCGGTCGCTGGCCCAGAACATCACCAGGCAATAGCTCAAGCCGGTGACCGCATACGCGAGCGCTGCACCCATGGACCCGGCGAGCGGGATCAGGGTAAAGTTCGCCGACAATCCGACCAGCACGATGCAGATTCCGATCAACCCCATGCGCTTCGTATGGCCTCGCAGCCAGAGACCAGGCGCGAACGGATACGCGGCAGAAAATACGATGCCGATCAGCAGGACGGGGATGTAAACCTCAGAACCACGGTAAGCATCGGTGGCGACCAGCGACAGCACCTCGGGCGCGACTGCGCCCAAGCCGATCGCGATCGCGATCGCGATCAATAGAAAGATGCGGAAGGACTGTTCGAGGCTCGATTCGCGCCGCGCACCGTCCCGCTGACCGACGGTCGCCGGCAGCACGGCGAGCTGAAAACCCTGGAAGGCCAGCATAGCCACCGACGCGATGCGCAGCGCCACCCCATACTGTCCCAGCGATTCCAGATTGAGAAGCTGCGCAATCATGATCCGGTCTATCGTCGTGGCGAGAATGATGGACAGGCTGGCGACAGCGAATGGTGCCGAAAACGCCAGCATGGCCGCGAGGTGGCCGCGCTCAATGCGCCACCCAGGCTGCTGCGGCATGCACCGAATCGCCAGTAGAATACCGGCCGCAACACCCAGTATCAGCGCACCGTACAGCCCTAGCAGCCCGAGGTCGAACATGGCGAGGAAGATCAGTGCGGCTGCCGCCGTGACGACGGCGGTCGCCAGCGAAGTCAGGGCGTATTGCTTGGCCTGCAAGGTCCACCGTAGCTCGTTTTGCAGGAAGTACAGAACGCCATTGAGGAACAGCAGCCATGCCGAACAAATGATCAGCCAAGATTCGAAACGGCCGCCGAGCACCATACCGGAAAGCATCTGTGATGCCACAGTAACCACCACCGCAAAGATACCAAAGACCAGCAGCGTGAAGCTAAATGCGGTTCGGACCTGTCGGCGGAGCGTCTCGTCATCCAGTTTCTGCGTACGCAGATGGGCCACAGCCTGCGTGATCTCCAGTGGCAGCACCGCCAGTAGCGACATGCTGATCGCGGTGAACCACTCGTACGCGCCGACCTCGCTTGGCGTCAGTGTGCGAGTGTAGAGCGGCAGCATGATCAAGACCAGGCCACGCGCTGCCAAGTTCGCTATACTATAAAGAGCGCTATCGTGGAGGAATCTACCGACCATCACCGAAGCCGGCCAAGTTCAGCGATGCCGGACACAGACGAAAACGCTGTTCGTTCCCGGTACCTGCAGGTAGCGCTCCACTTCACCAAACAGCTCCAGCGCAGGGCGCAGATTGCGTTCGGTAAAGTAATGGAAGTGCAGGTTGTCCAGTGGTTTGCCGGTCAGCAACTTACTTCTTCGCGCCAGTAATCGAATGTAGGTCACTGGAACTCTAAACCCAGCCTCCAGATAGCGCCACAGAAAGCGCACCGGGTGCAGGGAAGCGAAAATCTTACGGAAAACGTGGGCACCCACCTGTTCGGCAACGATGGCCGGATCGTGTAGACCGATCCAGAAGATGGACACCGCTCCTGGGTTCGCCAGCGACGAGATGACCGCCGCGCATTGGCGGATGTCCTGGAAGTGATCCAGTGACGTTGAGAAAAGGAAGGCATCGAAGCGCGCGTTGAGGGTCCCAGGCAGGTCCTCCAGACGTCCAGCGATGAACGGGTATTGTCGACCAGACATATTATGCTTCAGAGGATCCAGTCCAACGTAGACATTACTAGTCGCCGCTTGTCCGATCTGCAGCGACCTGACGTAGGGCGGCCAGTTACTGCGGATCCCGCATCCAACATCCAGAATACGCTGCTTGCGCTTGCCGGACAGGACGGAGGCGATGAATCCATCGAACAGTTCATATAGCGTTTGGATCTCCGCCGGGATCATCGAGTCTTGGTTGAGATATTCTTCGATCGAAGCATCTTGGAGGCTGACCCAAGCTGCATCAGGATCTGTCCCCTGCAACTCGGCGTAGCGGTAGGTTACCCCATTGCCGTCGACGAAACCTTCGATACTTGGAGTCAGCATGACGATTCTTTCATAGCGGCCCAAGTGCGTGCGAGCCCATCCTCGAAGCGCGTAAACAAGGGATGCACAGCGTCTTGTAGCAAGTGAATATCGGCAACGAGATCGGTATCGCGCGGGGTGCTGGACTGTTGGAACACAGGCTGGCGGCTTGTCAACGTGCCGATTCGATTCGCGATTGAACGAATGCTCAGCGCTTCGCTACCTGCAAGATTCAGGTACGCGGGGCCACCGTTTCGCACCAATCGCAGCAGCACATCGGTGGCGTCGTCTATGTAGCAAAGCGAGATCCTCAACCCCTCGCCATCGTCTGGATCGTCCGGTCGCGGCTGCAAACCGATGGGCTTTCCGGCCATCACGGACTCAATGATGTTGGGAACCAGTCGCCCCTTCTGGGCCGGGCCATAGATACCAAAGGGCCGGACGATAATCACCTCCATGTCCTGTCGAAACAAGCTCAGCGCCTCCTCGCCGTGCAGTTTGCTCAGGACATACCAGCTGTCGCGACGAACCGGGGCATCCTCCGCAATCGGGGTAAAGGACGGCGCATACACCGTTCCGGTCGACACATATACAAATCGCCGCACGCCTGCAGCGCGGGCCAGTGTCGCCGCACGAACCGCAGATAGTGTATTCACGGCCAGCACGTGCGCCGCCTGTTCGGGCACCTCGCGATAGCGCGGCGACTGCGCCATATAAACTACTGTGGTAGTTCCGGACGGAATGGCGAATGCCGCAGGCAACAGGCCGCTCTCGGGGTCGATGCCGGACCCGTCTGCCGAACTCATTCCCCGCGCGCCCACGCCCGAACGCGACAGCCCGGCCATCAAATGGCGCCCCATGTAGCCGCCGCTGCCTATCACCAATACCGTCATGCAACCACTCCCAATTCTCGATACGTCCTCTCCAGACGGCCAGCAAACGCCTCGAGCGAAAAATGCTTCTCGACGTAGCTTCGCCCGCGGCGGCCGATTTCACCCAGTTCGCCCCGACGCGCCACGAGCCGGCGAAGGTCGTCCTTCAGCGTCATGACGTGAGTATTAATTATCGGGCATTCCTCTGGATGCAACAAATATTCATCCGGTTTTCTGATAAAGCACATCACCGGCTTGCCGAGGGCCATCGCCTCCAGGGCGAAGTAGCCGTAATTACCCATCAGGCACTGGTCGAAGATGATGTCCGCCGAGCGATAGAGATTCAGCGCTTCCCGATTGGGCACGCCCTCCACTAATACGAGTTCGATATCGGCGCCTTCCGCCTTGAGGGCATCCACCGCCTCGATGAGGTAATTGGTGCCCTTGAAGCGCCGGTGGTTGGAAGCATGGGCGATGCGCAACGGTCCGTGCGCTGCAGGCGACGGGAAGTAGGGACGATAACGCTCGCCGCCCTCCGCCGCCAGATCGAGCGGCCAGAAATAAGTATCGTCCCGACTTTCCGGCGTATAGCCAAACATGTCCCCGATACCTGCAAAGATCGCCACTGACAGCGATTTCAGTCGCGCCATTTTGCGGAAGGCGACGGTTTGGTCGCACACGCAATAGCGGCCGGGGCGGTCGCAATTCGTGCAGCAGTTCGGCTCGCCCATCTCCCGGCAGATGCGCTCATTCCGGATGTCTGCGCCGTAGGTCCACAGGAAAACCGGGATACCCAGTATCCGGTAAAGGTACAGTTCCACGTAATCGAAGTCGAAATGCCCGCGCGAAGGAAGAATGCCCCTGTCGCAGTAAAAGTGAAGCCGGTCCGCGAAAAAACAGGCCCATATGAAAACAAGAAGAGGCACCGCCCGGCCAAGCAGGGGGATTCTTGTCCACCTGGACAAGTCATAGTCGAAGGCATCGGTGATGAAGTAGGTCGTGTAAACAAGCGATCTTGCATTGACGCCCAGCAGACGTTCGGCCCTAGCGTTGGTCGCCATATTGATGATCGGCGTTCCAGCCCAGAGGCTGTTCAAGCGGCCGCCGGACGCTATTCGGCGCAGGTACCGCAGCGGCCAGGCAAGAATCGCGATCAGGCACGCTAGCACCAGCGCACAGTCGAACGCAAACCGCGCGATTGCCCTCGCCTTCATAGGCAACCGTATGCGAGCAAGACCTCACTGCACGTATGCGAGCGAACGCCTTCCTCGTGCATTCTTGAGCAAAGCCGCCCGAAGAAGTCGCGCGTTCCCTTCCCCGGGAAGGCATGGTCAAAGGGGCTTTGCCTCTGCGTCACTACCAGTTCCTTGACCGCGACGTAATCTTCATGGCTCCGGGTATTGAGCGCCACGTGAAGCGGATGAATGTCGAACACAAACAATCTGTCGCCAAGGACTGCCTGCTCGATGATGTCCTGTCCGAACGGTTCGTGCTTGCTGTCCGGCCAGTTCTTGCACATCCAAAAGTCCATATTGTCCATGTAGTAGATGGGCAATTCCCAGATTCCCCATGGATGGCGAAATGGCTCCAGATGTGTCGAATAGAGGTTCTGGGCTTGGGACACATAGGCATAGCCCCTTTCCTTGAGCCCGATTCCGACCATGTGCGAAAACACGCAGGAATGAGGGCGGGTGCCGAGCGGCTTGTGAGGAAGGTAGCCTTCGAGCCGGATCAGGTCTTCGTCCCATTTTCCGAGGTCCGATATGAACGGATGAGGACATATCTCATGTTCGGTCGCCAGCAGCTCCGGCAAGTCCGCATGGGCGAAAATGGTTCCCCTGCCGGGCATCTTGCTCAGATGCTCCGCGAGAAAGCACGACATGCTCTCGCGGCTCATGTGATCGGTGTCGAACGTAATACTGATCACAGCCCGGCCCCGTTAGTGTCGCTTGGAAAGAATAAAGCCCACTAGGTGTCCCAGCCCCTCGAAGTCCGGCACGACCTTGGCGATCTCGCGGGCGACCTCGTTCAATTTGTGGTCATAGCTGGGCTTGTCCGGGGCGACAAGCAAAGGCTGCACGACGCGCGTCAGGAAGTAATACATGCCAAAGCGCTGGGTATCCTCAAGCGAGAAGAACGGCTTGGTGAATTCCATCAGCTGGCTCTCCTGAAACTTGAGGGTAAAGAGGCGGTCCTTGCCATCGGCTGCGATCGGATCAAGGCCGAAGCGGGTGCGCATGGCGTTGAGTCGATCAAGGCCGTCGAAAGTACCTTCCATCATGACGTACAGGCCGCCAGGCTTGAGCACCCTGTGAATCTCAACGAGGGCTTTCTTCTGCAAATCCCAGTCGAGAAGCGCCATTAGGCAGCGGGAACTCGTCACCACATCGAAGCTGCCGGTTTCGTAGGGCAGCTCCAGGACCGATGCATGCTGGAACGCAACCGTGCCGCGCAGCGCCGGTTTCGTTTCTCCAAGCAGGCGCTTCGCGCCCTCTATCATCTTCTCCGAGTAGTCGATACCATGCGCCTCCACGTTGTTGCGCGACGCATACTGCACCGGCGCATAGCCGAGGCCGCAGCCGACATCGAGCACGCGCTGGCCATCGCTCATATAACTCGCGCCGAGGTTGATTTCCAGCTCCCGCAGCTGATAGTCGCAGGCCGTCGTCTTGTAATCCAGGCTTTCGGCAAACTTGTCGTAGCGCGCCTTCAACTCGGTGGAATCGGATGTCATGTGAGGCTCCTTTATGAACTAGGAATAAATCAATCGATGGGGATCAGTCGGCGATAGGCATCCATATGCCCCTGCACGACAAGGCGCGAGGAGTGGTACGCATCGAACCATTTGGCAGCGCGCTGCCGATAGTCGTCCAGCCATGCAGGATCCAGCGCGCGTGGCACCTGCGCCGCAATTTCGGAGGCATTGTGCGCAGTCAGTATGGGCGCCGGCTCCGCAACCAGCCATTCGGTCGACTTCGGGTTGTAGGACATGATGACCGGTATGCCGGCTGCGATGCCTTCGGGGGCGGTTGCGCCGAAGTGGGGCAATGCAATCTGGTCAAACAGGATATCCGCGGACTTCAGCGTCTCAATCAGTTTTCGGCGCGAAAGAGGCTCGCTCCAGACGATCAGATCCGCCACGCCAAGGGATTCGGCCAACGCGATGCTTTTGTCCAGCTCGGCACCCCAGCGCGTCATGATGACGCGGAAATCGCGTCCAAGCGTACTGGCCAGCCCCGGCAAGGCGCGGATGTACTGATCCGTGCCCTTGATGGCCCAGTCATGGCGCAAGGTGCATAGGAAGACATGGCGAACGCCGAGTTCGCGTCGCAGGCCCTCATAACGCCCCTCGATCTGCGCTAAGCGGCGCTCGTCCACCGGGTGAAGCATCGGCGTAAACCGGGTTACACCAATCTTGCGAGCGTACTCCAGGCAGTCTCCATTGGTGATAAAGACGTGGTCCGCCAAATGATAGGACAGCGAAGTCAGGCGACAGATTGACTCGTCGTTGAGGGTATGACTGCGTAGCGTCCCGTGTTCGAAACCGATGTAGGGCCGCTTCCCCGCGAGCATCGGCAATATCGGATCGGTCGCGTAAGCCTGGACCAGATCATAATGCCTAAAAAGGCTTTCCCAATCAGGGACTATCTGACGATACATTTCCATGTCGGCTGCCGAGAGGGCGTCCTGGCGCCCGGGAAACGCTTCCGAAAACTGTTTGACAAGCTTGGCCACCCTGGCGTCAAATGAAAATGTGGCCATGATGCTTTTCGGTTTGAGAAGTTTCCTGAATGGAATCCCTCCAATCCGAATTACAAGTGCAGCTGCAATTAATGTCCAAGCAGAAAATAGGCGAAAGATTTCGCTGTTGGAGAAGGCAGAAACACGACCTTGGTCACAACTTTTTGCAATCCTCGACGCGAGGCCGCGCGAAGTAGCTAAGTATGAAAAAGCACGTAACGCTTTCTTGAGCTTATGCTTAAGTTGAATCCGCCAATAAAAAAACGATGACTGGCTCCTATTCAGCACCGCCAATTTATGCCACAGTGTTTCAGCCCGAGAGATTCTCCCTTCGCGTTTGACAAGTAAGTAGTCGATACAATCTCTTACTGGACCCTGTGCAAACCAGCGCGGGCGCTTAAAATTTCTTACGTTCGCTGCAACCCAGTTTGGCTTGAACTGGTCGCCATAACTGCCGGAAAAGTCGGCATCCTCCCATTCCGGGCAGCCCATGATGTGGTAGTAGTCGTAGCAGATCACATCACAATCGAGCCCTGCCTCATTGAGCAGCCTGGCGTTGTTGTAAGCGTTGTTCGCAATATTTCCAATATGCAGAATACGCGGCGCCCGGCCATGTACCTTTCGAAAATTAGCCAGCCACTTCTGATTCGAGTACGAAAGGACCATGTTATGCTCAAAGAAAATTGTCTGTAATTACGCACGCCGCCGCATAAAGCGGCGCTCAAGTTTTCCATTTGCGCGTGCCATTTCTGCCTCTAGTTGAGACTCAATTGTTTCACTTGCCGCCTGAACATAAGCGAGAAATTTTGGGATATCGTCAATATAATTTTCCCTTAACGCACGCTCGACACAATTCGCAACATCGCCTGCGTCTGCAAAATTTTTTCGTGCCGCGTAGCAGACTTCCTGCCCTTCTTTGTGTTTGATCACGTCGTCAAGCAAGTCAGCAAGCTTTACGATTAATGGATGACGTGATCGCGCGAAAAATAGACTGACTGGATTGCGAAATTGAACATCCACTACAGTCAGTACTTTTTCTATTAGATTAAAAAAATTCTTTGCATCGTAAGCATGGTGGTCAGGGCCTGGATCCGGTTCTGGATATTCGCGCGTGTGCGACAATCGATATGTAAGATGCCTTAATTGCATCAAAGCGCCGGCTATCCACCCGCCACGATCGCCCAGCCGCCCTGTCGCAAGCGGCTCCCTACCAAGGAGAATTCCGTGCTCATCGAGCACACGTGAAATCTCGGTAAGTGCTACAGGCAGGACGGCATCGCTGATATGATGGAAAGCACTAGAAACGATGACAACATCGAATTCTCCCGTACCCGCGGGAATATCCAACATGCTTCCAATCCGAAAAACGCCTTTCGGAAATAGTTCGCGCGCCTCCTCTATCATCTTCGGCGATAAATCGACCCCAACCATAGTTATCGTAGGGCCAAACCGCTGTTCGAAATAAGGCCATAAAGATGCAGCCGCACAACCAAGATCAAGGATTCGGTCACCAGGGTGGACGTACTTAATAACGAAGTCTATAAAGGCCCGCGAATGCGATTGCATGATAGGCGGCTCGTGATAATCGCGGTTATAACGATGAGCAATGCTATCTTCATAATCGCGCTCGCGCTGCTCTGCCGACAAGTTAGTATCAATTGCCATGAAATATTTATCCAACCTTAAAGGTCTTGCCCGCATAGCGCCTCAAGCCGTTTGACCAGAATCCGATCGACAGGCTGGTCAAATAAAGTGCTGAGTGGTCTGCCTCGTCGCTTTACTTCTATGGTTGCACATCGATCCCACATAGCTAGAGGATTAATATAAAAACTTGTTTCTGCCCCACGTTTTTCAGGAAAGAAAGCAACCGTCAAGAAATAGACTCCATCGCCAAGCAAGAGATCGCTGATGTCGAGTTGAACCGTAGATGCACCCACAGGCAGGACACCGATGTCATGAAAATCAGGTTCATGGCTTAGCCAGCTTGTTGCTACCACCCCATCCGCGCGCATTAATCTTATCCAGGCAGCAGGGTTGGCAACCTCGGTAGTGGTGGTGATGTCAATTTGTATCGATAGCGCGTCGTGTTGGTAGAAGGCATGACGCATCTCCCCTACATCATCTAGAAGACGCACATGCTCGATTGCGAAGTTACTTGTTCGGGAGCGAGTGCCTTGCTGCCCCCGGCTCGTATCCTCGTATCTCAGCGATGACGCAGCAAGAACGCGCTGATCATAATCAGCGCATACATCAATAGAAGCACCATAAGATTGAATTTCACCATGCTCTATTAAGATCGCTTTCGAGCATAGGCGTCGTACAAGATCAGTAGAGTGCGAAACAAAGAACACTGTGGTTCCAGATGTGCAGATTTCCTTAATTCGAGATAAACATTTATTGACAAAATAAGCATCGCCTGCAGCGAGTGCCTCGTCTATGATAAAAACTTCCGGCTCTACACTGATTGCAGTCGAGAATGTTAGCCGTGCTTGCATCCCGCTTGAATAAGTCTTAAATGGTTGGTCGATTACATGCCGCAACTCGCTGAAGTCAATAATTGAGTCAGATTTTGCTTCAATCTCTGCGCGGGACATGCCAAGACACATACCACCCATAATTATATTTTCTCGCCCGGTATACTCTGGATGAAAGCCGGTTCCCAATTCCAGAATGGCAGATATCTTTCCGTTGATTTCGATTTCGCCGCTAGTCCTGTCCAAGGTTCCCGCCAGAATTTTGAGAAGCGTGCTCTTGCCGGCACCGTTTGGTCCGATTACGCCGACAACTTCACCCTTGCCAACCTCGAACGAAACATCGCGTAGTGCATGAAATTCATTATGCCGGGGCTTCCCGGTCACGGCCTCCATCACCATATCGAGTGGCCGGGCATAAATCTTGTAGGTTTTACACAGCTTGACGACCCTTATCGCAATGTCCCGGTCACGGCTAGTCACATTACTCATAGCAAATTCCCCAGGCTAGGCTTGAGCTTGCGAAAGATCCGATAGCCGATGGTAAATGTGACCAAGCTTACTGTTACGTTAAATCCCCACGCCCAAGGATGTTCGAACCGACCGAAGTAAAGAGCATCCTGATAACACCAGACCAGATAGCTAAATGGGTTTATATACAAAATAGGCTTGAACAGGCTAGGTACCCAGGTGGGCAGGTAGAAAATCGGCATTAAGTACATGCCTGTAGTGGCAAACAACTGGATGAAATCCTTGATGTCCCGGAAATAGGCTCCGATAGGTGCAAGTATGTAAGCAACACCTATCATCGCCATGACCTGCATGACTATGAGTACTGGCAGTAGCAGATAGGTCAGATGTAGGGAGCCATTAGTAATCAACACATATGCAATCAGCAGGGCCAGTGAAACAAGCTGAGGGAATAGCGATGCCAGCACAACTTTCACCGGCAATATCTCCAAGGGGAAGACCACCTGCTTAACCAATGCAGCATTCCCAGTGATCGCCGTACAACTCTTAACCATTGCCTCCTGAAAGCTCATCCAGGCAATAAGGCCAGACAGGAGGTAGGCCGTGTAGTCCAAGGGCATGTCAACCGTGCCCCCAACCTTTTGCTTGAAAACGAGAGCGAACATGAATACATACAGCCCGATCATGAACATCGGGTGGCCGATCGCCCACAGCAATCCAAAGGCTTGTCCGGCGTAGCGATCCGAGAGTTCCCGCCTCGCCATCTCCCAAGTCAGGTCGCGATGACGAGTCAGCAATGAAACGACTTCCGTAAATGCCTGAAAGTGGCCTTTGGCTAAGCGCATGGATTGGACTCGACTGTCAGGCGAGGAATTTCTCGCACCATTTCTCAAGGTTCAGCAGCGACCAGATCAGCAGCCGGCGGTTCTGCTTTCCTTCAAGGTGCTCGTTGGTCAGGCTCTGCACCGCGTCGCGTTCCAGGAATTCGTAGATGCGGGGGTGGCCCTGATACAGCTTGCGGCGCACATAGTCGATGCTGTCGCCCTTGAACCAGCTTGCGTCGGGCGCCGAGAAGCCCTGCTTCTCGCGGTCGGTGATGACCGAAGGGATATGGCGTTCCATGACCCTACGGAACAGCAGCTTGCCGTCGCGGGTCTTCTGGAAATACTTGGCGGTCTTGGAGCCGGGTTCGTTCTCGTTCAGCTTGATGACTTCGGTGAGATTCCCGAGTTTCAAACGCGTCGGGATCTTCATGGCGAAGTCGACAAGGTCATTGTCCAGGAAGGGCACCCGCGTTTCGAGGGAATGGGCCATGCTGAGCTTGTCCTCGATGACCAGCAGGCCGTGGAGGAAGGTCTTCGCCTCGAAATAGAGTGAGTGGTTGATGTAGTCTTCCGGGCGCGTGAGCGAAGGTGCATGCTGCAGGAACACGTCGCGGAAGATGTTCCGCGTCCACACATGCTCGACGCTCGGCCAGATCGGCTTGAAGACACGCTTGATGTCCGCGTTGGGAATCAGGCGCTGCCAGAAGCCGTAGTACTTGTCGATGTAATGCTCAAAGTCGTCGTTGACGACGGCCCGGTAGTACCGCCAGGGGTAGCCGGCAAAGAGCTCATCGCCGCCCGCGCCCGAGAGGACCACCTTGACGAACTTGCTCGCCAGCTGGGCGGCGTAGAAGTTCGGGTAGCTCTGGCCGACCCGGGGTTCCTCGATGTGCCAGGCGAGCCTGGGCATCACGCGCTCCATGTCGCCGGCCTTCAGGACCATTTCGTAGTGCTCGGTCTTGAACAGGTAGGACATGTATTCGGCCGTATCGCGCTCGTCGTAGCCCCGTTCCACGCCGGAGGCGGAGTTTAGGTCGAAGCCGCAGGTGAAAGATTTAATGTAGGGCAGTTGCCGCGCGGCAATAGCCGTGACCGAGCCGCTATCCATGCCGCCGCTGAGGTAGACGCCGACATCGACATCGCTCACCAGCTGCCGGCTTACCGCTTGCCGGAAAAGACGGTCGAGCTCTTCGACATATTCTTCGTCGTCGGCCGGATGTGCTGGCTCCTCGAAGCGGTAATCCCAATACTTGACCGATGCTGTTGCGACTTTGCCCTGCGATATCCACATGAAACTGCCTTGGGGCAGCAGGCGAACGTCCTTGAAGAGCGTGCGATCGGTGAAGAAGTTCTGGAAAGTCAGATATTCGAGCAGCCCTTCGCGATCCATCTCCGCCCGGTAGACAGGATCGACCAGGATAGCCTTGACCTCGGAACCGAAGATGAACTTGTTGCCGGCTTGGGCGTAATACAACGGCTTGATGCCGTAGCGGTCGCGGGCGAGGAGGAGTTCTTTTTTCTGCCTGTCCCACAAGGCCAGGGCGAACATGCCGTTGAAGCGATTCAGCGCCTTTTCGCCCCAGCGGACCAGCGCCTTGAGGACCACTTCCGAATCGGTGCGGGAGTGGAAGCGGTGGCCGACCGCCTCCAACTCCACGCGCAGTTCGTTGAAGTTGTAGACCTCGCCGTTGTAGGCGATGACGAAGCGACCATCCTCGGTCGCCATCGGCTGGTGGCCGGCCGCGGAAAGGTCGATGATCGCCAGGCGCCGATGGCCGAGGCCGAGCGGGCCATCGATGTAATGGCCCTCGCCATCGGGCCCGCGATGGGCGATGGCGTCGGTCATCCGTTTCAGGATAACAGGAGAAACGGGTTCTCCGCTTCGATCAAGGACGCCGGCAAGACCGCACATGGTAGGGATCTCTACTTACACCGGTAAGCCGACTGCGCGGCGGCGAGCTTCCACCTCAGCCTTATGGTTCCTGCGCCACTCGATCAGATGTTTGAGTCCTTCCCGTAGATCAAGTGCTGATTCAAAACCGATCTCCGCTTTGGCCTTTTTTGGGCATCCGATACGGTTACGCACCAGGGTCGCCTGGCTGCGCGGCGCATAATTGATCGGCTTGCCGCATCCCGTCAGTTCCAGAATCATTTCAGCCAATTCTTTCAGCGAGGTGCGCTTGCCGGTACCGACATTGTAAAAGCTATCGACGGCGTCGGCCTTCATGGCGCAGACGTTGGCCTTGCCGCAATCCTCGACGGCGACGAAATCAAATGCTTCGCTGCCGTCGCCGAGGATGGTCGGCCCGTCGCCGCGATCAATGGCGTCGAGCATTTTCATGATTACGGCAATGTAGGCGCCGTGATAATCCTGGCGCGGGCCATAGACGTTCATATAGCGCAGGCCAACGTAATTCAGGCCGTAGCGGTGATGAAACGCGCGCAACATTGCCTCGCCGCAAATCTTGGTGGCGCCATAGAAATTCTTGTTGTTGAACGGGTGATCTTCGGCCATGGGTTCCTGGACCGCATCGCCATATACCGAGGCAGAAGAGGAGTAAACCAGCCGCTTCACTCCCTGCTTGATGCAAGCCTCCATAACATTGAACGTACCGCGCACATTAACGTCGAACGCGCTCCGGGGGAACTCGTGGCACTGCAACAGCCATAAGGCGGCAAAATGAAATACGCCGTCCGCGTCTTTCAAGGCTGCTTCCAGAATATCGGTTTGCATGATATCGCCGCCGATGTCGAAGACTTTGACGCGAGGGTCTTTTAATGCCTCCGTCAGGTTTTCCACGCGGCCGCGTACAAAATTGTCGTAAATGACAATCTCTTTGACGTCCTCCCGGATAAGCTGATCGGCAGTGTGCGAACCAATCAACCCGGCTCCGCCGATCAGCACCAGCTTCTTACCTCGTAAATCCATGATTACTCCTCAACCTGACAATTTCTTCGATTAGATCGGCCTGTTACATCGGAACAAAATGATCGACCACATGGCGGGCGAATGCGAACGAACTGGTGAACGCGGGCGAAATTGCGTTCAGGATATGCGTCGAGCGTTCGCCGCGCTCGACTACGAAATCGCTTACCAGTTCGTTCTTTTCGGTATCGAGCAACTGAGCGCGAATGCCCACCTTGTCACAAGCCAGCAAGTGCTCGTCGCGCAAACGCGGCGTCAGTGCGCGCGCTGCTTCGGCAAAGTATTTTTTGAAATAACGGCGCCCTTCGATGCGTGCAAGCAACCTGAATCCCTGGCGGTCCAATGCATATTGTTTGGCTAATCGGTAACCGATGGCTCCCGCATCTCGTAAGCGGATACCCTGCAAACCCCGGTAGTTTTCGCGCCCCCAGGCCGGAACGGCGGTTGGGCCGAGATAGGTCTTGCCGGCAACCGTGCTGGTGTAATGCACGCCAAGAAACGGTACGCGCAGATCGGGCACCGGATAAATGAGGTGCCTGATATCGAGGCCGGAAGTGGGGGACAGCTTGTAATAGATCCCTTTGAAGGGCAGCAGCGTATAGTGCTTTCCCGCTCCCATGGCGTGTGCCACCTTGTCGGCGAACAGTCCTGCGGCATTGAGCAGGTGTCCGTAAGCCAGCGAGCCATCGCCAAGATGGACGACCGCCGCTGTAGCGTCGATGTGCCGCACGGATTGGCCGTAGCGGATCGACACCCCTTGCGCAGTCAATTCCTCAACCAAGCGCTTCAGCACTGCCATGGGATCAATTACGGCGGTGTCAGGCGACCACAATGCTTGACCGGTAGCAGAGCGCGCTTCCGGCTCCAGCTCCCGTAGTTGTTGTTCGTCGATTAGCTCGACCGTAGCACCGTTGGCGCGTCCTCGCCCCAGAAGCAGATCCAGTTGCTTTCCGTCTTCTTCGCGGGTCGGAACGATCACCTTGCCGATGTGCTTGATCGGCAAGCCGTGCTGCAGGCAATAGTCGCGAAGTTCGCGCATCCCCGTCACGCAAACCTTGGCCTTGAGCGAATCGGAAGGATAGTAGATTCCCGAATGCAGCACGCCGCTGTTGCGCCCGCTTGAATGCACCCCATAGGTGGATTCCTTTTCCAGCACGGTAATGCGCGAGCCGGGGTTGCGGTGCTTGATCTCCCGCGCCAGCGTCAGCCCGACGATCCCCGCGCCGATGATAAGAACATCACTCATCAGTTGATGGTGCCCAGCAAAACATCAACCACTCGCCGCTGGACGGCTTCATCCAGTTCCGGATGCATCGGCAAACTGACGACCCTGGCAGCAACGCCATCAGCATTTTCGAGGCTACTCGAAATGCGACAGGAAGTTTGATAAGCAGGCTGGCGATGCAGTGGCACTGGATAGTGGACAGCGGTCGGGATACCTGCTGCCTTAAGGTTTTCCAGAACCGTTTCGCGGTTTTCAACTTGAACAGTGAACTGCCCCCACACGCACGTTCTATCCGGTCGCACGGCCAACTGTCTGACGGATGGGGCGCCGCTCAACAATGCAAGGTAACGCTCGCCTGCCTGGATGCGTTGTTCAACCTCCAGATCGAATCGTTCCAGCTTGGCCAGCACTACCGCGCATTGCAGTGTATCCATCCTGCCCCCAACACCTACGCGGGTGTGGTAGTAGCGTTTTTCCTGCCCATGAACCCGAATTTCGCGCATGGCCTTTACCAAGGCATCGTCGCTGGTGAAAATGGCGCCGCCGTCGCCGTAACAGCCAAGTGGCTTGCTCGGAAAGAAACTGGTGCAGCCTATGGTGCTCAGGTTGCAGCTTTTCTTGCCCTTGTAGGTTGCGCCAAAACTTTGTGCCGCATCCTCGATAACCGGGATATTGCCGTGTCGGGCAGCGATGGCATTGATCTCGTCCATGTCGGCCGGCTGGCCATAGAGGGACACCGGCATGATGGCCCTGGTTTTTGGCGTAATTGCCGCCTCGATCAGTGACGGGTCGATGTTGCAGGTGTCTGGCTGGATGTCGACAAACACGGGCGTGGCGCCCAGTAGCGCGATCACTTCCGCGGTGGCGACAAAGGTGAACGGCGTGGTGATGACCTCATCGCCGGGTTTGACGCCAAGCGCCATGAGGGAGATCAGTAGCGCCTCCGTACCGGAGGCGACCGTAATGCAGTGCCTGGCGCCGGTGTAGGCCGCCAGCTTTTCTTCCAGCTCCCGAACCTCGGGGCCCATGATGTACTGACCGTGATGAAGAACTTTCCGGATATTTTGCTCCAGCCTGGGCAGAACACGCCGCTGCTGCTCTTTGAGGTCGATGAATTCGATAGGGCGTTCCGGCGACATTTCGTTGAGCGATTTGCAGGCGTCTTCCACCGTCAGCTTGTGGACACCGTCGATGACGGAGAATTTCTTGTCGTTGGTGACAATACATGCCTCGTCGCCGAGCGCGCGCGCTGCCAAGGCAATCTGAACATCTTCCAGGTCGCCGCCACACGCCAACCTTGATTCCTCTCCCGGAAGCGTCAGAACCGAGAGATGCTGCCGCACCCAGCCCATGAAATCCTGGGCGATGGTTTGGGCCTCTTCACCTGATGCGCCATCTTCCTTGAGGATTCTGCGCAATACATATTCCAAAACCGCCAACGACTGGGCTGCGATCCAACCTTTTATTTTCCCTTCCGCAACCCTCTCCAGCAGCTTTTCGGCTTGCCCGCTCTCGCCCCGGCAAAGGAAGGCGTCCAGAAGGACATTGACATCGAATACCAGGTGCCTCATCGGCCGTACTTTTCCATGAGGTGTTCTTGCCACATGGCCTTGTCCTGATCCGGGCTTTTCGCTGGGCGGCAACCGGCAAAGCGGCCGAGGATGGCATCAAATTGTTGCCGAATGCCAGAGCCAGAACTCGCGGGAGATGGCGGCGTCTTGCTGACAGCGCTTTCCTGGCCGTCGTCGGTTGCTATGGCGCTCTCCGGAATGATGACCTCGACCTCGAGGCTGGCATATTTCAAGCGAACGGGTGGGTCAAAAATCAAACGGCCGTTATCGTAGATCGCATGTACTTGCATGGCGTTTCCCTATGCGCGTCCGTACCCTGGGCTCATATCTCGCAAGCCTCGGCTGGTTCGCAAACACCCGCTCCGACCCGATAGGCAGAGCCGCAGGCGTGGCATGTGACATGCCCGTCATCTTTCGACAGGCGCTCGCCGCACTGGCACATCCATCCCCGCTGACGAGCCGGATTTCCCACCATCAGCGCATAAGGCGGAACATTCTTGGTCACCACGGCGCCAGCACCGATGAACGCATAGGCGCCGATCTCATGGCCGCACACGATGGTGGCGTTGGCGCCGATCGTCGCTCCCCGGCGCACGATCGTTCCCCGATATTCGCTCTTGCGCGGAACGTGGCTGCGAGGATTGATCACATTGGTGAAAACCATGCTTGGCCCACAGAAAACATCGTCTTCGAGAGTGACGTCGTCGTAGATCGAGACGTTGTTCTGCACCTTGACGTTGTTGCCGATCACAACCCGGTTGCCGATGTAGACGTTCTGCCCGAAGGAGCAATTCTCACCGATGCGGGCGCCGCCGCTGATATGCACCCAATGCCAAACGCGGGTGCCGGCGCCGATTTTCGCGCCCTCATCGATGATGGCGGTGGGATGAGCCGTATAGGGTGTGTTCATGCTAGTAATCCAGCGGCAAAGATACGCGCCCGCCGTCGCGCGCCGAGATGTAGGTGGCGATCAGCAGTTCCAGCGACCGCAACCCCTCGCGCCCATCCGTTTCCGGTTCCACTTCTCCGCGCATCACTTTAATCACGTTGTCGTAATACAACGGGTGGCCGAATCCATAAACCGAAGTTGTTTCGTAGCTAGCCTGTTTGACCTTTTCGTCGTCTTCGTCAGGCTCGGCAAATTCCCAGTGCTGTATTTCGTTCACCGCCACGCCGCCGAGCCGGACGGTGCCTTTCTCGCCGATGATGGTGATGGAGCCTTCGAGGTTTTTCGGGTAGGTGAGCATGGTCACGTTCATGGAGCCCAGCGCGCCGGAGCGCCACTTGATGCTGACCACGCCGGTATCCTCCACCTCGATGTTCCGGGCGAGCGTTGCCGTGTAGGCCTGCACGCTCTCCACCGGGCCGATCAGCCAGTCGAGCAGATCGACGTAATGGCTTGCCTGGTTCATGAAGGCGCCGCCGTCGAACTCCCAGGTGCCGCGCCATCTTGCGCTGTCATAGTAGACTTGCGGCCGGGACCAGAATACGTTGAGTGTTACCATGTAGATGCGGCCGAAACGCCCTTTATCCATCGCCCGCTTCAGGAGCTGCAGGGTGGCGTTGCGGCGATTCTGCTTCACCACGAACAGCCGCACGCCTGCCCGGTCGCAGGCCTGCACCATGCGCTTGCCGTCCTCCCAGCGGGTTGCCATCGGTTTTTCCGTCATGACGTGGCGCCCCGCTTCTGCGATCTGGATGGCCTGGGCAGCGTGCAGGCCGCTGGGGGTGGCCAGGACGACCACATCGGCGTCCGAGTTTTCGAGCAGCGCGGCGAGGGAGGAGTAACCTTTCGCCCCGGTCTGGCTGACCGCCGCCTGCAGCGTCACCGGGTCGATGTCACAGACTGCCACCAGCTCTGCGCGGTCCGAATGCTTCTTCAGCGCATCGAAATGGTTCTTCGAGATGCGGCCGCAGCCAACTACCGCGAATCGAATCTTGCGGTCTGAGATTATTGGTTTGGTTGCAAACATTCAGTTTCCTTATGCCTCTTGTCCAATGCGATAAACAAGATATATTCCATCATTACGCCTACCGCAATCAGTCTGCCCTCTTGCAAGGCTTGCAGGTGTTCTTGCGTAAGCGTCAGCGTTTCTGCGCCCCAACATTTGCCAAACGGCGTGTTCTCGTTGTCCGGGTCAAAAGGCTTGTCAACGGCTTTGGCGAGTATCTCGGGCTTCATTGTGCAACCTTTTACAGATTGGCTGTTTTCGATTCCCGGATATTCATCCTGTTTTTCCGCTTGTCTCGCCGTGGTCGCCGCGGCGAGGCGGATACCCGGCGGGGGCGTTCTTGGCGGATGAAGGACCTTTCGCTTGAATTCCAGAACGGGATTCCGGGATGGCCTGGCCGCCAACCTGCACCTTGAACCGGCTTCGGGCACGCTACCGCCCTGCCGTTTCACGATCAGCAAGCGCGGTCAGAGGTGCGGGGGATACGGAAGAGCCGGGGAAGGCGTTTCGACAGGCGAGGAATTGTGCCACAGCCGTTGAAAAATTTGGGAAAAATTTTACGGATTGGTTGTGCGGATGAGCTCGTCTTTTCGAATCGGGCGCCGAATACGGCTTGCCATTACCGTGGCGGCGGCTTTGATTTCGATGCCGGTCAAATGAAAGGATGGTACTCGGCCAAATGAACGGTTGATGGGCGCCCATTTGAAACCCGGCACGGGAGGATTCCGCTTGTTCGAAGCCTGGAGGCGATGCCCGCGGGGTATTTCCGGGTCGCCGGTGGGGACACCCTATTTGACTCTTTTGGGATTTTAGACAGCTCCGCAGAAGGTGCTAGAATCCTGCCATCGAATTGCCGATGGTGGCGATGATGGAAGATACCCTTCTCCTGCGCAGTACAAACGCATCGAAAAACCGCTCTCTGGCGGCAGTAACTGATAGGTAAGCTGGAAAATATCATGGCCGCGGTTCTGCGCGGCGTATCCGACAACAACATTGGGTTTGCCGATTTGCGGAACTTGCTGGAATCCTTGGGTTTCGAAGTGCGTATCAAGGGTGATCACTTCATTTACACCAAGGCGGGGATTGCCGAAATCATCAACATCCAGCCTTTGGGCAGCAAGGCGAAGCCCTACCAGGTCAAACAGATTCGCGACCGATTTTGAAATACAAACTGGCGAGGTAACACCATGCAAAGCAGATACGAACTGGTGATTTACTGGAGCAAGGAAGACGGACGGTTTGTCGTCGAGGTGCCGGAACTCCCGGGGTGTATGGCGGATGGCCTGACCTATCAGGAGGCGGTGAGCAACGCGGAGACCGTCATTGCGGAATGGATTGAGACCGCTGTCAAGCTTGGGCGCGCCATCCCGGAACCTGCCGGGCGGCTGATGTATGCCTAAGAGCCCAATTGGTTCTGACCCCTCGCGGCTTCAGCCGACCTTGCGCAGGCTGGCTGGCGCTACGCGCATGCGCACCGGCTTGCTGAGCAGCTCGATCAGCACCATCACCCGGTTTTCGCCATCAGTCATCTGGTAGACGGCCTCGATGCCGGCGAACGCGCCGTCCGCCAGCATGACGCGCTCGCCCGGGGTGAAGAGGCGCTGCGGCTGGAAGGTGTTTTCACGGGCGCGGAGCGTTTCAACCAGCCGGGCGTCCACTTTGGCGGGCTCCGCGCCGAAGCTGACGAGGCGGCTCACCCCCCTGGTGGAGCGGATGGGGCTCCAGCTCTTTGCGGACTCCCCCTTTTCCAGGCGGATGAAGAGATAGCGCGGAAACAGCGGTTCGTCGGCAACGGCCAGGGCACCCCGTCGGAGTTTTTCCGAGGGGAGGAGCGGCAAATAGCACTCGTAGCCCTGCTGCTCCAGGTTCAGCAGGGCGCACTTTTCCTGCCGCGGCTTGGTGTGGATCAGATACCAGTTCATCGCCATCCCCCGAAGGTAATGTTTGCTGGGTGAATTGTATAAGCGCCCTGCATTTCGGGCAATGAAATCATTCTGGTTTACGAGGTTATGTGCAAGAAATGTGATATATTATGCACGCTAACTCTCAGGAATTTTGTCCATGAGAACCCATCTTGAACTTGACGATACCTTGCTCGAACAGGTGCGCGAGCTTGGGCATTTCCCCACCAAAAAAGCCGCCGTGAATGCAGCGCTGGCCGAGTATGCGAAGCTCCTGAAGCGCCAGCAACTTCTGACGCTGCGCGGGAAAGTCGGCTGGCAGGGCGATCTCGACGCACTGCGGGAAAATCGCCCGGAGCGGTCGACTTGATACTGGTTGATACTTCGGCCTGGATTGACTACTTCAACGGCCATTCCTCGTCTGAAGCTGAACGCCTGACTCAGGCGATTGCCGACAACGAGCCGCTGGTTATGCCGGGCATCGTGCTGACCGAGATTCTGCTTGGCCTGAAGACCGATGCCGAAGCCACCCGGATCGCCGAATTGCTTGGCGCATTTGAATCCGCGCCGGAAAGCGGGCGCCGGGATTATCTGGAAGCCGCCCATATTTACAGAGCCTGCCGGAGTAAAGGGTTCACGATACGCTCGACGATCGACTGCCTGATCGCGCAGATTTGCCTGCGCAACGGCTACAGGCTGCTATCCAAGGACCGGGACTTCCGCACTATCGCACAGCATTTCCCCCTCAGCCTGATATGACCCGTCCCGAAATGAGCAGCAAGGATCTGTACCTGCGGCTGCTGCGTTACGTTGTTCCCTATTGGCGCCTGTTTCTGCTGTCCATCGTCGGCATGGTGGTGACGGCTGCCACCGAGCCCGCCTTCGCCGCGCTGCTCAAGCCGATGCTGGATGGCAGCTTCGTCAGCAAGGATCCGGGCTGGATGCGCTGGGTGCCGGTGCTGATGATCGCGATCATCCTGGTGCGAGGCGCGGCGACGTATGCCAGTTCCTACGGCACGACCTGGGTGGCGAATCAGGTGGTGCTGGACTTGCGCAACCAGATGTTCGGCCGGCTGGTTGCGCTGCCGACCCGCTATTACGACGATCATTCCTCCGGCGTTCTGGTGTCCAAAGTGGCGTTCGACGTGACCCAGGTCACTTCCGCCGCGACCAGCGTGATCACCGTGCTGGTGCGGGATACGCTCACCCTTGCAGGCCTGCTCGGCTGGCTGCTCTACCTCAACTGGAAGCTGACGCTGATCGCGCTCGCGGTCACGCCGGCGATCGCATTTTCCATCAAGGCATTCAGCGCGCGGCTGCGCTCCACAAGCCGCGATTCGCAGCGCGCGATGGGCGAGATCACCCATGTGCTGGAGGAATCCATCGAATGCCACAAGGTGGTCAAGATCTTCGGCGGCCAGCAATACGAGGGCGAGCGCTTCCACGATGCGGCCAACCGCATGCGTCGTTACAACATGAAGCAGGCCATCGCCGCCTCTGCCAGCGTGCCGATTGTGCAGCTGTTCGCGGCGATCGCGCTCGCGGTCATCGTCTACATCGCGACGCTCCAGTCGGCTTCCAACGAGACGACCGTCGGCGGCTTTGTTTCCTTCATCACCGCCATGCTGATGCTGCTGGCGCCGCTGAAGCGCCTCACCGGCATCAACGAAAGCCTGCAGCGCGGCCTGGCGGCGGCGGAGAGCGTGTTCGAGCTGATCGACGAGGCGTCGGAGCCGGACGCCGGCACCATGCCGCTTGCGCGCGCGCAGGGCGCGCTGGAATTCCGCCATGTCAGCTTCGCCTACGGCGGCGGCGAGCGGCTGGCGCTCGATGACGTGTCGCTCGCCATTCGCCCCGGCGAAACGGTGGCGCTGGTGGGCCAGTCCGGCGGCGGCAAGACTACCCTGGCCAACCTGATTCCGCGCTTCTACCATCCCGCCTCCGGCCAGATCCTGCTCGACGGCCACGACATCGAGACCCTGCGGTTGGCTGACCTGCGCGCCAACATCGCGCTGGTCAGCCAGCAGGTGGTGCTGTTCAACGACACCATCGCCGGCAACATCGCCTACGGACTGCAGCGCGGCGCAAGCGAGGCGGAGATCATTGCCGCCGCCGAGGCCGCCCATGCCATGCCGTTCATCCGCGAACTGCCGGACGGACTGCAGACTTTCATCGGCGAAAACGGCGTGCGCCTTTCCGGCGGGCAACGCCAGCGGCTGGCGATCGCGCGCGCCATCCTCAAGAACGCGCCGATCCTGATCCTGGACGAGGCGACCTCGGCGCTGGACACCGAGTCCGAGCGGCACGTGCAGGCCGCCCTGGATACCCTGATGCGGGGCCGCACCACCATCGTCATCGCGCACCGCCTGTCCACCATAGAAAACGCCGACCGCATCGTGGTGCTGCAAAGCGGGCGCATCGCCGAAGTCGGCACGCACAAGGAACTGTTCGCGCTGGGCGGCATCTATGCCAACCTGTACCGCATCCAGTTTGCACAGGGCGAAGCGCAGGCGTAAATTTTGCTGTATTGGATCCGCCACGGTCGGCCTCCCCCTTGATAAAGGGGGGGCAGGCGAGATTCAAGGAGATCGCCACCGCGTGCCAGCTCCCGCAAATCCCCCTCGTTCCCCCTTTATCAAGGGGGAGGTAGACCGCGCGGATTTGAGCCTTGTCGTAATTGCGACTCCTCATTTCCCCATTTATCAATGGGGAGGCCGACTGCTGTCAACGGGGAAAGCCTGTTGCCAACGGGATCTGGCAAAGCCTTCCGCTGGATTCCGGCGCAAAAAAGCCGCTCCCAACCCATGACCAGAAGTGCCAGCAGGGAAGAAATGGTAGAATGTTGCTTTTGTCCGTGTCGGGGCGGACTGGGTGCCCAACTTCCCTCGCCCCAACAATAAAACGAGGAAAATGTTTCTATGAACGGTACGGTTGCAGTCGTCGGGCTGGGCTATGTCGGCCTGCCGCTGGCAGTGGAATTCGGCAAGAAGTTGCGCACCATCGGCTTTGATCTTTCCGAAGCGAAAATCGAAAGCTACCGACGCTGCGTGGACCCCACCGGCGAGGTGGCGGGCGACGACCTGAAGGCCGCGACGCAGCTCGAAGTTACGACCGACCCTTCCCGTCTGGCCGAGGCGGATTATATCGTGGTGGCCGTGCCCACGCCGGTGGATACTGCGCATCAGCCGGATTTTTCTCCGCTGGTTTCGGCGAGCCGCAGCGTCGGGCAGCACATGAAGAAGGGTGCGATCGTGGTGTACGAATCCACCGTCTATCCCGGCGCCACCGAGGAAGTGTGCGTGCCGGTGCTGGAACAGCATTCCGGCATGAAGTGGCTGCGCGATTTCCATGTCGGCTATTCGCCGGAGCGCATCAATCCCGGCGACCGGGAGCACACCCTGACCCGGATCGTGAAAGTGGTGTCGGGGGATAATGCCGAGACGCTGGAAAAGGTTGCCGCCCTGTACGAGGCGATCATTGCCGCCGGGGTGCACCGCGCGTCCAGCATCAAGGTTGCGGAAGCCGCCAAGGTCATCGAGAACACCCAGCGCGACCTCAACATCGCGCTCATGAACGAGCTCGCCATCCTGTTCGACAAGATCGGCATCGACACCCTGGAAGTGCTGCAGGCGGCCGGCACCAAATGGAATTTCCTGCCGTTCCGGCCCGGGCTGGTGGGCGGCCACTGCATCGGCGTGGATCCCTACTACCTCACCCACAAGGCGGACATGCTCGGCTACCATCCGCAGGTAATCCTCGCCGGGCGGCGTATCAACGACGGCATGGGCAAATTCATCGCCGAACAGACGGTGAAGCACATGATCCGCGCCGGCAGCCAGGTCAAGGGCGCCAAGGTCAACGTGCTCGGGCTGACGTTCAAGGAAAACTGCCCCGACCTGCGCAACTCCCGCGTGATCGACGTGATCCAGGAGCTGCAGAGCTTCGGCGTGGAAGTGCATGTCCACGATCCGGTGGCGGACTCCGCCGAGGCGCACCATGAATACGGCGTCGAGCTGACCCCATGGGATGCCCTGCCGCGCGCCGATGCCGTGGTGGCGGCGGTGGCGCACAAGCCGCTGGTGGAGCGGCCGCTGGCGGATTACCTGGCCAAGGTCGCTGCCGGCGGCTGCTTCATCGACGTGAAATCGCAGTTCGATCCGGCGCAAATCCGGGCCGCGGGACTCAATCTCTGGCGCCTGTGATTCCGGTTCGATGTCAACGGCATACCAACAACTTCAGGCCGCGTTTCGGCAAAACCCCGCTACCTGGCTGGTGACGGGGGTAGCCGGCTTCATCGGCTCCAATCTGCTGGAGGCTTTGCTCAAGCTCGATCAGAAAGTCGTCGGTCTGGACAACTTTTCCACCGGCCATCGGCACAATCTGGATCAGGTGGAAGCGCAGACCCCGGCGGAGCTGTGGCGCAACTTCCGCTTCATCCACGGCGACATCCGCAATCTGGAGGACTGCCGCGCCGCCGCAACCGGCGTGGATTACGTGCTGCATCAGGCGGCGCTCGGCAGCGTGCCGCGCTCGATCGAGAACCCGATTCTCAGCCACGACAACAATCTCACCGGTTTTCTCAACGTGCTGGTAGCGGCGCGCGATGCCGGCGTTGCGCGCATGGTGTACGCTTCTTCCAGCTCGATTTATGGCGACCATCCCGACCTGCCCAAGGTGGAGGATAAAATCGGGGCGCCGCTGTCGCCCTACGCGCTGACCAAATACGCCAACGAGCTGTATGCCGACGTCTTTGCCCGCAGCTACGGTTTCAAGACCATCGGGCTGCGCTACTTCAACATCTTCGGCCCGCGTCAAGACCCGGACGGCGCTTATGCGGCGGTGATCCCCAAATGGATTGCCGGCATGATCCGCGGCGAGCCTGTCTACATCAACGGCGATGGGGAAACCAGCCGCGATTTCTGCTTCATCGAAAACGCGGTGCAGGCCAACCTGCTCGCCGCCACCGCAAGCCACCCGGAAGCGGCGGGGCAAGCCTACAACATCGCGGTGCAGGAACGCACCAGCCTCAACCAGCTGTTCGGAATGATCCGCGCCGAGCTTGCCCCGCGATTCCCACATCTGGCGGCGACCGAGCCGGTTCATCGCGATTTCCGCGCCGGCGACGTGCGCCACTCCCTGGCGGACATCGGCAAGGCCCGGCGGCTGCTCGGCTACGAGCCCAGCCACCGCCTCGGCGAAGGGCTCAAGGTGGCGATGGACTGGTATGTGGACAGCCTTGCGCGCCGAAGGTAACGCCGCCATGCGGGGGGCGGTTTTAAGGCCGGAGGGGCGAATCCCCCCGCGCTTCGCGCGACCCCCTTTATCAAGGGGGTGCGTATCCGCTTCGCCTCATGGAGGGGCGGCATGGGATGGCGCGCCGGCGCTTGCATTTTCCCCCCTTGATAAAGAGGGGGCAGGGGGGATTGGTTTGCCCGCGACCGCCCCATTCGCTTCCCCCAAGCATTGACGCATGCGCATCCTTCACACCGAATGGTCCGACGGCTGGGGCGGCCAAGAGCGCCGCATCATCGCCGAAATGGCCGGCATGGCCCAGCGCGGACACCACATGGTGCTCGCTACCCGGCCGCACGCCAGGATCGCCGCCAAGGCGCGCGAGGCGGGCATAGAGGTGATCGAGCTGCCGTTATCCCGGCGCACCGACCTGGGCTCGATTCTGCGCCTGGCGCGCTACCTGAAACGCGAGCGCATCGACGTGGCCAACACCCACAGCGGTGTGGACAGCTGGATCGGCGGCCTCGCCGCCAAGCTCGCGGGCACGCCGGTGCTGGTGCGCACGCGCCACCTCAATCTTCCCCTGAAGCGCAATCTGCTGAACTTCGTCCACTACCTGCCCGACCGCATCATCACCTGCGGCGAAGGCATGCGCCGCCATCTCGCGGAGGGGTGCGGCTTTCCTCCCGACCAGTTGGTAAGCATTCCTACCGGTATCGATTTCGCAGCCTTCTCCCCACGCAAATCCCGCGATGCCGTGCGCGAGGAGCTGAGGCTGCGCGAAGGCGATTTCGTCGTGCTGATGGTTGGCATCATCCGCGGCGTCAAGCGCCATGAAATCGCGCTCAAGGCAACGAAGCAATTGCTTGCCGCCGTTCCCCGCGCTCAACTGGTGCTGACCGGAGAAGGGCCGATGCAGCCGGACATGGAGCGGCTGGCGCGGGAACTAGGTATCGCAGACCGGGTGCATTTCCTCGGCCACCGCGACGACGTGCCCGACCTGATGGCGGCGGCGGATGTGTTGCTGCTCACCTCCCGCTCCGAAGGCGTGCCCCAGGCCGTGACCCAGGCATTGGGCCTGGGGCTGCCGGTGGTGGCCACGGACGTGGGCGGTGTGCCGGAGCTGATCGAGCACGAACGCACCGGCTTGCTGATTCCCCCGGAAAACCCGCAGGCAGCCGCCGAAGCGCTCACCCGCATCGCGCAAGACCGCGATTGGGCGGCCAAGTTGGGGACGGCCGGGCGTGAGCATGTACTCGCCCATTTCAGCCTGGAGGCGATGCTGGACCATACCGAGCGGTTGTTCGTGGAGCTGCTGGAGCAAGGAAATGGAGAGTATTCATGAGCCTCGCCCGCGCCGTCCCCGTTCTCATGTATCACCACGTCAGCCCGCGCCCCGGGTTGGTTACCGTGTCCCCGGAGACCTTTGCGGCGCAGATGGAATACCTTGCCGCCGCAGGCTATACGGCACTGACCGCGGATGATTTCCTCGGGTTTCTGCTCGGGCAGCGCCAGGTGCCGGAGAAAAGCGTGCTGATTACCTTCGACGACGGTTATCTCGATAACTACGTTCACGCGTATCCGGTGCTCAAGCGATTGGGCTTGCATGCCGTGATCTTCGTCGTCACGGGATGGATCGGCGAGGGCCCGGCACGATCGGGCCAAGCGCTACCCTGCCCGGATCACAAGGCATGCAAGGCGGCGATTGCTGCAGGTCGCGCCGATGAGGTGATGCTGCGCTGGTCGGAGATCGAGGAAATGGAGGCCAGCGGTGCAGCGGAGTTCCACTCCCATACTCACAGCCACATCCGCTGGGACAAGGAATCTCCCGTCGGTGAGCATATTGAACAGATGGAAGCGGACCTGATGCGCTCCCAGGCCGAACTCCGGCGGCGGCTGGGCAAGGAGTCGCCGCATCTTTGCTGGCCCTGGGGCTACTTCGAGCCGGAATATCAGAACGTTGCCAGGGAAATGGGGTTTTCCGCCCAGTACACGGTCGACAAAGGCGTCAACATCCCCGGCACCGATCCGGCGCGCATTCGCCGCATGGTGGTCAAGGACCGGGCCGGGGCGTGGTTTGCGCGCCGCCTCTGGATATACAGCCGGCCTTTGCTGGGTTGCCTCTATCTCCGACTACGGGGAGAGTGAACGGATGAACTGCCTACTGTGCGGGTCGACCGAATTCCAGGCGCATGATGCCCGGTCTGCCTTGTGCCTCCGGTGCGGCCTGCTGATGAACCTCCAGACCAGAGAGTTGGATTATTCAGAGGGAGGCGGCCAGCGTGTCCCGGACGCCGGGAAGATGAAGTGGCGCATGGAAAATGCCCGGCGCCGGTTTCGCATCATCCGCCGGTTCCTCGACGGCCATGAGCTGTTCATCGACATCGGCTGCGGCTCCGGCGAGATGCTCGAAGTGTCGCGGGCCTACTTCCCCAACCATCTCGGCTTCGATACCAACACCGCGCTGATCCGGCATATCGTGCAAGAACGTCATCTCAATGCGATCGAATCGCGCTTCGATTACGCCTTGGTTGACGAACGCCAGCGAAGCATGAAGAAGGTGATTGCATTGTCTCACGTGCTGGAGCATCTTGATCGTCCGCTGGACACCCTCCAGCAAATTTACGACGCAATGCAGCCGGGTGACCTGCTCTATATTGAAGTGCCGCTGCACACCGGGGAATCATTCCGCAAGCTGGGCTACGGCTGGAACCTCTGGAACGAAGAGCATTTGGCGCTCTACAGCATGGACGCGCTGCGTTTCATCGCCCGTCGCCTCGGCTTCGAAACCTTGCACGAGGGAACCCGGATATTCGCCCGCGGGTCAAAGAGCGGCAAGACGCGACTGAAGCTGTTTTTAGGTTCCCCGCTAAAATTCGTTGCCACGGCCATCGGCAAAAATCCAGACCACAGCATGGCGGATATCATGATTGCGGATTACGGCTGCATTGTGCTGCGGAAGTGAATCAGCCAGCCCGAAATGTTTCACGCCGACCCACTCCTGAATTTTCTGGAACGGGATTTTGCCGCGATATTTCTCCGGTGACCGGGTCGCTACTGTGAACAGGTACACGATATACCACTCGTTGTCGTTGCTGCTCTGGTAAACCACTTCGAAGCCGTGCTCGACCAGCATTCTTTCGAGGCACATCGGCGTCGGCCGCCAGTAATCTCCGAAAGAGCCCTCCTCGTAGTGTACCTGTTGCAGGAACGGCGTCACCAGAATCACCGTATCGTGGCTCATGGCGCATAGATTGGCTACCGCCTTGCGGATATCGTAGACGTGCTCGAGCGTCGTGTGGTTGAACACCACCTGGAATTGGCCCGTCAAGTGGGGAGGCAAATCGGCTTCGATATCGAGGGAGATTTCGTTCGAGGCGCCTTGGTAGCCTTTCTCGCCAACGAAATTGGAAATCGTGTAGCTGAGCGCGTTGGGGAAGTAGTCTGCATAATGGCCGCCGACCTGATCCTCGTCCTTCCAGCCGCTGACGTTGATGACGTCGCCTTGGTAAGTGGGTGCGATTTTTCGCAACTCCCAGTTGGACCAGTTTCTCGGCCGCACTCGATCCTTGCAGGCGCGCTTCATGATTTCGGCGGACCGTCTTCTGATTCCAAGAAGCATCCAGGTGATCAGGCCGCCCACCAGCGGCAGCCTGATCAATGCGACAACAATACCGTCGATGACCTTCAATGTTTTTCCCCTGAATAAAGCGCTGTTAAATGCGGTGCGGAATGCCGTGCTAAAATTGCGGGCTCAATTAAAGCCTGCGCAGGATATGCGACTTAACCTGGTTGATCAACTGCTTTATCTTTTTCTGCGGCTAGTCAAACGGCTGGATCGACGACAAGCGGATATCCGGTACCTGAAGCCCGAAGAGATCAAAACCATTTTGGTCGTTTCGTCCACCGCTATCGGCGACACGTTGCTATCCACCCCAGCGATCAGGGCAGTGCGCAAGCGCTACCCCGATGCAACGATCATCGCGCATTTCAACAAGCAAAACATGGCACTGTTCCAAAGCAACCCTGACATCGACGGAACCGTGCCATATTACGGTGGCTACAAGCGTTTTTTTTCTGCCATTCGCGCTTTGCGCCGTTACAAACCCGATCTCGCCCTCATCTTCCACGGCAACGAGCCCCAGGCCACTCCGATAGCCTATCTTAGCGGGGTGCGCTTCATCGTCAAGCTGCCCAATACCAGCGAATACCGCTTCCTGCTTTCCAATCGCGAGCCGATTCTGACCTGGGGCGACTTTCGCCACGGCATCGATCAGCGCCTGAAGGTGGCTGAACTTGCCGGGGCCGTAGCATCCAGCCCACGCATGGTGCTGCCGCTGACCCCGCAAGGGGAGTGGGCGGCAGACGCCTTCCTCTCCGCCCGGAACATCGGGCCTGACGTGCCATTGGTCGGTTTTCAGGTTGGGGCTTCGACCGTGAGCCGGATGTGGCCGGCCGACCGCTATGTCGAGCTCGGAAAAAGGCTGCTGGCAATGTTCCCCGGCGTCAGGATCGTCCTCACCGGTTCGCCCAGGGAGAGGAACTACTGCCAGGAGATCGCCGAGCGCATCAGTCCGGATTCGATCGTCTCGGCCGGGCAGATTGCCTTGGAGCACCTGCCTTCGCTAGTCGCCCGCTTCAAGACTCTTGTAACGGGCGACACCGGCATCATGCATTTGGCGGTCGCAGTTGGCACGCCTGTTACTGCGCTGTTCGCTGTTTCCGATGCGCGTGCCTCTGGCCCGGTCTATGACCTGGATCGCCATATCGTAATTCAGAAGTGGCGCACCTGCGAGCCCTGCATCTCAAAACGATGCCCACGGCCGGTCTGCCTGGAGAACATCAGCGTGGAAGAGGTCTACAACGCAGTCATGCAGCAACTGACGCGGACGGAGCCCAGCCGATGACGCCTGCCAAAATTCTGCTGCTGGACACAGGCCGGGAATGGGGCGGCGGCACCAATAGCATGTTTGAGCTGTTGAAGCGCATCGACCGCAGCCGCTTCGCAGTTACCGCGCTGTTCTATCACAACTACCGCAAGGGCGAGGATTCCGACCTGCAGCGTGAACTCCAGAAAATCGGTGTCGAGCTCAGGCTGCAGCCCCAGCCGAGACAGCCGCTGTGGGCGAAGCTTGCCAAAGAGCTGATCCGGGCGATGCTGGCGTGGAATCGCGGGCTGCGCAACCGCACGCTGTTCAAATTGGAACTTGCGTGGCGTATTCGCCCGAATGCCCGGCACATTGCCCGAGTGTTGCGGGAAGGCGGCTACGATCTGCTCTATCTGAACAACCAGCCCTCAAGCAATCTGGAGGGACTGCTCGCCGCCGAGGCGACCGGAATCCCCGTGCTGCAGCACGCCCGAAAGGTCGCTGCGTTGAACCCCGATGAGCGCCACTTGGCCAATCGGTGGCTGCGCCGCATGATCTGCGTTTCCGAAGGGGTGCGCGCAGCCTTCGTCGGACAAGGTATTGCTGCGGACAAGTGCGTGGTGGTGTGCAACGGCATCGACATTTCGGCCAAGCCGCGGCTGGCTGCGCAGGAGATACGGCGTCGCCACGGCATCGCGCCCGATGAAATCGTGGTAGGGACAGCCGGCTCACTGATCAAACTCAAGCACGTGGATCAGCTGATCGAAGCGATGGCGGTGCTGGCCGCGGCGAAGGCTCCCGTAAAGTGCCTGATCGTGGGCGACGGACCGCGAAAGTCGAAGCTTCAGGCACTCGCAAAGACCCGTGGCGTTGCGGATCGCTGTATTTTTACTGGTTTTCAGCCCGATGCGTTTTCCTACATCAATGCCATGGACGTTTTTACGCTCTGTTCGTCCCAGGAGGGGCTGCCGCGAGTGATCCTGGAAGCGATGCTGCTGGGCAAACCGGTCGTGGCATCCAACGTCACCGGCTCTTCGGAACTGGTCCTGCCCGGCGCAACCGGATTTCTGTTTCCATTCGGGCAATCTGCGCCTCTGGCCGCGCATATCCTTGCCCTGGTCAGCGACGAAAGCCTGCGCGCCCGCATGGGAGCCGCGGCCAAGGTTCGTGTCGCCGAACACTACTCCATCGAGCGCTACGTCGCCGGCGTGGAAGCCATGCTGGAGGAAGCAGCGAGTTGACCTACGTTCTTCTCACTTACCTGTTCGCGCCTCTGCTGTGGCTGCTGCTGGCCCTGAAGGGCAGGCGGCCGTTGCAGCGCATCCTGGTGATCCAGACCGCCAAGATCGGCGATATGATCTGCTCCACGCCGGTGTTCCGGGAAATCAAGGCCAAATATCCGCACAGCCACCTTGCCGTGCTGCTCGACCCGATGAACCGCCCCCTGGTCGAGGTCAACCCGAACGTGGACGAAGCCATCGCCGCCCTCGCCGCGGAATTCAGGGGCCTTGGCGGCAAGATCAGGCTCTGGCGGCTGCTTCGCCGCGGGAATTACGATGCGGTGATCGCCCTCAATCCCAGCTTGAACTTCGTCATCTGCGCCTTCTGGGCGCTGGTGCCGGTGCGGCTGTCGATCCTGCCCGATTTCGCCGGAACCTCGTACCGGCTTGCCGCCCGCCTCTGGACCGGCCTCGCGCAGCATCGCCCGAACCGGCTCATCCAGCGCACCTACCTCGATTTGCTGCGCGCCATCGGCATCGAAAGCGATAACGCGGCCAAGGAGGTGTTCCAGTCTGCTGCGGCCGAGGCCGCAGCGGCAAAGGCTCTAGGCGGGACCTCCGGGCCGCTGATCGGCATTGGCGTGAGCAGCGGCAACAAGCTGAAGGAGCTCGGCAGCGACAAGATCGTCGCGCTGATTCGGGAGCTGCACACGCAAACGGAAGCGACTGTCGTGTTCATCGGCTCCTTGGCGGACCGGGGGCTGGCCGGAGAAATCATGAGCCGGACGGAAGATAAAACCCGGATCAAGGACGCAACCGGATTGCTCGGGCTGGCCGAGCTGCCGGCGCTGCTGCAGCGGCTCGCGCTCTACGTTGGTGTCGATTCCGGTATCACCTACATGGCCGATGCCCTGGGCGTGCCCGTCGTCAGCATCGCCGGTCCGTGCAATATGCAGGAAACCGGCCCCACCGGCCCGGACAGCGTGATCCTCCAGAAGGATCTGCCATGCGTGCCCTGTGCCCACATTTTCCGCGCCCCTTACACCTGCCGCCTCGGCACCCGCGCCTGCATCCAGACCGTGACCGCAAGCGAGATCAGTCGGGCGGCAGTTGCGCTGCTGCGTATCCAGGATGCCCCGAAATGAGGGCCCTGTCCGTTCTCGGTCTGACGCTTGTCGGTCTGCTGTTCTTTATCTGGCCGATCCCACATACCATCGCGGCGCGGAACCTTCTCATGCTCGCCAGCCTCGCCCTGCTGGGTTGTCTGGCGTACAAAGCCAAATTGGGCTGGCCAGCCCTGTATGCCGAGCTGAAGATGCCTGCTCGGCTGGGCCTCGCCTTCATCGGCTGGCTGCTGGTCTGTGCACTGGTCATTTCCAGTGAAACCTCCTGGTCGCTGGGGGAGATCGCAGGCCAATGGGGAAAGGGGTTGTTGGCGCTTGGGATCGGGGTGCTGGGCGGTGGGCTGGCGATACAAGGCAAACTCTTTTCCAGAAATTCGCTGCTTCTGATGGTATTTACTGCGCTGTTCGCGCATGTGCTCTATCTCGGCGCGAGCGATGTTGTCGGGTTCCTCGGCAACGGAGTGCTGGCGCGCCGCGTTTCCGGCCTGACCGAAGGCCCGGACAAGGCGAATTACCTCACCAACATGGCGCTGGCGATTCTAGCGGCGGAAGTGTTTTTCCGCGTCACCTTTCACCGCCGGTTGCTGCCGCTGAACAATTTTCTGCTGGTGGCGGCGATCGGCTTGACCGGCTTCAGCAGCTATATCGAAGGCATGCGCAATGGCATGGTGGCGGTGCTGTTCCTATTTGCTTCGATCGGCGGGCTGTACTGGCTGGAAAACCGGCAGAAAATGAAAACCGGATTGCTGGTGGGAAGTCTGGCAGGGCTGATCGCGGTTGTCGGGATTTTCGGGTACGCAAGTTTCAAGGCGGATCAGCGCTGGCAAACGTTGTTCCAAACCATTCCCGTCGCGCTGGATACCGCGCACAATAAAGCCTGGCTGGATTTCCAGAAATATCCGCTGCCCACGCTGGCCGACGGGCGACCGGTGGAGGTCTCCGCTTATCTGCGCGCGGCCTGGTTCAAGGAAGGCGTGGTGGCGCTGATGGAGCACCCGCTCGGCATCGGTTTCGGCCGCAATGCTTTCGGACACGCCATCAAGGAGAAATACGGCGAGGGCGGCGGGCACAGCCATAGCGGCCTGCTCGACCTGGCGATCGGCACCGGAATTCCGGGGATGCTGCTGTGGCTCGGGTTTCTGCTGAGCTTGCTGTATCTCGCTGCCAGGCGTTATTTCCAGCACAAGAACCCGTACGCGCTGATCCTGTTTTTTCTCGTCACCGGCTATTCTGCCCGCATGGTGGTCGATTCCATCATTCGCGACCACATGCTGGAGCAGTTCATGTTCCTGGTCGGGATGTTCGGTGTGCTGATGCTCCACGAAAAAAGGACAGCACCGGAGGAGAGGAATGGTGCCCATGCGGTCTGATGCCCCGCTCAAGATTATCGTCATCCGCCGCGACAACATCGGCGACCTGGTGTGTACCCTGCCGATGGTGACGGCGCTGCGCGCACGCTACCCGGACGCCGAGATCAGCGCGCTGGTGAACAGCTACAACCTCGATGTGCTGAAAGGCAACCCCGAGCTGGACCATGTGTATGCCTACACCAAGGCCAAGCACCGGCCGCCCGGCAAGTCGGTCGCCGGCGTTTACTGGGACCGGCTGCGCCTGTTCGCGCGGCTGCGGCGCGAGCGCTTCGACTACGCCATCATTGCCGGCGCCCATTTTCTGCCGCGTGCGCTGCGGCTGGCGCGGATGATCAAGCCAAAGCACATCATCGGCTTCACCGAGCCGAAGCCCGGCGCGCACCATATTGATGTCGGCGTTCCCTACACGCTGCCGCAGCCGATGCACGAGGTGGAGGATATTTTCCGCCTGCTGGCTCCTCTGGGGATCGAAGGCACGCCGCCGGCCGCAACGGTGGTGGCGGACGCAAAGGAAGTCGCGGCGGCGCGGGCGCTGCTGGCGAAGCAGAACTGGCCGGCGGGCTGCAGGCTGATTGCGCTGCACATCAGCGCGCGCAAGGTGAGCCAGCGCTGGCCGGCGGAGCGTTTCGTCGCGCTCGCCCGACGCCTGCACCAGGAGTCGGGCGCGGCGTTTCTGCTGTTCTGGTCGCCGGGCGATAGCTCCAACCCGCTGCATCCGGGCGACGACGACAAGGCGCGGGAGATCGTGACCGGGCTGGGGGGAATTCCGATCCTGGCCTATCCTACCCACCGGCTCGGCGAACTGATCGCCGGGCTGTCGCTGTGCGAGGCGGTGGTTTGCAGCGACGGCGGCGCGATGCACATCGCGGCCGGATTGGGCAAGCCGATCCTGTGCTTTTTCGGTAATTCCGACCGCAAGCGCTGGCATCCCTGGGGTGTGCCGCATGTGCTGCTGCAGAAAGAAAGCCGCGAGGTGACGGATATTTCCGTCGACGAGGCCGCCGAGGGCTTTGCGCGGCTGCTGGAAAAAACGAAGGGCGGCTGATGCCGCCCTTGCAGGAAGACGGGCGGTGTTGGCCGCCCATTTTTCTTCGAGTTACCCCGCTTGCTGGATGCCGGCGATGCGCCAGGTCGCATTAGGCTGCGACAGTGATTTCTGCACGTGCCAGATTTCGTTGAAGGGATCGGCCGGACCGTGCTCTTCTTCCCGGATCAGGCCGCGGAAGCGGACGCTGGCGATGACCAGGTCGCCTTCCGTCACCACCTCCACCATTTCCGCGATCATCGTGACCACGTCCGTTTTTTGCGGCTTGCCGCCCCGTTCCTGAATCTGCAGGCTGATCTCCGCGAACATTTCCGGTGTGGTGAATTCGCGGATGTCGTTCAGGTCGCCGGCATCGTTTGCCGCTTGCAGGCGGATGAAATTGGCCTTGGCGGAGCGCAGGAAAGGCTCGTCTTCGAACCAGTCGGGACGAGAGCCTTTCGTCGCTGCCGGGGCCGGCGCGGCCGAAGCGGCGGGCTCGGCGGCGGGCACGGAAGGGTGGCTGCCTAACCCCGCGTACTGCATCGGCTGCGGCGCAGGCGCCGATTTGTTGCGCATGGCGCGGAAGATGAAGAAGATTCCGCCCGCCAGCAAAAGCATCAGCAGGATGTCCATGGCCTTGATGCCGTCGAAGCCGTGCCCCATGAACAGCGATGCCAGCAGTCCGCCTGCGGCCAATCCGGCCAAAGGCCCGAGCCAGCGGTTGCCGGCCGGTGCGGGAGCGGCGGCGGGCGCTGGTGCCGGCGGTTTGGGCGCGGCTTGCTGGGACACGCTTTCGCGCTGCTTGCCGATGCTCTTGCCGCCGCCGAGGCGCTTGGCGTTCGCGTCCGTGATGGCCAGCCCGAGGCTGAGCAGGGCGATGAAGAACAGGGTCAGAAATTTTTGCATGGGGCCCTCCTCAAGGGTGAAAAAGCTGATGAATTCTAGCATTCGATCTGCGGTCGTACCAGGAGTTTTCCGGGTTAAGGAAGCTATGAAAAGTGGCTGCGCGGGCGAATCGCTGCGTTGCGCGGTGCTCGCTCCCTCGCCTATCGCATTGATATGTCTCGGTCGCTGTGCGCCGGGCGCCTTGCGCTTCATCCCGCTCGCGCACTTTTCAGAGCTTCCTTAATCGGCGCTTAAGGATTCACCGCTAAAGTTCGCATCGTCCCGAGCCTGGAGGAGACAACCGTGGAAGAAACATTCACCTATCAACGCCGCAAGGTCTACGACGGCATCCTGCGCCTGATCCACGCCTGGAACGGCTTGGCCATCGTGTTCTTGATCGTGACGGTGTGGCTCTCCGAGCTGTTCGAGGAAGGCGCAGGCGAAAGAACGCTGTGGCAATTTCATGCTTACCTCGGCTATGCCCTGGTGGTGGGGCTTGCCGCTCGCCTGGCCTGGGGACTGGTGGGGCCACGGCATGCCCGCTTTTCCGACATGTGGCACCCCGCGCAGTGGTGGCGGGCTCTGCGCCGGCTCGATTTCAGCGCTCCGCCGCGCTACGGCCACCATGTTCTGGCGAGCGGGGTTTATCTTGCGGTTTACGTTTTGCTGCTGGCGATGGCCGCAACCGGTCTGGCATTGGCCGCGATCGAGCTGAGCATGGGGCCGCTGACGCTTTGGCTGGGAGATGCGGCGTGGTTGAAGGACGTGTTCGAGGAGCCGCATGAAGCGATCTATTCCGTGCTTATGGCTTTCGTGGCGGCGCACGTCGGCGCGCTGATCTGGCATGAGCGCGCGGAAAAAGCGCCGTTGGCGCAGAGCATGGTCAGCGGCTATCAGTATCAAATCACAGAAAGGAAAGGCGATGCGTAGAGCCTGGATTTTGGCATTCCTTGCCGGCGCGAATGCTTATGCTGCAACTCCGGCCGAGTTGCAGCAAGGATACGCCGCCCAGGCGCGGCAGGAAAATCCGGCGTTCAAGGAATTTTCCGCTGTTCGCGGCGAGCAGCTCTATCGTGCGGAGCATACGGCAAGTGGAGGCGACAAGATCAGCTGCACCACTTGTCATACCGCCGATCCGCGAAAGGCAGGCAAAACGCGCGCCAACAAGCAGATCGAGCCGATGGCGCCGAGCGCCAATGCGCAGCGCTTCACCGATCCGGCCAAAGTCGAAAAATGGTTCGGCCGCAACTGCAAGGACGTGCTGGGGCGCGCCTGCACTGCCCAGGAAAAGGGCGACTTTATCGCGTATTTGTTGTCTATTAAGTGATTGGGAGAATTGATATGTGGTTGCGCAAGGCCTTGCAACTGATTGTTTTGTTCGGCGCGGTTTCCGCCGCCGGTTGGCTGCTGGCCGACGATGACGAGGGAGAGCATCGCGGTAGGGCGTTCGCCGCGGTAAGCAATGCGAAATGGCAGGCGGAGTGCTCGTCCTGCCACATGTTGTACCACCCCGGGCTGCTGCCGGAACGTTCCTGGCGCAAGCTGATGTCCGGCCTCGACAAGCATTTCGGCGAGAACGCCGGTCTTGATCCGGCGACACAGAAGGAAATCGCGTCGTTTCTGGCGAAAAACAGCGCCGATCGCAGCACCAGCCGGCGCTCGGCACGGATCGCCGAATCCATTCCGCCGCAGGCCGTGCCGCTGCGCATCAGCGAAACTAACTGGTTCCACTACCGGCACGGGGAACTCCATCCGGACGTGTTCAAACGGCCGAAGGTAGGCAGTCCGGCAAACTGCATCGCCTGCCACAAGGGGGCGGAGAAAGGCGATTTTTCCGAAGAGGGGGTGCGGATTCCGCGCTGACGCTTGAGGCTGCTGCGGGATCATGCTATTAAGAAGTCATGTATCCCGACAACATCCATCGCATCGTCATCAAGCGCCTGTTCTTCGGATGGCTGCTGCTGTCCGCGGTCATTGGCGGCATTGTGTTCTATCTCAAGACGGAAAATATCGATGTGCTGGTGCGGAACCTGGCGCTCAGGGAGTCCGCCACGCTCACTTCCAGCTATCTCGACTATTCGCGCCAGCCAACTCTCGAGCATCTGGAGGCGCTCCAGCGACGCAGCGAGGAGCATACCCGCAGCCATTTTGTGGTGATCGAGCTTTATGACAGCGATAAAAAACTGCTGGTCGAAGCGGTGCGCAGCGGCAGCGACCGGATCAGCCAGGAGGCGCACGCGCGCGTTCATGTCTTTCCGCTCGGAAAAACGCCGCACTACCGGAAGTTCTACATCGAGGGACAGATGCTGCTGCAGGTCATGACGCCGCTATGGGATCGGAACCAGAACCTGGTCGGGTATTTCGAAGGAGTTTACCAGGTCGATGCCGCCACGCTGAAGGACATCAAGCAGGATGTCATCGGCACCCTGGCGCTGGTGGTGGTGGTGATTCTGGCCACCTCCGTCATGCTCTACCCCATTATCATTTCGCTTAACCGGGGGCTGATGAAGCTTTCTTCCGACCTGCTGAGAGGCAACCTGGAGCTGATGGACGTGCTGGGCAGCGCCATCGCCAAGCGCGACTCCGACACCAACACCCATAATTACCGCGTGACCATCTACGCCATCCGCCTGGCCGAGGCGGCAGGGCTTGGTACCGAGCAGATGCGCAGCCTGATTGCCGGGGCTTTTCTGCACGACGTGGGAAAAATCGGCGTCCGGGACAACATCCTGCTCAAGCCGGACAAGCTGACCGACGAGGAATTCCAGACGATGCGCAGCCATGTGATGCAGGGCGTGGACATCATCGCAAAATCCCACTGGTTGCAGGGCGCGCGCAACGTGGTGGAGTTCCATCACGAAAAATACGACGGCAGCGGCTATCCGAAGGGGCTCAAGGGCGAGGATATTCCGCTGGTCGCCAGGATTTTCACGATCGCCGACGTGTTCGATGCGCTGACTTCCCGGCGCCCCTACAAGGAGCCGTTCCCCTTCGAGGAGGCCTTGCTGTTCATGCATGAAAAGCGCGGTTCGCAGTTCGATCCCGAGCTGTTGAACACTTTCTTCACCATCATTCCTGCCTTGTACCGGGAAGTCGGCGCGGCGACCGATGTCGAAGTCGAAGCCATGCTGAACGCTCTGGTGCAGAAGCACTTTTTCAAAGGCTGATTCCTTTCGCCATGCGCCTGCTGCTGGTAGAAGATGACACCTTGCTGGGAGATGGCGTGAGCGCCGGACTTCAGCAATCCGGCTATGCCGTGGATTGGGTGAAGGACGGACGAGCCGCCCAGTTGGCGCTGGAAGCGGGAGGCTACGATCTGATGGTGCTGGATCTGGGGTTGCCGCGGCTGTCCGGCCTGGAGCTGCTCAAGTGGCTGCGCGGGAGGGAAGATGCTTTGCCGGTGCTGGTGCTGACCGCGCGCGACACGGTGGCCGACCGGGTGCGGGGGTTGGACAGCGGTGCAGACGATTACCTGGTCAAACCCTTCGATCTGGACGAGCTGTCAGCCCGCGTGCGCGCGCTGTTGCGCCGCCATGCCGGCCGCGCCGCGCCGCTGCTTCGGCACGGCGAACTCGTTCTCGATCCCGCCGCCCATCGCGTGACTCGCGCCGGCAAACCGGTGGCGCTGCCGCCCCGTGAATTTGCCATCCTTCACCTGCTGCTCTCCCACAGCGGCAGGGTGCTATCCCGGGAGCGGCTGGAGCAGAGCCTTTACGGCTGGAACGAGGAAGTGGAAAGCAATGCCATCGAAGTGCATGTCCACCATCTGCGGAAAAAATTCGGGGCCGAGCTGATCCGCACCGTGCGCGGCGTGGGGTACATGATTGAAAGGATGAAGGATGAAGGATGAAGGGGGAAAAAATAACCGGGGGCTGATTTCCCGTACCAGGGAATTCGCTTTGCGGATCATCCATTTGTACACGTCGCTGCCAAAAACAACCGAAGCGCAGGTTTTGGGCAAACAGATTTTAAGATCCGGGACGTCGGTGGGGGCGCAATATCGTGAAGCGCAACGGGCGAAATCAACGCCCGATTTCATCAGCAAGGTCGAGGGGGCGCTGCAGGAGCTTGACGAAACAGCCTATTGGCTTGAGTTGTTGACCGGCGCGGGGATTGTTCGAATGGAAAAAATTTCCGATTTGATGCAGGAAACGGATGAGCTGATAGCAATATTTGTATCTCTGGCCAAGTCGGCAAAGGGGGGATGAAGAATGCGTCCGTTCCTCGATCGTTCATCCTTCCGCCTTCCGCCTTCCGCCTTTTCAATCCGCCATCGGCTGCTGGCGCTGCTGCTGGGCGCAACTGTCCTGGTCTGGCTCATTACCGCGGTGTCGAGTTTCCTGGAGGCGCATGGGGAGATCGACGAGCTGTTCGACGCGCAGCTCGCGCAATCGGCCAGGGTGTTGCTGGCGGAGGCCGGCCACGAGCTCGCCGAGGGCGCGGGGCACGAGGCGCAGGAAATCGAGATCGAGCGCGGCGGAGAGGGCCACAGATACGAGCAGAAAATCGCCTTCCAGGTATGGAGCAAGGACGGCAGGCTGTTGCTGCGCTCGGCCAGCGCGCCTTCCATGCGCATGACGGAGCGCTTTGCCGGATTCAGCGATGCGCAGCTGGATGGGCGCCATTGGCGGGTTTTCAGCGATTGGGACGACAGGCGCGAGTTTCAGATCCAGGTGGCGGAGCGGCATGATATCCGCAACGAGCTGGCGCGGGGAATCGTTTTGCGGCTCGCCTGCCCGTTCCTGTTCGCCCTCCCGCTGCTGGCGCTCCTGATCTGGGCCGGTGTCGGGCGCGGCTTGACGCCCCTCAACCGCATCGCAGATGAGGTGGCGCGGCGCGCTCCCCAGCGCTTGGCTCCGATCGAGGCCGCCGGCGCGCCGGTGGAAATAAGGCCCTTGGTGGATTCCCTCAATGCCCTGTTGCAGCGCCTCGAGCAGGCGCTCGAAGGCGAGCGCCGATTTACCGCCGATGCCGCTCACGAATTGCGCACCCCGCTGGCGGCGCTGAAAACGCAGGCGCAGGTGGCACTGCGCGCCAGCGACGATGCCGGGCGGCACCGTGCGCTGGACCACGTCATCCAGGGCGTCGATCGCGCCTCCCATCTGGTAGAGCAGTTGCTTACCTTGGCGCGGCTTGATCCGGAACAAAAAATCAGCGGCGGAGAGGCGGTCAAATTGCGCAATCTCGCAGCTCAGGCGCTGACGCAGCTTGCTCCTGCCGCCATTGCCAAGAAGATCGACCTCAGCCTGGAGCCGGGGGAAGAGTGTACGGTCGTGGGGAATCCCGCCATGCTGGAAGTTTTGCTGCGCAACCTGGCAGATAACGCCGTTCGCTATACACCGGAGGGCGGCAAGGTCGTGGTGGAGGTGATCCGGGCAAATGCTCGGGCCGTCCTGCAGGTGACCGACAGCGGGCCCGGTATCCCGCCGGAAGAACGCGAGCGCATCTTCGAGCGTTTCTACCGCGGTCTGGGCACTGAGGAAACCGGTAGCGGGCTCGGGCTGTCCATCGTTCGGCGCATCGCGGAGCTGCATGGCGCCGACGTGACACTCGGGGAAGGGAAAGGCGGCCGGGGGTTGCGGGTGCGGGTGGCATTCCCGCGCATGGCAAATGCCCGTCCGGTCGGGAGCTTGTCCGTGGGCGACTGAAGTCGCCCCAACACCTGAAGTCTTGCGGGGCGCCTTGTAGGGGCGACTTCAGTCGCC
>JBFMFB010000039.1:4404-15336 GCA_040752115.1 Pseudomonadota bacterium | reverse complement strand
CACTGCCTCGGCCGAATTGAGCGATTTTTTTGAATCGCCAGGCAGGACAGAATCCGCCGAGTCGATCGGTTGAAACTGGCGCCATGCCGGCAATCGGCCGACCAGGCGGCGCTGGATGCCCTTGGGAGGCCTTGGGCGGAACGGCTCACCGTGACTTCTCCTCAATGCGCATAACCATGATGCGCCAGTTTCTCGATGTTATGTACCAGGGCGTAGAGCTTCCATTGCCCGTCCACCTTTGTCTCGCAAATACTCGGTACCAGGTCTTGCATTAACGCATCATTCCAACTAGTCCGGGACAGACCACAATTGATTCTTCCCAATTTCCTCATGCGCCCACGCCGGATCAAGGTCACAGCCGTTCGGCCAGGTGAGGGCGCCGAGTTCGATGCTGACCTGCTGAAACAGATGAACATCCTTAAGTGCTGCAAAGATGCCTGCACGCTCGCTCGCGATGAGCCGCGACATGTCCACAATACCGGTCGTGCCATCGTTGCAGGTGACGGAAAGACGATAGCCCGGTAGCGGACTGACTGTGCGTGCGGATTCATGGTACCAGGTCTTGCATTAACGCATCATTCCAACTAATCCGGGACAGACCACAATTGATTCTTCCCAATTTCCTCATGCAGCCACGCCGGATCAAGGTCACAGCCGTTCGGCCAAGTGAGGGCGCCGAGTTCGATGCCGACTTGCTGAAACAGATGAACATCCTTAAGTGCTGCAAAGATGCCTGCACGCTCGCTCGCGATGAGCCGCGACATGTCCACAATACCGGTCGTGCCATCGTTGCAGGTGACGGAAAGACGATAGCCCGGTAGCGGACTGACTGTGCGTACTCGCCATGGAGCTGCAGCCGTCACTCCAGCGGAGCGATGCTCTTGGGTAACTGTTTCGATTGGCATAGGTTCCAGTCCTCCATCAGCTCTGCCCGATGCTGTGCTGCCCATTCGAGCACCAATGCTTGCGCCCGTTTCGGGAGACTGCCCTTGATGATCTCCAGCGTGCGAATGTCGATCAAGGCTTCGTTCTCTCCATACAGCGCATGAAAGTGAGGCGGCGCATGTTCCCGCCAGAACATCTGGATCACGATCCCGAAAAACTGGCTGATTGTTGGCATCGAGCTCGCCCTTCCCGTTCAATTTGGCATTTTCAACTTGTGCATTTTATAGTAGTTGATAAGCCCATTGGTCGACGCGTCATACGCCTCCGCCGGTTTGCTTTCCGCCAGCTCCGGCAGCAGTTGCTGCGCGAGCTGCTTGCCCAGTTCCACGCCCCATTGATCGAATGAGTTGACGTTCCAGATGACGCCCTGCACGAACACCTTGTGCTCGTACAGCGCGATCAGCGCGCCCAGCGTTTCCGGCGTCAGTTTCGGGTAGAGGATCGAGTTGGTCGGCTTGTTGCCGGGGAACAGCTTGTGCGGCAGCAGGCGTTCGAGTTCGCGGCCTTTCATGCCTGCCGCTTCCAGTTCCGCGCGTGCCTCGGCCTCGGTTTTGCCTTGCATCAGCGCTTTGGTCTGGGCGAAGAAATTGGCGAGCAGGATGCGGTGGTGATCGCCCATAGGGTTGTGGGTTTCGATCGGGGCGAGGAAGTCCGCCGGGATCAGCTTGGTTCCCTGGTGGATGAGCTGGTAGAAGGCATGCTGGCCGTTGGTGCCGGGCTCGCCCCATATCACCGGGCCGGTGGAGTAGTCCACGGCTTCGCCGTCGCGGGCGATGCGCTTGCCGTTGCTTTCCATGTCCAGTTGCTGCAGGTAGGCCGGCAGGCGGTGGAGGTATTGGTCGTAGGGCAGCACCGCGTGGCTTTGGGCATCGAAGAAGTTGTTGTACCAGATGCCGAGCAGCCCCATGATCGCCGGCATGTTCTTTTCGAGCGGCGCGGTGCGGAAATGCTCGTCCATTTCGAACGCGCCCTGGAGCAGGGCTTCGAAATTGTCCATGCCGATGTAGAGCGCGATCGGCAGCCCGATCGCCGACCACAGCGAATAGCGCCCGCCCACCCAGTCCCAGAATTCGAACATGTTGGCGGTGTCGATGCCGAACTTCGCCACCTCCTGGGCGTTGGTGGAGACGGCGACGAAATGCCGGGCGATGGCGCTTTCGTCGTTGGCGTGCCGCAGGAACCATGCCCGCGCCGAGCGGGCGTTGGTCAGGGTTTCCTGGGTGGTGAAAGTTTTCGAGGCAATGACGAACAGCGCGGTTTCCGGGTCGAGGCGCTTCAGGGTCTCGGCGAGGTGCGTGCCGTCGATGTTGGAGACGAAATGGGCGTTGAGGCCCGGCTTGCCGTAAGGCGCAAGCGCCGCGCACACCATGGCGGGGCCGAGGTCGGAGCCGCCGATGCCGATGTTGACGATGTCGGTGATCGGCTTGCCGGTATAGCCGAGCCAGCGGCCGCCGCGCACGCTGTCGGAAAAGTCGCGCATGTGCGCAAGCACGCCTTGGATTCCCGGCATCACGTCCGCTCCGTCCACCGGGACGGGGCGGCCGGAGCGGTTGCGCAACGCGGTGTGGAGCACGGCGCGGTTTTCGGTGAAGTTGATCTTCTCGCCGCCGAACATCTTGCCGATCCATCCTTCGAGGCCGGCTTCGCGCGCCAGATCCAGGAGCAGGGCGAGTGTTTCTTCGGTGATCAGGTTCTTGGAATAATCCAGCAGGATGCCCTGGTGGCGCAGCGAAAATTTGTCGAACCGGCGCGCATCCGCCGCGAACAGGTCGCGCATGTGCAGGCGGCTCATCGCCTTGCTGTGTGCGTTCAGATCAGCCCAGGTTTTCGAGCGGGTGAGAGCGGACATGGTTTCCTTCCAGGCCGGGGGCGATCATGCTTTTGCCAGAACGATGCCCCCCAGCGGCGGCAGGGCGATGGCGACGGAATGGGCGTATCCCATCCAGGGCAGGTCTTCCGCCACCAGCCCGGCGCCGTTGCCGATGTTGCCGCCGCCGTAGTAGCCGGAATCGCTGTTGAAAATCTCCCGGTAGGCGCCGCCTTCGGGCACGCCGATACGGTAGCCGATGCGCGGCACGGGCGTGAAATTGAACACCGCCGCCACGAACGAACCGTTTTTCGCGCGGCGCAGGTAGGAGAGCACCGACTGGTCGGCGTCGTGGCAGTCGATCCAGGAAAAGCCTTCGTGAGTGAAATCCTGTTCGTGCAGAGCGGGGGTGTCGCGGTACAGGCGGTTGAGATCGCGGCACAGATCCTGCACGCCACGGTGCCAGTCGCGCTCCAGCAGCCACCAGTCCAGCTCTCCGCCGACCTGCCATTCCCGTCCATGGCCGAATTCGTTGCCCATGAAATTGAGCTTCTTGCCGGGGTAGGTCATCTGGTAGGTGAGCAGCAGGCGCAGGTTGGCGAACTTCTGCCAGGCGTCGCCCGGCATCTTGTCCAGCAGGGAGCGCTTGCCGTGCACGACCTCGTCATGCGAAAACGGCAGCACGAAATTTTCGGTGTAGGAGTAGAGCTGGCCGAAGGTGAGCTCGTTGTGGTGGTAGCGGCGGTGCACCGGATCGTGCTCGATGTAGTAGAGCGTGTCGTTCATCCAGCCCATGTTCCACTTCATGGAGAAGCCCAGCCCGCCGAGGTGGACGGGACGCGACACCATCGGCCAGGAAGTGGATTCCTCGGCGAAGGTGAGCGCGCCGGGAAACTCGTCGTGCACCATGATGTTGAGCTCGCGCAGGAAGTCGATCGCCTCCAGGTTTTCCCGGCCGCCGTAGCGGTTCGGCAGCCATTCCCCTTCCTTACGCGAGTAGTCGAGGTAGAGCATGGAAGCCACGGCGTCCACGCGCAGGCCGTCGAGATGGAATTCCGACAGCCAGTAGTGGGCGCTGGAAAGCAGAAAGCTTTTCACCTCGTGGCGGCCGTAGTTGAAGATGTGCGTGCCCCAGTCCTGATGGAAGCCCAGGCGCGGGTCTTCGTGCTCGTACAGGGCGGTGCCGTCGAAGCGTGCCAGCGCCCAGTTGTCCTGCGGGAAGTGGGCGGGAACCCAGTCTAGGATGACGCCGATGTCCGCCTGGTGGCAGGCCTCCACGAATGCGCGCAGGTCGTCCGGCGAGCCGTAGCGGCTGGTGGCGGCGAAGTAGCCGGTGGTCTGGTAGCCCCAGGATTCGTCCAGCGGATGCTCTGAAACCGGCATCAGCTCGATGTGGGTGTAGCCCATGTCCCTGATGTAAGGGACGAGGTGCTGCGCAAGTTCCCGGTAGGTGTAGAAGCGGCCGTCGGGATGGCGCCGCCACGATCCCGCATGGATTTCGTAGATGTTGAACGGCGCATGCAGCCAGTCGAGCTGCTTGCGCTTTTCCATCCATTTTCCGTCCTGCCAGACGTGGCGGGGAGGGGAGGAGATGCGGTTCGCCGTGCTGGGGCGAAGTTCGAATTCCTGGCCGTAGGGATCGCTCTTGACCATGACGTGCCCGGTGGCGCGGTTGCGTATTTCGAACTTGTACAGCGCGCCGGCTTCAAGTTCGGGGATGAAGATTTCCCATACGCCGCTGCTGCCCAGGCTGCGCATGGGATGGGCCCGGCCGTCCCATCGGTTGAAATCGCCGATCACGCTTACGCGCTCGGCGTTCGGCGCCCATACTGCAAAGCGCGCGCCGACGACCCCCATGCTTTCCGCCGGATGCGCGCCCAGCGTGCGGTAACCCTGCAGCAGTCGGCCTTCTGCGAACAGGTGGAGATCGAGGTCGCTGGTGAACGAAGGGAATGCGTAGGGGTCGTAAAACTCGATGATCGCCCCGCCTTTTTCTGCGCGCAGGCGATAGGGGGCGTCTGGCCGGACGGCGCCGTGCCAGGCGAATATCCCCTCGGCGTGAATACGTTCCATCGGCTGCCAGGCGCCGCCGATCAAGGCTTCCATGCGGGTTGTATCGGGCAGGAAAGCGCGCACGACCCAACCATCTCCTTCGGGATGAACCCCCAGGAAAGAAAACGGATCATGCAGCCGCGCCTGCAACAGGGCTTCCAGTTTTGAGTTGACTTTGCTTGCGATGTTGGGTTTCATACGGGATGTCGTGATTTTCGTGGTGTTCAGCATGTTATTATAGCGGCAATGTGGCTGGTGGCGGCATTTTTCGCGCCCACCCCTGATTATTGTCAACTAGCTAGCGGTTCTGCGGGCCGCCGTTGCCCGGAGATACGGTAGCCAAAATTATTAGAAAACTGAGGAGACAGACTTGCAAAAAGCAACTCCACGCTTTATCAGCTTGTTGACGAAAAATACCGTTGCCCTGATTCTTGCCGGCGGCCGGGGCAGCCGCCTGAAACAACTGACCGAATGGCGCGCTAAACCAGCCGTTCCCTTCGGCGGCAAATTCCGCATCATAGACTTCCCCCTTTCCAACTGCGTCAATTCCGGCATCCGGCGAATCGGCGTGATCACCCAATACAAGGCGCATAGCCTGCTGCAGCACCTGCACCGGGGATGGAGTTTCCTGCGCGGCGAATTCAACGAATTCGTCGAACTGCTGCCGGCGCAGCAGCGCATCCAGGAAAGCTGGTACAAGGGAACGGCGGACGCGGTATTCCAGAACATGGACATCATCCGCGGCTACAAGCCGGAACACGTGATTATCCTGGCCGGGGATCACATTTACAAAATGGATTACGGCGAGATGCTGGCTTTTCACACAGCGCACGCCGCCGATATGACGGTCGCGTGCATGGAAGTGCCGCTGGAAGAGGCTTCTGCATTCGGCGTGATGACGGTGGACGAATTTCAGCATGTGGTCGCCTTCACCGAAAAGCCGGCCCGGCCTGCGCCCATTCCCGGCAAGCCGGACAGGGCGATGGCGAGCATGGGGATCTACATTTTCAACGCGTCGTTCCTGTTCGACCAACTGATCCGTGACGCGGACGACCCGAATTCGTCGCGTGATTTCGGTCATGACATCATCCCATACCTGGTCGCGAACAAGTACCGGGTGTTTGCCCATCCTTTTTCCGACAGCTGCGTCAGCAAGCCGGGCGGACAGCCCTACTGGCGCGATGTGGGAACGGTGGACGCCTATTGGGAAGCCAATATGGAAATGACCAAGGTCACGCCGTATTTGAATCTGTACGATGAGGAGTGGCCGATCTGGACTTATCAGGAGCAGCTGCCGCCGGCCAAGTTCGTGTTCGATGACGAGGAGCGCCGGGGATTTGCGGTGGATTCCCTGGTTTCGGGCGGATGCATCATCAGCGGGGCGACGGTGCGCCGTTCGCTGCTGTTTTCCAATGTCAGAGTGGACAGTTACAGCAATCTGGAAGATTCGGTGATTCTGCCCGACGTGGACATCGGCCCCAACGTCACGTTGAAGCGGGTGGTGGTGGACAAGGGGTGCAAGATCCCGGCCGGGATGGTGGTCGGCGTCGACCCGGTCGAAGATGCCAAACGCTTTTACGTCACGGAAAAGGGGATCACGCTCATTACTCCAGAAATGCTGGGCCAGTATATCCACCATGTGCGTTAGTCAGGCAGAAAAACCGATCATTCTTTTGGCGGAAAGATGACCGTAACCAAAAAACTTAACCTGATTCTCTGCTGGCACATGCATCAGCCGGACTACCGGCATCATGCGACCGGCGAATTCGCGCTGCCCTGGACCTATCTGCACGCCATCAAGGATTACACCGACATGGCATTCCATGTGGAAAGCCATCGCCAGGCCAAAGCCGTTTTCAATTTCGTTCCGGTGCTGCTGGACCAGTTGGAGGACTACGCCCGCCAATTTTCCGAAAACAAGATTCGCGACCCGCTGCTCAAGCTGTTGACGGTCAAGAATCTGGACACATTGCCGGAGAAGCAACACAAGTTCATCCTGGACAGCTGCTTTCGCAGCAACCACAGCAAGATGATTCAGCCCTATCCGGCCTACAAGCGGCTGTATGACCTGTTCAAGCTGCACGACGAGCATGGGGCCGGGCATCTGGGCTATTTTTCCGGACAATACCTTGGCGACTTGCTGGTGTGGTATCACCTGGTGTGGATGGGGGAAAGCGTTCGCCGCGAATCCGAACTGGTCGCCGGGCTGATGACCAAGGGCTGCCACTTCACCCCGGAAGACAGGCAGCGGCTCTTCGGGTTGATCGGAGAACTCATCCGGGAGGTGATTCCCCGTTACAAAAAACTGGCCCAAGCCGGACAGATCGAGCTTTCCACTACGCCGTACTACCATCCCATCTCGCCGTTACTGCTTGACTTCGACAGCGCCAGGGAAAGCGTGCCGGGCACGAGCTTGCCGGTTTCCACCGCCTACCCCGGCGGAGAAAGCCGCGTAAAGTTTCACGTGGGCGCCGCCGCTGAAAGCCACCAACGGCGTTTTGGCGAGCGTCCGCAAGGCATGTGGCCCGCCGAGGGGGGAATATCGCAGGCATTTGCCGTTCTGCTGGCAAAACAAGGCTGCCGCTGGGCGGCTACTGGGGAGGGGGTGCTGGTCAACAGCTTGCGCAAGGCGCAGCCGGATCAGCCGCTGCCGGATAAATCCGCCTATCTATACCGCCCTTACCGTGTTGCCGACGGCGCGCACGAAATCATGTGTTTTTTCCGCGACGACCGCCTCTCCGATCTGATCGGCTTCGAATACGCGAAGTGGTTCGGCAAGGATGCGGTGAGCAACTTCGTGCATGCGCTGGAGGAGATCTGGCGCCAGAGTCCGGACCACGAGAGCCCGGTCGTTAGCGTGATTCTGGATGGAGAAAACGCCTGGGAATATTACCCCTACAACGGCTATTACTTCCTTTCCGAGCTTTACGGCGCATTGGAGGAACATCCTTTCATCCAGATGACCACCTTCAAGGATTATCTGGATAGCTGCCAGTCGAATCAGCGGCACCTGCAGCTGGGGATCGCCGAAAACGCAAACGCTTCCTGCGCGGTTCCGGGCGAATTGCCGTATCTGGTTGCAGGAAGCTGGGTTTACGGCAACTTCACGACCTGGATCGGGTCGCCGGAGAAGAACCGCGCGTGGGATTTGCTGTGCCAGGCCAAACAAAGCTTCGACCTTGTCATGGCGAGCGGCCGCCTGAGCGAGGAGCAGAAGTCCCTGGCGGCCGAGCAACTGGCCGTTTGCGAGGGGTCGGACTGGTTCTGGTGGTTCGGCGATTACAATCCGGCGGAGAGCGTGGCAAGCTTCGACCGCCTCTACCGCGAAAACCTGGTGGACTTGTATCATCTGCTGCAACTGCCCGTGCCTGAGGCGCTGAACCATCCCATCAGCACCGGCGGCGGCCATCCCGAGGCGGGCGGGGCGATGCGGCGGGCATCCTGAAACGACAACAAACTGATCGCTGAAAGCGAGCCATGACCAAATCCATCGCACTGTTACTCGGCGTCCACGCACACCAGCCGGTGGGCAATTTTCCCGAAGTGCTGCACGATGCCCATACGCGCTGCTATCGCCCGTTTATCCATACCCTGCACCGCTTTCCGCAGTTCCATTTCGCCGTCCATTTCAGCGGCTGGCTGTTGGACTGGCTGTTCCAGCATTATCCGAAGGACATGGCGCTGCTGAAGGAAATGGTGAAGCGCGGCCAGGCTGAGCTGTTCGGCGGCGGCGACACCGAACCGGTGCTGGCCGTGATCCCCAGCCGCGACCGGATCGGACAGGTCATCACGCTGTCCGGCAAGCTGAAAGCCAAACTTGGCCAGCGGCCGGAAGGCGCCTGGCTGACCGAGCGGGTATGGGAGGCCACGGTGGTGCCGGGGCTGGCGGATGCCAGCATCCGTTACGTGACGGTAGACGACTACCATTTCCTGTGCGCCGGAAAAGAAGCCCATCAGCTCAACGGCTTTTATACCACCGAGGAGGATGGGCGCCGGCTGGACCTGTTCCCGATTTCCGAGGCACTGCGCTACCGCTTCCCCTTTTCCCCCGCCGACGAGGCGGTGGCCTATCTGGAAAGTCTGGCGGAAGAAGGCGGCCAGGCGGCAGCGATCTATTTCGACGACATCGAGAAATTCGGCATCTGGCCGGAAACCTACGAATGGGTATACGAAAAGGGCTGGCTGGAGAGCTTCATCCAGGGCGTGCTGAACTCACCTCTCATTCGCCCGATGCGCTACTGCGACTATCATGCCGGGGCGAAAACGCGCGGTGTCGTATATCTGCCCACCACCTCCTATATCGAGATGAACGAGTGGACGCTGCCTGCGCCCGCGGCGCAGCGGTACGCGGATCTGGTGCAGGAGGCCAAATCCTCCGGGCGATTCGGGCACGACAAAGCGTTTCTGCGCGGCGGCATCTGGAAGAATTTCCTGTCCCGCTATCCCGAGTCGAACTGGATGCACAAGCGCATGCTCAGGCTCTCCCAGCGCTTCGCGGCGTTGCCGGACGGGAAGAAAACGCCAGCCATGCTGGAGAAGCTCTATCAATCCCAAGCCAACGACGCGTACTGGCACGGATTGTTCGGCGGGCTTTATCTGCCGCACCTGCGGCGCGCGGTGTATAACGCCATCACCGCGCTGGAAGGAATGCTGGACCAGATTTCGCCGCGCCCGCCCCAGATCCAGGAAGACCTGGACATGGATGGCAACGTCGAAATCTTCCTGCACAGCGGCTTGGTGCAGGCAGTCGTGCGCCAGGACGGCAGTGCTTCCCTGTGCGAGCTGGATTCCTACGTGCTGCACCACAACTTCGGCGATACGCTTGCCCGTCAGCCCGAACATTACTACCGCAAGATACAGTTGAACGAAAGCTCGCAACACCACGGCGAGGGGATCGCCTCGCCGCACGAGCGGATCAGCTTCAAGCACGAGATCATCCCCGACGACCTGAGGGTTGACGCGCACGGCAGGCCCCTGTTCCTGGACAGCATTATCGCGCCTGACGGAACGGTCACCTACCTGAAAAACTACGTGCTGCGGCTGGGGCATGAGCATGCGGCGGAAGCGACGCTAGGATGCGAAAGCGGGAAGCTGCTGATAGACAAGCACATCGCCCTTTCCGGCAACCATCTGCGTGTTGTCTACCGCTTCAACGGCGAGGCGAGAGGCGTGTTCCGAACCCAGCTCAATCTCGCCATGCCGAGCTGCGACGGGCCGGCCGGCCGGATCATGCACGGCAACCATGTTCTGGGCGGTTTCGGCCAGCCGGCGGAAATCGAATCGGCCAAAAAACTGGTGCTCCAGGATGACGTGCTGGGCGGCGCGCTGGTGGTCCACCTCAACGTACCGGCGCGGGTGCTATCCTGCCCTCATTTCACCGTCTCCCAATCCGAGGCCGGCTTCGAGAAAATCATGCAGGCCGTCACGCTGACGCTGCAGTGGCCGCTGGCGAAACCTTTCAGCGAACTGCGGGTCGAGCTGGGGATCGAGAGCCTGCGCGGCTAGCTTGGTTACTTCCATGAGCCGCCAGACGGTCGCAAAACACAAGGCGGTCTATCTTACTTATTCGATCATTGACGGCCAGGGCAGGGTATTCGAGCAATGCGATGTGCCGGTGGGCTATATCCACGGCGCCGGCAGCGACCTGTTCGAGAAGATCGAGAATGCCTTGGAGGGGCGCTGCGTGGGCGACCGCGTCGAAATCTCCCTCGCGCCCGCTGAAGGCTTCGGCGAGCACCGCCCCGAGCTGACCTTCACCGACGACATCGAAAACGTCCCGCCTCAGTTCCGGCGCATCGGTGCCGAGATCGAATTCGAAAACGAGCGCGGCGAAGCCATGCTGTTCCGGGTCTCGAAGATCGAGAACGGCAGGCTCACCATCGATGCCAATCATCCCTTGGCTGGACAGACCGTCACCTTCGTCGTTACCGTCGCCGCCATTCGCGCCGCGGTGCCGGAGGAGATCGCCGCCGGCCGTCCTGCCGATTGGCGGGGGTAGAGTCGACCAGCCGCCGTTGGCTATCCATGCGCCCCCGCCACTGCGCCGAATACGGTCAGCAGGCTCAGGCCGAGCAATATCCAGTGCATGCGCTGGATGACGGCGAAGGTTCTTTCCGGATTTTCTGCGG
>JBFMFB010000039.1:0-4304 GCA_040752115.1 Pseudomonadota bacterium | reverse complement strand
CGACCAGCCGCCGTTGGCTATCCATGCGCCCCCGCCACTGCGCCGAATACGGTCAGCAGGCTCAGGCCGAGCAATATCCAGTGCATGCGCTGGATGACGGCGAAGGTTCTTTCCGGATTTTCTGCGGCTTTTTTCAGAAACAGCTTGTGCAGCACCAGCGGCTCCAGAATGAACAGCATGACGGTGAAGATGACCCACACCAAAGTCATGGCATGGATCCACCAGTATTGCGCCATGCCATAGCGTTCCCAGGCGTGCAGGCTGGCCAGCATGTGAAAACCGGTGAGCCCCGTGAGCAGCGTGGTGGCGCGCGCCTGCCAGGCAAAGCGGCGCTCGATTTCCTCGAAGAAGACGATCCGTTCCTCGCCACTTTTCATGCGGCGCACGGCGGGCAGCAGGATGGTGGTGACCATCGCCACCCCACCGATCCACAGCACGACGCCGACGACGTGCAGCGCGCGGGCCAGCGCGAGCGCATTGATTTCCATGAGGGGGTTCCGCGAAATTGGAAACGGCCAAGTATAGCCGCTGTCACCAGCCGAAGAACAGCATCGCCCACGCCGAAGCCGCGCCGGCGATGGCGCCAAGCGCGCAGCCAAAAGCGCCCGTATTGCGCCACAGCGCGGTTTGGCGCTCGGAACCAATCATGCGGAAGGCGAGCCACGCGCTCCCCAGAACGGCAAGCGCCAGCACCGCGGCGCGGGCGGCCGGCAGCCACTCGAAAGTCAGCCCTTCCGGTTTGAGCAGGGTAACAGTCATGGCGCTCAAGCCCAGAAACACGCCCAAGCCGCCCATGGGAGTCAGGCTGTAGGCGAGGCGACGGGCGGTTTGTCCGCTATCCCCCGCCAGCAGAATGCCCGCCGCGCGCAGCCAGAGCGTGATCCAGGTGCCAAGCACAAGGGCCGTGGCGCCGATGTAGGCCAGGATGCCGAGCCCGTCCAGCCAGGTGAACACATCGTTGGCCTGCGGATAGTGGGTCAGCAGCCACCACGGCGCGTTGTCCTGGAGCAGCAGGTACGAGTCCCGCTCCACCAGCCATTCTGCGGCCTTCATTTTGGCGGCGACGAACCACGGGCTGGCGCTCCACTGAAAGGCGCCGGCCGCCACACCGATCACGCCCCAGACCAGCAGCCGGGCTTCCCACGGCTTGGCTTCCCCGGTTTTGAGATCGGCGATTTCGCGGCCGAATGGCCTGGCGGAGAGGGCGACGGCATCGCGGTGGCCGCTGCAGCGGCCGCACATGTGGCAGTCGGCGGCGCCGGTCATGCGCCGGATATCCACCAGCGGCGCGCAGTTGACCGGTTGCGGAGGGGGCTGTCCGGGGGCGTCCCAGGCTTCGCGATCGACGCGGAAGTGCACCGGCGAGAGCCGCGCCAGCAGCGCAAATACGCCGCTCACCGGGCACAAATAGCGGCACCAGACGCGCTTGTTGCGGCCATAGACCAAGCCGACCGCCACGGAGGCGACCGTGGAGCCGCCCAGGATCAGCAGCGCCGCCTGGGGGTACTCGTAGACGCTGACAAGCTGGCCGTACACGGTGGTCAGGAGGAAGCCGACGAACGGCCAGCCGCCCCATTTCAGCCATTTCGGTGCGGCGCGCCCGAGGCCGTGCTTGCTGGCGAGTTCGGTGAGCGCACCTTCCGGGCAGAACAGGCCGCACCAGGTACGCCCTATCAGCATCGTGCCGAGAATGACGAACGGCCACCACACTCCCCAGAACACGAACTGCGCGAACAGGGTGAGGTTCTCCCACAGGCGGATATGCTGCGGCGGCAAGGGCTGAAAGGCCGGCCAGACCACCAGCGCGAGATAGAACAGCACTACCGCCCACTGGATGCACTGGATGGCGGTTTTGTGGCGCTGCATCGCGTCACCCAAAGCTTGCAGGAAGGAGCGGCGTTGAGAAGCCGCCGCAATCGGGATGATCCGTTTCAGTGTGGCTTGGTTGCTTTGGTTCATGCCTGCAATTTCTTCGCAAATTGGGGCCGATGGTCGAATAGCTGCCTGTGCGGGCGACTGAAGTCGCCCCTACAGGGCGACCGGTTCAAAGATAATCATTTGTAGGGGCGACTTCAGTCGCCCAACCACATAAAATCATGCCGCCTTGGCCGGGGCGCGCATTGCCCGCATTGCGGCCCAGACCAGGCCCCAGTAGGCGGCATACATGGCGGCGACCGCCAGGCTCGGCTGGGCGCGGTAGCCGGTGAGGGCAGCGATCACGGCACCAACAGTGCCGGTGTCGTCGAGCAGGGCGGAGGCATCCCACAGCGGCTCCACGATGGCCGGCAGCACGCCCAGCCCGATCAGTTTTTCGAGGCCGCCGACCAGCAGGGACGCGGCCAGGAGCAGCAGCACGATTTCGCTGAAGCGGAAAAAGGCGCGCCAGGAAAGCACCTTGCTGCCCCTGGTCAGCGCCCAGAACGACAGCAGCGCCAGTCCGAAGCCGGCCGCCGCCGCAGCGGCGAAATTGACCAGCGTGCCGCCGCTCTGCTCAAGCCCCAGGCCGTAGAGGAAGATCACGGTTTCCGCGCCTTCGCGCCCGACCGCGATGGCGACCACCGCGACCATCCCCCACCAGTTGGCCCGTTCTGCCGCTTTTTCCATGCCGCTTTCCAGCTCGCGCTTCATGGTGCGGCCGTGCCTGCGCATCCAGAACACCATGTGGGTGATGAGACCCGCGGCGGTCAGCACCAGGCCGATCTGAAAGTATTCCAGCGCCTCGCCGGTCAGCTGGCTCTGCACGGTGAGCATTCCAGTCGCCAGTGCCAGGGCGAGTCCGATGCCGGCGGCCACGCCGCCCCACAGGTAGCGCATGCCGGGCGGGATTGAAACGGCGCCCTGGACGCCGATGTTCGCGGCCTCGCGCCGTTTCAACCATGCATACAGGATGCCGATGACCAGCATGGCTTCGATGCTTTCGCGCCAGACGATGAAAAGCGTGTTTCCCATGGTTGACTCCTTTTCGTTATTTGGCGACGATCTGCCCCTTGGCGGTGGCGGGATGAAACTCGCCGAAAAACTTGTAAGTGCCGGGTTTCAGCGGCGCGAACACCAGGAATGAAGTCGCTCCGGGCGCCAGGACCTTCTCCTTCTTCAGCTCCAGGCTTTCGAATTCTTCCGCGCCGGGCCCTTCGTTCCTGATCACCAGCTTGAATTTCCTGCCGGCTGGCACTTCCAGGGTCTCGGGGTGAAATTTTCCATCTCTGGCGGTGAGATTCAGCGTGAACAGTTCCTCCGCGCCGGATGCCGCTGGCAAGCCGGTGACCAGCAGGGCTGCCAGGGTCGCGGTGACTTTCAATTTGCTGCTCGGCTCCATGGTTGTCCTCCTCGAATGTTTGTCAGAACATCAATTGGGCACGCACGCCGAAAATCTTCACTGCCGGCGTCGAGCCATTGCCGGCAGGCTTGTGGATCAGCTGGAAATCCGGCGTGACCTCGAACTGCTTGTTGAGGCGGTAGCGGTAGTAGGCTTCCGCCACGGTTTCCGCGCCGGAGGCGGCGAAGCCGTAATCCGGCATGCCGTCGGCATTGGCGTCGAGCGTCGCGGCATCGCGGCGGAAATCCTCGCTCGCCCGGCTGGTGCCGAATGCCACGCCAATCGCGTCGGCGCCGCGCTCCCAGTAACTGCCGCCGATTTCAGCACCCAGGCTGAGGGTCTGGTCGAACGGCAGGCGCTCGCCCCAGCCCTTGCCGAAGCGCCCGAACAGGGTGACGGCATCGCCCACGCGCTGGTCGAAACTGATGCCGATGCCGCGATGGGGGCGGGCTTCGTCGAGGACGTAGGTCGGAGCCTGGCCATTGCGCCACAGGAAAATGCGGTAGTTGCCTTCCTGGCCGGTGAAAAGGCGCTTTTTGACTTCCGCCTGGGCGATGGCGAAGGGCGAGGTGAAGGATTTGCTGAAGCTCGCACCCCTCCCGGCGCCGAATACTCCCAGCGACAGGCGCCAGCTTTCCGGCTTTTCCTTCTCGTTGAGATAGGACACGCGCACCCCGGGCGTGAAGCCGTAGGCGTCGGCGCCGACATTGGCGGCAAGCGGGTTGTCGAGCAGCGCGTTGTGGACGAACTGGCTGGCCAGGAACTGGCGCGTTTCGTCGTTGGCGGCGGCGTTCTGGTCGAAGAAGGCGAACGGGTCCATCTTGCCGAAATTGATCGTCAGCGTCTCGCGCGAGCGCGGCTTGAAGCCGCCGAGTGGCAGGGGAATGTCGGCCTGGTACCACGCCTGGGCCAGCATCACCGCGCTGGTGCTGGCTTGCTCGGCGGTGCCGAGCTGGAAGGCGGTGGCGTTGGCGCCGCTGAAGGCGGT
>JBFMFB010000038.1:0-15368 GCA_040752115.1 Pseudomonadota bacterium | reverse complement strand
GGGAAAAAATTTGGCAGGATTAATTGGCACCCGTTTTCTATGTGATTCCTGTGCCTCTGCGGCGAATAGCCGCCGTCTTTTTAATCCTGTCTATTTTTCGTTAGAAAAATTTTAGCGCGAGGCAGCGATGGATTTGATTCTGTGGCGCCATGCCGATGCGGAAGAGGGGTTCCCTGACGAGGCGCGCGAACTGACCGAAAAGGGCGAGAAGCAGGCGGCCCGGATAGCCGCCTGGCTCAGGCCGCGCCTTCCCCGCGAAGTGAGAATTCTGGCCAGCCCGGCGAAGCGCGCGCAACAGACCGCTGCGGCGCTCGGGAAAGCGTTCGAAACCATAGCGAAAATCGGCCCGGGCGCTCCGGCATCGTCGCTTCTCGCCATCGCGGATTGGCCGGGTGCCAAGGGAACGGTGGTCATTGTCGGCCACCAGCCGACCTTGGGGCGGGCGGCGGCGCTGCTGCTGTCTGGAGCGGAAATGGATTGGAGCGTGAAGAAAGGTGGCATCTGGTGGTTCAGCAACCGCGCGCGCCAGGAAGAGCTGCAAACCGTGCTGTGTGCGGTGATGACGCCGGAGTTGTGTTGGGTAAAATCACACCACGAATAGAATAAATGTGCCCGAATTTTCATGGATGGAAAAAGCGGCTTTAGTCCTGCTTTATTCGTGTTTATTCGTGCACGTTCGTGTCATTCGTGGTTAATCAATTTCCGGCCGGCAAGGGAAACGCTCCCTGCTGCAGCAGCTTGGCGAAATCGTCTGCCGGCACCGGTTTGCTGAAATAGTAGCCCTGGATTTCGTCGCAAGCGTGTTTCTGCAGGAAAGCGAGCTGCTCCGCGGTTTCGACGCCCTCTGCAATTACCTTTAGCTTCAGGTTGTGCGCCATGGCGATGGTCGCGCTGGCAATCGCCGCATCCTCCGGGTCATCGGTGACGTCTTTCACGAACGAGCGGTCGATTTTCAGCGTGTCGATCGGGAAGCGCTTCAGGTAGCTGAGGCTGGAATAGCCGGTGCCGAAGTCGTCGATGGAGATACCGATCCCCATGGTTTTGAATGTCTGCAGCGCCGCGATGGTTTTTTCGGCATTTTCCATGGCGACGCTTTCCGTGATCTCCAGTTCCAGATAGCGGGCATCCAGGCCGGTGTCGTTCAGGGTCTGCTCGATGATTTTGGCCAGATTCTGTTGCCCGAACTGGTGGCCGGAAAGATTTACCGCCACGCGCACGGCGGGAAGTCCGGCTTCCTGCCAGGCCTTGTTTTGCGCGCAGGCCGTTTGCAGCACCCATTCTCCGATCGGAACGATCAGCCCCGTTTCTTCGGCGATCGGAATGAACTGGAACGGCGGAACCAGACCGACATCCGGGTGCTCCCAACGTATCAGCGTTTCCATGCCGGTGATCCGGCCGGTAGCCAAATCGACCTGCGGCTGGTAGTGAAGCCGGAATTCGTTTCGTTCCAGTGCCCTGCGCAGGCTGTTTTCGAGCTTGAGCCGTTCCGCCATGCGCGCATTCATCTCGGAGGTGAAGAACAGGTATCTGCCGCGCCCTCGTTCCTTGGCCTGATACATCGCGGTGTCGGCGTTGCGCAGCAGATCATCGGCGCTCTGGGCATCGTTGGGATAAATGGTAATGCCGATGGTGGCGGAAACGAAAATCTCGTGGCCTTCGATGTTGAAGGGAACGGCGATGTTGTCGAGGATTTTCTGCGCGATCACAGCGGCGTCGTCCGTGTGATGGAGGCTTTCCAGGATGATCGTGAATTCATCGCCCCCCAGGCGCGAAATGGTGTCGCCCTTGCGGATACCGATCCTGATCTGGTTGGCAACGGCTTGCAGCAGCTTGTCGCCGATCGTATGCCCCAGCGTGTCGTTGACCGTCTTGAAATGATCCAGATCGAGGAACAGCAGCGCAATTTGCCGCTCGGGATGCCGCCCCTGCTGGACCATGGCGTGCATGAGGCGGTCCTTGAACAGGACCCGGTTGGGAAGCCTGGTCACGCTGTCGTAACTCGCCAGATCGGCGAGCTGTTCCTCGATCTGCTTGCGCTCGGTGATGTCGCGGATGAAGGCGGTAAATGTGTATTCGCCGTTGACCCATATGGCCGACACGGTCAGCTCGATGGGGAATTCGCGGCCGTCGCGATGCAGGGCGGAGAGCTCGACCAGTTTTCCCACCATCGGTCCCTCGCCTTTCTCGAGAAAGCGCTGCACGCCCACCGTATGGGCATGCCGGTGACGCAGGGGAATTATGGTTGAGGCCACATCCCTGCCGATGGCTTCTTCGCGGGGCCAGCCGAACATGATCTCGGCTTGCGGGTTCCAGTCGGTAATCCGCCCCTGCATATCCATGGTGATGACGGAATCGAGCGCGCTGTCGATGATCATCCGGATGCGGTTTCCATTTTCTTGAAGAGCCTGGGTTTTGGCTGACACCTGACGCCTGATTTCGATGGCGCGCAGCGACGCTTCCCTCGCCCGCTCGACCATTCCGCGCGCCAACAGGTACAGCGCGAAGACAATGCTGAAACCGGCGAACAGCGCGATCCCGATGGTTCCGGACACGATATCCTGCCAGCGCAGCGGTTTGGAAACACTCATGCCGAATCGGTAGCCTGGGAAGGCCATGTCGAAGTCCCTGGACAATCCTACGTTGCCGATGCTGCCGTCGAGCCGTCGCGCATTGATTGCGAGGCGGACGGTGCCGGCAGCGCTATCGCCGGTGGGGAATATCTGGATCAGCGCTTTCACCCCCGCCGGCAGCAGCGATGGTTCCAGCAATCCCGCCGGATCAATCATGAAAGCAATTGCGCCGTTTGCCCGGTTGCGCCGCTCGGTAACGTTTCTGGGAATTTCGGTGCCGGCGTAAGTGGCCTTGAAGAGCCAATAACCTTTCCTGCCGGAAGGAATGTTGCCGCCGGCAGGAACGGGTGCCGCGGTTTCGATTGCCTGCTCGATCGCCGCGCGAAATGCCGGATCGGAAAAAGTGTCCATCCCCAGCAGGGCGGCGTTGTCCACCTCGAACGGTTCGATATGCAGTACCGGGAAATAATCCTTTGCTGGCGCAGCCGGTTCGCCTCCTGCGGCAACGCTGCGGCTGATGACGAAGCTCGCGAATCCGCTTTCCCGCACTTCGCGCTCGAACCCGTCGCGGGTTTTTTGCGTTACGCGGGGAAGGTAGGCGACGGCACGGATGAAGGAATGGCGTCCCAGTATTTCTTTGGCGAAATTTTGAAACTGGGTCGCAGATACATCCAGAGAGGAGAGGTAGAGTGCGCCGAGGCTTTGCAGCGCCTCATTGCCGTTTTCAACTCTTTGCGAGGCGTATTCCCAAGCTTGGCTGGCTTCGAACTCGAACGCCTGCTGCCGTTCGCCGATAGCTTTCATCCATGCCTGGGAAAAGAGGAGCAGCAGAATGACCAGTCCGGTGCCGACAGCCAGCGCATAGATTTTCCAGGGCGATGTTGGGTGCTGTTCGTTTTCGTCCATAGGTTCTTATCGTTCGATGGCCTTGTGCAGGAGCAGGGCGGGCAACTTGATTTTCGCCTTGTCCAGCAGTTTGCTGTTGGTATAGATGTTCCAGCGCTGATTGGCAACGATGGGAATGCTTTGCGGCTTGCTCCCCGCCAGGATTCGCAGCGCGACCTTCGCCGCCCATTCACCGTGCTCTTCCGGGATTTTGACCATGCCGAGCATGGCATAGGGCATCATGTGCTGGTATGTCGTCACGCTGAATTTACGGGCATGCTCGTAGGCATGTCGGGTGGCTTGTTCCTCGTCCCAGTCGGCGATGCCGGCGGCGTTGCTCAAATAGACCAGGTCCGCTTGCTGCGCCTTGATATATGCGGTTTTCCATTCGCCAAACGTTTTTACATAGACCGGCGTCAGCCGAATGCCTTTTTTCGCGAAAATCCTGGAAACCGGCTCGAATTCCTTGTGCTGGGTCATGACGTCGGCGGCGATGAACATCGCATTCCGGATTTGGTTGTGCGTGATCGCGACAGCCCGATCCAGCAGTGGCTTGACCGGGGAGACTTCAACCATGCCGGTCGCATTGGAATAGGGATAGCCGTAAGGCTCTACAGTCCAGTTGATGCCGCAAAACACGAACGGGATTGCCGCATTTTTGTAATAGGGCATGACGAGATATTTTGAGGCGGGATCGTCGCAGGCAATGACCACATCCGGTTTGTATTGCTCGATCAGCGCCCTGGCTTCCCGGGATTTCTGCATGGCGTGAGCGGGGGCGTCGTTCCGCTGCGCGTCCATATAGAACTTCCGCAGTTCGCATTTATTGCCCAGCACCGCATCGAGGCCCTTTTCGACGCCGAAGTTCCAGTCGTATTCGCGGTGGTAGGAGGCAACGTAAAGGCAGCGCGCCGCCAGCGCCTCGGCGCATGCGAGCAGGGCCGGCGGCAGCAGGGCGGCAATGATCGCGAGCCTGAGGCGGCGCTTTGCACCGGAAATGCGGCCCGGCCAGCGGGATGCGCTGGGCGCTCCAGTCATGCGGGTGATCGGGTCTGCCATGTCATCTGGTCAGGAGTTGTGGAATGTGTTTTTATATCGCGAAATGTCCCCGGCAATATGTGTTTATAGGGGATTCTCCCCTCCCGGTCAAGCCGTGGCGGGGTGAATCTGCAGCAATGGATTCCTGGCGCCGCTTATGGCACACTTGCGCTTTTTTCTACGCCGGTTCGACGTGCGACCCTTCGAGCTTTTCATCGGCCTGCGCTACACCCGCGCCAAGCGGCGCAACCACTTCATTTCCTTCATCTCGCTGATTTCCATGCTGGGCATCGCCTTGGGCGTCGCCGCGCTGATCGTGGTGCTGTCGGTGATGAACGGCTTCCAGGAGGAGCTGCGCGCCCGCATCCTGGGCGTGGCGGCGCATGCGCAGATCACCGGCCCCGACAACACGCTCGCCGGCTGGCGCGGCGTCTCGGCGGATGCCGCCAGGCATCCGGAAGTGGTGGCCGCGGCGCCCTACATCATGGCGCAGGGCATGCTGTCCTACGATCAGGCGGTGCAGGGCGCGATCATCCGGGGCATCCTGCCGACTGAAGAAGCGCGCGTGGCGGACATCGGCGAGCACATGAAAGTGGGGCGCCTCGCCGATTTGCGCGCCGGCGAGTTCGGCATCGTGCTTGGCTCGGAACTGGCGCGCTCGCTGGGCGCGCGCCTGGGCGACAAGGTGGTGCTGATCGCGCCCCAGGGGCAGGTGACGCCGGCGGGCGTGGTGCCGCGCCTGAAGCAGTTCACCGTAACGGGCGTATTCGAAGTCGGCATGTTCGAATATGACAACGGCTTGGCACTGATCCACATGGAGGATGCGGCGAAGCTCTACCGCATGGGCGACCGGGTTTCCGGCGTGCGCCTGCGGCTCAAGGATCTCTACCGTGCACCGCAGGTGGCGCGCGAACTGATGGCGCGGCTTCCAGAAGGGGTATATGTTGGCGACTGGACGCGCAGCCACGCCAATTTCTTCCGCGCCATCCAGATCGAAAAGAACGTGATGTTCATCATCCTGCTGCTGATCGTGGCGGTGGCCGCATTCAACATCGTTTCCACCCTGGTGATGGTGGTGACCGACAAGCAGGCGGACATCGCCATTCTCCGCACCATGGGCGCCTCCCCGCTCAGCATCATGAAGATATTCGTCGTCCAGGGCGCGCTGATCGGCGTGATCGGCACGGTGATCGGCGTGGCCGGCGGCGTGGCGCTGGCCGCCAACATCGGCACCGTGGTGCCGGCCATCGAGCGGCTGTTCGGCATCCATTTTCTGGCCAAGGACGTGTATTACATCAGCGAATTGCCGTCGCAGCTCCAGGCAGGGGATGTGACGGTGATTGCCGTGGTGTCGTTCGTGCTGACCCTGCTGGCGACGCTTTATCCCAGCTGGAGGGCATCCCGCATCAACCCGGCGGAGGCGCTGCGTTATGAGTGAGGGGTTAGGGGTTAGGTGTGAGGTGTGAGGCGTGAGGCGAAGGTACGCTTCCTCACTCCTCACCCCTCACGCTTCATCACCCACCCAACCCAGATGGAGGCGTTGAGATATGAGTGAGGCATCAGGCGTAAGGCGTGAGGAAATGGCGGCGGGGGAGGGCGGGGGTTTTTCCCCTCACCCCTCACCCCTCACCCCTCCCCCGGCCATACTGGCCTGCTCCGACCTGCGCAAGTCCTACTTTCAGGGCAAGATCGAAGTGCCGGTCCTGACCGGGGTGAATCTGGAAGTCGCTCAGGGCGAGCGGCTCGCCATCGTGGGCGCTTCCGGTTCGGGCAAAAGTACCTTGCTTCACTTGCTGGGCGGGCTGGACGAGGCCAGCCAGGGCCGGATCCGGCTCATGGGCCGGGAGATCGGGAAACTGAGCCAGACGGAGCGGGGCGTGTTGCGCAACCAGGCGCTGGGATTCGTCTATCAGTTCCACCACCTATTGCCCGAGTTCAACGCCCTGGAAAACGTCGCCATGCCCCTGTTGATACGGCGCATGGCCGAGTCCGAGGCCTACGAACGTGCCGCTTCGATTCTCAAGGAGGTCGGGCTTGCGCACCGGCTGACGCATACACCGGGCGAGCTTTCCGGCGGCGAACGCCAGCGCGCTGCCGTTGCCCGCGCCCTGGTGACGCGCCCCGCCTGCGTGCTGGCGGACGAGCCCACCGGCAACCTGGACCGTCATACCGCTGAAAGCGTGTTCGACCTGATGCTTTCGCTCAACCAGTCGCTCGGTACCAGTTTCGTCATCGTCACCCACGATATGGAACTGGCCTCCCGCATGCAGCGGGTGTTGCGGCTGGTGGATGGGAAGTTGGAGGAGGGCGGAAGGATGAAGGATGAAGGATGAAGGCGGAAGGGGCGGCGAAGCCGCGCCAAATTTCATCCTTCATCCTTCCGCCTTCATCCTTGTTCTTCTCCTCCGCCGCCACTTGGTCACCACATAAACCCGCCACGCCCCTCGCACGAGGAAATACCCCACTGCCGCCAGCGTCAATCCGAACAGCGGCACGCCTACCAGCAGCGGCTTGCCGAGCGCGGCGAGCCAGTCGATGAAGGCAGGAATCCATTCCGCCACGCTTCCGGCCTTGAATTCCGCAATCAGGTTCGGCGTGCCGCCATTTTCTCCCGTGACGAACGCCCCGATCTTGTAGGCGGCGAAATACAGCGGCACGAAGGTGAAGGGGTTGGTATAAAGCGTGGTGAACATCGCCACCGGCAGGTTGACCCGGAATACGATGGCGAGGATTGCCGCCGTCAGCATCTGCACCGGTCCTGGTATCAATCCGGCGAATGCGCCCGCGGCAACGCCTCCGGCCACGGAGCGGCGATTGAGATGCCACAGGTTGGGGTGATGGAGCAAGCGCCCGAACGGCCGGACCAGCCGGTGTTCGCGCGTGCTTTCGTGGCTTGGCAGAAATTTCCTGAAATATTTTTTTGGCATGGGTGGGATTTCCGGCAAAATTGGCTCTGAGGTCATCTTACTACCATCTGACAGCGGGCCGTTGAGAGTGGCGAGTTCCCCCGACATGGCATCCAACCATTCCTGCATCCCGGCCCCGCGCGGTCTCGCCGAAGCCGAGGCGGCCGAGCGGCTGGTGCGGGATGGGCCGAATGAGCTACCCACCGCGCGCAAGCGGGGCATCGCCGCGATTGCGCTGGAAGTGGCGCGCGAGCCGATGTTCCTGCTGCTCGTTGCGGCGGGCGCGATTTACCTCGCGCTGGGCGACGTGCGCGAAGCGCTGATGCTGTTGGGGTTCGTCTTCGTCGTCATGGGCATCACCGTCTACCAGTCGTATCGGACCGAGCGCGTGCTGGAGGCGTTGCGCGATCTGACCAGTCCGCGCGCGCTGGTGATCCGGGATGGCAAGGAGCGGCGCATCGCCGGACGCGAGGTGGTGCGCGGCGATATTCTGGTGCTGGCCGAAGGCGACCGGGTGCCCGCCGATGCCGTGCTCCTCGCCTGCAATGATCTCGCTGCCGACGAGTCGTTGCTGACCGGGGAATCGGTGCCGGTGCGGAAAGCTGCCGGGCGGGCGGGGGCGGAACGGGTGCGGCCAGGCGGCGACGATCTCCCCTTCGTCTATTCTGGCACGATGCTGGTGGCGGGGCGTGGCGTGGCGCAGGTGTTGGCGACCGGCAGCCATACCGAGATCGGAAAAATCGGCAGGGAATTGCAGGCGCTGCGGCCGGAAGCAGCGCCACTGCAGAAGGAAACCCGGCGGCTGGTGCGCAACCTGGCGCTGGTGGGGGTGTCGCTGTCGGCTTTGCTCGCCCTTGCCTACGGCCTGATCCGCGGCGACTGGCTGAACGGCCTGCTGGCGGGCATCACCCTGGCGATGGCGACCCTGCCGGAGGAATTTCCGGTGGTGCTGACCGTCTTTCTCGCGCTTGGGGCCTGGCGCATTTCGAAGCAGCAGGTGCTGACCCGGCGGGTGCCGGCGATCGAGGCGCTGGGTGCGGCGACGGTGCTGTGCGTGGACAAGACCGGCACGCTTACTCAGAACCGCATGCAGGTTGGCGCGCTGGCGGCGGGCGGCGAGGTGTTCGAGGTCGGCGCGGAAGCGGCGCGGCCGCTGCCCGAGAAGTTTCATGCCCTGCTCGAATTCGGCATCCTGGCGAGCGAAACCGATCCGTTCGACCCGATGGAAAAGGCAGTCCGTCAACTGGGCGAGCATTACCTGGCGCGCACCGAGCATCTTCATGAAGACTGGGCTCTCGCCCACGAGTACTCCCTCACGCCGGCGCTTCCCGCGCTGTCGCATGTATGGAAAGCGAAGCGGCGCGACGAGTTCGTGGTCGCTGCCAAGGGCGCGCCCGAGGCGATCGCCGATCTGTGCCATTTTTCCCCCGCCCGGCTGCGGGAGCTGGAGGGGGAGGTGAATGCGCTGGCGGCGCAGGGGATGCGGGTGCTGGGCGTGGCCAGGGCAACTTACCTGGGCCCGCAATGGCCCGCCATCCAGCATGAGTTCGAATTCGAATTCCTGGGGCTGATCGGCTTTTCCGATCCGCCGCGCCCCGCCGTTCCCGCGGCGCTGAAAGAATGCGCCGCGGCCGGCATCCGGGTCGTGATGATCACCGGCGACTATCCCGGCACCGCGCTGGCGGTCGCCGCCCAGATCGGTCTCGAGGTGTCGGGGGTGGTCACCGGCACGGAGATCGAGGCGCTGGAGGAGGTCGAATTGCGCCGCTACGTCACGACCGCGAACGTGTTCGCCCGCGTCGCGCCGACGCAGAAGTTGCGCCTGGTCGACGTCTTGAAGGCCAACGGCGAGGTCGTCGCCATGACCGGCGACGGCGTCAACGACGCGCCGGCCCTGAAAGCCGCCCACATCGGCATCGCCATGGGCGGGCGCGGCACCGATGTGGCGCGCGAGGCCGCCGACCTGGTGCTGCTGGACGATGATTTCGCTTCCATCGTGCATGCGGTCAGGCAGGGGCGGCGCATTTTTGACAACCTGCAGAAGGCGATGACCTATATCCTCGCCATCCATGTGCCGATCGCCGGGGTGTCGCTGATCCCGCTGCTGCTCGGCTGGCCACTGGTGTTCACGCCAGTGCATATCGTCTTTTTACAGCTCATCATCGATCCGGCCTGCGCCATCGCCTTTGAAGCCGAACCGGAAGAAACCGACGTGATGAGCCGTCCACCGCGCGACCCCCGCCAGCCGCTGTTCGGAAGCAGGGCGCTGGCTCTCGCCATGCTGCAGGGCGGGATCGTGCTGGCGATCGTGCTTGCCATCTATGGCATCGCGCTTCACCGCGGCCAGGACGAAGCGGAAGCGCGCGCGCTGACCTTCGCTACCCTGGTGGCGGCCAACATCGGCCTGATCCTGACCAACCGCTCTCGGTCGAGCGCCTTTTTCGCCGCCTTCACGCGGCCCAACCCCGCGCTGTGGTGGCTGGCTGGCGGCGCGCTGGCCGCGCTCGGCTTCGTGTTGTACCTGCCTGGCCTGCGCGAACTGTTCCATTTCGCGCCGCTGCATGCGAACGATCTGGTGCTGTGCCTGGCGGCGGGGCTGTCCGGCATGGTCTGGTTCGAGGTGGTAAAAGTGTTGAGAAGGCAAAAATCCCACCACGAATGACACGAATGTTCACAAACAAGTACACCTGTCCGTCGGCTCCGGCCTTTGGCCTTGAGCCGACCTACGTCCAGAAGATGTAGGTCGGATCAAGCGCGAAGCGCGGATCCGACAGGACGGTTTCTTGCGAGCTTCGGCGCGCAGAAAGTCGGAGCGCGCTTGCGGCGCATTCTGTCAGTCAGCTCCGGCCTTGGCCTTGAGCCGACCTATGTTTCTGGACAGGATCGACAGGATTTTCCTGTAAATCCTGAAGAATCCTGTTAATCCTGTCCATTCGATTTTCCTGGTGTCGTGGCTGAGAAGGGCATAAACCATGCGCGGTAATCTTCTGGCGTTCGTCCTCGGCGTCTGGCTGCTGCAGCAGCAAGCGGCGCTGCCGGCGCTCGCCTGGGCCTGGGCGCTGCCGGTCCTGCTGCTTCTCGCGCTGGGGATGCCGCGACAACTTGGCCGGGTGCGGCTGCTGCGCGCGGGCTTGCTTTTGCTGGCGTTCTTCGGCGCAGGGTTCTTCTGGGCGGCGTTCATGGCGCATCAACGCCTGGCGGACGCGCTGCCGCCTGCCTGGGAAGGGCGGGACATCCGGCTGGTCGGCGTGGTGGCGGCGCTGCCCGCGGAAACCGAGCGCGGCATCCGCTTTGCGTTTGACGTGGAGCGCGTTCTCACGCGCGAGGCCCTGGTGCCGCGCCATATCCAGCTTACCTATTACGCGGAGGGGTTCGGGCGGGAGCCCGCCGCGCCGCTCCCCGTCGTGCATGCCGGCGAGCGCTGGCAGTTCACGGTGCGGCTGAAGCGGCCGCACGGCAACGCCAATCCGCACGGTTTCGATTTCGAGGTCTGGGCGCTGGAGCGCAACCTGCGCGCTACCGGCTATGTGTACGCCCCTTCGGGCAAGGGCACGGAAGAGGGCGGCAACCGCCGGCTCGCCGGAATGGTTTACCGCCCCGGCTATCTGGTGGAGCGGGTGCGCGAGCGGATCGCGCAGCGCTTTGCCCAGGCGCTGCCGGGGCAGCCTTATGCCGGCGTGCTGAAGGCGCTGGCGGTGGGCGAGCAGAACGCCATTTCTCCACAGCAGTGGCAGGTGTTCCTGCGCACCGGGGTCAACCACCTGATGAGCATCTCTGGCTTGCATGTGACCATGGTTTCGGGCCTGGCGTTTGCCGCGGTGTACTGGCTGTGGCGGCGAAGCAGCCGGCTCACCCTGCGCTTGCCGGCGCGCAAGGCCGCGGCGGCGGCGGGGGTGCTGGCGGCGCTGGCTTATGCCTGGCTCTCCGGCTTCGGCGTGCCTACCCAGCGCACGCTGTACATGCTGGCGGTGGTGGCGGCGGCGCTGTGGTTGAACCGGGCAAACTCCGCGTCCACGGTGCTGATCCTGGCGCTGGCCGCGGTGGCGCTGTTCGATCCCTGGGCTGTGTTCGCCCCCGGTTTCTGGCTTTCTTTCGGGGCGGTGGCGGTAATTTTCTACGTCGGCGCGGGGCGGGTGTGGAAACCCGGCTTGCTGCGCGGGTGGGCAAACGTGCAGTGGGCGGTGACGCTGGGGCTGGTTCCGGCGCTGCTGCTCCTGTTCCAGCAGGTGTCCCTGATTTCGCCGCTCGCCAATGCATTTGCGATTCCCGTCGTCAGCCTCGCGGTGGTGCCGCTGACGCTGGCAGGCGCCGTGCTGCCGCTGGATTTTCTGCTCCAGCTCGCGCACGGGATCATGGCCGGATGCATGGCGCTGCTGGAGTGGCTTTCAGCCCTGCCGGACGCGGTGTGGCAGCAGCATGCGCCGCCGGGCTGGACGGTAATGGCGGCGCTGGCCGGGGTGGTATGGCTGCTGCTGCCGCGCGGCTTCCCCGCGCGCTGGCTGGGTGCGGTGGGGCTGCTGCCGATGTTTCTGGTGCTGCCGCCGAAGCCCGAACCGGGCGCGCTGTGGCTCACTGTTCTGGACGTCGGACAAGGGCTGGCGGTGACGGTGCGAACCGCGAACCATGCGCTGCTCTACGATGCCGGCCCGCGCTTCAATAACGACGCCGACAGCGGCAACCGGATCATTGCGCCCTATCTGCGCGCGGCGGGAATCAAGAAGCTCGATGGCCTGATCGTGTCGCATGACGACAACGACCACAGCGGGGGGGCGGTGTCGGTGCTGCGCGAAGTGCCGGTCGGATGGCTCGCTTCGTCGCTGCCCGCCTCCCACCCCGCGGTGGAGCAGGCGCGCCGGGCGCTCCCCTGCTATGCGGGGCAGAGCTGGGAATGGGACGGAGTGCGCTTCGAAATGCTGCACCCCACCCTCGACCGCTACCGCGATGAGGCGCTCAAGGACAATGCGCGCGGCTGCGTGCTGAAAATCACCTCGCGCTTCGGAGCGGCGCTGCTGCCGGCGGACATCGAGCAGGACTCCGAGCGGGAGTTGCTCGCCCGCGCGCCGGATGCCCTGCGGGCGGCGGTGCTGGTTGCGCCGCACCACGGCAGCAGGACGTCTTCCACCGAGGAGTTCGTTCGCGGCGTCAGCCCCGAGGCTGCGATATTTACCGTCGGCTATCGCAACCGCTTCGGCCACCCCAGGCCGGACATCGTGGCGCGCTACGCTGCGCTGGGCAGCCGCCTCTACCGTACCGACCGCAGCGGGGCGGTGGAAGTCCGGTTCGATAATCCTGCCGGCCCGACGGTGCGGGAATCGCGGGGCCTGGAGCGTCGCTACTGGCGGAACGCCGAAAATCGACCTGACGGCGGCGCGTAGGATGGGTGGAGGCGCAGGCCGCAACCCATCGGCTTGCTGCCCTGATGGGTTGCGCTGCGCTCCACCCATCCTACGCGTGTTCGCCATCATCTCGCGCCCTAATGGATAATCTGAGTTGAACGGCTTCTGTTATCATTCCTCCCCTCAATGGTTTCCGTCAAAGCTCCTCATTCTGCCCTCACCAGCAAGGACCGGCCCGATTCCGGCGCCTGGCTGGAATCCCTGGCCGTCGGTTTTTCGCAGGACGAGCAGGCGTTGATCCGCCGCGCCTGCGACTTTGCCGCCCGGCACTACCAGGGGAAAACCGCGGTCACGGGCGCGCCGCTGCTCGACCACGCGCTCGGCACCGCTTCCATTCTCGCCGGCCAGAAAATGGATGGCGACACCATCGCCGCCGCGATTCTTTACGGCGCGGTGGAGGAGGATGCGAGCGCTTTGCCGGAGATCGAGGCGGCGTTCGGCGGGACGGTCGCGCGGCTGGCGGACGGCGTAGCGCACATGGGGCTGATCCGCGAATACGGCGCCCCGGCGGGCCTCGACAGGAAAGCGCAGCACGCCCAGATCGAGAATCTGCGCAAGATGCTGCTGGCGATGGTGGAGGACATCCGGGTGGTGCTGATCAAGCTCGCCGAGCGCACCCAGACCATGCGCGAACTGCCCGGCGCCGACGAGGAAACCCGCCGCCGCATTGCCCGCGAAATCCAGGACATTTTCGCCCCGCTCGCCAACCGGCTTGGGGTGTGGCAGGTGAAATGGGAGCTGGAGGATCTGTCCTTCCGCTTTCTCGAACCCGAGCTTTACAAAAAGATCGCCAGGCTGCTGGACGAGCGACGCATCGACCGCGAACGGTACATCGCCGGAGTGATCGCTTTTCTCGGCGATGAGCTGAGAAAAAACGGCATCGCCGCTGAGGTGACCGGCCGGGTCAAGCATATCTACAGCATCTACCGGAAGATGAAGCGCAAGAACGTGGACTTCGCCGAAGTCTACGATGTGCGCGCGGTGCGGGTGCTGGTGAAGGATGTCAAGGACTGCTATGCCGCGCTGGGGGTGGTGCACAACCTGTGGCTGCCGATTTCGGGCGAATTCGACGATTACATTTCCCACCCCAAGGGCAATGCCTATCGCTCGCTCCACACCGCCGTGGTCGGGCCGGAGGGAAAGGCGCTGGAAATCCAGATCCGCACCGAGGAGATGCACCGCCATGCCGAACTGGGGGTGGCGGCGCACTGGCGCTACAAGGAAGGCGGCAAGCAGGACAGCGGGTTCGAGGAAAAAATCGCCTGGCTGCGCCAGATCCTGGAGTGGAAGGAGGATGTCCACGACGCCGGCGAGTTGATGGAGCAGTTCAAGACCGAGCTGTTCCAGGACACCATCTACATTCTCACGCCCCAGGGCAAGGTCGTCACGCTGCCGAAGGGCGCGACGCCGGTGGATTTCGCTTATCACGTCCACACCGATCTCGGCCACCGCTGCCGCGGCGCCAAGGTGGACGGCAGCATCGTGCCGCTCAACTACAAGCTGTCCAACGGCCAGCGGGTGGAGATTCTCACCGCCAAGGAGGGCGGCCCCAGCCGCGACTGGCTGAGTCCGGCCCTGGGCTATACGGTCAGCCAGCGCGCCAGGGCCAAGATTCGCCACTGGTTCAAGTACCAGAACTTCGAGGAAAACGTCTCGCACGGCCGGGAAGTGCTGGAGCGCGAGGCGCACCGGATGGGGCTGCCCCTGCCCAATCTGGAAAAGCTGGCGCAGAAATTCCACTTCCCCCGGCCGGAGGAACTGCTCGCCGCGCTCGGCCGCGGCGACCTTTCTCACCGCCAACTGGTCGCCGCAATGCAGGAAGCGGCCGGGCCCAGGGAAAAGCCGGAGGCGTGGCAGCCGCCCATCGTGCGGGCGGGAGTGTCCGCGGGGGCGACGGGAGGCGTGCTGGTGCAGGGCGTGGGGAATCTGCTCACCAGCCTGGCCAAATGCTGCAAGCCGGTGCCGCCCGATCCGATCGTCGGCTTCGTCACGCGCGGCCGCGGGGTCGCCATCCATCGCCAGGACTGCGCCAACGTGCTGCATTTCGACGAGACGGCGCGGGAGCGGCTGCTGGCGGCAAGCTGGGGCGGGAAGGGCGCGGCCTATGAGGTGGACATCGAGGTCGGCGCGAACGACAGGCAGGGGCTGCTGCGCGATATTTCCGAAGTGTTCACGCGGGAGAAGGTCAGCGTCACCGCCACCAACAGCCAAAGCAGGGGGCTGCACGCCCGTATGCGCTTTACCGTGAGAATCGCCGACCGGGCGCAGCTCGACCGCCTGCTGGGTTTGCTCCGCGAGGTGCCCGGGGTGGCGACGTCGGCACGGAAATAATCTTGGATAAGGTCAATCCGAAAAATGGTATTTGGCCGCGTAATGTGAACGCGCTGTAAAACCATTACGTTTGAATCGCCCGGAAAATTGGGTTAGAATGCCGGTCTGATTTTTTCAGGCGCGTAGCTCAGCTGGTTAGAGCACCACCTTGACATGGTGGGGGTCGTTGGTTCGAGTCCAATCGCGCCTACCAATTTTCAGCAGAAAATCAGGTAGTTGTAGCATCCGAGAAAGCCGCCGAG
>JBFMFB010000037.1:13728-15733 GCA_040752115.1 Pseudomonadota bacterium | reverse complement strand
GTTTTTATTTATTTTTATTTGTGTCCATTCGTGCCAAATTCGTGCCATTCGTGGTGAGTTGCCGTTTTCAGGATCAAAAAAAGCCCGACCATCGCCGGGCTCGATACGACCTTGACTTTCAGAACATCGGCTTGTGCACCGCGGCCTGGTAGCGCTCCACGCCGGCCATGATCTCATCCTTGGCCTCTTCCGCGCCGACCCAGCCCTGCACCTTGACCCACTTGCCCGCTTCCAGATCCTTGTAGTGCTCAAAGAAGTGGGAGATCTGCGCCAGCGTCAACTCGGGAAAATCGCCCGGGGCGCTGATGCCGCGGTAAAGCGCGCACAGCTTGTCCACCGGCACCGCCAGCAGCTTGGCATCCAACCCCGATTCGTCTTCCATCTTGAGCATTCCTACCGGGCGGCAGCGCACCACCACGCCGGTGATCAGCGGCACCGGCGTCACCACCAGCACGTCCACTGGGTCGCCATCGTCGGAGAGCGTGTGGGGGATGTAGCCGTAGTTGCAGGGGTAGTGCATCGCGGTGGACATGAAGCGGTCCACGAACATCGCGCCGGTTTCCTTGTCCACCTCGTACTTGATCGGATCGCCGTGCATCGGGATTTCGATGATGACGTTGAAATCGTTGGGGAGATCGCGCCCCGAAGTCACTCTGTCCAGATTCATTGTCGCCTCTTTTCCTGCCTTTGAAAAAAAGGCGCTATTATACGGCAACATGGCCTTCGAAGGGGCGAGGGACTAAGAACTCAGCACTCGGGGCTCGGCGCGCAAAAACCGCCGCTCGAACTCGTCCGCCGCCAGCGGCCGGCTGAAGAAATAACCCTGGTATTCGTCGCACTCCATATCTCGCAGCAGCGAAAACTGGCTTTCCTGCTCCACCCCTTCCCCCAGCACCCGCAGCTTCAGATTCTTGGCCATCGCGATGATGGCGCGGATGATGGCCGCATCATCGGGATTGGTGTCCACGTCGCGCACGAACGGCAGCGGTATTTTCAGCATGTCGATCGGGAAGCGCTGGAGGTAGCTCAGGGAAGAGTAGCCGGTGCCGAAGTCGTCGATCGAGATATGGGCGCCCAGCTCGCCGATCTTGCCCAGGATTGCGATGTTGTCCTCGGCGTTGTGCATCAGCAGGCTTTCGGTAATCTCCAGCCCCAGGCATTCGGGGTCGATGCCGGTGCCGTCGATCGCCTGTGAAATGATGTCGATCAGCCCTTTGTTGATCTGGCTCGCGGAAAGATTGACGGCAACGCGTAGCGGCGGATATCCCGCCCGTGCCCAGGCGCTGCCCTGGGCGCACGCAGCCTGAAGGACCCACTCGCCGATCGGGGCGATCAAACCGCTTTCTTCCGCGACCTGGACAAAGGCGTCGGGGCTGACCAGACCCTTTTCCGGATGCTGCCAGCGCAGCAGCGCCTCCATCCCCGCCACCTTGCCGGTAGTCATGTCCACCTGCGGCTGATAGTGCAAAACGAACTCTTCGCGTTCCAGAGCGCGGCGCAGGGCGTTTTCCAGCGTCAGCCGCTCCAGTGCCCGGGCGTTCATCTCGCTGGAGAAAAACTCGTAATTGTTGCGCCCCAGGTCCTTGGCGTGGTACATCGCGGTATCGGCATTGCGCATCAGTGTCCGGGCATCTTCCCCGTCGTTCGGGTATAGGCTGATGCCCACGCTGCATGAAATATTGTTGAGCGCATAGCCCTCGACCGTGTAGGGCAGCGACACGGCCTTGATGATCTTCTGCGCCACGTAGCCGGCTTCTTCCGCGTGCAACAGCCCGCCGACCACCGCCACGAATTCGTCCCCGCCGAGGCGCGCCAGCGTGTCAACTTTGCGCGTGCAGTCGGCAAGCCTCGCTGCAACCAGCTTCAAAAGCTCATCGCCAACATGATGCCCGAGCGAATCGTTGATGGTCTTGAAACGGTCGAGGTCGATGAACAGTACCGCAAGCAGATCCTGGTCCCGTTGCGCGTTGCCGATCCCCTGGTTCAGGCGGTCGTTGAGCAGCAG
>JBFMFB010000037.1:0-13628 GCA_040752115.1 Pseudomonadota bacterium | reverse complement strand
TCGGGAATGACATGCGGATCGTTTTGAGCATCGTTGGACAGGTAGTGCCGCTTGTGCTGCATGACCCAGCCGGGCACGCCGCGGCCGGGGCCAAAGGAATAATCGGCTGCAACCCATTCCCCGCCCCGGTTGTATTCGGTAAAAACCATTTTCCCGTCGGCCACCATCCCTGCGGTGCCGCCGGCAGTGCCGGTCAGCTCCAGCGCCGCCTCGACCAGAGCGCGCATGATCGCCGGAGTTTCCAACACCTCATTGATGCGCAGGCTGGCGCGCGCCAGGATATCGAGGCTTCTGCGCCGCCGTGCGGCGGCGCCCTTGCTCCCTGGCGCGTTTTTGTCCACGCCTCGGGTAGGCTCGGTCTCGGCAGATTTGTTTATTTCGTTCATAGAGAAATTTGCGAAGCGCCCCGAAGATTCGAGCAGGACACCCCGCTCGCGATTCGCCGGGGTGCAACCAAAATTAGGCCCCGTTCCCGGAAGTTAAGTTCCGGTCCGCGAACAGGCATGACAAACGTTACGGAGTGCCTTCAGGACGCAACAACCAATACGGCAAAAATGCAAATTTCAGCGTAGCCGAAACTGGAGTTTACAAATAGCCGATTATGATTTTGAGCCGTTCTGACAAGGTATTGCCCAGTGCGACATTTTTGCTAAAGCAGCGGCACGATCAGCAAAGCCACGATGTTAATGATCTTGATCAAGGGATTGATCGCCGGGCCGGCGGTATCCTTGTACGGATCGCCCACCGTGTCGCCGGTCACCGCCGCCTTGTGTGCTTCCGATCCCTTGCCGCCGAAGTGGTTGTCCTCGATGTATTTCTTGGCGTTGTCCCAGGCACCGCCGCCGGTGGTCATGGAAATTGCGACGAAAATACCGGTGACGATCGAGCCCATCAGCACGCCGCCCAGCGCCCTGGTGCCGGCGCCGGGCCCCATCAGCGCACCCACCGCCACCGCCACCACGATCGGCACCAGGACTGGCAACAGCGACGGCACGACCATTTCCTTGATCGCCGCCTTGGTCAGCATATCCACCGCCTTGGAGTAATCGGGGCGGGCGGTGCCTTCCATGATGCCGGCAATTTCCTTGAACTGGCGGCGCACCTCGACCACGACGGAACCTGCGGCGCGCCCTACCGCTTCCATACCCATTGCGCCGAACAGGTAGGGCACCATACCGCCGACGAATAGCCCGATGATGACCGCCGGATCGGACAGGCTGAATTCCACCAGCTTGCCCCCGCGCTCCAGTGCGTGCGTAAAGTCCGCAAACAACACCAGTGCGGCAAGCCCCGCCGAGCCAATGGCGTAGCCTTTGGTCACCGCCTTGGTGGTGTTGCCCACCGCATCCAGCGGATCGGTGACGGCGCGCACCGAATCGGGCAGGCCGGACATTTCGGCGATGCCGCCGGCGTTGTCGGTTACCGGGCCGTAGGCGTCCAACGCGACGATGATGCCGGTCATGGAGAGCATGGCGGTAGCGGCGATGGCAACGCCATAGATGCCCGCAAGCGTATAGGCGCCCAGGATGCTGGCGCACACCGCCAGCACGGGCGCAGCGGTGGCGCGCATGGAAACACCCAGACCGGCGATGACGTTGGTGCCATGGCCGGTGGTGGAGGCCTCGGCGATATGCTGCACCGGGCGGTACTCGGTCGCCGTGTAATACTCGGTGATCCACACCATCGCCGCCGTAAGCGCCAGCCCGATCAGCGCGGAAAGATAAAGCTGCATGACGCTGTAGCTGCCGTTGTCCCCCATCAGCCACTGCGTCGCCGGATAGAATGCGACGGCGGCCAGTGCGGCGGCCACGATCAGGCCGCGATACAGCGCGTTCATGATCTTGCCGCCCTCACGCGCATTGACGAAAAAAGTGCCAGCCACCGAGGCAAGAATCGAAACGCCCCCCAGCACCAGGGGATAGAGCACTGCATTGGCGCCGGCGCCTTTCAGCACCATCCCGCCGAGCAGCATGGTGGCAATGATGGTGACGGCGTAGGTTTCGAACAGATCGGCCGCCATCCCGGCGCAATCGCCCACGTTGTCGCCGACGTTATCGGCTATCACCGCCGGGTTGCGTGGATCGTCCTCGGGAATGCCGGCCTCCACCTTGCCCACGAGGTCGGCTCCCACGTCCGCACCCTTGGTGAAGATGCCGCCGCCCAACCTGGCAAAGATGGAGATGAGCGAACCGCCGAATCCCAGGCCAACCAGCGGCGTAATGTCAACCTCCCGGCCGGCGGGCGTCAGGAAAGCGAGCAGGGCATAGTAGCCGGCCACACCGAGCAGCCCCAACCCCACCACCAGCATGCCGGTGATCGCGCCGCCGCGGAAGGCCACATGCAACGCCGCATTGACCCCGTCTCGCGCCGCCTCGGAGGTGCGCACGTTGGCGCGCACCGAGATGCTCATGCCGATGTAGCCGGCGGCGGCGGAGAACAGGGCACCGACGGCGAAGCCCACCGCAGTCAGGGGGCCGAGAAAAGCAAAAATCAGGAGGAACAGTATGACGCCGACGACGGCGATGGTGCGGTACTGGCGGTTGAGATAGGCAGTGGCGCCTTCCTGGATCGCCGCGGCAATTTCGCGCATGCGCTCGTTGCCGCCCGGTTTGGCCAGCACCCAGCGGATCGAAAGAATGCCGTAAGCAAGCGCCAGAACGGCGCAGAGGAGTGCAAAAACCAAGCCTTGTGACATGACAGCCTCCTAATTTTGGTTGTTGAAACCATTCCGGACTGCCAATCCCGTGGATGACGGGATCGGGGCTGGATCAAACCTTGAATTCGCCTTTCAGCTTCTTCGGCACCGCCACGTTTTTCAGCCTGACGTAAACCGGCAGGCCGTCCTTGTACGGCGGATAATCCTCGCCCTTGATCAGCGGCGCAAGATAGGCACGGCATTTTTCGGTGATGCCGTACCCGTCTTTGGTGATGAAATCGCGCGGCATCTTCTTTTCGACATTGGCCACTTTCGCCAGCGGCGCCTTGCCGATGGTCCAGCGATAGGGCTTGTCGGATTTGCGCACGATCGCAGGCATGACTGCATTTTCGCCCTTGATGGCCATTTCCACCGCTGCCTTGCCGAGCGCATAAGCCTGCTCGACGTCGGTCTTGGAGGCGATATGGCGCGCCGAGCGCTGGAGATAATCCGCCACTGCCCAGTGGAATTTGAGCCCCAGGCCATCCTTGACGATATTCGCCACTACCGGCGCCACACCGCCGAGCTGGGCATGGCCGAAGGCATCGCGCAACCCCTGGTCGGACAGGAACTTACCGTCGGCGCCCTTCACGCCCTCCGACACCACCACCGTGCAGTAGCCGTACTCTTTGACCTTCTTGTCCACCAGGGCGAGGAATTTCTGCTGGTCGAACGGTATCTCGGGAAACAGGATCACGATCGGCAGCTCGCAATCCGCGGAGGAGGCCAGTCCGCCCGCCGCGGCAATCCAGCCGGCGTGACGCCCCATCACTTCGATCACGAACACCTTGGTCGAGGTCTTGGCCATCGAGGCCACGTCGAAAGTGGCTTCGCGCGTGGACACCGCAATGTACTTCGCCACCGAGCCGAAGCCGGGGCAGCAGTCGGTGATGGGAAGGTCGTTGTCCACCGTCTTCGGCACCTGCACCGCGACGATCGGATAATCCATCGTTTCGGAAAGCTGGGAAACCTTGAGGCAGGTGTCGGCGGAATCGCCGCCGCCGTTGTAGAAGAAATAACCGATGTCGTGCGCCTTGAACACTTCGATCAGGCGCTCGTACTGCGCCCGGTTTTCCTCCAGACCCTTGAGCTTGTAGCGGCAGGAGCCGAAGGCCCCGGCCGGCGTGTGACGCAGCGCGGCAATGGCCTTGGCGGACTCTTTGGAAGTGTCGATCAGGTCTTCGGTCAGCGCGCCGATGATGCCGTTGCGCCCGGCGTACACTTTGCCGATTTTGTCCTTGTGGTTCCTGGCGGTTTCGATGACGCCGCAGGCAGTGGCGTTGATGACGGCGGTGACCCCGCCGGACTGGGCGTAGAAAGCGTTCTTTTTGGCCATGGTTTGACCCTTTCCTTGGAATCCGGGCGCCTGTGCGGCGTGCCCGGCATGAGACAAAGACAAACTAAGGGCTTTTCAACACTGCTAGAGCAGGATGGTAACGCATTTGATCGGCTTATCGTACTCCTTCCGGACGGTTCCGTGCCGTTTATTTGCCTGATGGCGGGAGAGTCCGCCGTTTCACTACCCTTGCAGCGCCGCGAAGATCCGGTCGCGGATTTCCTCGACCTTGCCGATTCCCGCGATCTTCACGTATTTTGGCGCACGCGCCTCGCCGCTCGCTGCCCACCTGGAGTAATACTCCACCAGCGGCTTGGTCTGCGCATGGTAGACATCGAGGCGCTTCCTGACCGTTTCTTCCCTGTCGTCGTCGCGCTGGATCAGGTCTTCGCCGGTGACGTCGTCCTTGCCCGGCACGCCGGGCGGATTGAACACCACATGGTAGGTGCGGCCCGATGCCAGATGAACGCGGCGGCCGGACATGCGCTTGATGATTTCTTCGTCGTCCACGTCGATCTCGACCACGTAGTCGATGTCCACCCCCGCCTCCTTCATCGCATCGGCTTGCGGGATGGTGCGCGGGAAGCCGTCGAACAGGAAGCCCTTGGCGCAGTCCGGCTCTTTGATGCGGTCTTTCACCAGGCCGATGATGATGTCGTCGGACACCAGCCCGCCGGCGTCCATGACCTTCTTCGCCGCCAGGCCGAGCGGCGTGCCGGCTTTCACCGCGGCGCGCAGCATATCGCCGGTGGAAATCTGCGGAATGCCGAATTTTTCCTTGATGTAGTTGGCCTGCGTACCCTTGCCCGCACCGGGCCCCCCCAACAGAATCAGACGCATGAAATCTCCCCGAGTTTTCTCAAAAAACCACCACGAATGGTACGAATGTCCGCGAATGAACTCGAATAATTACCGGCTGAAGGCGGAGGGCGGAAAAACGAAGCGTCTCCTGCCGAATGAGGCTTTCGCTTCATCTCCGGCTGCCTGCGGTTTTCATTCGTACTAATTCGCGGACATTCGTGCCATTCGCGGTTAATCACATTTACCAAACAGCCGCCGCACGTTCAACAGGTCTTCCTCGGTGTCCACCCCCGCCGCCGGGGCGTTTTCCGTCAGCGCGACGCTGATTTTGTAGCCATGCCACATCGCGCGCAGCTGCTCCAGCGCCTCGAACTGCTCGATGGCGGCCGGTTTGAGTCCGCTGTACAGCTTGAGGAAGTTCGCCCGGTAGGCATAGATGCCGATATGGCGATAAGCCGGCAGCCCCTCCGGAAAACCATCGTCGCCGGCAAACGCATCGCGCGCGTAGGGAACCGGAGCACGGCTGAAATAGAGCGCATGACCTTCGCAGTCCAGCACCACCTTCACCATGTTCGGGTTGAACAGCGCGGCGCGGTCATGCAGCTTGTGTGCCGCGGTGGAAATCGCGGCTGCCGGATGGTCGTGCAGGTGCTGCGCCACCTCGCGAATCAGCTCCGGCGCAATCAGCGGCTCGTCTCCCTGCACATTGACGACGACCTCGCCGCTTTCCCACCCGCACCGGACGGCCACTTCGGCGATGCGGTCGGTGCCCGAGGCATGGCCGGGATCGGTCATGCATACCGGGAATCCGTGCGCCGCTGCCGCATCGGCCACGGCCCGGTGATCGGTGGCGACGATCACCTCCTGCGCGCCGCTCTCCCGCGCCCGCTCCGCCACCCGCACCACCATCGGCTTGCCGGCGATGTCCGCCAGCGGCTTGCCCGGCAGGCGGGTGGAAGCGTAACGGGCGGGGATGACGACTTTGAAGTTCATATCATGCAGGTGAGGCGTGAGGTGTCAGGCGTGAGGGGAAGGAAACTCGACTCACGACAATGCGCCTCACTCCTCACTCCTCACTCCTCACTCCTCACTCCTCACTCCTCACGCTTCACACTTCGCTCACTAGACCTCTTCCTCCGGCGGCAGCTTGCGTGCCTCGTCCTCCAGCATCACCGGGATGTCGTCCCGAATCGGATAGGCCAGACGGCAGGGCTTGCAGATCAGCTCCTGCTCCGCCTTTTTGTACACCAGCGGTCCCTTGCACAGGGGACACACCAGAATTTCAAGCAGTTTCGGGTCCATCAGTCACGCTCCTTCAATTTTTCCAGAATTTTTTCTTCCAGCGCCGGATCCACTTCGGCCTGGACCGCCAGCACCCAGCAATTGTCCGCGCCGATCAATGCCGCGCATTTTACCGCATCTTTCTCGGTCATCAGCACCGCGTCGGCATCGGGGTAGGTGAGATCGCGCAGACGGAAGCGGTGGTGGTCGCGGAACGGGTGTACGGCTGCATTCAGCCCCAGGCTTGCCAGGTGATCGAAAAACCGCTGCGGATGGCCGATTCCGGCCACCGCGTGCAGCCGCTTGCCCTGAAAATCGGCCGGCTGGGCGCGCTGGTCCGGGCGCTTCAGGTTATAGAACTCCGCCCCGACAAGCCGCATATTGTATTCCTTATCGCGGCCGGCTGCCGCGGCGCCGCCGTTCACCACCACCGCATCCACGACAGCAAGACGCCATGTGCCCTCGCGCAGCGGCCCGGCGGGGAGCAGCAAGCCGTTGCCGAAGCGCCGCACACCGTCCACCACCGCAATTTCCACGTCGCGCGCCAGCCGGTAGTGCTGCAAACCGTCGTCGCTGATAATGACATTGCAATCGAGGTGCGCCGCCAGCAGCGCCTGCGCCGCCGCCACGCGGTCGCGCCCGACCCACACCGGGCAGCCGCTGCGGCGCGCCAGCAGCACCGGCTCGTCCCCCGCGGTTTCGGGGTCGCTGTCCGCCCGCACCGGCCGGGGCACCGTTACCCTGCCGCCATAGCCGCGGCTCACGATACCCGGCCGCAAGCCGCGTTTCTTCAGCGCTTCCGCCAGCCACAGCACCAGCGGCGTCTTGCCCGCACCGCCCGCGGTGATGTTGCCGACCACGATCACCGGCACCGGCAGCTGCACCGCCCGCTTCAACCCCAACGCAAACAGCACGCGGCGCACGGTCGCAAGCAGCCCGAACACCATGGAAAGCGGTATCAGAATGAGATGCCACGGCGTGATGCGGTGCCACTGTTCTTGCAGCCAGGCTCTCAACAGTCGAAATCCTTAAGTGACATTCCCGAAAAGGGCCGGCGAAGCTCGTCGCAAGACGAAGGTGACGGAATCGGGCTTATTTTTCCGCTCTTGCCTGAGTGGCAAAGGTGAGCCGACTGTAGCCGGCCAGGCGCGCGGCTTCCATCACGTTGACCACGGATTGGTGGGTGGCGCCGGCGTCCGCGTTGATGACAATGACCGGGTCGGGCCTGTCCCCTGCCGCACGGCGCAGGGCCAGGCTCAGCGCATCCGCGGTCTTGTCCGCCACCGGCACACGGTTGATAAGGTAGTGGCCGGCGGCATCGACCGCAACCGTGATTTCGGCAGGTTTCTCTGCAGGCTTGTCGGCACCAGCGGTAGGCAGGTTGATCTGCAACTCCGAAATCTGCGAGAAAGTGGTGGTCACCATCAGAAAAATGAGGATGACCAGGAGCACGTCGATCATCGGAATCAGATTGATTTCCGGGTCTTCCCGGTGGCTGCCGCGGCGGAAGTCCATCGCCTATTTCCGCTCGCCATGCACGATTTCGACCAGCTTGACCGCCTGCTGCTCCATCTCGATCACCAGGGTCTCCACCCTGGCACGGAAATAGCGGTAGAAAATCATGGCGGGAATGGCGACGATCAGGCCCATCGCGGTGTTGTACAACGCCACCGAAATGCCGTGCGCCAGCATCGCCGGGCTGCCGCCGGTGGGAGTGAGCGCGCCGAAAATCTCCACCATGCCGATCACCGTGCCGAGCAACCCCAGCAGCGGGCTCACCGACGCGATCGTGCCGAGCGTGGTCAAAAACCGCTCCAGCTCATGGGTAACAGCGCGGCCGGTTTCCTCGATCGCTTCCTTCATGACTTCACGCGAACTGCCGATGTTGCGCAGCCCCGCGGCAAACACCCGCCCCAGCGGCGAATGCTTCTCAAGATCGGCCAACACCTCGGCGGTCACCCCGCCCTGTTTGAGCCCCTCCTGCACTTTGGAAAGCAGGCTTTTCGGCGCAACCAGATTGGAATTCAACGACCACAGGCGCTCGAGGATGATGGCCAGGGCAAGAACCGATGCAATGATGAGCGGCCAGATCGGCCAGCCGGCAGCCTCGATGATGGATAGCACGCAACCCCCTCCAGTGTCTCAAATCGCGTAACTTTAGCCTGCCGCTTCGGTTTCGGCAAGCCTGCGGCATCGTCCCGAACGGTGCTAGAATCCGCCTCATGCCCTTTCCCTTCCCGCCGACCGCCGAATCCGCCATTCTTACCGTAACCGAGCTCAACCGCACCGCCAGGCAGGTGTTGGAACAGGCCTTCCCGCTTCTGTGGGTGAGCGGGGAAATCTCCAACCTGGTGCGCGCGGCGTCCGGGCACTGGTATTTCTCGCTCAAGGACAGCCAGGCGCAGGTGCGCTGCGCCATGTTCCGCCACAAGAGCCAGTATCTGGACTGGGTTCCGGAAAACGGCATGCAGGTGGAAGTGCGGGCGCTGGTCACCCTGTACGAGGCGCGCGGCGACTTCCAGCTCACGGTCGAAACCATGCGCCGCTCCGGGCTGGGCGCACTGTACGAGGCGTTCGAGACGCTGAAGCAGCGCCTCGCGCAAGAAGGCCTGTTCGCCGACGCGCACAAGAGGCCGCTGCCTCCCTTTCCCCGCCATATCGGCATCGTCACCTCGCCGGACGCGGCCGCCCTGCGCGACGTGCTGACTACGCTGAAGCGGCGCATGCCGTCCCTCCCCGCCATCCTCTACCCCACGCCGGTGCAGGGCGAGGGCGCGGCGGAAAAGATCGCCGCCGCCATCCGCACCGCCGGGGCGCGCCGCGAATGCGACGTGCTGATCCTCTGCCGGGGCGGCGGCAGCATCGAGGATTTATGGCAGTTCAACCAGGAAATCGTGGCGCGCGCAGTGTACGACTCTCCGATACCGGTGGTATGCGGCGTGGGGCACGAGACCGATTTCACCATCGCCGATTTCGTGGCTGACCGGCGCGCCCCCACTCCCACCGCCGCCGCGGAAATGGCCAGCCCGAACCGCGGGGATCTGCTGCACAGGCTGGCGGCGCTGGCTGCGCGCATCGAGCGGCGCATGGAGCAGGAGCTGGGACAGCGCATGCAGCACGTGGATCACCTGTCGCGCCGCCTGCTGCATCCCGGCGAACGGATCAATGCCCGGCGCCAGCATCTCGATCATTTACGGCAGCGGTTGAATCAGGCCGCCGCATATTCCATGGACGGCCGGATCTGGCATCTGCGGCAGCTCTCCCGCCGCCTTGCCGCCGCCCGCCCCGACACTGCCCGGCTCCAGGCCCGGCAAAAGGAGCTGGGCGAGCGCCTGCAGCTCGGCCTGGAGCGGCACATGCACCAGCGGCAGGCCACCCTGCAACGGCTGGCCGCAAGCCTGCACCATCTCAACCCCCACGCCGTTCTCGAGCGCGGCTTCAGCATCGTGGAAACCGCCGGCGGCGAAATCGTCCGCAACAGCGGCCAGCTCGCAGCAGACGATGAAATTCGGCTTACCTTCGCGCGCGGGAAAGCCACGGCGCGGGTTACGGGAAAAAGCTGAGCGGTTCGCGCCGGTCTGTCTGCGCCGCTCTTGGCAAGCTCCGCTTCTTATCCCATACTAGCCGTCAACGATCGTATAAGAACCAGAATACCAGCGGGGGGATGCCATGAACGATTATTCCGACCGACTCCAGGCAAAGCTCAGCGCCGAAAGAAAAAGGCTGAAACAGGAAAAGGATAAAAAGCAGCGACAGGCGCTGGAGCTGGCGGTCAAGGCGCGCAAGCTGGAAGGGCACGATTCCGCTTTCCTGCCCATTCTCGAAGAACTTGAACACAACCGGCGCCAGCTGGAGCAAGCACACCGCGAATGGGAAGATGCATTCGACGCGATGAGCGACGCCATCTTCATCCATGACGAGGAATTCCGCATCATCCGCGCCAATGTCGCCTATGCCGAGTTCGCCGGCATGCCGATCAAGAAAGTCATCGGTAAAAACTATTGGGAAGTCTTCCCCCGCCACCACACCCCGCTGCCCTCATGTGCATGCGTCACGCACCAGGGAACGGAACCGATCGAAGAAACCATCGAAACCGGCGACGGAAAAATCTTCATCTCGCGCGCGTTTGCCATTCACGACGCTCGCAACCGCTACCTCTATTCCATCCACATCCTGCAAAACATCACCGAGCACGAGCGGGCGGTGCAGGAGCGCCAGCGTCAGCTCGAAAATCTGAGAGATGGCCTGGAAGCCACCATCGAGGCCATGGCTGCCGTCATCGAATTGCGCGACCCCGGCACCGCCGGCCACCAGCGGCGCGTTGCAGACCTGGCGGCGGCGATCGCGGAGGAAATGGGGCTACCGGAAGAACAAACCCACGGCATCCGGCTGGCAGGGATTGTGCACGATCTCGGAAAAATCCAGGTCGAGCCGGAAATCCTGAACAAGCCCGCGCGTCTGGATGAAGCGGAATTCAACGCCGTTAAAGCTCATTCGCAGGCAAGCTACGACATTCTGAAAGATATCGAATTCCCCTGGCCGATCGCGCAGATGGTGCTGCAACACCACGAGCGGCTGGACGGCTCCGGCTACCCGCATGGCATAAAAGGTGAGGAAATTTTGACGGAGGCAAAAATCCTGGGCGTAGCCGACGTGGTCGAAGCGATGTGGGCAAACCGCGCCTACCGGCCCGGCCTTGGCATCGACGCGGCGCTGGAGGAAATCTCAGCCCACCGCGGCATCCTCTACGCACCCGAAGTAGTGGATGCCTGCATCCGGCTGTTCCGGGAAAAGGGCTTCGCCTTCAGCCCGTGACTTTTTCCCGCAGATAAGCCAGTACCCGCCTGTTCAGGCCTTCTTCCAGACAATCGAACGCCGTCACGTTGGGCATGCTGCGCAACCAGGTCAGCTGCCGTTTCGCCAGTTGCCGCGTGGCGGCGATGCCCTTGTCGCGCAACGTGTCGAAATCGTACTCGCCGTCCAGGTATTGCCAGACCTGGCGATAGCCGACGCAGCGCATCGACGGCATGTCGGGCGAAAGGGGGTAACGCGCCTTAAGCCCGCGCACTTCCTCGATCAGCCCTTGCCTCAGCATGGCATCGAAGCGCTGCGCGATGCGCCGGTGCAGTTCGGCGCGGTCGCCCGGCACGAGCGCCACGGCGGCAACGTCGTATGGCAGCCGCACCGCATCCTCCCTCCCCACCAGTTCGGACATCGGCCTGCCGGCGAGCCGGCAGACTTCCAGCGCGCGCTGGATGCGCTGCGCGTCGGTCGGCTTGAGCCGTGCCGCGGTAACCGGATCGAGCCGCGCAAGTTCGGCGTGCAGGGCCGGCCAGCCCAGTCTTTGCGCTTTTTCGTCTAGCTCGGCGCGCAGCGCCGGATCGGCTTGAGGGAGGTCGCTCAATCCCTGCGCAAGCGCCTTGAAATACAGCATGGTGCCGCCCGCCAGCAGCGGAATTCGGCCGCGCGCGGTGATCTCCGCCATCAGGCGCAGCGCGTCCTCGCGAAACTGGGCGGCGGAATAGCTTTGGGTCGGTTCGATGATGTCGATGAGCGCATGCGGCGCCGCCGCGAGCGTGGCCGCATCCGGCTTGGCGGTGCCGATGTCCATGTGGCGGTAAACGAGCGCCGAATCCACGCTGACGATCTCGCACGGCAACTGCTGCGCAAGCTCGATCGCCAGCCCGGTCTTGCCGCTGGCGGTCGGGCCCATGAGGAAAATCGCGGGGGGGAGCATTCTGGAGATGGCGTTCACTACGAATGAATTAACCTAAAAACGGCATTTGGCCACGAATGACACGAATAAACACGAATAAGAACAACGAAGTGCGGCCGATTTGCAGCATACCATCCAGGCGAGCACGGCCCCATGAGTAACGTCATGATTATTCGTGAACATTCGTGTCATTCGTGGCCAAACCGCTTTTTCTAGGATTAACCCATACCCCTCAACCGCAAGACGCGGAGGCGCAGAGAAATGGGAAAAATCACGCATTGCGGTGAATATCCTGCCATCGCCCGGGGAATAATGGCGACCACTCCCGCGACCCGACAATCATTCGTGAACATTCGTGTAAATTCGTGGTTCAAGCTTTCTTGGGATCATTTCCCGCGCATGAACATGGCGTCCAGCTCGGCGAGAGTGATCTGGCGCCAGGTCGGGCGGCCGTGGTTGCACTGTCCGGAACGCTCGGTGGCTTCCATGTCGCGCAGCAGGGCGTTCATTTCCGGCACGGTCAGCGCCCGGCTCGCCCGCACCGAGCCATGACAGGCCATGGTGGCCAGGATCTCATTGCGCCGCTCGGTAAGCGCCCGGCTGGCGCCATGCTCGCGGATATCGCGCAGCACCGCACGAGCGAGCGCGACCGCATCCGCGTCCTTCAGCAGCGCCGGCACGGCGCGCACCGCCAGCGTGGTGGGCGATAGCACCGCAATCTCGAAACCCAGTTGCTGCAGCGCGCCCTGGTTCTCCTCCACCGTCGCCGTTTCCAGCCGGTCGGCGGCGAACGAAACCGGGATCAGCAGCGGCTGCATGGCAATGGCAGCGCCGTCCAGCGCGGCTTTCAGCCTTTCGTACACCACCCGCTCGTGGGCAGCGTGCATGTCCACCAGCATCAGACCGGCTTCGTTCTGCGCCAGAATATAGATGCCGTGGAGCTGACCAAGCGCATACCCGAGCGGCGGAATTTCCGCTTCTGCCGCGGCGCCCGGAACTTCCGCAACTGCCGCGGCGGCGACCGAAGTCGTTCCCGCGTCCGTGCCGAACAACCCGGCGTAGAATCCCCCCCGCGGCTCGGCTGCCCGCAGCCCAAGGGTCGCCTGTATGGGGGGCGGGGCATAGCGGGCGGCAGGTACAGGCCGGGGCACCATCGTGGAAGCTATTGTCCGCACCGCTCCCGCTGCCGAAGCGGACAGCGCCTTGTTGAGCGCGTGAAAGACGAACTGGTGCATCGCCCGGCTGTCGCGGAAGCGCACCTCGGTCTTGGTAGGGTGGACGTTGACGTCCACACCCTGCGGGTCGAGTTCCAGGAACAGCACGAACGCCGGGTGGCGCTCGTGGTGCAGCACGTCCCGGTAGGCTTCGCGGATAGCGTGGGCGAGCAGCTTGTCGCGCACGAAACGGCCGTTGACGTAGAAATACTGCAGGTCGCGCGCACCCCGGTCGAAGGCCGGTGAACCCGCCATCCCCCATAACCGCAAGCTGCCGCTCTGCTCGTCGAGATGGATGGCAGCCCGGGCAAACTCCTCGCCCAGCACTTCGGCAAAGCGCTGCGCCGGATCGCCGCAGCGGCGCAGGCTCCACTGGGCGCGCTCGTTGTGGCGCAGGCTGAACCCGACCTTAGGACGGCTCAGGGCGATGCGCCGGAAGGCTTCGTCGCAGTGGGCGAACTCGGTCGCCTCGGTCTTAAGAAACTTGCGGCGCGCCGGGGTGTTGAAATACAGATCGCGCACCTCCACCCGGGTGCCGGCAGAAAGCGCCGCCGGCTGGGGCGAAGACAGCATTCCGCCCTCCGC
>JBFMFB010000036.1:0-16263 GCA_040752115.1 Pseudomonadota bacterium | reverse complement strand
CTCAAGCGCAGCAGAGCCGACAACTCGCTGAAACACGTCGGCTCCGCTGCGCTTGAGCCGACCTACGTGCCAAACTCCGACCCCCCCTTGATAAAGGGGGGTGAGGGGGATTCGCCTCCCATGACAAAGGGGGTCGCGCCCCGCGCGGGGGGATTCGCCCCCCTTGATAAAGGGGGGTTGGGGGGATTCGCACTCTTCCCCATCAGCCCCGCCGCCTCGTTCAGCAGAAATTCCTTGAACGCCAGCGCCACCCCGGACAGGCGCTTGGTCTTGCGGTGCACCACGTACCAGTGGCGCATGATCGGCAGCCCTTCCACGTCCAGCACGACGAGCCGCCCGGTTTCCAGCTCCAGGCCGGCGGTGTGGATCGACACGATGCCCAGCCCCAGCCCGGCCTGGACGGCCTGCTTGATCGCCTCGTTGCTGCTCATTTCCATGCCGGTCCTGAGCTGGATTCCCTTCTGGGCGAAGAAGCGCTCCATCGCGATGCGGGTGCCGGAGCCCTGCTCGCGCACGAGGAAGGTCTCCTGTTGCAGGCGTTCGAGCGGAATGTTTTTTTCCCCGGCGAGCGGGTGGCTGGGCGAGGCGATCACCACCAGCGGGTTCTCCATGAAGGATTCCGCTGCCAGATCCAGCCCCTCCGGCGGCTTGCCCATGATCGCCATGTCCATTTCGTTGTGCGCGAGCTGCTGCAAAAGGGTCTCGCGGTTGGTCACGTTGAGGCTGACCGCGACATCACGGAAGCGCTGGCAGAAGATGGCCAGGAGCTGCGGCGCGAAATAGTTGGCGGTGCTGGCTACGGAGATGTTGAGCTTGCCGCGCTTCACCCCCTTCAGCTCCGCCAGCACGGATTCCGCCTCGGCCAGCTGCTGGGCGACGGAACGGGCGCAGTGGGCCAGCTCCTGCCCGGCCTCGGTAAGATAAATGCGCTTGCCCAGTTGCTCGAACAGCGGCAGGCCGGCGCTCTCTTCGAGCTGCCTGATCTGCATCGACACCGCCGGCTGCGACAGGTGCAGTTCCTCCGCCGCGCGGGAGAAGCTTAGGTGGCGCGCCACGGCTTCGAATACCTTGAGCTGGCGCAAGGTGACGTGCAACATGGGTAAGTTACATCCTGAAAAAACGGTTAACCACGAATGGCACGAATAAACCTAAAAACGGCATTTGGCCACGAATGACACGAATAAACACGAATAAGGACAACGAAGTGCGGCCGATTTGCAGCATACCATCCAGGCGATCACGGCCCCATGAGTAACGTCATGATTATTCGTGAACATTCGTGTCATTCGTGGCCAAACCGCTTTTTCTAGGATAAAGCACGAACGTTCACGAATGATTCAGCGTACCCCGTCCGGTCCAACTCGCCCATTTGGGGAGGCTGGCTCATGCCCTGGTCATTCGGGTTCATTCGTGAACATTCGTGGTTAATCCATTCATAAGTCAAATCTTATCATAAGCATCACGATTATTGACTGGCGCTTATGGCACTCGTTCGGTATAGTGCTGCCCAAAATCTCCCCAAGGAACTCCCATGACGAGCGCTCTGTTCCAGTCCGACATCAAAAGCCTGACGCTGCTGAACCGCGGCAAGGTGCGCGACATCTACGACATCGACGACGAACTGATGCTGATCGTCACCACCGATCGCCTGTCCGCCTTCGACGTGGTGCTGCCGACGCCCATCGAAGGCAAGGGCGAGGTGCTGACGTCGGTGTCGAACTTCTGGTTCGACAGGTTGAGGCACATCCTTCCCAACCACCTCACCGGCATCGCGGCCGAAGCGGTAGTGGCGCCGGAGGAGCGGAACCAGGTGAAGGGCCGGTCAATCGTGGTCAAAAAACTCAAGCCACTGCCGATCGAGGCCATCGTGCGCGGCTATCTGGTCGGCTCGGGCTGGAAGGAATACCAGAAAACCGGCAGCGTCTGCGGCATTCCACTGCCCGCCGGCTTGCGCGAGGCGGACCGCCTGCCGCAGCCGATCTTCACCCCTTCCACCAAAGCCGAAGTCGGCGCGCATGACGAAAACATCAGCTTCGCCCGCGCCGAAGAACTGCTGGGCAAAGATCTCGCGGCGAAGGTGCGCGACGTCGCCATCGCCCTCTATCAGGAAGCCGCCGCCTACGCGCTCACCCGCGGCATCATCATCGCCGACACCAAGTTCGAATTCGGGCTGTACAAGGCCAATAAACTCTATCTGATCGACGAGGCGCTCACCCCGGATTCCTCGCGCTTCTGGCCCTCCGACCAGTACGCGCCCGGCAGCAATCCGCCCAGCTTCGACAAGCAGTACGTGCGCGACTGGCTGGAAAGCATCCAGTGGAACAAGCGCCCGCCTGGGCCGGAGCTGCCTGCCGACGTTGCCGCCAAAACGGCGGAAAAATACCGTGAAGCGCTCACCCGTCTGACCGGCGGGGCCGTTTGACGCCCAAATGACGCCTGCCGCCGTGACATTTTCCGCATCGCATTTCCCCAGCCGCCGCTGGCTCAAGGCCGTGGCAGCGGTACTGATGCTGTTCTTCGTCCTGGCGAACGGCTACGCCGACCTTCAGTCTTCCTGCGTTTCGGACGATGCCAAGGCCGGCCACTGCTTTTCCATCGCGGACACCGACTCCGACAACGGCGACACCGAAAAACTCTCGGCGCTGCCGGGGCACGAACATCCCGCTTTCTCCAGATTTTCATCCTCCGGCCATCCGACCGCTCCTGACGTCCATTTCGGCAGCCACATCCGGCCGCCCGACGGCAGACCGCCGAACCTTTCCTGATCTCGCCTTGCCTCCGCTGAGGCGGCCGGGCGACTGAAGTCGCCCGTTCAATTTGGCATGCGCCCTGTTGGGACGGCTTCAGTCGCCCAATTGCCCTTGTCAATCGATCACCACCCGGACTCAACCAGAAATGACAATGATTGCTCGTTTTTCGCTGGCTTGCCTTTGCGCGCTGCCAGCGCTCCTCCTGTTCGCGCAGCCGGCGGCGGCGCAGCCGCTCACCCTGACGGAGGTGCTGGCGCTGGCGGAAGCCGCCAACCCCGGCCTGAAAGCCGTCGAGGCCCAAAGCGCCGCCGCCGAAGCCGCGCTGCTCGGCGCGCGCGCCTGGCCCAACCCGGAAGTGGAAATCGCCGGCGGCCGCTCGCGTTCGCGCCAGATCGGCGGCGTCTCGGGAGACAACCGACTGGTCGGCCTCGCCCAGCCGCTGGAGCTGGCGCCGCTGCGCGATGCCCGCAGGATTACCGCCGAAGCCGGCTCGGGTGCGGCCGCGGCCGCACTGGCCCAGGCGCGGGCCGAGCTGCGCGCCCAAGTGAAGCAGGCGTATTACGAGGTGCTGCGCCGCCGCGATGAATCGGCGCTAACCGCCGAGAACCGCGCCCTGCTGCGCAAGATCCGCGATCTGGTGAAGGTGCGCACCGAGGTCGGCGAAGCGGCCCGCTACGAGCTGGTGAAGGCGGAAGCCGAGGCGCTCGCCGCCGAAAGCGCCGCCGAAAGCGCCCTGTTCCGCGTCTCCCAGGCGCAGTCCGCGCTGCGCGCGCTGGTCGCCGCCCCGCTGCCGGAGCCGCTGGAACTGGCCGCGCCGTCGGCGGCAGTTGCGGCGCTGCCGCCGCTCGACGCGCTGCGCGAGCAGATGCGCCAGCGCCAGCCAGCGCTTGCCCGCGCCGAGGCCGAAACCCGCCGCGCCCAGGGGCGGATCGACTTCGAGCGCAGCCTGCGGCTGCCGCAGCCGACCGTGAAGCTTTCCGCCGAGCAGGACCCCGACATGCGCCAGTTGCGCCTCGGCGTGGCGCTGCCGCTTCCCCTGTGGAACCAGCGCCAGGGGCCGATCGGCGAAGCGGTGGCGGGACTGCACCAGGCCGAGGCCGAATCGCGCCGGCTCGGCCTGGCGCTGGATGACGCCCTGAACCAGGCATACAGCCGCCACGGCATCGCCCGGCGCCAGATCGAAACCTTCGAGGCCGGGCTGCTGAAAGACGCCGAAACCGCGCTGAAAGTGGCCGAGGCGGCCTACCGCTTCGGCGAGCGCGGCATCCTCGACTACCTCGACGCCCAGCGCACCTACCGCACCGTGCGCCTCGACTACCTCAACGCCCGTTACGAACTGCTGGCCACGCAGACCGAGATCGAACGCCTGTGCGCTACCGAATTTGCCGGAGAAAAGCCATGACCCGAACCATCCTCCTTTCCGCCTGCCTGCTATCCGCCCTGCTCGCCGGCTGCCAGGACAAGCCCGCCCCGCAACCGGCGGCGCCGGCTGCCGACCCCTCCGTGGTGACGGTAAAGATGGAACTGCTCGAACGGCTCAAAATCGCGCCGGTTGCGGAAAAGGAAATCGGCGAAACCCTGCGCCTGCCGGCCCGGGTCGAAGTGGACGGCCAGCGCATGGCGCGCATCGGCGCCACCGTGACGGGGCGGGTCACCGCCATCGATGCGACGCTCGGCCAGAACGTGCGGCGCGGCGACACGCTCGCCACGCTCCACAGCACCGAACTTTCCGCGGCGCAGCTCGCGTTCATCAAGGCCGCCTCGCAACAGGACCTGCAGCGGCGCAGCGTGGAACGGGCGAAGCAACTGTTCGCCGCCGACGTGATCGGCGCCGCCGAGCTGCAAAAGCGCGAAAGCGAGCTGTCCCAGGCGGAAGCCGAGGCCCGCGCCGCCGCCGACCAGCTCAAGGTGCTGGGCATGGGGGAGGCGGCCATCGCCCGGCTGGCGCGCGACCGCGCCATCCACTCGCTGACTTCGGTGTCCGCCACGCTCGACGGCACCGTGATCGAGCGCAAGGTGACCCAGGGCCAGGTGGTGCAGCCGGCGGACGTGCTGTTCGTGGTGGCCGACCTGTCCCACGTCTGGCTAGTGGCGGAAGTGCCGGAACAGCAGGCCGGCCAAGTGAAGAAGGGCGAAGCGGCGCAGGCCGAGATCCCGGCCCTGGCGGGGAAAAACATCGAGGGCCGGCTGATCTACGTCGCCGATACCGTTGACCCGGAAACGCGCACGGTGACGGTGCGCATGGACGTGGAGAATCCCGACCGCGCGATCAAGCCGGAAATGCTTGCCTCCATGCTGATTCGGGGCAAAGTGCAGCGCCGCCTGGCGGTGCCGGCCACGGCCGTGGTGCGGGAAGAGAACCGCGACCACGTCTTCGTCCAGCTCGATGCCAGCCGCTTCCAGCTGCGCCGCGTCTCGCTCGGCCAGGAAAGCGACGGCTCCGTGCCGGTGCTGGAAGGGCTGAAAGCCGGCGACAAAGTCGTGACCGAAGGGGCGTTCCACCTCAACAACGAACGCAGGCGGAAGGAACTGGAAGGGTGAAAACGTGAGGCGTGAGGGGTTAGGGGTGAGGCACAAAATCCGGTCTTGGTTTTGGCTTTTTCCTCCTCACCCCTCACCCCTCACCCCTCACTCTTCACCCCTTACTCCTCACTACTAAGAGGCAAACATGCTTGAATCATTGATACGCGCCGCGCTCAAGCAGCGGCTGGTGCTGCTGGTGGTGGCGCTGTGCCTGCTGGCCTTCGGGCTGGATGCGACGCGCAAGCTGTCGGTGGACGCATTTCCAGATGTGACCAACGTCCAGGTACAGATCGCCACCGAGGCTCGCGGGCGTTCGCCCGAGGAGGTCGAGCGCTTCGTCACTGTGCCGCTGGAAATGGCCATGACCGGCCTGCCGGCGCTGACCGAGATGCGCTCGCTCAACAAGCCGGGGCTGTCGCTTATCACCCTAGTGTTCACCGATACCACCGACGTTTATTTCGCGCGCCAGCTGGTGATGGAGCGCCTGATCGAGGTGGCCGGCCGCATGCCGCAGGGCGTGACGCCTGTGCTGGGGCCGCTGTCCACCGGTCTGGGCGAGGTTTACCAGTACACCCTGGAGCGGCCGGACGACGGCGACCGGCCCTTGAGCCAGGAGGAACTGACGAAGCGCCGCATCGCCCAGGACTGGGTCGTGCGCCCGCTGCTGCGCGGCATTCCAGGCGTGGCGGAGATCAATTCCCAGGGCGGCTACGTCAGGCAGTACCAGGCGCTGGTCAACCCCGACCGCATGCGCCACTACAAGGTCACGCTCCAGGACGTCTACCAGGCGCTGGCACGCAATAACGCCAACTCGGGCGGCGGCGTGCTGCCGCATTACGCCGAGCAGTACCTGATCCGCGGCGTCGGCCTGATCAGGAATCTGGACGACATCCGTTCCATCGTGCTCAAGGAGCAGGACGGCGTGCCGGTGTTCGTGCGCGACGTGGCCGAAGTGACGCTCGGCCATGAGGTGCGCTACGGCGCGCTGCTGAAAAACGGCGTTACCGAGTCGGTGGGCGGGGTGGTGATGATGATCCGCGCCGGCAACGCCAAGGAGGTGGTGTCGCGGATCAAGGAGCGGGTGAAGGAGATCAACGACAAGGGCATGCTCCCGGACGGCCTCAGGATCGTTCCCTACTATGACCGCAGCGAGCTGGTGGACGCGGCGCTCGATACCGTGACCAAGGTGCTGATCGAGGGCACGGTGCTGGTCGTCGTCATTCTGTTCCTGTTCCTCGGCGACGTGCGCTCGTCCCTGATCGTGGTGTCGAGCCTAGTGCTGACGCCCTTGATCACCTTCATGGTGATGAACCATTACGGCCTGTCCGCCAACCTGATGTCGCTCGGCGGGCTGGCCATCGCCATCGGGCTGATCGTGGACGGCTCGGTGGTGGTGGTGGAAAACGCTTTCCAGCGGCTCGCCGAGCACAAGGAAAGCGGCATCGGCCGGGTGCGGCTGGTGCTGGAGGCGGCGTCCGAAGTGGGTACGCCGGTGATCTTCGGCGTCTCCATCATCATCCTGGTGTTCCTGCCGCTGATGACCCTGGAGGGCATGGAGGGCAAGATGTTCGCCCCACTCGCCTTCACCATCGCCATCGCGCTGTTCGTGTCGCTGATCCTGGCGTTCACGCTGATCCCGGTGCTGTGCTCCTATCTGCTGGTGGGCCGGGACGAGCACGACACCCGGCTGGTCGCGGTGCTCCGCAAGCCCTATCTGCGTCTGCTGGACGGGGCGCTGGCGAACGGCAAGAAAACCATCCTCGCCGCGCTCGGCCTGTTCGCCGGCGCCATCGTGCTGCTGCCCTTCCTCGGCACGGCGTTCATCCCCGAGATGAAGGAAGGCTCCATCGTTCCCGGCATCAACCGCGTGCCCAACATCTCGCTGGAAGAATCGATCCGCATGGAAATGGAGGCCATGCGCCGGGTGATGCAAGTGCCGGGGGTGAAATCCGCCGTCTCCGGCGTGGGGCGCGGCGAAAGCCCGGCCGACGCCCAGGCGCAGAACGAGTCCACGCCGATCGTGAGCCTCAAGCCCCGCGACCAGTGGCCCAAAGGCTGGGATCAGGACGACATCGCCGCGGCGATCCGCGACACGCTCAACACCCTGCCCGGCGTGCAGATCGTCATGGCGCAGCCGATTTCCGACCGGGTGGACGAGATGGTCACCGGCGTGCGCTCAGATGTGGCGATCAAGCTGTTCGGCGACGACATGGACACGCTCAAGCAGAAGGCCGATGCCATCGCCAAGGTGGCGGCTTCGGTGCGCGGCGCCCAGGATCTGAAGGTGGAGCGCGTCACCGGCCAGCAGTACCTGTCCATCGAAATCGACCGCCAGGCCATCGCCCGCCACGGCCTCAATGTGTCCGACATCCACGACGTGATCGAAACGGCCATCGGCGGCAAGACGGCCACCGACATCTACGAGGGTGAACGCCGCTTCGGCGCCGTTGTGCGTCTGCCGGAGCGTTTCCGCGACGATGTGGCGGAGATCCGCCGCCTGCTCGTCACCGCCCCCAACAGTGCCCAAGTGGCGCTGGAAGGATTGACGGACATCCGCGTCGTGGACGGGCCGGCACAGATCAGCCGCGAGAAGGCCAAGCGCCGCATCGTGATCGGCGTGAACGTGAAGGGCCGCGACCTGGGCGGCTTCGTCGCCGAGTTGCAGCAGACCGTGGAGAGCCGGGTCAAGCTGCCGGAGGGCTACTATCTGGAATGGGGCGGCCAGTTCCAGAACATGGAGCGGGCGATGGGGCACCTGAAGATCATCGTGCCGGTGACCATTGCCGCGATCTTCTTCCTGCTGTTCCTGCTGTTCAATTCGCTGCGCTATGCCGCGCTGATCATCCTGGTGCTGCCGTTCGCCTCCATCGGCGGGGTGGTGGCGCTGTTCGTTACCGGTGAGTATCTGTCGGTGCCGGCCTCGGTGGGATTCATCGCGCTGTGGGGCATCGCCGTGCTCAACGGCGTGGTGCTGGTGTCCTGCATCCGCAGCCTGCGCGGCGAGGGCATGGAGCAGGAAGAGGCGGTGCGGCAGGGATGCCGGCAGCGCTTCCGCCCGGTGCTGATGACCGCCACCATCGCCATGCTCGGCCTGATTCCCATGCTGTTCGCGACCGGCCCGGGGTCGGAAGTGCAGCGGCCGCTGGCGATCGTGGTGATCGGCGGGCTCATCACCTCCACCCTGCTCACGCTGGTGGTGCTGCCGACGCTTTACAAATGGTTCGAGGACAAGCCGGTCGAGGCATAGAAACGGATGGGGCGGGCCATGCCCGTCCCATCCTTGGAATATACGGAGCGCATATCATGAAAGAAATCAAAGCTGTCATACGCCCTTCAAAGCTGCACCGCATCCGGGAGGCTTTCCGCCGCCTCAAGGGTTTTCCCGGCATGACCATCGACAAGGTGCACGGATGCAGCGGGCACGAAGATGAAGAGCGCCATGCCACCCTCAGGGGCGAACTGACGGAATTCTCCGACAAGGTTCGTATCGAAATCGTCGCGCCCGACGAACTGGTGCCGGAGATCCTGCGCATCATTCACGAAAACGCTTATACCGGCCAGCCGGGCGACGGCGTGATGTGGGTTGCGGAAGTGAGCGAGTTCAGGCGGCTGTGCCGGCTGTCCGACTAATCCGCATCACTGCAGACGGCTCGCCCGTCATTCCGTAACCCGTTGTTCCAACTTCCCCCGGGGATCGGCGCGAGTTTCCTCCGTCACTGAAAACCCCGGAATACCGGCCAAGTAGCGGCTGGCGATGCCCCGGCTTTCCTGCTTGAGAAAATCGAGGAAAGTGCCGGCGACGACGGTCGGCCGCTTGTCGGCCGGGTAGGCCGCGTACCACTGGCCGCGTATGGGGAAACCGACCACATCGAGGATCACCAGTTCGCCGCTGTTCCGTTCCAGCGCCAGTGCGTGAGCCGACAGCACGGCAATGCCCAGCCCGGCTGCAACCGCCTGCTTGATGGCTTCGCTGCTGCCCAGTTCCATCCCGATCCTGAGCGTCATCCCCTGCTTTCCGAAAAACCGCTCGGTGGCGAGCCGCGTGCCGGAACCCGGCTCGCGCATGAGGAACCGTTCGTTTGCGAGGCGCTCCAGGGGGATGCTCTTCTCCCCCGCCAGGGGGTGTCCGGCGCAAGCCAATACCACCAGCGGATTTTCGAGGAATGGCTCGGCATGCACCTCGACGTTCTCCGGAGGTTGGCCCATGATGTAGAGATCGTCCTCATTGCCGGCCAGGCGCTCCAGCACCCGCTCCCGGTTGGTGACCTTGAGGGACACCTCGATGCCGGGATAGCGTTCGTAAAACGCCCCGAGCAGGCGCGGCACGAAGTACTTGGCGGTGGTCACCGCCGCCAGGCGCAGCTTGCCCGCCTTCATCCCTTTCATGTCCGAAACCAGCATCTCGTAACGCGACAAGCCTTCGAAAATGTCGCGGCACACGGTCAAGAGCTCGCGCCCGGCGTCGGTCAGGAAAACCCGCTTGCCGACCTGTTCCAGCAAAGGCAGCCCGACGATGTCCGTCAACTGCTTGAGCTGGATGGACACCGTCGGCTGGGTCAGGTGCAGCTCCTCGGCGGCGCGGGTGAAGCTGAGGTTGCGCGCCACCGCCTCGAATACCTTGAGCTGGCGCAGGGTTGCATGTTTCATCGCGATGTTCCGGCAAGTTCAATCATCTTAAAAACGGCAATCAACCACGAATGACACGAATTTTCACGAATGAACACAAATGATTAGGGTGCCACCTCGTTATACCAAGCTGGTGCGTCGACTGGTAACGACCAGCTCACTGATTATTCGTGAACATTCGTGCTTTATTCGTGCAAATTCGTGGTCAACCGCTTTTTTCAGAATCATAGATAATTATCTATCGTAAAGATCGAAATTTACAATTGTTATTTATGAATCGGCCTCGCTATAGTTTCATCACGCTCTAACGAGCCACGCGCCATCCCCGGGACGGCTGAAGTTCAACTCAAAGCGAAGGAGCTAGCAATGGCTGGAAAGACATACAACGCGGGCGTCAAAGAGTACCGCGAGACCTACTGGGATCCCAACTACACGCCGAAGGACAGCGACATCCTGGCCGTATTCAAGGTGGTGCCGCAACCCGGCGTTCCCCGCGAGGAAGCGGCTGCCGCGGTATGTGCCGAATCCTCCACGGCCACCTGGACCACGGTGTGGACCGACCTGCTGACCGATCTGGACTACTACAAGGGCCGCGCCTACGCCATCGAGGACGTGCCCGGTGACGACGAAGCGTTCTACGCCTTCATCGCCTATCCGATGGGCCTGTTCGAGGAAGGTTCCGTGGTCAACGTGTTCACCTCTTTGGTGGGCAACGTGTTCGGCTTCAAGGCAGTGCGCATGCTGCGTCTGGAAGACGTGCGCTTCCCGCTGTGGTTCGTCACCACCTGCGACGGTCCGCCGCACGGCATCCAGGTTGAGCGCGACAAGCTGGACAAGTACGGCCGTCCGCTGCTGGGCTGCACCATCAAGCCCAAGCTGGGCCTGTCCGCCAAAAACTACGGCCGTGCCGTGTATGAGTGCCTGAGAGGCGGACTGGACTTTACCAAGGACGACGAAAACGTCAACTCGCAGCCGTTCATGCGCTGGCGCGACCGTTTTGACTTCTGCCAGGAAGCGATCGAAAAGGCCGAGCGCGAAACCGGCGAGCGCAAGGGCCACTACCTGAACGTGACCGGCCCGAACATGGAAGAGATCTACAAGCGCGCCGAATACGCCAAGGAAATCGGCACCCCGATCATCATGTCCGACTACCTGACCATCGGTTGGGCGGCGCATTCGAGCCTGTCGCGCTGGTGCCGCGACAACGGCATGCTGCTGCACGTGCACCGCGCGATGCACGGCGTGATCGACCGCAATCCCAAGCACGGCATCAACTTCCGCGTGCTGGCCAAGATGCTGCGCCTCCTGGGCGGCGACCATCTGCACTCCGGCACCGTGGTGGGCAAGCTGGAAGGCGACCGCGCCGCCACCCTGGGCTGGGTAGACCAGATGCGCGAGCGCTACGTCAAGGAAGACCGCAGCCGCGGCATCTTTTTCGACCAGGATTGGGGCCAGATGCCGAGCGTCATGCCGGTGGCTTCCGGCGGCATCCACGTCTGGCACATGCCGGCGCTGGTGTCGATTTTCGGTGACGATTCCGTCCTCCAGTTCGGCGGCGGCACCATCGGCCACCCCTGGGGCAACGCCGCCGGTGCTGCGGCCAACCGCGTTGCGCTGGAAGCCTGCGTCCAGGCCCGCAACGAAGGCCGCGCCATCGAGAAGGAAGGCAAGGACATCCTGACCAACGCCGCCAAATCCAGCCCCGAGCTGAAGATGGCGATGGAAACCTGGAAGGAAATCAAGTTCGAGTTCGACGTCGTCGACAAGCTCGACGTAGCGCACAAGTAAGCCGGTAAGGCGAGAGGCGGGAGGGGTGAGGCGAAAGTATCCCACTCCTTACCCCTCACTCCTCACCCCTCACGATCTTTTCAAGGAGCAACGAAATGAGCGAAATGCAAGACTATTCCTCCCGCCTGTCGGATCCGAACAGCCGCAAGCTGGGCACCTTTTCCTACCTGCCGCAGATGGATGCCGACCAGATCCGCAAGCAGATCCAGTACATCGTGGACAAAGGCTGGAACCCGGCGATCGAGCATACGGAGCCGTCCGAGGCTCGCAGCAACTACTGGTACATGTGGAAGCTGCCGATGTTCGGCGAAACCGACGTGGATCGTATCCTGGCCGAAATCGAGGCGTGCAAGAAGGCCAACCCCGGCCACCACGTGCGCCTGATCGGCTACGACAACATCAAGCAGTCCCAGGGCGCGAACATGATCGTGCACCGCGCCCCGATCGCAGCCTGATCGAAGGCTGCAAGCAGCAACGGGATGCCCGCTCGGGCATCCCTTCCGGAATCTCAGGAGCCATGCCATGAGTGACATCAACCGCGACCAGTTTATGGTCAAGAGGGAACCCTACTATCGTCTGGTGGCCGACGAAGTGGAACTGTACGAGGCCGCCTACAGCGTACGTATGCCCGTCATGCTCAAGGGGCCGACCGGCTGCGGCAAGTCCCGGTTCGTCGAATACATGGCGTGGAAACTCGGCAAGCCGCTGATCACCGTCGCCTGCAACGAGGACATGACCGCCTCCGATCTGGTCGGCCGCTTCCTGCTTGACATCAACGGCACCAAATGGCAGGACGGCCCGCTGACCACGGCCGCCCGCATCGGCGCCATCTGCTACCTCGACGAAGTGGTCGAGGCGCGCCAGGATACCACCGTGGTGATCCACCCGCTGACCGACCATCGCCGCAACCTGCCGCTGGAGAAAAAGGGCGAACTGGTGGAGGCCCACCCCGATTTCCAGATTGTGATTTCCTACAATCCGGGCTACCAGAGCCTGATGAAGGATCTCAAGCAATCCACCAAGCAGCGCTTTGGCGCCATGGATTTTGATTATCCCGAGGCCGGCATCGAGGCCGAGATCATCGCGCACGAATCCGGCGTGGACGCCAAAACCGCGCAGAAGCTGGTGCAGGTCGCGCAGCGCAGCCGCAACCTGAAAGGCCACGGCCTGGACGAGGGCATGTCCACCCGCCTGCTGGTCTATGCCGGCCAGCTTGTCGCCAGCGGCATCGCCCCGGCGCGCGCCTGCCGCATGGCGCTGGTGCGCCCCCTGACCGACGATCCCGACATGCGCGAAACGCTGGACGCGGCGGTGGAGAGCTTTTTCGGCTGAAGCCGGTTTGACCCGCAACTCAGGAGGGACGGGCCATGAGCATCAATCTGGACGACTATCGGGACGAACTGGTCAAGGCCGCGCCCGAGCTCGCCGACACCCTGGACGCGTCTTTCCACGAAGCGGCCCGGGTGATGTCGCCGACGGGGCTGAAGGACTGGCTGGACGGCGCCCGCGGCATCGTCAACCTCGGCAAGGGCGCCGCCCTGCTCACCGCCTATCTGGACGAAATGCCGCCGGTGGCGAAGGAGTGTGGCGAGGACGTGGTGCGCGATTGCGTGCATGCGGTGATGAAGCTCGCCTCGATGACTTCCGGCGAAGTGCTTGCCCTGGTGTTTGCGACGCTGCCCACCGCCGCCCGCCGCCTGGGGGATCCTGAACTGCTGCGCGCCTATCTTCAGCTGTTGCACCGCCTCGCCGCCAAGGCGCCGCGCGGCCTGCGCCCGATGCTCGGGGTTCTCGACGAACTGCTGGGCAAGCTCACGCTCTCCGGGCTGCGACGCTGGGTAGATTTCGGCGCTGAAGCATACCGCCGCGACCTGCCCAAGCAGGCCGCCTATTTCTCGCTCCAGACCGAGGACAGCAAGGCCGTTTTCCAGCAGGAGCGCCGCGGCACGCTGTTCATCGACAGCCAGCGCAGGCTTAATTTCTATCTGCGCGCCTTTTGGGGTCGGGATTTCTTCATGCGCCCGACCACCGCGGATTATCTGGGATTCCGTCCGTTCATCGAAGCCCGCACCTTGCACCTGCCCGATGCCGCCGACGATCTTGGCGAGCTGACCGGGCAGGACTTGTACCGCGCCATGGGCGCCCACATGGCCGCGCATCTGGCCTATACCCGCGAGCCGCAATCCGCCGAGGCATTGGCCCCGGCGCAGATGTTCTTCGTCGGCTTCTTCGAGGACGCCAGGGTCGAATGGTGCACCATCCAGTCCTTTCCCGGCATGGGGCGGCTGTGGAAATCCTTCATGATGCTGCCGAAGGCGGGGCGTCCCGAACACCAGACAGTCGAACTGCTGGAACGCACCGCGCTGGCACTGCTGGATCCAGCGGTGCAGAGCGGCGACGCCGAGGTGGACGAGATCGTGCTGCAGTTCCACACCACCATCGCCGCCAATCGCGACAACGGCCTGTTTTCGTGGAACCTGGGGCTGGACCTGTTCAATCTGCTTTCCACGCGGCGAATAATGCCGAGCTTGCGCGTGCTGGAAAGCCTGCGCATTCCTTATCGCGACGACAACCGCTTCGTGTGGTCGCTCAGCCAGTTCGACTGGACTGAGTCCGAGGCCTACCTGCCCGCCAGCCAGCGCCAAGTGCGCAAGCACGTGAGCGTGATGGAGTTCATCAACGAAGTCGAGGTGGAAACCGCCGGCGACGATGCCCAGGAAATCTGGGTGCTGGGCAGCGAGCTGTTTCCGTACGAGGACGAGGGCATCTCGTACAACCAGCGCGAGGGCAAGGAGCCGGTTTCCGACCCTTGCCACTATCAGGAGTGGGATTACCAGGTGCAGCTGCACCGCCCCAACTGGGCCACCGTCTACGAACGGCGCCAATCGCGGGGCGATCCGGCGATCGTCGACGAAGTGCTGACGGCGCACAAGGGCGTCAGCCACCGCATCAAGCAGATCATCGACCGCCTGCGGCCGCAGGGCGTGTCGCGCCAGAGAAAGCTGGAGGACGGCGACGAACTCGACATCAATGCGGCGGTGGACGCCATGGTGGCGGCGCGCATCGGCCTCAACCCCGACCAGCGCATCACCATGCGCAACGTGATCAACCGCCGCGACCTGGCGGTGGTGATCCTGCTCGACCTGTCGGCCTCCACCAACGAGAACGTGCGGGGAACGGAGAAAACCGTGCTGGAGCTAACGCGCGAGGCGAGCGCCCTGGTGGCCACCGCCATCTCCGGCATCGGCGATCCGTTCGCCATCCACGGTTTTGCCTCGGACGGGCGCCACGACGTGCAGTATTTCCGCTTCAAGGATTTCGACCAGCGTTTCGACGGCGACGCGAAGTCCCGCCTGGCGGGCATGAAGGGCGGGCTGTCCACCCGCATGGGCGCGGCCATGCGCCACGCGGGCAGGCACCTGTTGCAGCGCAGCGAGAAGCACAAGCTGCTGCTGATCGTCACCGACGGCGAACCGGCGGACATCGACGAGCGCGATCCGCAGTACCTGCGCATGGACGCCAAGAAAGCGGTCGAGGAACTGCGCAGCGGCGGCATCCTGTCCTACTGCCTGACCCTGGACCCGGAGGCCGACCGCTATGTCGAGCGCATTTTCGGCGCCAACAGCTACACGATTATTGACCACGTGCAGCGGTTGCCGGAAAAGCTCCCGACGCTGTTCGCCTCGCTGACGCGATGAGACGCCGTGACCACGCGTATCGGAGATGTGCCCGCCTACGCCACTCGCGATGACCGCATCGAAGCCCGCCACTACAATTTGTGGCGGCGCGCGTGCGGCCGCTTCGGCAGCCCGCTGCGCCTGCCGCTGCCGGGGATGGGCGGCATGGAACTGGTGCTGGATGAGCGCGAGTGGGTGGTGGTTGATGCGCGGCAGAACGATCTGCCCGTCCTGGCGTGGGTGAATTTTGACGATCGTGGTCGCTGCGCGCTGCACGAGCCGGTAAGCTGCACGCTGAATTACTACCACTTTGCCGCCACGCGGCTGCGCGCCAAGGTGCTCGACATTCTGGAACAGACGCTGGAAAAAAGACTGCACGAATGACTGCCGGGCGCCACCGCGGGCACCGATATTGCGCCCCACCGCGTTTTTTGAGGACTGATTGATGACAAATCGATCCGCACCACCAGGTATGCGGTCGGCCACCTACCCCGGCATTTACGCCGACGGCCATGGCATGAGCCAGTTGGGCAGCACCGTGCGCGACGCCTGGGTGTTCGGCCTTCTGCCCGAAGGCGAGACCTGCGAAGGCTGGACGGTCGGCCAGATGCAGGCGCTGCTCGAAAAGGTGGCGGCCGCCTGGGAGCCTTACGCCGGCCTGCCCAGCCGCCTGCCGGAAGATATGCGTCGGCGCCATGCGCGCATTCACGACGAAGCGGTCGCGCGTGCGCGCGCGGCGGGGTGGGATGCGGAACTTGGCGACGAAGATGATTGAACCTAAAAACGGCATTTGGCCACGAATGACACGAATAAACACGAATAAGAACAACGAAGTGCGGCCGATTTGCAGCATACCATCCAGGCGAGCACGGCCCCATGAGTAACGTCATGATTATTCG
>JBFMFB010000035.1:3138-17842 GCA_040752115.1 Pseudomonadota bacterium | reverse complement strand
AATCCGGCAATCTGCGCCGGCTGGTCGAGATCGAACCGCGGCAGGGCTGCCTCCAGCGGCACGTCGCTGGCAATGGCGACGATGTGGTTGTCCTCCGGATACAGCAGCGGCTTTCCCAGCGCCGGCCGGTGGATTTCCAGCTTGGGGATGGGCTCCTTCTTGAAGCCCTCGACCAGCACCAGATCGCACGGCGACAAATGCCGCAGATGCTGCTGCAAATCCGGCTCCGGCTCGCCCCTGAGCTCGTGCATCAGCGCCCAGCGCTGGGCGGAACTCACCAGCACCTCGCTGCACCCCGCCTTGCGGTGGCGCCAGGAATCCTTGCCGGGCTGATCCACCTCGAAATCGTGATGGGCGTGCTTGATCAGCGACACCTTGATCCCCTGCGCCACCAGCAGCGGGATCAGCTTCTCGATCAACGTCGTCTTGCCCGACCCGGAAAATCCGGCGAACCCGAAAACTTTCATTTATACCTGACTCGTTCTGAGCCGGATTTTAGTGCAGACTTACCTGCGCAGCTTTTGTAGGGTGGGTTAGACGCATGGCGTCGTAACCCACCATTTACGCCATTTCAACTAGCGATTGGCGGGTTACGGCCTTCGGCCTAACCCACCCTACACGATCTGCGCAGCAGGTTGGTCTGAGCTAAGAACCCGCGAAACCGAAAACTTTCATGGGGCGAGATTATAGAGCCAAATGCCTCGGCGAGGGGGAAAGCGCAGCGGATTCAGGATAATTCCAGGCGGCACTCCTGCTGCAGGAGCGCCGCAAATTCTTCCGGCGGCACTGGCCGGCTGAAATAGTAGCCCTGCATTTCGTCGCACCGGTTGCTGCGCAGGAATGCCAGCTGCTCCGGAGTTTCCACCCCTTCGGCCACGACTTCGAGCTTGAGGCTGCGCGCCATGGCAATAATCGCGGTGACGATCGCGGCGTCGTTCGGGTCGGAGGAAATGTCACGCACGAAAGACTGGTCCACTTTCAACTGATCCAGCGGAAAATGCTTGAGGTAGCTCAACGAGGAAAAGCCGGTGCCGAAATCGTCGATCGCGATGCGGATACCCATCTGTTTGAAGTGGCGGAGGATGACCACCGGCGCCTGCGCGTTTTCCATCAGCACGCTTTCCGTCAGCTCCAGTTCGAGGTGGCGCGCGTCGAGTCCGGATTCCTGCAGCGCGCCGGAAACTGCCTCGATCAGCCGGGAATCCCGGAACTGACGCACGGAAAGATTGACGGCGATATTGATCGGCGGATAGCCGGCATCCTGCCACGCCTTGTTTTGCGCGCAGGCGGCGCGTAACACCCATTCGCCGATCGGGACGATGATTCCGCTTTCCTCGGCGATCGGGATGAACTGGCCGGGGGAAACCATGCCGAGTTCCGGATTCCGCCAGCGCAAAAGTGCTTCGGCACCGGTAATCCGCCCTGACTTCAAACTCACGCGCGGTTGGTAATGGAGCATCATCTCGCCCCGCTCCAAGGCGCGGCGCAGACTGTTTTCCATTGCCAGCTGCTCGAACGCACGGGCGTTCATGTCCGGGGTATAGAACTCGTAGGTGTTCCTGCCCTGTTTTTTGGCTCGGTACATCGCGGTATCGGCGTTCTTGACCAAACCGTCCGCTGTGGCATCGTCGTCGGGGAAGAGCGCGATGCCGATGCTGGCGGTCGCAACCACCTCGTGCTTCTCCAGCTTGAAGTGTTGCTGCAGCACGTCGCAAATCTTGTGCGCCACGACGGCGGCATCCTGGGACTGGGCAAGATTGGGCAAAATCACGGCAAATTCGTCGCCGCCGAAGCGCGCGACGGTATCCCCCTCACGCACGCAGCACTGCAGCCTTTCCGCTGCCATCTTCAACAACTGGTCGCCCGTAGCATGCCCCAAGGTATCGTTGATGGTTTTGAACCGGTCCAGGTCCACAAACATCACCGCCAGCCGCTCTTTGCTCCGGTGCGCCTGGGCCAGCGCAAGATCCAGGCGATCCTTGAACAACAGGCGGTTGGGAAGTCCGGTCAGCGCGTCGTGGTGCGCCATGTGCGCCAGCTGCCGCTCGAATTGCTTGCGCTCGCTGAGGTCGCGCAGGATGGCGGCGAGGAACGCGATCTTCCCATCCGGCGTCCGGTGCGCAGTGATCACCTGGGATACCGGGATGATCCGTCCGTCGCGCGCCACCACCTCGGTTTCGGCATGCCACATGCCTTTTTCGATCGCCGCAGGCATCCCGCTTTCCCTGACGACCCGGTAAGCCCATTCCGGGTGGAAAGCCTGAATATGTTGCCCCCGCACGTCTTCATCATCGCCAATCCCGAACAACCGGCGGCACGCCTGATTGACGTACAGCAGGCGGCCCTCTGCGCTGGCGATCCCGACACAGTCCGGCGTTGCCTCGACGATGGCGGCAAGCTGCCGGAGCTGTTTTTCCAGGCGCATCCTTTCGGTGACATCCCGCCCCACCGTCACCAGCCCCTTGCGCCTGCCATCCGGATGGAACAGCGGCACCCCGATCACGTCCAGCGTCATGACCGAACCATCCGGCTGCGGGATCGCCCATTCGGTGCGGGTTGCCTTTTTCGCCTGCCATGCCTGCTCGTCGGAAGAGATGCAGGAACGAAAGATGTCGCCGCGCGATGCCCCGGAAGCGGCAAGCTCATCGCTCGCTCTTCCACGGTAGGAAATATCCGCGATGCCGAACGCGCGCACCGCGAACTCGTTCGCCTCCAGCCAGCGCCCTTCGCCGTCCTTGAAACAGACGACATCCGGCATGGCATTGATCAGCGTGCGCAGCCGCTCCTCGCTCTCGCGCAAGGCTTCCCGCGCCCTCCTCCGAGCACTGACGTCGTGAAACACCATCACCGCACCGGCGATTCCGCCATTGCGATCGCGGATCGGCGCGGCGGAGTCGTCGATGGCAAATTCCTGCCCGTCGCGGCGAATCAAAACGGTATGGTTGGCCGACCCGACTGCGCGGCATTCCGCGATGCACCGCTCCACCGGGCTTGCCACCGTCTGGCGGGTGGATTCGTTGATGATATTGAATACCTGCGCCAGCGGCAGCCCCCGCGCTTGCGCGCTGCTCCAGCCGGTCAGCGCTTCGGCCACAGGATTGAGATATTCCACCCGCCCCTCGGCATCGGTAGTGATGACAGCGTCGCCGATCGAATGCAGGGTCACTTCGGCGCGCTCCTTTTCCTGCCAGACCAGACGCTCGGACTGGCGCAGCCGCTCATAGGGTTCGCGCACGCCCGCAACGAAAACCGCCCGGTAGAGGAATAGGTAGGCAACGACTTTGTAGATATGACCCAACAGATTGAAGGCGTCGGTGACGTCGGAATAGAGCGTAAAGCACAGCTCGCTCAATACCATCGCAAAAACCGCCACCAGCAAACCGTTGACATCATAGGGCTGGGGGAGGCGGACGCGGGCGGCCAAAATCGCCGCCGCGACCAGATGGAGCAGTATGACGAAGTATTCCGCGCCGACCTTGAACAGCGTCAGCCCCTTGCCTGGTATGAAGGTAGCCGGCAGATCCTGCTCGTGGAACAGCACGAGCCAATAGACCAAGCCGGTAAAAACCAGACTGGCTGCCATCAGCAGGTAGCGGGGGCGGGGCGAAGCAAACGGCCGCCATGGCAGCATGACCGCAGCCAGCAGCCAGGCGGCAGCCCACAGGCGGGCCGCCAGCCAGAAATTGATCGCTTTTTGCGGACTGCTGGGGGTAACGAAGTCCGGCATGCCGCTAAAGGACATGAAATGGCCGAAATCGAGCAGGCTTACCGCCAGGAAGGCACACGCCAGCACCGTGATGTTGCCGGGGCGCTCCGCGCCGTAAGCGTTCCAGCCCACGCCGAAGATCATCGCCGCCACCGCCACGGCGAAAGTTTCGACAAAGGTGTGCAGCGGCAGGTACGCCAAACCCTCGAACCCGTGCACGGGCGGAGCGCGCCACACCAGAAGTAGAAGCGCGCTCAGCATGGCTATCAGCCAGAATGTCCGCCGCAGGGAGCGGCGCCGGAGGATATATTCCGGCGCGGCTGTTGCCGCCGATGCGGCTGGTCCGGTATCGGGAGCGGATCGATGTACCACCTTGCCTCCCTGATGGTGGGTTTATTGTACGGCTGCAGCCATTTTAACCACAAAAATCCGCACCGGGGAACAACCTGCGGCCGTTCCGGGCCGATTTCAGCGCCGCTGAAATTCCCCTTTCAGGCTGGAGAGATAGCTCGCCGCGGCAGCTGCGCCTTCGGGCGGAGCCCACCCGGCTTTTTCCTCCGGCACGAGCGGTCGGTAGGGACCGGCCTTGGCCTCGAAAAACACGCTGCCAGGCTCCAGGGCCACCACGGTGTGAAACACCCCATGCGGAATATTGACGCCGACCGCGGCTCCGCCCGGAACAAGAATCGCCTTTTCCGCCACACCTCCTGCTGCGTCGAAAAAAATCACGCCCAGTTTGCCGCGCAGGACAATGATGGTTTCGTCCTTGTCAGCAGCCAAGTGGCAATGCGGCGGAATGTAGGAATCCGGCTCCATGGCGTTGAGCAGCCGGTGGCTGGCGTCCGCTTCGGCAGCGTGGAAATTGAGATTCTTGCGGCAGCGCGGCGAGTGGCGAGCCATCGCGGTTACGCTGTCGAGCAGTTCCTGGGTGATGATTCGCTTCGTTTCCATCTGCGTTCCGTGTCAAAAAAACGCATCATACCCAAAAAAAACGCGGCCCGAATCCGAACCGCGCCAAGTTCCACCAAAGGAGGATGGAGGAGATAACACAAAATTCCATTTAAGGGAGAATGAAAATTTGCGTTATTAGAATTCTCTAATATTCTTTATCTTCTTGCAAGCTTTATTACGTTCTATTGATACAGCACCTTCACCCCCTCCTCGCTCAGCCACGCCACCAGCGACCGCATCAGATTGTCGTGCAGCTGCACCCGCCACGCCTCGCCCAATTCCAGCTCGCAGCTCGCCCCCCGGTTGCGATAGGCGATGCGCACCGGGCAGCCGCCGTTGCGGTAGGGAGCCAACAGCTCCAGCAGTTTCGCCGCATTGGCCTCGCCATTGCAGAAGAGACGCATCCGCTTGGCAAATTGCGTTCTCGCCCCGGCCAGGTCGTAGAGCTTCTCGGCGCTCACCCGCAAGCCGCCGGAGTATTCGTCGCGGCTCACTTTGCCTTCCACGATCAGAAGCTGATCTTCCCTGAGCAGATCGCGGCGCGCATCGAATAGCTCGCTGAATACCGCCACCTCCACCCGCGCGGTGTTGTCGTCGAGCGCCACGAAAGCCATCTTGCCGCGCCGCGTCATCTGCGTGCGGGTGGCGTAGATCATGCCGGCAAGCAACACCGGCTGTTGCTGCGGCGCCAGATCCTTGAGGCGGGTCTTGATGAAAGCCGACAGTTCGCCGCGATAGGCGTCGAACGGATGGCCGCTGAAATAGTAGCCCAGGCATTTCTTCTCGTTCAGCAGGCGCTCCGCCTCCGGCCAACGCGGTGTCTCCACCAGCGCGTGCGCCTGCCCACCCCCGGTTTCGTCGCCGAACAGGCTGACCTGGTTGGCCGCGCGACTGGCCTGCTCCGCCGCCTCCAGCGCGATGCCGACCGAAGCCATCAGGCTGGCGCGGTGATCGGTGACGAAATCGAACGCGCCGGCGCAGATCAGGGATTCGACCACGCGCCGGTTGACCACGCGCTTGTCCACCCGCCGGCAGAAGTCGAACAGATCGACGAACGGCCCGGTTTCGCGTGCCTTGAGAATGGCCGCAATCGCCGCCTCGCCGGTGCCTTTCACGCCGCCCAGGCCGTAGCGGATACGCTTCTCGTCGAGCGGCACGAAGCGGTATTCGGACAAATTGACGTCCGGCGGCAGCATTTCCAGGCCGTTGGCGATGCAATCCTCATAGAAAATCTGCACCTTGTCGGTGTCGTCCATGTCTGCGGACAGCGTCGCTGCCATGAACGCAGAGGGAAAATGCGCCTTGAGATAGGCGGTCTGGTAGGCCACCAGCGCGTAAGCGGCCGAGTGCGACTTATTGAAGCCGTATTCGGCGAATTTTTCCATCAGGTCGAACAGGTGGCCGGCCAGCCTCTCGTCGACCCCCTGCGCCACCGCGCCGGAAACGAAGATGCCGCGGTGCTTGGCCATTTCGTCGGCCTTCTTCTTTCCCATCGCGCGGCGCAGCAGGTCGGCGCTGCCGAGCGAGTAGCCGCCGAGGATCTGGGCGATCTGCATCACCTGTTCCTGGTAGACGATGACGCCGTAAGTGGGCTTGAGCGTGCCTTCCAGCTTCGGATGCATGTAATCGACCTTCGCCCGCCCGTGCTTGCGGTTGATGAAGTCGTCAACCATGCCGGACTGCAACGGGCCGGGGCGGAACAGCGCCACCAGCGCCACGATGTCGTCGAAGCAGTCGGGCTGCAGGCGCTTGATGAGATCCTTCATGCCGCGAGATTCGAGCTGGAATACGGCGGTGGTATTGCACGCCTTGAGCAGACGATAGCTGGCCGGATCGTCGAGCGGAATCAGCTCCAGCGGGCCGATCTCGCCGCCGATGCGCTCGACGTAACGCACCGCCCAGTCAATGATGGTCAGCGTGCGCAAGCCCAGGAAGTCGAACTTCACCAGGCCGATCTGCTCGACGTCGTCCTTGTCGAACTGGCTCACCACCGATTCCGAACCCTGGGCACAATACACCGGACAGAAATCGGTGATCTTGCCGGGTGCGATCAGCACCCCGCCGGCATGCATGCCGACGTTGCGCGTGCGATCCTCAAGTTTTTGCGCCAGATCGAACAGCTCGTGCACCTCTTCTTCGGCCTGGTAGCGCTCCTTAAGCTGCGGCTCCATTTCCAGCGCCCTGGCGAGCGATACGGGCTTGACGCCTTCGATCGGCACCAGCTTGGAAAGCTGATCGCAGAAGTTGTAGGGCATATCGAGCACCCGCCCGACATCGCGAATCACCGATTTGGAGCCCATGGTGCCGAAGGTGGCGATCTGCGACACGCTCTCCGCGCCGTATTTTTGCCGGACGTATTCGATCACCCGCTCGCGGCCGTCCTGGCAGAAATCCACGTCGAAGTCCGGCATCGACACCCGCTCCGGATTGAGGAAGCGCTCGAACAGCAGGTCGTATCGGAGTGGGTCGAGATCGGTGATGCCGAGGCTGTACGCCACCAGTGAGCCGGCGCCGGAGCCGCGCCCCGGACCGACCGGCACGCCGTTCTCCTTGGCCCAGTTGATGAAGTCCGCCACGATCAGGAAGTAGCCGGAAAACCCCATCTGCACGATGGTCCCGGTTTCAAACTTGAGCCGCTCCTCGTACATCGGCCATTTTTCCGCCCGCACCGCCTCGTCGGGATAGAGCAGCGCCAGCCGCTGTGCCAGCCCTTCTTCTGCCTGCCGGCACAGGTATTCGTCCAGGGTCACACCCTCGGGGGTGGGAAACAGCGGCAGCCTGTTCTTGCCGAGCTCGATGGCAAGATTGCAGCGCTTGGCGATCTCCACGCTGTTGGCCAGCGCCTCGGGCAGATCAGCAAACAGCTCCGCCATTTCCGCCTGGGTCCTGAAATACTGCTGTTCCGTGAAATGCTTGGGCCGGCGCTGGTCGCCCAGCATGTAGCCTTCGGCAATGCACACCCGCGCTTCGTGCGCCTTGAAGTCGTCGGGATCAAGAAATTGCACCGGATGCGTTGCCACCACCGGCAGCCGCAGCTCGGCGGCGAGGCGTACCGCGCGCTGGACGTGGGTTTCGGCCTGGGAGTGGCCGGCGCGCTGAATCTCGATGTAGAAGCGGTTGGGGAACAGCCGCGCCCAGTCGGCCGCCAGCGCCCGCGCCAGTTCGCCGTTGCCCTGCAGCAGCGCTTGGCCGACATCGCCCAGGTGCGCGCCGGAGAGCACGATCAGCCCATCCGCCGCCCCCCCCTCCAGCCACGATTTGGCGATCTCCGCCCGGCCGCGGTGCTGGTTGCTCCGGTAGGCGCGGGAAAGCAGCTCGCACAGATTGAGATATCCCGCCTTGTTCTGGCACAGGAATAACGCCCGCTGAGGCTGGTCGCGGTTGCTTTCGTTCTCAAGCCACACGTCGCAGCCGACGATCGGCTTGATGCCTTTGCCGCGCGCCGCCTTGTAAAACTTCACCATGGCGAACAGGTTGCCGAGGTCGGTAAGCGCGAGCGCCGGCATTTGATCGGCATGCGCACGCTCGACCGCATCGTCGATGCGCACGATGCCGTCCACGACGGAGTATTCGCTGTGCAAGCGGAGGTGGATAAAGGCGGGATCTGGCATGAGATATAATTTGCGGTTACTTTTTTTCGATCTGCGATTTTACACCATGCACCACTCTCCCGAACTGCTGCTGCCCGCCGGCTCCCTCGAAAAAATGCGCTACGCCTTCGCCTACGGTGCGGACGCGGTATATGCCGGACAGCCGCGTTACAGCTTGCGCGCGCGCAACAACGAATTCGCCCTGCCTCAATTGGAGCAGGGCATCGCCGAAGCGCACGCCCAGGGCAAGAAATTCTTCGTCGCCAGCAACCTCATGGCGCACAACGCCAAGGTCAGGACCTATCTCGCCGACATGGCGCCGCTCATCGCCATGCGGCCGGATGCGCTGATCATGGCCGACCCGGGCCTGATCATGCTGGTGCGGGAAAAGTGGCCGGAGGTGCCGATCCATCTGTCGGTCCAGGCCAACACCGTCAACTGGGCCGCGGTGCGGTTCTGGCGTTCGCTCGGGCTGGAACGGGTGATTCTGTCGCGCGAGCTGGCGCTGGAGGAAATTGCCGAGATTCGCGCGCATTGCCCGGAGATGGAACTGGAAGTCTTCGTTCACGGCGCGCTGTGCATCGCCTATTCCGGCCGCTGCCTGCTGTCCGGCTATTTCAACCACCGTGATGCCAACCAGGGCACCTGCACCAACTCCTGCCGCTGGGATTACAAGGTGCATCCCGCACAGGAAGACGCGGCAGGCATCCCCCGCCATCCGCTGGCGGAAAAAGCGCATTTCCTCGAAGAAGGGGAACGCCCGGGCGAATTGATGCCGGTTGAAGAGGACGAGCACGGCACCTACATCATGAATTCCAAGGATCTGCGCGCGGTAGAGCACATCGCGCGGCTGGTGGAAATCGGCGTGGATTCGCTCAAAATCGAGGGCCGCACCAAGTCGGCCTATTACGCCGCCCGCACGGCGCAGGCTTACCGCAAGGCGATCGACGACGCTGTCGCCGGCCGGCCCTTCGATCCATCCCTGCTTGGCGCACTGGAATCCCTCGCCAACCGCGGTTACACCGGCGGTTTCTACGAACGGCATCCCGACGCAGAATATCAGAACTACCTGCGCGGCCATTCGGAAAGCGCGGCCAGCCAGTACGTGGGCGATATCGTTGCCGGCGATCCGGCCCGCGGCACGGCGGAAGTCACTGTCAAGAACCGTTTTTCCGTGGGCGACCGGCTGGAGGTGATCCACCCCTCCGGCAACCGGATCATCACGCTGGAACGCCTGGAAACTCTGGAAGGCGAACCGCTCCGAGAGGCGCCGGGCAGCGGCTGGGTGGTGCGGATTGGGATCGAGGGCGAGCTTGCCATGGGAATGCTGGCGCGGCTCCTTTGACCCGTCGCTTTACGCCTCCCCGATATGCTGCTAGATTACCAGCAGAACCTCGGAATCAGCGGTTTTCAAGGGGACAAGCGCATAGGGGGCGGGCCAGCGATGATCAAGAAAATCGCCGTCGGGCAGCTTAAACCAGGAATGTTCATCCACGATCTGGATTGCGGCTGGATGGACCACCCTTTCCTGCGCAACAGCTTCAAGATTTCGGATGACGCCGAAATCCGCAAAATCGCCGACCACGGCCTCCGCGAGGTTTATATCGACACTGAGCAGGGGCTGGACGCGAGCGAGGCGAAAAGCGAGGCGGAGGTCCGGGCCGAACTCCATCAGGAAATGATCGAAGCGGTGCAGGTGCAGCCCGCACCGCGCCACGAAATCCCGCTCAGAGATGAACTCATCAAGGCCGCGAAGGTGCAGGGCGAGGCCAACCGCATCGTTCACGGCATCATGCACGACATCCGGCTCGGCAAGCAGATCAAGGTCGAGCAGCTCAACCCGACCGTCGAGCAGATGGCGGATTCCATCTTCCGCAACAAGGATGCGCTGCTCAACCTCTGCCGGATCAAGCAGAAGGACGACTATACCTTCCAGCATTCGGTCAGCATCTGCGCCCTGATGATCGCATTTTGCCGGGCGCTGGAGCACGATCAGAGCGTCATCCGGCTGGCCGGCGTCGGCGGGCTGCTGCACGACGTGGGCAAGATGAAAGTGCCAAGCGCGATCCTGAACAAGCCTGGCAAGCTGACCGAGAAAGAATTCGCCACGATGAAATCCCATGTCGCCCACAGCTGCGAAATTCTGAAGCAGACGCCAGGCATCTCGCAAATCTCGATGGACATCGCCGCCCAGCACCACGAACGCATTGACGGTACCGGCTACCCGCTGGGTCTGAAAGAAGACAAAATCTCGCTCTACGGGCAAATGTCCGCGATCGTGGACGTCTACGATGCCCTTACCTCCGACCGCTGCTATCACAAGGGCATGCAGCCCACCGACGCGCTGAGGAAGCTGTTCGAGTGGAGCAAGTTCCACTTCAACGAAAAACTGGTGCATGCCTTCGTCCGCTGCATCGGTATCTACCCGGTCGGCACCCTAGTTAGGCTGGAAAGCGGGCTGCTCGCGGTGGTGGTGGAGCAGCACCACAATCTGCTCCAGCCCAGGGTGCGTGCTTTTTTTGACACCTATCGGGATCACACTGTCCCGCCCCTGGACATCGATCTGTCAAGGCCCGTCGGGCATGGGGGCGGCGACCGGATCGTCAGGCAGGAATCCCCGGCGGAGTGGGATATCGACCCGCAGGTCTACCTCCAGGTGCACTGAAACCAAAAACGGCTTTAGCCACGAATGACACGAATTCCACGAATAACAACAATGAAGTGCAACCGATTTGCAGCACACCATCCAGGTGGGCACGGCCCCGTGAGTAACGTCAGGATTATTCGTGAACATTCGTGTCATTCGTGGCAAACACGCTTTTTCTCGGGTGAATAATCCACGAAAAGCGTTACAAACCTAGACTTCCCCTTCCGGCGTGGCGGAAATCTTGTGGACAGACAGATCCGCGCCATTGAACTCTTCTTCCGCATCGAGGCGGATGCCGACCAGTATTTTCAACAGGCCGTAGACCGCAAAACCGGCGCCGAGCGCGATTACCACGCCGAGGGCAGTGCCGAGTGCCTGCGCGGCCAGGCTCACACCGCCCATCCCGCCCAGCGCCTTCGCGCCGAAAATGCCGGCGGCGATGCCGCCCCATGCACCGCACAGGCCGTGCAGCGGCCACACGCCGAGCACATCGTCGATTTTCCACTTATTCTGGGTCTGCATGAACATCCACACAAACAGCGCCCCGGCCAGGGCGCCCGTCGCCAGCGCGCCCAGCGGGTGCATGAGGTCGGAACCCGCGCAGATCGCCACCAGTCCGGCAAGCGGGCCGTTGTGCACGAAACCGGGGTCGTTTCGGCCGACGAACAGCGCGGCAAGCGTGCCCCCAACCATCGCCATCAGCGAATTGATCGCCACCAGCCCGCTGATCGCGTCAAGGGTCTGCGCCGACATGACATTGAAGCCGAACCAGCCGACCGTCAATATCCACGCTCCGAGCGCCAGAAAGGGGATGCTGGAGGGCGGGTGAGCCGCCATTCCGCCGTCCTTGCTGTAGCGGCCGCGGCGCGCGCCGAGCAGAATCACCGCCCCGAGCGCAACCCAGCCGCCCACCGCATGTACCACCACGGAGCCGGCGAAGTCGTGGAATTTGGCGCCGAAAGTGGCCTGCAGCCAATCCTGCAAGCCGTAATGGTTGTTCCAGGCGATGCCCTCATAGAAGGGATAGACGAATCCCACCAGCAGGAAGGTGGCGGCGAGCTGCGGATGGAAGCGGGCACGCTCGGCGATGCCGCCGGAGATGATGGCCGGAATCGCCGCGGCAAAAGTCAGCAGAAAGAAAAATTTGACCAGTTCGTAGCCGCCCTTCTGCGCCAGCACTTCCGCGCCGGTGAAAAAATTGACGCCGTAGGCGACGCCGTAGCCGATGAAAAAATAAGCGATGGTCGAAACGGCGAAATCGCACAGAATCTTCACGAGTGCGTTGACCTGGTTCTTCTTGCGCACCGTCCCCACCTCCAGAAAGGCGAAGCCGGCATGCATCGCCAGCACCATGATGGCGCCCAGCAGGATGAACAGCACATCGCCGCTTACTTTCAGATTTTCCATTTCTTCCCTCGGCCAAAAACAAAAAATAGAACTTGATTGCAAGATACATGCCAGATTGAATAACCGCCTGATCGGAAACAAAACCGCTCGAGGACGGCTATTTTTTGCCGCAAATCACGCCCCACAACAGGGCATCACCCAACCCAACCGCACCGCAATGGGTCGCCCGTGAGACCCGGCAGCTTGCCAATCTCGCATGTCTCCCCCATACTTTCGCCGTTTTGCAACTGCCGCCCGTTTCGCATGATCTGTCTACGCCCCGTTCCGCCGTTTTCTGCCGCGTCGCCGTGCCGCGCTGCACCCACCTCTGTTCCGGCGCGGCTGCTGCGGCTGGCGGAAAAATCACCGACGCCGTCGGCGAATGACCAAACCGGCTGAGGCCCCAGCTCCATGCTCTACTCCCTGCTGCGCCCCCTGCTGTTCCGGCTCGACCCGGAAACCGCGCACCACCTCACCCTGGCATCGCTGAGGGTCGCCGAATGCGCAGGAATCCTGCGTTACCCCGCCGTCCATCGCCCGCGTACCATCATGGGGCTGCCATTCCCCAACGCGGTCGGGCTCGCCGCGGGGCTGGACAAGAACGGCGCTTACATCGACGCGCTCGCCGCGCTGGGCTTCGGCTTCATCGAAGTCGGCACGGTCACCCCCCGGCCACAGCCGGGCAACCCCAAGCCGCGCATGTTCCGCCTGCCGCAGGCGCAGGCCATCATCAACCGCATGGGCTTTAACAACGACGGCGTGGACCGGCTGGTGGAAAACGTCAAAAAAGCCAAGTACCGCGGCATCCTCGGCATCAACATCGGCAAGAACTTTGACACCCCGATCGAGCGCGCCGCCGAGGATTATCTGGCCTGCCTGCGCAAGGTGTACCCGCTGGCCAGCTACGTCACGGTCAACATCTCCTCGCCCAACACCAAAAACCTGCGCCAGTTGCAGCAATCAGCCGAGCTGGAAGGGCTGCTCGGCGCGCTGAAAACAGAACAGGGAAGGCTGGCGAACGAGCACGGCAAATACGTCCCGCTGGCGCTGAAAATCGCTCCCGACCTGGAAACGGAAGACATCGTCGCGATCGCCGACCTTCTGCTCAAATATCGGATCGACGCGGTGATCGCCACCAACACCACGCTCTCGCGCGAAGGCGTAGCGCATCTGCCTCACGCCGAGGAGGCTGGCGGACTGAGCGGGGCGCCGGTGCGAACCCGATCTACCGCGGTGATCAGGCAGCTTGCGCTTGCCCTGGACGGAAAAATTCCGATCATCGGCGTGGGCGGCATCATGAGCGCGCTCGACGCGCAGGAAAAGATCTGCGCCGGCGCTTCGCTGGTGCAGCTCTACAGCGGACTGATCTATCGCGGGCCGGAGCTGGTGCGCGAGGCCGCGGAAGCGATTTGACGGTGCGCGGCAATGCGCATCAACCCATGAAGAAAGGACGAAACGAGAAATGTTGATCGGCATCCCGAAGGAGATCAAGGACCACGAATACCGCGTCGGGCTGACCCCGGCCGGAGTCGGCGCGCTGGTTGCGGACGGCCATGAAGTGAAAGTGGAAAGCGGCGCGGGCGCGCCCATCGGCTTCGGCGACGACACCTACCGCGCTGCCGGCGCGAAGATCGCCAAATCCGCCGCCGAGGTGTACGCCTCCCCGATGATCGTCAAGGTGAAGGAGCCGCAGCCGGCGGAAATCCCGCTGCTGCGCGAGGGCCAGGTATTGTTCACCTATCTGCACCTGGCTGCCGATGCGGAGCTCACCCGGCAATTGGTCGAGCGCAAGATCGTCGGCATCGCCTACGAGACGGTGACCGACGCGCAGGGCGCGCTGCCGCTGCTGACGCCGATGTCGGAAGTGGCGGGGCGGGTCGCGGTGCAGGCCGGTGCCACCGCGCTGCAGATGGCTAACGGCGGCAACGGCACGCTGCTGGGCGGCGTGCCGGGCGTCGCGCCGGGCCGGGTGGTAATCCTCGGCGCCGGCACGGTCGGCACCCAGGCGGCAAGAATGGCGGTGGGTCTGGGGGCGGATGTCACCATCCTGGACGTCAACCTCAGCCGCCTGCGCTACCTCGATGATGCCTTCGGCCCCCGTCTGAAAACGCACTATTCCGAGCCCCACGCCATCGCCGCGCTGACGCGGGAAGCCGATCTCGTTGTCGGCTCGGTGCTGATTCCCGGCAAGCGCGCGCCCAAGCTGCTCACCCGCAACACGGTGCGCGCCATGAAACCCGGCTCGGTGCTGGTGGATGTGGCGATCGACCAGGGCGGCTGCAGCGAAACCTCCCGCCCCACCACCCATTCCGCTCCCACCTATATCGAGGAAGGCGTGGTGCATTACTGCGTCACCAACATGCCGGCAGCCTGCGCGCGCACCGCGACCCAGGCGCTCACCCACGCCACCCTGCCCTATGCCCG
>JBFMFB010000035.1:0-3038 GCA_040752115.1 Pseudomonadota bacterium | reverse complement strand
CCACCACCCATTCCGCTCCCACCTATATCGAGGAAGGCGTGGTGCATTACTGCGTCACCAACATGCCGGCAGCCTGCGCGCGCACCGCGACCCAGGCGCTCACCCACGCCACCCTGCCCTATGCCCGGCAGCTCGCCAACCAGGGCTATCGGCTGGCGCTCAAGGAAACTCCGGGGCTCGCGAACGGTCTGAATCTCCATTTAGGGCAGGTCACGCACCCGAGCGTCGCCGCGGATCTGGAATATACCTTCGTTCCGCCGCGGGAGGCCATCGCGTAGGCCAAATTCCCGCGGGGGCGTCGTGGTTGAATCGGAGGGCCGGTAAAGCGATAATCGGGCTCACCGGAAAGCCTCTCAAAAGGTTTCATGGAAAATTATTTTCTGATTGTGATCGGTGCGGTGCTGGTCAACAACATCGTGCTGGTCAAGATTCTCGGCCTGTGCCCGTTCATGGGCGTGTCCAAGAAGCTGGAAGCAGCGGTCGGCATGGGTGCCGCCACCGCCTTCGTGCTCACCCTGGCTTCCGGCTCCAGCTACCTGATCAACCAGTATCTGCTGGGTTCCGAGCTCGCCTATCTGCGCACGCTGTCGTTCATCGTGGTGATCGCCGGCATCGTGCAGTTCACCGAAATGTTCATCCACAAAGCCAGCCCGGTGCTGTACCAGGCGCTGGGCATCTACCTGCCGCTCATCACCACCAATTGCGCCGTGCTCGGCATCCCGCTGCTCAACGTGCAGGAAAACCACAATTTCGTCGAATCGCTGCTGTTCGGCTTCGGCGGCGCGGTCGGCTTCGCCATGGTGCTAATCCTGTTCGCCGCCATGCGCGAACGCCTCGAAGGCGCGGATGTGCCTGCGCCGTTCCGCGGCTCGGCCATCGCCATGATCACGGCGGGCCTGCTCTCCATCGCCTTCATGGGTTTTTCCGGATTGGTGAAATAAACTTGAAAAAAGCGTTTAACCACGAATTTGCACGAATGTTCACGAATAGTCTGGTCGCCATCAAAGCTTCTGTCACCATCAGCAGCGCGAGCGACTCCGACGGTACCTTTCGGGTTTCATTAGTGTGAATTCGTGCTTATTCGTGTCATTCGTGGTGAATTGCCGATTTCTGGATAAGGCTTCATGCTGAGCGCCCTACTGGTCATGATCGGTCTCGCCGTGGCGCTGGGAGCAGTGCTTGGCATCGCCGCGATCCGCTTCCGGGTCGAGGAGAATCCGCTGGTCGAAAAGATTGACGCCATCCTGCCGCAAACCCAGTGCGGCCAGTGCGGATTCCCCGGCTGCAAGCCCTATGCCCAGGCCATCGCCGAAGGCCGCGCCGACATCAACCTGTGCGTCCCCGGCGGCGAAGAAGGCATCCGCCGCCTGGCCGACCTGCTCGGGGTCGAAGCCAAGTCGCTCGATACCCGGCATGGCGCGCCCAAGCCGAAGCAGGTCGCCGTCATCGACGAGCAACTGTGCATCGGCTGCACCCTGTGCTTCCAGGCCTGCCCGGTGGACGCCATCGCCGGGGCGGCGAAGCAGATGCATACCATAATCTCCTCGGAATGCACCGGCTGCGAGCTGTGCGTGGCGCCCTGCCCGGTCAGTTGCATTCACATGGAGCCGATCCCGGAATCCGTCTCCACCTGGAAATGGAAATATCCCGTCCATCCGCTGAAGCAGGAAACACCCTCCTTCAAGCTTGCCGCGGGAACGGGGGAGGCGAAATGAGAACCCTGCACCGATTCAACGGCGGCGTGCACCCGCCGGAACACAAGGACGAGTCCACCGGCCTGCCCATCGCCATGGCCCCCGTGCCTGCACGCCTGGTCGTGTCGCTGCGCCAGCACAGCGGCAACCCGGCCAGACCCGTTGTCGCCGTTGGCGACCGCGTGCTGAAGGGGCAGATGATCGGGCGGCCAGAAGGCCGCATCTCGGCGGCCGTGCACGCGCCCACCTCGGGCACGGTTGCCGCCATCGCGATGCACCCGGTGGCGCATCCCTCCGGCCTCCCCGACCTTTGCGTGGTGATCGAGGCGGATTTCGAGGAACGCTGGATCGAGCACCAGCCATTCGATTACCGCCACACGAAACCGGCCGAACTGCGCGACTGGCTGCGCGATGCCGGCGTAGCAGGCCTTGGCGGCGCGGTCTTTCCCAGCCACGTCAAACTCGATCCGGGGGCGCACGGCAAGGTACCGACCCTGATTCTGAATGGTGCCGAGTGCGAGCCCTGGATCACCTGCGACGACATGCTGATGCGCAGCCGCGCTGCCGAAATCGTGCAGGGGATCGAAATTATGCGCCATGCCCTGGGCGCGGAAGAAGTCCTGATCGGCATCGAAGACAACAAGCCGGAAGCCATCGAGGCCATGCGCGCCGCCTGCCGGGGCACGCCCTTCGAGGTGGTGCCGGTGCCGACGCTGTACCCGAGCGGCAGCGCCAAGCAGCTGATCAAGATACTGACCGGCAAGGAAACGCCGTCCGGCGGGCTGCCCACCGATATCGGCGTGCAGTGCTTCAACGTCGCGACCGCCTATACCGTGCACCGCGCGGTCAACCTCGGCGAGCCGGTAACCTCCCGCATGGTGACGGTCACCGGCAACGTGGCCCGACCGCAGAATTTCGAGGTCCTGATCGGCACACCCGTCGGCGAACTGCTGCCGCTCGCCGGCGGGGCACTGCCGGACACCAGCCGCTACATCATGGGCGGGCCGATGATGGGCATTTCCCTGCCCCAGCCCGACGTGCCGGTGGTGAAGGCCACCAATTGCATCATTGCCGCCTCGGACAAGCTGTTTCCGCCGCTGCCTGCCCCCCAGCCGTGCATCCGCTGCGGACGCTGCGCCCAGGCCTGTCCCGCCGATCTGCAGCCGATGGAGCTATACTGGTTCGCCCGCGCCAAGAATTTCGGCAAGGCGCAGGAGTATTCCCTGTTCGACTGCATCGAATGCGGCTGCTGCAGCTATGTCTGCCCCAGCCACATCCCGCTGGTGCAATACTACCGCTTCGCCAAGACCGAAATCTGGGCGCGGGAGAAGGAGAAAAAAGCCG
>JBFMFB010000034.1:0-19265 GCA_040752115.1 Pseudomonadota bacterium | reverse complement strand
CAACCGAGAACGCCCACATCTGGGCTATCGCAATAACGGGCGGACTCCCTACGAGACCGTGCAACGATTCATCACACCGCCCACAAAAAAGGCGGCTTGATGCAACTAGAGAAGGTTAGGAATACATGTCGCGCAGGGCGACGAACGGCCCCTTCCTGGTTTCGAACACCATCTGCACGTTTTCGATTTGCACGTATTTATCCATGACATTCTCCTGTTGTGGGTGAATAGTGAATCGGGAATGGTGAATGGGAATGGTGAATGGTGAACCCCTCTCACTATTCGCTATTTACTATTCACCATTCACTCAGTGGGTGAACGGTGAATCGGGAATGGCGAGCCCCCTCACTATTCACCATTCACTCGTAAGAAAACCGCTTCGCCAGCTGCACCAGCGCCTGTTCCAGCAGCAGGCCGACAATGCCGACGATGAAGATGGCGATGATGATGTGCTCGACGTTGAGGTTGTTCCACTCGTCCCACACCCAGAAGCCGATACCGACGCCGCCGGTGAGCATTTCCGCGGCGACGATTACCAGCCAGGCCACGCCGATGGACAGACGCACGCCGGTGATCATGTAGGGCAGCACGGCGGGGAACAGGATTTTGGTTAAAATCTTCCATTCCGACAGATTCAGCACTTTCGCCACGTTCATGTAGTCCTGCGGAATGCGGGACACGCCCACCGCAGTGTTGATGATCATCGGCCAGATGCTGGAAATGAAGATCACCCAGATCGCCGCCGGCTGGGCTTCCTTGAACACCAGCAGCCCGATTGGCAGCCAGGCCAGCGGCGACACCGGCCGCAGCAGGCTGATGACCGGCGCAGTCATGGCGTTCAGGAAAGCGAAACGGCCGATCATGAAGCCCAAAGGGATGCCGACCGCGGCCGCCATGCCGAAGCCCAGGCTGACGCGCTTGAGCGAATTGAGGATGTTCCAGCCGATGCCCTGGTCGTTGGGGCCGTTGTCATAGAATGGATGGCTGAACAGCTGCACCGCCGAATCCCAGGTTTTGAGCGGGCCCGGCACGGTATGGGCTGACTGGGCGATGAGCGCCCACAGGCCGATGAATAGCGCCAGCCCGAGCAGCGGCGGGACGAGCCATCTGAAAAGGCCGTCCAGGCGTTCTTTGGCGCGATCGGCCAAGGTGGGACGGGGGATGGCCTCGGCCGGGTGCAATGGCGGCGCCTCGCCCGTTTTTGCCAGGACGGTAGGCGCTGGAGTCTCAGGCAGGTCTTCTTTGGTTGCGGTGGCGGCGGTCATGACGATTTCTCCTGAACAAATTTCATCTTTTAAACCTCAATTGGCCACGGATGACCAAAAGTAGGCGCCTCTAGGCGACACGGATAAGACACGGAGTTCATGGTGATTTTGCGCGACTCACCCGTCACCTTCCGGGTGGTCCGCCCAAGCTCTCCAACGTGTTGTTTATCTGTGAACATCCGTGCAAATCCGTGGCTGAACTACGATTTTTGGTTCACGGCGGGCATGGCCCGCCCTATGGCTGCCGTGCCGGTCCGGCGCTACGCCTTGATCCTGAACCCCGCCGCGTAGGCCTTCGGGTTTCTGCCGTCCCATACCGTGCCGTCGATCATCTTCGACGCGCGCATCGGGTCTTTCGGTACCGGCACCTTGAGCTGGGCGGCGGCCTGCTTGTACAGCTCGATCTGGTTGACCTTCTTCGCCACCGCAAGGTATTCCGGGTCGTCCTTCAACAGTCCCCAGCGCCGGTGCTGGGTCAGGAACCACATGCCGTCGGAAAGGTAAGGGAAGTTCACCTGGCCGTCGTTATAAAATTTCATGTAATCCGGGTCCTGCCATTTTCTGCCGAGGCCGTTGTCGTAACGGCCAAGGAAGCGGCCTTCGATCACCTCTTCCGGCGCGTTTACGTAAGACTTGCCGGAAATGATCTTTGCCACCTGGACGCGGTTGGCGGTGGCGTCGATGTGCCTGGAAGCCTCCAGTATCGCCATCACCATGGCGCGGGCCGTGTTAGGGTGTTTCTGCACGAATTCGGCGGTGGCGCCGAGCACCTTCTCCGGATGATCCTTCCAGATATCCTGGGTGGTGGCGACAGTGAAACCGACCTTGTCCGACACCGCGCGCGCGTTCCAGGGCTCGCCCACGCAATACCCGTCCATGTTGCCGACCCGCATGTTGGCTACCATTTGGGGCGGCGGCACGGTGATGGTCTTGACGTCGGCGAGCGGGTTGATGCCCTGTGCGGCGAGCCAGTAGTAGAGCCACATCGCATGGGTGCCGGTGGGGAAGGTATGGGCGAAGGTGTATTCGCGCTTTTCCTTGTCCAGCAGCCTTTTCAGGCTGGCGCCGTCGGTCGCGCCCTTGTCCTTCAACTGGTTGGCGAGCGTGATCGCCTGGCCGTTGTGGTTCAGGGTCATCAGCACCGCCATGTCCTTCTTCTGCCCGCCGATGCCCATTTGTACGCCGTAAACCAGGCCGTAGAGCACATGCGCCGCGTGCAGCTCGCCGTTGACCAGCTTGTCGCGTACCCCGGCCCAGGAGGCTTCCTTGCTGGGAACTATCTTGAGGCCGTATTTCCTGTCCAGGCCGAGTTCGGCGGCCATCACGACGGAAGCGCAGTCGGTGAGCGGAATGAAGCCGATTTTTACCTCCGCCAGTTCCGGTGCGTCAGATCCCGCCGCCCATGCAGCCTGGCGCACGCCTGGCGGTACCAGAGCCATCAGCGCCGCGGCGCCGCTCAAGGTAATGCCCTTTTTGAGAAAGTCGCGCCGGCCATTCTTGGGCGCAGCGAACGGGTTGCCTTCCTTGATCTGCTTTTTGTCCATCGTGTTCTCTCCATGTGCTGAAAATTAGCGGAATCGCTGAATCGTCCCTCAGCAAACCCCATGCCAGGAGTGTGGTGATTCTCGTATCACACTGATTGTGTACGTTAATGTGTTTTGTTTTGGCATATCTGCCGGGTGTTGAGGTTCGCCCCAAAACGGTGCATCCCTCGGGGCGCCGCACTTCGGACGAAAGAGCGGTGCCACAGTGACAACCCCGCCTGCGCTGCGCAAAGCTGTGTTGAGGCCGGATGCCACGGTTATGGGTGAGGGGGCGGGGCGGGCTGTGTGCATAATTTGTGACAGGTAGCAGGTGAAACCGTCTTGCTGCGGCGGTGTCTACATGTGATAAGCCGTTCTTCAAACAATGACATCGGCGGTGCTGGCACGAAACGTGCTGCCGCGATTTAACGGAGTGTTGGTCAAAAAGGAGGTAGCCATGAGCGATCCTGATTCGTGTCTGTTCGATTTTGACGAATGGGCCGCACTAGCCGAAGCCGATCCGGCGGCTTTCGAAGCCAAACGCCGGCAGGCGATTGAAGATTTGATTGCCCAGGCCCCCGAGCACATTCGTCACCGCCTGCGCTGCATTCAGTGGCGCATAGACCGGGAGCGCGAGCGGTGCCGCACACCCTTGGCCGCCTGCCTGCGCCTCTATTCCATGATGTGGGATTCGGTGTATGGCGACGGCGGGCTGCTGTGGGTGCTTCGCCAGGTCGCGGGCTCCGGGCAGCTGCCGGCGGCAAACAGGAAATTGGCCCGTTCGGCCGAAATTCTGTCTTTCCGGCGCGCGCATCCCTGAAGGATGTCCGCACGGGCGCTCCGTCGTTTCCAGTGCTGCGAACAAGAATGAGGAGTTGATATGGCCCTGCTGGAGGAACTGGCAAAGACCGTCGCCGAACTGACCGCATCGGGCAGGGGCATCCTGGCCGCCGACGAAAGCAGCGGCACGATCGAGAAGCGCCTCAAGGCGGTCGGCGTCGCTTCCACAGAAGAATCGCGGCGCAGCTACCGCGAGATGCTGTTCACCACGCTGGGGCTGGCCGAATTCATCAGCGGCGTGATTCTGTTCGAGGAAACGCTCGGGCAGAAAACCTCGGCCGGCATTCCCATGCCCCAGTTGCTGGCCGGGCAGGGAATCGTGCCGGGCATTAAGGTGGACAAGGGGACGGTGGCGCTGGCCAATTTCCCCGGCGACAAGGCTACCCAGGGGCTGGACGGGTTGAGTGACCGGCTGGCCGGCTACAAGCAGGCGGGTGCGCGCTTCGCCAAGTGGCGCGCCGTTTTCGCCATCGGCGAGGGATTGCCGTCGCGGCGTGCGGTCGAGGTCAACGCCGATTCTCTCGCGCGCTATGCGGCTATCTGCCAGGAGCAGGGGATCGTGCCGATCGTCGAGCCGGAGGTGCTGATGGACGGCGGCCACACCCTCGAGCGCTGCGCCGAGGTCAGCGAAGACGTGCTGCATATGGTGTTCCATGCCCTGCACCGGCACCGTGTCAGGCTGGAACACATGCTGCTCAAGCCGAACATGGTTCTGCCCGGACTGGAATGCCCGGAGCAGGCCGCGCCGGAGCGGGTGGCGGCAGCCACGCTCGCTTGCCTGCGGCGCACCGTTCCGGCCGCTGTCCCTTCCATCAACTTTCTTTCCGGCGGCCAGAGCGATGTGGCAGCAACCGCAAATCTTAACGCCATGAATGCCTGGCCGGAGAAGCAGCCCTGGCAGTTGAGTTTTTCCTACGCCCGCGCCCTGCAGGCACCCGCTCTCAAGGCATGGCGCGGCGATGCGGCCAACGTGGCGGCGGCGCAGCAGGCGCTGTACAAAAGGGCACGCCTCAACGGCGCGGCGCGAAAGGGGCTGTATGCGGCTGCGATGGAGGAGGGATGAGGCGCTGCGCGCGGGTTGATTGGGTGCCGGCGATGCCCCGGCGGGGCAGTTACCTTTTAGTTCCGGCATAACCTGAAGGTTAGCCTTCACTGAAACGTTGTTATCTTGCTTGTCCAAGAAAAGGTAACCGAAAAGAAGGACACCCCGGTTCGCCGGTCGCCCTGTTGGGCGACTTCCCTGCGTTGCTCGCCGTGCCGGGCGTCGGGCTCGAACTCGCGCGATCCGCTGCGCGGCCACGCGCTCAGACAGTCGTCCGCCGACATCCCCCGGTCCGGCTGCGCTACTCGGCGGCTCGGAGGGGCCCAAAAGCGTCGCGGCGCAAATAGCAGGACTGCGTTGGGTAACACGGATATTTTTACGAGGCTAAATTAAGCCAAACCACGTGATGGCCCTATGGTTCAGAACCTGGATAGGACAGATTTCCGGCATCGCCGCATTGACATTGTTGGGCGGGGCGGCTGCTTGCCATGCCGATGCGTCAGGCCAGGGCGGCATCCAGGCCGGGGCGGCCGTGGTGGAAAGATACGGTTGCCGCGTTTGCCACCGGATCGGCGAGCGCGGCGGCAGGGTGGGGCCGGATCTGAACCAGGTGACGCAGCGGCGTTCGGAAGCGTGGCTGATGAAATGGCTGGCCGACCCGCCCGCCACCAAGCCGGGCACCGTGATGCCGAAATATTCGTGGGCGGCGGGCGAACGCGAGGCGCTGATCGCCTATCTGCGCCAGTTTGCGGTGCCGGTGGACGGGGCCGCGATTGTTGCGCGGCTCGGCCCCGGCCAGCGGGCCGGCGAGCAACTGGTGAAGGCGTACCAGTGCGGCGCCTGCCACAAGGTGGGCGGCGAGGAGGGGCGGGCAGGCTATCCGAACCTGAACACGGTCAGGAAACGCCGCAGCGCCGAGTGGGAAAGGCGATGGCTGGAAAATCCCCAGGCGGAAATGCCGGGTGCGTTCATGCCCGATTTTCGCCTCACGCCGCCGGAAATCCAGGCCATTGTCGCTTATCTTTACCGATGATATGAGGAGGGTGCCATGGCTCAACCGACCGTATCCTGGTGGGAAATTGCATCGAATGACGCGAAACGGCTGGAAAGGTTTTACGCCACGCTGTTCGGCTGGAAGGTCGAAACGGGCGGGCCGCCCGGCTACGCCGTGCTCGCCAGCGGCGGCGAAGGCGGAATCGGCGGCGGGATCATGCAGGCCCGCGAGGAAATCCGCCCTTACTTCACTTTTTACGTATCGGTGGACGACCTCCAGGCTTATCTCGACCGCGCGGTCGAGCTGGGCGGAAAAACCGTCGTGCCGCCCATGCCGATTCCCGATGTAGGCGCGATTGCCATGTTTACCGACCCGGACGGCAACATCGTCGGCCTGCACAAGCCGAAGATGTAGCGTGCATGGGGCTGGATGCCATCGCCCGTGAGATACGGGAATGCACCCGCTGCCCGCTGCACGAAAGCCGCACCTGCGCCGTGCCGGGCGAAGGGCCGGCGGATGCGCGGATCATGCTGGTGGGCGAGGCGCCGGGGCGGGAGGAGGATATCCGCGGGCGGCCCTTTATCGGACGCGCCGGGAAAATCCTGGATGAAGCGCTGCAGGGCGCCGGACTGAAGCGCGAGGCACTGTTCATCACCAGCGTGGTGAAGTGCAGGCCGCCGCACAACCGCACCCCGCACAAACATGAAATCGAAACCTGCGTTGCGACCCATCTGCAACGGCAGATCAAGGCCATCCAGCCGGACATCGTGTGTCTGCTGGGGCGGGTGGCGGCCGGAGCGCTTCTGGGAGAGGCGCGTTTGTTCGTGATTCGCGGCAGGCTGTTTCGGCGGGATCGGCTCTATATCCCCACCACCCATCCGGCAGCCGCGGGAAGAAATCCCGCCTGGCGCAAGGCTCTGGCAGAAGATCTGGCGCTGCTGCATAGCCTGGTAAACGGCGGCCCCACACTGTTACCGAGAAATTAAGTCATGAACGACATGATCAACAATAGGGTTGCTTCCAGAACGGTGCAAGAAGCGTCGCTCGACCAGCTTTGCATCAACACCATCCGCACCCTGGCGATGGATGCGGTGCAGAAGGCGGATTCCGGGCATCCGGGCACGCCCATGGCGCTGGCGCCGCTCGCCTATGTGTTGTGGACGCGAGTTTTGCGCTACAACCCGCGCAATCCGGAATGGTTCAATCGCGACCGCTTCGTGCTTTCGGCCGGCCATGCTTCGATGCTGCTTTATTCCGTGCTCCATCTGACGGGGTATGACTTGTCGCTCGACGAAATCAGGAATTTCCGCCAATGGGGCAGCAAGACGCCCGGACACGCCGAACGCGGCTTGGCATGGGGAGTGGAGACGACCACCGGCCCGCTCGGGCAGGGGCTCGCCAATTCGGTCGGCATGGCCATCGCCGAGGCGCATCTGGCCGCGGTTTTCAACCGACCGGGCCACGATATCGTGGACCACTGTACCTACGCTATTTGCAGCGACGGCGACCTGATGGAAGGCGTCTCACACGAAGCCGCCTCGCTGGCTGGGCACCTGGGCTTGAGCAAGCTGATTTGGATCTACGACGACAACCACATCTCGATCGAGGGGGACACCGCGCTTGCCACCTCCGACGACGTGGTCAGGCGTTTCGAAGGCTACCGCTGGCACGTCCAGAACTTGGGCGAAAAGGCGAACGACCTTGAGGCGCTGGCCGATGCGCTGTCCGTGGCGCAGCGCGAAACCGTGCGGCCATCGCTGATCATCGTCCGCTCCCACATCGGCTACGGGGCGCCCCATGCCCAGGACACGGCCGCCGCGCACGGTTCTCCGCTGGGCGAGGATGAGGTGCGGCTGGCCAAGGCCGCCTACGGCTGGCCGGAAAACGCGGAATTCCTGGTGCCGGAGCGGGTGTTGGCACACATGAGGCAGGCCGTCGAGCGCGGCAGGGCGCTGGAACGCTCCTGGGACGAGAAATACGCGGCTTACCGGGAAGCCCATCCGCAGCTTGCTGCCCGGTTCGAGGAGGCGCTGCGGGGAGGGCTTCCGGGCGAGTGGGATCGGGATATTCCGCAGTTCGTCCCCAAGGATGGCCCGCTGGCGACTCGTGCCGCATCGGGCAAGGTGCTCAACGCCATCGCCGCGCGCATTCCCTGGCTGATGGGAGGCAGCGGGGATCTCGCGCCTTCCACCCTCACCCTGATCAATGACTCCGGGGATTTCGAGCAGGGCGGCTACGCCAACCGCAACCTGCACTGGGGCGTGCGCGAGCACGCGATGTGCGGCGCCAGCTCAGGCATGGCGCTGCACGGCGGGGTGCGCCCCTATGCGGCAACCTTCCTGATTTTTTCCGACTATGCACGGCCGTCGATCCGCCTTGCCGCGTTGATGGAGCTGCCGGTCATCTACGTGATGACCCACGATTCCATCGGCCTGGGGGAGGACGGGCCGACCCACCAGCCGGTCGAACACTTGGCCTCCTTCCGGGCCATGCCGCATCTGTGCGTGATCCGGCCGGCGGACGCGAATGAAACCGCCCATGCCTGGCGGGTGGCGATTGAACGCCGCCACGGCCCGACCATGCTGGTGCTCAGCCGTCAGGCGCTGCCGGTATTCGATCGGCGCAAGACCGCAGACGCGGACGGCGTGCGGAAGGGCGCCTACGTTTTCTCGAAGGAAGCGGAGCAGTGGCCCGACATCATCCTGATTGGCACTGGGTCGGAGCTGCAGCTCGTGCTGGATGCCCAGGCGAAGCTTGCCGCGGAAGCCAAGATTTCTGCCCGGGTAGTCAGCATGCCGAGCTGGGAGCTGTTCCGGGAGCAGCCGCGGAGCTACCGCGACGACGTGCTGCCGCCGTTCGTGAAGGCCCGCCTTGCCGTCGAGGCCGGCTCACCTGTGGGATGGTGCGAGTGGGTGGGGGAGGAGGGCGGTGTCATCGGCATGACCTGGTTTGGCGCGAGCGCCCCGGGCAAGGAAAATTTTCGGCATTTCGGGTTTACCGTGGATCGCATCGTCAGGGAGGCGAAAAGGCTGATCGGCAAGTAAGCAGTTCAAAAAAGGGGCAACCGTTTCACCCAAGAGGAGTATCGCCATGAAAAATGTTCCATTGTTGTTAATCTCCGCACTCTTTGCGAGCGGCATCGCCGCCAGCGCCGCCGCTGACCAGTACCGGGAGGGCCGCGACGAGCGCCCGCGAATGGGCATGGATTGTCCTGAAGGCATGAAATGCATGGGCAAACACAGCATGACCGGCACCATCAAGGAAATCGACCCTAAGACGGGCACACTGGCGGTGAAGACCGAGGCCGGGGATTTGCGTCTGCATTTCCCGCCTTCTTCCCTCAAGGATCTCAAGGTTGGTGACACCATCACCGTGCATATGAGTTTTTCCAAGGGCAAGAGTGACGGCATGGGTCATTAACCAGCGGAGGTTGAATGTCTGTTTGCACCCGGAAGGTGGCTTTCGAGCCGGTATCCTTGTGCCGCCTTGCGGTGGCGTGGATCGGTTTTTTCTTGATTATTGGCTTGCAGCCGCCTGCTGTCTGCGGCGAAACGGCGCGGCTTCCGGAAATTTATGGCCGGGACGGCGCGCCGCCAGATCCGGTGGCGGAGGAAGCGGCAGGAAGGGGCGAAGCTGCGGTGCCAGAGGAAACGCGGCGGGCGAGGACGCGCGCGCTCGTTCTGGGGGGAGTGGCGGCGGTGGGCGCCTATGGTGCGGGAGTCTGGTGGAAGGAAGGTGTGACCGGCCGGTTCCGTACCGTCAACGAAGGCTGGTTCGGCCAGGATACCTATACCGGCGGCGCCGACAAGATCGGCCACTCCTATGCCACCTACACCGGAACCCGACTGTTGGCGCGCGGCTTCGAGTGGGCTGGGAGCGATGCGGACCAGTCGTTGAAACTCGCGGCGCTTACGGTTTTCGGCACGATGTCGGCGGTCGAGGTGATGGACGGGTTTTCGAAAAAGTACCGTTTTAGCAAAGAAGACTTCACCATGAATGCGGTGGGGGTTGGCCTGGCCTGGCTGTTTGAAAGAAACTCCGGTGCCGACAAGGTGCTGGATTTTCGTCTGCAATATTGGCCTTCCGGCGATGCGCGCCGGCTCAATGAAGTGGATCCGATCTCCGATCATTCGGGGCAGACCTACCTGCTGGTGGCCAAGGCGGCCGGCATTCCCGCGCTGCGGCAGCACGATCCGCTGCGCTATTTCGAATTGGCGGTCGGCTACGGCACGCGCGGCTACGAGCCCAACGACGGCAATCCCAACCGCGACCGCAGCCGTCATGTGTATTTCGGCATTTCGCTGAATATATCGGAGATTTTGGGGGATACCGTATTCCGCAACGCCAAAGGCAGCCGGTCGCAGCGGGTGACGGACACCGTTCTGGAGTTTGTCCAGATTCCAGGCACGGCGGCGCTGGCCGATCACCGCCTGTAGGCGAGTGTCGATCTTAGCTTCTGAAACCGCGCCTTTCTAGATATTTCCCCGTACCGCATCCGCCCAGTTGTTGGGCGTCTCGTACAGGCGCACGCGCTCCAGCCTGAGGCAGTTGCCGTACGTATCCCGGTAGGCCGGGTCAAGCAGCCGGAACGCTTCGGCGGCGAGATTCTCGGCAGTGGGGACGGCATCGAGCACCACCGTCTTGTGTCCCGGCAGGGAGCGCAGGAACTCCAGCACGGCGGTATCCCCCCGGTACACCAGGAAAGCATGATCCCAGGCATTCACCACGACGTTGCAGGCGATGGTCTTGACGTCGGAATAGTCCATGACCATGCCTTGCTCGGATACGCCCTCCTCCGCGACGATTTCGCCCGAGAGGGTGATCTCGATCGCGTACCGGTGGCCGTGCAGATGCCGGCACTGGCTTTTGTGGCTGGGGATGCGGTGACCGGCGTCGAATTCCAGTCTGCGGGTGATGAGCATGTCAGGCAGAATTTGATTTTGAGCGCGAATTATAGCATCGTTGCCTTTTTGCTTGTTTGGCGAGGGTGGCTCTTTGCCCGCCCCTGTTATAAGCGTAAACCTCGTAAAAGTAACCGCATTGCACAACGTAGCCCTGCTGTCTGCGTCGCGACGCTTTTGGGGCCCCTGCGAGCCGCCGAGTAGCGCAGCCGGGCCGGGGGATGTCGGCGAGCACTGTTTGAGCTCCGCGCGGCGAAGGATGCGCAGCATACTTCGGCGCAAGGGCGAGTTGCGCAGCCGCCCGGCCCGGCGAGCAACACAGGGGAGTCGCACTTTAGTGCGACCGGCGAACCGGGGTGTCCTTCTTTTGGGTTACCTTTTCTTGGACAAGCAAGAAAAGGTAACTGCCCCGCCGGGGCATTGCCGGCACCAAACAACCCGCGCGCAGCGCGACGCATGATAAGCGCTTTACGATTGTTAGTTTAAAGAGACCGCCGTGACATCCCCCACCGTGTTGACCCCGTTCGACCACAGCCGCGACAGCGCCGGCCTGGCCTATGTGTATCCGGTCGTGTCGCGCCGCGCGGGCGGGGTTTCGGTCGGCATCAACCTGAACCCCAACAATGCCTGCAACTGGCGCTGCATTTATTGCCAGGTGCCCGATCTCAGGCGCGGCAGCGCGCCCCCGGTCGATCTGGCCAGGCTCGAACGCGAGCTGCGCGGCTTTCTCGATGAGCTGCTGCACGGGCGGTTCATGGAGGATCATGTGCCGGAGGGGATGCGCCGCTTGAACGATATCGCGCTGTCGGGCAACGGCGAGCCGACCAGCGCGGCCGAATTCGACCGGGTGGTGGAGCTGATCGGCCGGGTGATGGCCGATTTCGGGCTGACGGGGAGGATCAGGCTGGTATTGATCACCAACGGCAGCCTCGTTCGCCGCGAGGCGGTGGTAAAGGGATTGCGGGAGATGGCGCGTCTGGGAGGCGAAGTGTGGTTCAAGCTGGACAGCGCCACACCGGAGGGGCGGTTCGCCATCAACGGCACCCGCCAGTCGGTGCCGAGCGCATTCGGGAATCTGCGCATTTGCGCTTCGCTGTGTCCGACCTGGCTGCAGACTGCGGTCTTTGCAATGGATGGACAGCCGCCGTCGCCTCGCGAGCGCGATGCTTATCTGGCATTTCTCAAGCGGGCAAAAGAAGAGGGTGTTCCCCTGTCCGGGGTGCTGCTTTATGGATTGGCGCGGCCTTCGCGGCAGCCCGGCGCGGCCCGCTTGTCGGCCGTGCCGCAGGCATGGCTGGAGGAGTTTGCCGCTGCTGTCCGGGCGCTGGGGGTTCCGGTAACAATATCAGGCTAATGTTCTTTTTTTCTGGTGGAGCGCGCCGCTTTTTTCAGATTCTTGTACAAATCGGGGTGGACGCTTTTCAGATAATCGATGACCTCTAGGTCTTCCCGTTTGACTTTGGCCAGATCGAGCTGCTCCAGGTGCACCAGGCGGAGCAGTTCCCGCACCGGTTTCGGCATTTCGCGCCCGCTTTCGTAGCGGGAGCCGCCGCTCTGGGTAACCCCGATCCGGGTCCAGAATTCTTCCTGATTCATGCCGAGTTTGCGCCGGATGTCTCTTGGGTTGGGGACTTTCTCGAACAGTTTCATGGTGTTCCTCAAGGCTTGAAGTGTTGGAAATCCTACAATTTCTGTGACATGAACGCCGATGCATTGTTCCGGCAAATCTGACCAAATATATTAATCCGTTGGGGAAGGGCTTGTGCGCGGGGAATATGGCCGGGCCGGTCATACTCGTTTTCTTTTTGTATTTGCGCTAAAATCCGCGTTTTTTCCCAGGGCAATCAATGGCACTGATCGTACAGAAATACGGGGGCACCTCGGTCGGCAGCCCCGAACGCATCAAAAAGGTCGCCCAGCGCGTTGCCCGCTTCAAGGCGCAGGGCCACCAGGTCGTGGTGGTGGTGTCGGCCATGAGCGGCGAGACCAACCGCCTGATCGCGCTGGCGAAGGAAATCCAGGCCAACCCCGACCCGCGCGAGCTGGATGTGCTGGTATCTACCGGCGAGCAGGTGACCATCGCGCTGCTGTCGCTGGCTTTGATGGATCTCGGGTTGAAGGCAAAGAGTTACACCGGGCCGCAGGTCAGGATTCTTACCGACAGCGCCTTTACCAAGGCGCGCATCCTGGACATCGAGGAAGCCGGCATCCGCAAGGCGCTGGATGCCGGAAACGTGGTTGTGGTGGCCGGTTTTCAGGGCGTGGACGAGCACGGCAACATCACCACTCTCGGCCGCGGCGGCTCGGATACCACCGGCGTGGCGCTGGCGGCGGCGCTGCATGCGGACGAATGCCAGATATACACCGACGTGGACGGCGTCTACACCACCGACCCGCGCATCGTGCCGGAGGCGCGCCGCCTCAAGACCATCACTTTCGAGGAAATGCTGGAGATGGCGAGCCTCGGCTCCAAGGTGCTGCAGATACGCTCGGTCGAGTTTGCCGGGAAGTACAAAGTCAAGTTGCGCGTGCTGTCCTCCTTCGATGACGAAGGCGAAGGCACGCTGATCACTTTCGACGACGAGGACAACATGGAAAAAGCAATTATTTCCGGCATCGCGTTCAATCGCGACGAGGCGAAGATCACCGTGCTGGGCGTGCCCGACCGGCCCGGCATCGCCTACCAGATCCTGGGGCCGATCGCCGACGCCAACATCGACGTGGACATGATCATCCAGAATGTCGGCGCCGACGGCACCACGGACTTCACCTTCACCGTCCACCGCAACGAGTACGAAAAGGCGCTGGCCGTGCTGAACAAGGTCAAGGCGCACATCGGCGCGCGCGAAGTGGCCGGGGACAACCGCATCGCCAAGGTGTCGGTGGTGGGCGTCGGCATGCGCTCGCACGTCGGCATCGCCAGCAGCATGTTCCGCACCTTGGCGGAAGAGGGCATCAACATCCAGATGATTTCCACGTCCGAGATCAAGATTTCGGTAGTGATCGACGAAAAATACATGGAACTGGCCGTGCGCGTGCTGCACAAGGCGTTCGGGCTGGACCAGGAAGCCTCGCCGCTGGTTGGCGCGAAATAAGCGGCGCCCATGAAAACCACCTTTCTCGATTTTGAGCAGCCGATCGCCGAGCTCGAAGCCAAGATCGAAGAGCTGCGCTATGTTCAGGACGATTCCGCGCTGGATATTTCCGAGGAAATCGGCCGGCTGCAGAAGAAGAGCCAGAGCCTGACCAAGGATATCTACGCCAAGCTGACGGCGTGGCAGATCTCCCAGGTGGCGCGCCATCCGCAGCGGCCCTACACGCTGGACTACATCCAGGCTCTTTTCACCGATTTCGACGAGCTTCACGGCGACCGCGCCTATGCCGACGACCCGGCGATCGTCGGCGGGTTTGCCCGCTTCAACGGCCAGCCGGTGATGGTGATCGGCCACCAGAAAGGGCGGGACACCAAGGAAAAAATTTACCGCAATTTCGGCATGCCGCGCCCCGAGGGCTACCGCAAGGCGCTGCGCCTGATGCGGCTGGCGGAGAAGTTCGGCGTTCCGATCATGACCTTCATCGACACCCCCGGCGCTTATCCCGGCATCGGCGCCGAGGAGCGCGGACAGAGCGAGGCGATCGCGCGCAACCTCTATGTCATGGCCGAGCTCAGGACGCCGATCGTCTGCACCGTCATCGGCGAAGGCGGTTCCGGCGGCGCGCTGGCCATCGGCGTGGGCGACGTCACCCTGATGCTGCAATATGCCGCCTACTCGGTGATTTCGCCCGAGGGCTGCGCCTCGATCCTGTGGAAGAGCGCCGACAAGGCGTCGGTCGCCGCCGAGGCGCTGGGCATCACCTCCACCCGCCTGAAAACCCTGGGCCTGATCGACCGCATCGTCAACGAACCGACCGGCGGTGCCCACCGCGATCCGGAGGCGATGATGGCGGCGATGAAAAAAGCCCTGCAGGAGAGCCTGCGCCAGCTCCAGGACAAATCGCCGGACGAGCTGCTGAAGGCGCGTTTTGCGCGGCTGATGAGCTATGGAAAATTCAAGGAAGCCGCCGCTTCCTGACCCCGCCGCCCACGTCGAACAGGTTCTGAAAAAACGGGTCGAGCCCGGCCGCCATCTGGTGCTGGCCCTGAGCGGCGGCGTGGATTCGGTCGCGCTGCTCGATATCCTGGCCCGCCTGCGCGGCCCGCTCGGGTTTTCTCTTTCCGCTCTCCACGTCAATCACCAGATCAGCCCCAATGCCGGAGAGTGGGCGCGTTTCTGCGCCGAGCTGTGCGCGCGCCTTGGCGTGCCGCTGGAGGTGGCGAAGGTCGTTGTGCCGCGCGCGGGCGAAAGCCTGGAAGAGGCAGCGCGCGAAGCGCGCTACCGCGAGTTCGCCAAAGTCCGGGGCGATTTCGTGGTGCTCGCCCAGCATCGGGACGACCAGGCCGAAACGCTGCTGCTGCAGCTGCTGCGCGGCGCAGGGGTGGCGGGGAGCGCCGCCATGCCGGAACTTTCGGGCGCTTTTCCCCGACTGCTCCGCCCCCTGCTCGACATCCCGCGCGCCGCGCTGGAAGCCTACGCCAAGGCCAACGGGCTTTCCTGGGTGGAAGATGAGAGCAACCTCGATACCCGCTTCGACCGCAACTTCCTGCGTCACCGTGCATTTCCCGTTCTCGCCGAGCGCTTTCCCGCTTGCCGTACGACCTTCTCCCGTGCCGCGCGCCATTTCGCCGAAGCCGCGCAGTTGCTGGATGAACTGGCAGAACTCGATCTGCGCGGCGCATTGCGCGACGGGGGACTCGCGGTTGAATCGCTGCGCGCCCTGTCGCCGGTGCGGGCGAAAAATCTGCTGCGCTATTGGCTGGCCGGGCAGGGCATCACGCCCAACACCGCCCGGCTGGAAGAAATGCTGCGCCAGCTCACCGGGGCCAGGCAGGGCGCACAAGTCAGAATCCCTCTGGGCGGGCTCGAAATCCGCCGCTTCCAGGGCTTTGCCCATGCTGTGCCGGTCTTGCTTGCGCCTGATCCCGATTTCAGCCGGAGATGGCAGGGGGAGGAAGCGGTGGCGCTGCCCGAGCTGGGCGGCGCGCTGCGGTTCCGGCGGGCGCAAGGGGAGGGTATCAGCCTCGCCCGGCTCGAAGCGTCGGCCGTGACGATTCGCCCGCGCCGCGGTGGCGAGCGCCTGCAGCCCGATTGCCGTCGCCCGACGCGCACCCTGAAGAACCTGCTGCAGGAGGCGCAACTCCCGCCGTGGCGGCGGGAAATGCTACCGCTCGTCTGGTGCGGCGAGGAACTGGCGGTAGTGCCGGGGATCGGGGTGGGATGCGGATTTCAGGCGAAGCCAGACGAGATCGGAGTCGTGCCGGAGTGGGGGGCTTTGTCCTAAAAAACAGTTCACCACGAATGACACGAATATCCGCGAATTGGCACGAATAGCTATTCGTGTTCATTCGTGCAAATTCGTGCCATTCGTGGTTAGGTTTTTGTACCCTCAAGCCACTTCCCGCGTTTCCAGGAACTGAATTTCCGGGAAACGCTCCCGCGCCAGATTCAGGTTGACCCGGTTCGGCGCGAGGTAGACGTACTCATCCGCGCCGTCGAGCGCGATGTTGAAACCGTGCTTGTCCACCAGCTTCTTCAGGTCGGCTTCGGAGCCGCGCAGCCAGCGGGCGGTGGCGACGTCGTAAGGCTGGAACTGGACGTCCACGCCATATTCGAATTCCAGCCGGTGCGCCACCACATCGAACTGGAGCACGCCTACCGCGCCCAGAATCAGGTCGTTGGAGGCGATCGGGCGGAACAGTTGGGTCGCGCCTTCTTCCGCCAGTTGCTGCAAGCCTTTCTGCAACTGCTTCATCTTCAGCGGATTGCGCAGGTGGGCGCGGCGGAACAGTTCCGGCGCGAAGGAGGGGATGCCGGTGAACTTCAGTTCCTCGCCCTCGGTGAACGTATCGCCGAGCCGGATGGTGCCGTGGTTGGGAATGCCGATGATGTCGCCGGCATAGGCTTCGTCGGCGGTGTTGCGATCCTGCGCCATGAAGGTGATGGCGTTGCCCACGGTGAACAGCTTGGCCGTCGCCGCCTGCCTGATCTTCATCCCCCGGTCGAAGCGCCCAGAGCAGATGCGGATAAAGGCGATGCGGTCGCGGTGCTTGGGGTCCATGTTGGCCTGGATCTTGAACACGAAGCCGGTAAATTTCGGCTCATCGGGCGCGACCATGCGCGTGACGGTGGCGCGCGGCAGCGGCGCGGGGGAGAGATCCACGATGGCGTCCAGCAGCGCCTGCACGCCGAAATTGTTCATTGCCGAACCGAAGAATACCGGCGTTTGCTTGCCGGAAAGATAGGCCTCGCGGTCGAAGGCATGCGAGGCGCCGCGCACCAGCTCGATGTCGGCGCGTAGCTCGTCGGCCTGGTCGCCGATCAGCTCATCGAGTCGCGGATTGTCCAGCCCTTTTACCAGTTCCGACGTGCCCTTTTCTGCTTGGGGGTCGAACACCGAAACGGTGTCGTCGTACAAATGGTAGGTGCCGCGGAAGCGCTTGCCCATGCCGATCGGCCAGGTCATCGGCGCGCACTGGATGCCCAGCACCGACTCGATTTCGTCCAGCAGGTCGATCGGCTCCCGGCCCTCGCGATCGAGCTTGTTGATGAAGGTGATGATCGGCGTGTCGCGCAGGCGGCACACGTTGAGCAGCTTGATGGTCTGCGCCTCCACTCCGTTCACCGAGTCGATCACCATCATCGCCGAATCCACCGCCGTCAGCGTGCGGTAGGTGTCCTCGGAAAAATCCTCGTGGCCCGGCGTGTCGAGCAGGTTGATCATGTGGTCGCGGTAAGGGAACTGCATCACCGACGAAGTGACCGAAATGCCGCGCTGCTTTTCTAGCTCCATCCAGTCCGAAGTCGCGTGGCGCGAAGCCTTGCGCGCCCGCACCGCCCCTGCCATCTGGATCGCCTTGCCGAACCACAGCAGCTTCTCGGTGATGGTGGTCTTGCCGGCGTCCGGGTGGGAAATGATGGCGAAAGTGCGGCGGCGGCGAATCTCGTCTTGCAGGGTGCTCACGGGGTTGGTGCTCGAAATTGAAAAAAGCCGTGAATTATAAAGGAAAGTTTGCGGTGTGGAGGGATTTTTTGACGGTCGAAATTGCAGGTTGGGTTTCGCGGGGTGTCCGATGTAGGACGGATTAGCGAAGCGTGATCCGCCGGATGGGCGTGGTGTGCGCTTCGCGCGGTTATTTGGATTGCCGGGGGCAGCCCGGCGGCTGGTTCCTTTCTTTTGCTTGCCCAAAAGAAAGGAACCAAAGAAAAGGGCCCCCCATCCGCCGCCCCTTCGGGGTACCCTGCGTTGCTCGCCAAGCCGGGCGGCTGCGCAACTCAACCTCGCGCCTGCGGCGCTCGGGATTCGAACAGTGCTCGCCGACTTCCCCCGGCTCGTCTGCGCTACTCGGCGGCGGACCAAGGGGGAAAGGCGTCGCAGAGTAACCAGAACGGCTACGCTTCACTGAGGCAATGACTTTCTGTTGAGAGCTTGAAGCGCTGCCTATTTGGCGGAGGATTCCCCCTTCTGCGCCGCTGAGGCTTGACGGGCAAATTGGGGAAAAAGGCGAGCACTGTTCGAGCTCCGCAGCAGCCCGCGTTTTGTGCGGGCTGCCAGGGCGAGTTGCGCAGCCGCCCAATTTGCCCGTCAAGCCGAAGGCACCCGGAGGGCGGCGCAGGGGGTGCCTTTTTCTTTGGTATCTTTCTTTTGGGCAAGCAAAAGAAAGATACCAGCCGCCGGGCTGCCCCCGGCAACCCAAAAAACCGCGCGAAGCGCACATTTTGAAAGCATCGAGCGGGTTACGGCCGGCGCCTAACCCACCGGTACTACCATGTTAGGCGCGATCACGCGACGTACCGAAGAGATGATGCCCAATCAGGCGTTCATAGTCTTGCCAAGCGATTTTTCGAATATTCTCCCGAATCCGATCGCACACCACAAGCTCTGTGGTCGTCCAGTCGCGCTTTTCCAGGTAAACCCTTTTTTCAATACGGGAGCCGAGGGGGTTCGCTTCTTCGTAGTAGTAAAGTCGTGCAATTGGCCACTGGGCGGCACGAGGCTGGTCTAGAACGACGAAGGTTAGCCCGGCGGGCTGAATCGATGGTAGAACTTCGGCATGAGGTAATCGCACCATTTCCGGCTCTGGAATCCGGACCCGCAAGGCATTGTAGATGGTGTTGAGATCTGCTTTTAGTTCGGGTGCGAGATTGCTTGCTTGAGTGCGTATAACTTGCTCACGGAGCTGATGTTCTCCACTGAACGAATAACCATAACGTATTTCTAGCCCCCACGCCTCGAAACAGTGAGGGCCGTAGTCAAGATGGATATTAAGTTGATGTTTCAATGCGACTTTACCGTAAGTGCCTAAACTATCGATTCGGCACCACCACCGCATTGATCCCCAATTCCCGAATCTTTGCCAGCGCTCGGTCGGCTTCGGCCTTGCTCTGGAATGGGCCGACGTTGAGCCGGGTTTCGGTGTAGGACTGGATGCCGTGCTCGATGAGTTTGGCCTGGAGCTGCTGGGCATTGGCGGGGTTGGAGAATACGCCGAGCTGCACGACGTAGCCCTTTGGTGCGGCGGCTTCGGCTGGCTTGGCCGGCGGCGGTGCGGACTCGGTGGGCTTGGCGGCGGGTTTCGGCGCTTCCTTGATGGGCTCCGCGGGT
>JBFMFB010000033.1:0-19826 GCA_040752115.1 Pseudomonadota bacterium | reverse complement strand
CCCATCCAGCGTAAAAACTCCGCCCGGATCGATGCATTGACAGTCCATCCAGTCCACCATGCCCCCAGCGCTCCCATTGCCCCCTGCCTTCATCGCGAATCCCCTCACGTCACCCGCATGTTCCTGAACTGCCACGGGTCGTCCCGATCCAGTTCCTCGCTGAAGGGATGGCCCCTGTCGCGCAGGGGCGTCCAGTCGCCATAGACTCCCACCACTTCTCCCAGGTACGGTTTGGCGATTTCCAGCACGGTTTCATAATCGAGGTCGTCGGGTTCCACCACGCCGGCGCGGGGATTGCGCAGCGCCCACACCATACCGGCCAGAACCCCGGCGGCCACCTGCATGGTGGTGGCGTTGTTGTAGGGAGCGAGCTGCCGCGCCTGCTCGATGGAGAGGCGCGAGCCGTACCAGTACACCCCCCTGGGGCTGCCCATCAGCAGCACCCCCAGCTCGTCCATGCCCGAGACGATCTCGTCGCGGATGATGCGCCGGCTGGGTTGGGGCTGCCAGTTCTTGCCCGCCATTTCGTGCAGGGAAAGAACGGCGTCGTCGCAGGGGTGGTAGGCGTAATGGACCGTTGGCCGGTAGACCACGGCGCCGTTTTCCCGGAGCGTGAGGTGGTCGGCGATGGAAATCGACTCGCCGTGCGTGATCAGGAAGCCGTGGTAGGGGCCTTCCAGGGGCGTCCAGCTTCGCACGCGGGTCGCGGCGCCGGGGCGGTTGAGGTAGATGACGGCATCGCAGCCCGACTCGTGCCGCGCGCCGTCGGCCGGCCAGTGCCGCTCGTGGGTGCCCCACCCCAGCTCTGAAGGCTGGAGCCCCTCGGAGATGAAACCGGCCACCGACCAGGTGTTGACGAACTCGCCGCGCTGCTTGCGCCGGGCGGCCGTCTGGGTATCGCGTTCGGCAATATGGATCGCCTTGATGCCGAGGCCGCGGGCCAGCCGCGCCCAGTCCTCATGGCATGCGGGTTGTTTTACCGCCAGGCCGCTGTCCGCAGCAATATTCAGCAGCGCCTGCTTGACGAAGACTGAAGCGAGCCCGGGGTTGGCGCCCTGGGTCACGATCGCGGTCGCGCCTGCGCCGCTGGCGCGGCCGTAGGCCAGCACCTCCTCCCGCAGCGCGTAATTGGTGCGCTGCGCCGCCGGCTTCGAGATGTCGGTGTAGCCGCCGGCCCACGGCTCGATGCAGGTGTCCAGATAAAAAGCGTCGCGCCGGCGGCACAGCTCGATCAGCGCCAGGCTGGAGACATCGACCGACAGATTGAGCAGGAAATCGCCCGCAGCCAGAAAGGGTTCAAGCACGGAGGCGTAGTTCTGCCTCGTCAGCGCGTGCTGCACGAAGGCGACGCCATATTCGCGGGCGATGGCCGCGCCATCCCGATCCGCGGCAATGATCCTTACCTGTTGCGGGCGGATGTCGAGATGGCGGAAGAGCAGCGGCAGCGTCGCCTGGCCGATGCTGCCAAACCCCACCATCACCACGTTCCCGAAAAAGCGCGCGTGTTTGGACTCTGGTCTCATCTGCCCCGCCTCAAAGCAGATCCCTCAGCCGGTAATAGAGCATCGCCAGCACCAGCGCCGGGGTGCGCAGAAACTCGCCTCCCGGGAATGGGCGGTGCCTGATGCGCGACAGCAAATCGAAACGCCCGGCCTGCCCGTCGATGGCCTCGGCCGCCAGTCTGCCCGCCATGCCCGCCAGCGCCAGGCCGTGCCCGGAAAAGCCTTGCAGGTAATAGATGTTGCTGCCCAGCCGCCCGAAGTCGGGCGCCTGATTCATGGTGACGTCGACGAAGCCGCCCCACACATAAGGCACCGCCAGGTCGGCCAGTTGTGGGAAGACCGCCAGCATTCGCCTGCGCATCCGCCCCGCGAGATTGACGGGCGTTGCAGTGCCGTAGCTCTCGCCGCCGCCGAAGAGCATCCGGTTGTCGGCGGTCACGCGGAAATAGTCGAGCACGAGATTGGTATCGAAGGCGGCCGCCCGCTGCCGGATGAGCGCGTCGGCGCGCTCTCTGGCCATCGGTTCGGTGGCGACGATGTAGGTGCCGACCGGCATGATGCGCGGCGCGAGTTCCGGCGCAACGCCCTTGCCGTAGCCACTGATGTAGACATTGCCGGCCAGCACCGCGAAGCGGCAGGCGACCTCGCCCCGTGCCGTCCTGACCGCGGGCTTGTCGCCGCGCTCGATCCGTATCGCGGCCGAATTTTCGAAGAGCCGGACGCCGGCAGCACGTGCCGCCGCCGCCAGGCCGAGGCAATACTTGAGGGGATGGAGGTGGCCCGACTGGGGATCGAACGCGCCCGAATGGAAGCGTTCGCTGGCGATCCAGTTGCCCAGGTCGGCGGCGCCGATGGCTTGCAGCGGATAGCCGTAGGCCGCCGCCACCCGGTTGACCCAGGCATCCAGCACCCGCGCCTTTCTGGCGTTGACGGCCAGGGTCAGTTGGCCGGAAACGTAATCGCAGTCAATCGCGTGGCGGGCGATGCGCTCGTGCAGCAGCCGCATCGCCTCGACCGTGATATCCCAGGCGCGGCGTGCATCCGCGGCGGGCAATTGCGCCTCGATCGCCTCCTGCCCGGCGAATCCGAAACCCACCAGCGCCTGGCCGCCGTTTCTGCCGGACGCGCCCCAGCCGACCTGCCGCGCCTCGAGCAGCGCGACGGAATAACCGCGCTGCGCCAGTTCCAGCGCGGCGGACAAACCGGCATAACCGCCGCCGACCACGCACACGTCAGCCGCGACGCTCCCCGCCAGCGACGGGGAGGCCGCCGGCCGCGTCACGGTCGCTTCGTAGTAGGACTTGCGGATCAGTTCGACTTCCTGCGGCCCTGCCATGATCGCTCCGCGTGACTCGCCTGCACGACTGCGGGCAGGCCCGGGAATCCTTCGTTTTTCCGCAGCCGCACACCCGCTTCAGGCAAAAACCACCTTCGCCACATCCCTGAAATTCCGCGCGAAATGGACGGTCATTCCCTCCCGGACATGCGCCGGCAGCTTGTCGAAATCGCGCCGGTTGGCTTCGGGCAGGATCAGTTCCATGATGCGGACGCGGCGGGCGGCGATGACTTTTTCGCGCACGCCGCCGATGGCCAGCACTTCGCCGGTGAGGGTGAGCTCGCCGGTCATGGCAAGCGGGCGGGCGATCTTCTGGTTGCGCGCCAGCGACAGCAGCGCGGTGGCCATGGTGATGCCCGCGCTCGGCCCGTCCTTGGGGGTCGCGCCCTCGGGCACGTGGAGGTGCACGAACGCCTCGTCAAAGAACGCCGGGTTGCCCTTGAACTGCTTGAGGTGTGAGGCGACGTAGCTGTAGGCGATCTCCGCCGATTCGCGCATGACCTCGCCGAGCTGCCCGGTGAGCTTGAAGCCGCGGTTTTTGGTGTGCACCAGGGTCGCCTCGATGGAGAGCGTCGCGCCGCCCAGCGCCGTCCATGCCAGGCCGGTCACCACGCCCACGCCGGCGATCGGCTTCTCCGGCCGGAACATCGGCTTGCCCAGGTAATCTTCCACTTCCTTGACGCCGATGCGGATGGGCGTTTCCTCGCCGCCCACGATCTTCACCACCGCCTTGCGCACCACGCGTCCGAGCTGCTTCTCCAGTCCGCGCACGCCGGCCTCGCGGGCGTAACCTTCGATGACATGGCGCAACGCGCCCTCGGTGACCGGCAGGTCGCCGCGCTTCACCCCGGCTTTGGAGAGCTGCTTGGGCCACAAGTGATGTCTGGCGATCCGCACTTTTTCCTCGGTAAGGTAGCCTGCCAGCCGGATCACCTCCATGCGATCGAGCAGCGGGCCGGGAATGGTGTCGAGCTGATTGGCGGTGCATACGAACAGCACCTTGGAAAGGTCGAAGCGCACGTCCAGATAGTGATCGAGGAAATCGCTGTTCTGCTCTGGGTCGAGCACCTCCAGCAGGGCGGAAGCCGGGTCACCATGGTAGGAAGCGCCGATCTTGTCGATCTCGTCCAGCATGATCACCGGGTTGGCGACGTTGCATTCCTTGATCGCCTGGATAAACTTGCCCGGCATGGCGCCGATGTAGGTGCGGCGGTGGCCCTTGATCTCGGCTTCGTCGCGCATGCCGCCCAGCGAAAACCGGTAGAATTTCCGCCCCAGCGCGTTGGCGATCGAGCGGCCGATGGAGGTCTTGCCCACCCCTGGCGGACCGACCAGCAGCAGGATGGAGCCGGCGATCTCGCCCTTCAGCGCGCCCACCGCCAGGAATTCGACAATGCGCTCCTTGACGTCGTCCAGACCGTCGTGGTCGCGGTCGAGAATCCTGCGCGCCCGCTTGAGATCGAGCTTGTCCTTTGAGAGCTTGCCCCACGGCAGTTGCGTCAGCCAGTCGAGATAGTTGCGGGTCACGGCATACTCGGGCGAGCCGGATTCCAGCACGGACAGCTTCTGCATTTCCTCGTCCACACGCTTCCTTGCCGATTCGGTGAGCTTCAGTTTGGACAGGCGCGCCGCGAAGCGCTCGACGTCCGCCGTCTTGTCATCCTTGGCGAGCCCCAGCTCCTTCTGGATTTCCTTGAGCTGCTCGCGCAGGAAGAATTCCCGCTGCTGTCGGCTCATCTTCTGCTCGACCTGCTCGCGGATCTGCGACTGCAGCCGGGCGACGTCGAGCTCCTTCTTGATCAGCACCAGCACCTTTTCCATGCGCCGGCGCAGGTTGACCGCCTCCAGCACCTCCTGCAGCTCCTCCTTGGTGGCGATGGTCAGACTGGCGGCGAAGTCGGCCAGCATGGAGGGTTCGTTCGGGCTGAAGCGGTTGAGGAAGAATTTCAGCTCTTCGCTGTACAGCGGATTGAGCGGGATCAGCTCCTTGATGGTGTTGATGATCGCCATCCCGTAAGCCTTTACCTGATCCTCGTCCTGGTCGCGGCTGTCGTCGGGATATTCCACCCGCGCCATGTAGAGTGGCTTCTGGGAAATCCACTCGACGATGCGGAAGCGGGTGGTGCCCTCGGCGATGAATTGCAGCTTGCCGTCCGAGCGCACGGGATGATGCATGCGCACCACGGTGCCGGTAGAGTAAAAGTCCTCCGGCCGGGCCTCCTCCGCGCTCCTCGGGCGCACCAGGATCAACCCCACCATCTTGTGCGGGGTATCGCCGATTTTCTTCACCGTCCCCAGCCACGGCCCCTCGTTCATCAGGAGGGGCAGCGTCTGCGCGGGAAAGAACGGCCGCTCCGCCAGCGGCAAGAGATACAGCGTGCCGGGCATGAAATTCGTCGGTACCGCCAGCCCGGAGGACGGCGCCCCCTCCGCGGCCGGTTCCACAATCTCGCCTTCGATCGGCTTTTCTTCTGACATGGCTATCTTTCCGAAGCTTTACACGGATCGGGGAAATCTGAGGCCGGACGTTCGAAATTCAACCCCCAATGAAAATAAGACCGCTTCGGGGGGAAATGTTCCGGGGGGAGCCGGGATCGGAGGGTTAGCTGTAGCTCAGCCCCATCGCCTCCCTGACGTCCCGCATCGTCTCGGACGCCAGCTTCCTAGCCTTCTCGCAGCCGTCGGCGATGATGTTGCGCACCAGGGAGGGATCTTCGACGTACATCTGCGCCCGCTCGCGCATCGGCTTCTGTTCCTCGAGCACGGCGTCGATCACCGGCTGCTTGCACTCCAGGCAGCCGATGCCGGCGGTCTTGCAGCCGTGCGCGGCCCATTCGCGCGTTTTTACGTCGGAATAGACCTGGTGGAAAGCCCATACCGGGCATTTGGCAGGGTCGCCGGGATCGGTGCGCCGGACGCGCGCGGGATCGGTGGGCATGGTGCGGATTTTCCTGGTGACGGAATCGGCGTCTTCGCGCAGGGTGATGGTGTTGTTGTAGGACTTGGACATCTTCTGGCCGTCCAGTCCGGGCATGCGGGAAGCCTCGGTGAGCAGGGCTTCCGGCTCGGCCAGAATGGTCTTGCCACTGCCCTCCAGATAGCCGAACAGGCGCTCGCGGTCGCCCAGCGACAGATTCTGCTGCTCGTTCAGGAGCGCGCGCGCGGCCTCCAGCGCCTCATCGTCGCCCTGCTCCTGGTAGCGGGTGCGCAATTCGCCATACAGCCGCGCCTTCTTGCTGCCGAGCTTTTTGACAGCGGCTTCGGCCTTCTGCTCGAAGCCGGGTTCGCGCCCGTAGATGTGGTTGAAGCGGCGCGCCACTTCGCGCGTGAATTCGATGTGCGGCACCTGGTCCTCGCCCACCGGCACCTGGTCGGCGCGGTAGATCAGGATGTCGGCGCTCTGCAGTAGCGGATAGCCTAGAAAGCCATAGGTGGAGAGGTCTTTCTCGCTCAGCTTTTCCTGCTGGTCCTTGTAGGTCGGCACACGCTCCAGCCAGCCCAGCGGCGTGATCATCGAGAGCAGCAGGTGCAGCTCGGCATGTTCCGGCACGCGCGACTGGATGAACAGGGTGGCGTGCGCCGGGTCCACGCCGGCGGCGAGCCAGTCGATCACCATGTCCCAGACGTTCTCTTCGATCACTTCGGGCGTGTCGTAGTGGGTGGTGAGCGCATGCCAGTCTGCAACGAAGAACAGGCACTCGAATTCGTGCTGCAACTTCACCCAATTTTTCAGAACGCCGTGGTAATGGCCGAGGTGCAGCCCGCCGGTGGGGCGCATGCCGGAGAGAACGCGTTGTTGGAACATTTTTGTTGGAATTTCCCGTCAAATACCGAAAAGAAAGGTCACCAGCGCGATGGTCGCATTGATGAAAGGCCACATGATACGGCCCAGCACCCCGGTGAACAACAGCACCACCAGGATGATCATGCCGTAATGCTCGAGCTGGGCGAAGCGCCAAGCCAGCCGGTGCGGCAGCAGGCTGACCGCGACGCGCCCGCCGTCCAGCGGCGGCAGCGGCAGGAGGTTCAGCACCATCAACGCGGCGTTGATGGCCACTCCGGCCTGGCCCATCAACCCCAGCGGCAGGGAGAAGGCGCTGTCCGGCAGCAACATCGCGAGCTTGATGGTAAACGCCCAGAACAGCGCCATCGCCAGGTTGGAGGCGGGCCCTGCCAGCGCCACCCAGAGCATGTCCTTTTTGGGATTGCGCAGGTTGGCGAAGTTTACCGGCACGGGCTTGGCCCAGCCGAACAGGATGCCGCCCAGAAACATGGTAAGAAGCGGGATCAATATTGTGCCGACCGGGTCGATGTGGCGCATCGGGTTGAGGCTCACCCGCCCCTGGGCGTAGGCAGTCATGTCGCCGAAATGTTTGGCGACATAGCCGTGCGCCGCTTCGTGCAGGGTGATGGCGAAAATCACCGGCAGCGCATAGATCGCGATTTTTTGAACAATCGTAAATTCCATCAGCTTTCCAATCCAAATGGGGTCACGCTGCCCTTACCTTGCCTGATCAGCAGCGGCGCGTCGGCGGTCAAGTCTATCACCGTGGTCGGCTCCACGCCGCAAAATCCGCCGTCCAGGATCAAATCCACCTGGCGGTCCAGCCGCTCGCGGATTTCTTCCGGATCATTGAGCGGCAGTTCATCCCCCGGCAGGATCAGCGTGCAACTCAGCAGCGGCTCGCCCAGTTCGTCCAGCAACGCCGCTACGATCGGGTGATCCGGCACGCGCAAGCCGATCGTGGCGCGCTTGGGATGCTGCAGGCGCCTCGGCACCTCTTTCGTCGCCTGCAGGATGAAGGTATAGCTGCCGGGCGTGTTGGCCTTGAGCAGGCGGAACTGGAGATCGTCCACCCGTGCGTATTTGCTGATTTCGGACAGATCGCGGCACACCAGGGTGAAATGATGGCGCTCGTCCAGCCGGCGGATCGCCCGGATGCGCTCCATCGCCGCCTTGTCGCCGAGTTGGCAGCCGAAGGCGTAGCAGGAATCGGTAGGGTAAACGATCACGCCGCCGGCGCGGACGATCTCCGCCGCCTGACGGATCAGCCGCAACTGCGGGTTGTCTGGGTGAACGGTGAAATATTGGGTCATTGTTATTATGAGTCCTGAGTGGCCGTAGAGGGCGCCGTGCGCGCCAACCTTCAAACCAGGGCGGCCGCCTCCGGCCAATCCTGCCAGATGGGCGTGCAGCCGTCGGGCAGCGGCGGCAGCCTCCCCATCTCCAGGTACTTGTAGCCCGGGCCGTGGTAGTCCGAGCCGACCGATGCCAGCAGACCGTAGCGCCTGGCGTGGCCGGCGAAAAGATGAGCCTGCTCGGCGGTATGGCTGCCCGTCACCACTTCGATGCCGGTGCCGCCAAGCTCCTTGAATTCTCCCAGCAGGGCGCGGAGGGTGGTCGAACCGAAATCGCACCGGCCGGGGTGGGCGATCACCGCCAGCCCGCCGGCCTCGCGGATCCAGCGCACCGCATCCTCGAGCGCCGCCCAGTCGTGGGGAACGTATCCCGGCTTGCCCTTCGCCAGGTACTTTCTGAATACCGAGGGAACGTCCTTGGCATACCCCTGCTGTGCCAGAAACTGGGCGAAATGCATGCGCCCGATGATGCGCTTGCTGGCGAAGGCATGGGCGCCCTCCAGACTGCCTTGAATTCCTGCTTTCGCCAGCGCTGCGGCAATCTCGGCTGCGCGCCCGACGCGGCCGACTCGGATGGCTTCCAGCCCGGCCTGCAGAGCCGGATTGTCCGGGTCGATTTTCAGGCCGACGATGTGCACCGTATGACGGTTCCAGGTGACGGATATCTCCGTGCCGGCAATGAAGGCGATCCCGGATTCCGCCGCCGTTGCGCGTGCCTCGGCGAGACCTGCGGTGTCATCGTGGTCGGTCAACGCCAGCACCTTGATGCCCTGCCCGGCCGCATGCCGTACAAGTTCGGCCGGAGTCAGCGATCCGTCGGAAACGAGGGAGTGGCTGTGGAGGTCAATCTGGAGCATGAATGGCGAAATTGCTTGAAGAATAACGTTAAATCATAGCAAAATAGTCGGCTTATTGATACGGTGACCGCGGACCAGGGCTCCCTTGCAAGCACATTTCCGATGAAACTCTTTTTCGATTTTTTCCCGATCATCCTGTTTTTCGCCACCTACAAGCTGTTCGGCATCTTTGCCGCGACCGCCGTTGCCATCGCTGCAACTTTCGGCCAGATCGGCTGGGTCTGGTTCCGCCACCGCAAGGTGGATGCCATGCTGTGGGTGAGCCTGGCGATCATCGTGGTTTTCGGCGGCGCCACCCTGTTCCTGCATGACGAAACCTTCATCAAGTGGAAGCCGACGGTGTTGTATTGGCTGTTTTCCGCCATCCTTCTCGGCAGCGCGGTGCTTTTCAAAAAAAACCTGATCCGCATGATGATGGAAAAGCAGGTCAGCATGCCGGACGCTGTTTGGGGCAGACTCAACCTGAGCTGGGTGCTGTTCTTCGCCGTAATGGGCGTCGCCAATCTCTACGTCGCCTTCAACTTCTCCACCGACGCCTGGGTCAATTTCAAGCTGTTCGGCAGCCTGGGGCTGATGCTGGTGTTCGTTTTCCTGCAGGGGCTGATGCTGGCCAAGTACGTCGAAGAGAAGGAATCGTGATGCTTTACGCCATTATCGGCGAGGATGTGCCAGGCAGCCTGGAGAAGCGGGTTGCGGCCCGTCCGGCGCACCTTGCGCGCCTGACCGAACTGCAAAGCGCCGGGCGGCTGATTCTGGCCGGGCCGTTCCCGGCCATCGACAGCCCCGACCCCGGCCCGGCCGGTTTCTCCGGCAGCCTGATCGTGGCCGAATTCGAATCGCTGGAAGCCGCCCAGGCCTGGGCCGAAGCCGACCCCTACGTCGCCGCGGGGGTTTACGGCGAGGTCGACGTCAAGCCGTTCAGGAAAGTCCTGCCGGCATGAACACCATCGAGCAGATGCGCCTGAAGCTCGCTGCTTTGGCGCCGGAACACCTGGAAATTGCCGACGACAGCGCCAAACATGCCGGCCACGAAGGCGCGAAAGGAGGCGGCGGACATTACCGGCTTACCATCGTTTCGGCGCAGTTTGCCGGCACAACGACTGTCGCCCGCCACCGGATGATTTATAATGCGCTCGGCGACATGATGCACAAAGAAATTCACGCCCTTGGCATCAAGGCTTATGCGCCGGGTGAAAACATGCAAGCCTCTTCAAACTAGGCTGTTTATTTTTCTACAATCCAAGCAAAGGACCCTCTACATGCTTTCGATGAAATCCCGTTTCCTGCTGGTCGGTGCGAGCAGCCTGTTGACCGTATCCATCTGCTATGCAGATGAAGCTGCCAAACCTGCGCCGGGAACGCAGGAAACCATCGTTGCCATCGTCAACGGCGCCCCCATCCCTCACGCCCGCGTTGACGCACTGGCAAAGGCTCCGTTGGCGCAAGGCCAGCCCGACACCCCGGAATTCCGCGCCGCTCTTCACGACCAGGTCATCGCCTACGAAGTCATTGCGCAGGAAGCCGCGAAGAAGGGTCTCGACAAGAATCCTGAAGTGATCGCCCAGATCGACCTCGCCCGCCAGTCAGTCCTGACGCGCGCCTTCCTTGATGACTTCGTCAAGAACAACCCGGTCGGCGACAACGCGCTGAAGGCCGAATACGACAAGATCAAGGCGCAGGCGGGCGACAAGGAATACAAGGCGCGCCACATCCTGGTCAAGACCGAACAGGAAGCCAAAAGCATCATCGCCAAACTGAAGAAAGGCGAGAAATTCGAGAAGCTGGCGGAAAAATCCGAGGACCCCGGCTCCAAATCCCACGGCGGCGATCTGGGCTGGTTTCCCGGCGGCAAAATGGTAAAGGCATTCAGCGATGCCGTGGCTGGCCTTAACAAAGGCAAAACCACAGAAAATCCGGTGAAAACCGATTTCGGCTGGCACGTGATCCGGCTTGATGACGTGCGCCCCCTGCAATTTCCCCCCTTCGAGGCACTTAGGGACGACCTGGCCCGCCAGCTGATGCAGCAGCAGATCAGCAAAATCGTCGCCGATCTCAAGGCCGCGGCCAGAATCGAGATACCCGGCGCGACCACGGAAAAAACAGAGAAGAAGTAACCCGGCAATTTCCGATTTATTCAACCCTTACTTAAATGTTGCAAGGACCAATACATGATTTCGATTAAATCCCGCCCCCTGATAATCGGCATGAGCTGCCTGCTGGCCCTGGCCGCCTGTGAACAGACAGGCAAGCCGACAGCCGCATCTGCACCCGCCGGCGCCATCGCCGTGACCGTAAACGGCACCCCGATCTCTCAAGCAGCCATTGATTACGTGGCCAAGGAACGCATCGCACAGGGACAGCCGGACACTCCGGAATTGCGCAAGGCGATGAAGGATCACCTGGTGACCAGCGAACTGATCGCTCAGGAAGCCACTAAGAAAGGATTGGACAAAAATCCAGAAATCGCGACCCAATTGAGCCTGCTCCGGCTCCAGGTGCTGACGAAAGCTTTTGTGATGGATTACCTCAAATCCAACCCGGTCAGCGATGACGCGTTGAAGGCCGAATACGACAAGATCAAAGCCCAGATGGGCGACAAGGAATACAAGGCGCGCCACATCCTGGTCAAGACCGAAGATGAGGCCAAAAACATCATTGCCGGCCTGAAGAAGGGCGAGAAATTCGAGAAACTGGCGGAAAAGTCCGAGGACCCCGGTTCCAAATCCCGTGGCGGCGACTTGGGTTGGTTCCCGGCGGGACAAATGGTAAAGCCGTTCTCCGACGCCCTGGCCAAACTGGAAAAAGGCAAATACACCGCCGAGCCGGTGCAGACCCAGTTCGGCTGGCACGTGATCCTGCTCGAAGACTCTCGTCCGGCGCAGGCTCCTGCGTTTGAGCAGGTCAAGGAGCCTCTGGCGCAGCAGCTGCAGCAGAAACAGCTGGAGAAAATCGTAGCGGACCTCAAGGCCAAGGCCAAGATCGACGACCCGACCGCGGCACCGGCTCCGGCGAAAAAGGAAGGGGAAAAGGAAAAGAAATAACCGGCCGAATGGCGGTTAAATTTGGGGCGGCGGGGTAAACCCGCCGCCCTTTTTATTTCTCAGCCGCGGAGGCCGCCTATGCTTTCACCCGCATCAACCGCTGCTTCTCGCGCTGCCAGTCGCGCTCCTTCTCGGCCTCGCGCTTGTCGTGCTGCTTCTTGCCCTTGGCCAAGCCGATCTCCAGCTTGATCCGGCCGCGCGTATAGTGCATGTCGAGCGGCACCAGCGTGTAGCCGGCGCGCTCCACCTTGCCGATCAGCTTATTGATTTCCTCCGCGTGCAGCAGCAGCTTGCGGGTGCGCACCGGGTCGGGATTCACGTGAGTGGAGGCCGTCGGCAGCGGGCTGATGTGGCAGCCGATCAGGAATAGCTCCCCGCTCTTGATGACCACGTAGGATTCCTTGAGCTGCACGCGGCCTGCGCGGATCGCCTTGACTTCCCACCCTTCGAGCACGATGCCGGCCTCGTATTTTTCCTCGATGAAATAGTCGTGGAAAGCTTTTTTGTTCTGGGCGATGCTCATGGGGGCGTGAATTTTCCGGGGAAATGATGTATTTTAGCAGCTTTTCGGCCGGGCCCGAGCGCCCGCGCAGTTCGTAGGCAACAGTCATGGCGCAAGTGGAAAAATCGGTGCTGGTGTTTCATTCCGCCCAGCAAATGTTCTCTTTGGTGGACCTCGTCGAGGACTATCCCAAGTTTCTGCCCTGGTGCGGCGGCAGCGACGTGAAGCTGCGCGACGACACCACCACGCTGGCGACGCTGATGATCGACTATCACCACATCAAGCACAGCTTCACCACCAAGAATTTCAAGCAGACGCCCAGCCTGATCGAGATGAAACTGGAAGACGGCCCGTTCCGCCATCTGGACGGCTGCTGGCAGTTCACCCACCTCGACGACGAAGCCTGCAAGGTCGAATTCCGCCTGCATTACGAATTCTCCAGCAAGCTCCTGGAAACGCTGATCGGACCGGTGTTCAGCCACATCTGCAACACCTTCGTGGATGCGTTCGTGCAGCGGGCGGAAAAAGTTTACGGCGGCGGGCTGTGACGGGCGAGATCCGGGTCGAGGTCGTCTACGCCCTGCCCCAGGAGCAGACCATCCTGTCGCTGAAAGTCCCGCCCGGCACCACGGCGGCGCAGGCGATCGAGCTGTCCGGCGTGCTGAAAAAACACCCGGAGATCGATCTCGCGCGCAACAAGATCGGCATCTTCGGCAAGCTGATCAAGCCCGAAACCGTGCTGCGGGAAAAGGACCGGGTCGAAATCTACCGCCCGCTGATCGCGGACGCCAAGGAGATCCGCAAGCAGCGCGCGGCGGAAGGAAAGGTCATGAAGAAGGGAGCGGGCGCCGAGGGCGAAGCCCCCGAATAGAAAATCTCACTTGCACCAGGAGTCCACCGCCTTCTGGGCATCGACGATGGCCTGCTGCCGGGCAGTATCATCGAGATAGACTTTTTCGCCTTTAGCGTCGTACTGAACCGTCCGGCCGCCTTCCTGGAGATTCCGCAGATTGCCGCGCGCCTGGGCACAATTCCGCTCCTTCTCCCTGGCGTCGGCCTGCTCCTTCTCCCGCTTGGCCTGGGCTTCCTCCGCCGCAACCCGGCGCTGGCGGAATTCCTGCTCCTTCTCGGCCGTGCTCTTGGCGACAGGCTTCTTTTCCTCACCCACCGCGGTTTGGGCGGCCGGCTGCACCTTGATGTTCAGCGGCTTCTTTTCGGCCTTGGCTGGCGGCGGCTGGTCGGTGTAGTGAACCTTGCCGTCGGAATCCACCCATTTGTAGAGCTGCTCTCCATGAGCAGCAAGGGAAAGGCAGGCAAGCAGGGATATCAGGGCGATTTTTCGCATCTCGCGCTCCGTAAAACTACTGGCCGCTGGTCAGCGGATATTTCGTCTGGCCGATGCCGAGACGGGCATGCTCGCTGGCGGTCGCGGAAAACTTGATCACTGCCGCGCTATCCCCTTCCTCGGCGGCTTCCCTGGCATTTTTCAGGGCATCGGCCGCGGTGGTCCACAATGCCTTTTGCGCCCTGGCTTCCTTCACGTCCGCTTCGGCCTTGGCCAATGCCTGGCTGGCCTCGTCCGACAGGACGACTTCGCCGGCCATGGCTCCGGCGCACGCCAAGTACAGCAGCCCCGCCAACGCGACGATCGTTTTTCGCACCATGCTCGCTCCTCTGCCGATCTGCAATTCCCCAGACAAAATAAGGCGTTGACCTGATCTGCGCAAACGCCCGCTCCCCCGCCCCCGGTTTACCGGCAGCCCCTGAATCCGTATAATAACGTTTTGTAATAAGGATAAATCATGCGTATTCTGCAAAAGGCGCTGACATTCGACGACGTATTGCTGGTTCCTGCCCATTCTACCGTTTTACCTCGTGATGTAAACCTGAGTACGCAGCTGACGCGGAAGATATCCCTCAACATCCCGCTGATTTCCGCAGCGATGGACACCGTCACCGAAGCGCGCCTGGCGATCGCCCTGGCGCAGGAAGGCGGCATCGGCATCGTCCACAAGAATCTCACCCCCGCGGCCCAGGCCACCCATGTGGCCAAGGTCAAACGCTTCGAAAGCGGCGTGGTAAAAGAGCCCATCACCATCGCCCCCGCCATGACGGTGCGGGACGTTCTGGCGCTCACCCGCCAGCACCGCATCTCCGGCCTGCCGGTGGTGGAAGAGGGCCGCGTTGTCGGCATCGTCACCAACCGCGACCTGCGCTTCGAAACCAACCTCGACCAGCCGATCAAGAACATCATGACGCCGCGCGAGCGGCTGGTCACCGTCAAGGAAGGCGCCAGCCGCGAAGAAGCCATGGCGCTGATGCACAAGCACCGGCTGGAGCGGGTGCTGGTGGTCAACGACGACTTCGAGCTGCGCGGCCTGATCACCGTCAAGGACATCCAGAAATCCACCGAGCATCCTCGGGCCTGCAAGGACAGCCTGGGACGCCTGCGTGTGGGCGCGGCAGTCGGCGTGGGCGAAGGCACCGAGGAGCGGGTCGAGCTGCTGGCTGAAGCCGGCGTGGACGTGGTGGTGGTGGACACCGCGCACGGCCACTCGCAGGGCGTGCTGGACCGGGTGAAGTGGGTGAAGAAGCACTATCCCAAACTGCAGGTAATCGGCGGCAACATCGCCACCGCCAATGCGGCGTTGGCGCTGGTGGACAACGGCGCGGACGGCGTCAAGGTCGGCATCGGGCCGGGCTCGATCTGCACCACCCGCATCGTGGCGGGCGTGGGCGTGCCGCAGATCACGGCCATCGACAACGTGGCGCGGGCGCTCAAAGACAGCGGCGTGCCGCTCATCGCCGACGGCGGCGTCCGCTACTCCGGCGACATCTCCAAGGCCATCGCGGCGGGCGCGAACGCGGTCATGCTGGGCGGCCTGTTCGCCGGCACCGAGGAAGCCCCCGGCGAAATCGAACTGTTCCAAGGCCGCTCCTACAAATCGTACCGCGGCATGGGCTCGCTCGGCGCCATGCAGCAGGGCTCCAGCGACCGCTACTTCCAGGACGCCGAAAGCGGCGCGGACAAGCTGGTGCCGGAAGGCGTGGAAGGCCGCGTCCCCTACAAGGGCAGCGTGGTCGCAGTTATCCATCAGTTGATGGGCGGCCTGCGCGCCAGCATGGGCTACGTCGGCTGCGGCGACATCGAGCAGATGCGCGCCACCGCCGAATTCGTCGAGATCAGCCACGCCGGCATCCGCGAATCGCACGTCCACGACGTGCAGATCACCAAGGAAGCGCCGAATTACCATATCGAGTGAGGCGTAAGGAGTGAGGGGTGAGGCGCGCCTTGCCCTTCGTTTTTTCCCTTCCTCACGCCTAACTCCTCACACCTCACGGCAAAGCCATGCACCAGAAAATCCTCATCCTCGATTTCGGCTCCCAGTACACCCAGCTGATCGCCCGCCGCGTGCGCGAAACCAGCGTCTACTGCGAACTGCACCCCCACGACGTCAGCGACGAATTCATCCGCGCCTTCAACCCGCAGGGCATTATCCTTTCCGGCGGGCCGGCATCGGTGTATGAGGAAGAAACGCCGCGCGCGCCGGATGCCGTGTTCACGCTCGGCGTGCCGGTGCTGGGCATCTGCTACGGCATGCAGACCATGGCGGCGCAGCTCGGCGGCGCGGTGGAAAACGCCACCCACCGCGAATTCGGCTACGCCGAGGTGCGCGCCCGCGGCCACTCCGCCCTGCTGCGCGACATCCAGGACCGCGTCAACGAGGAAGGGCACGGCCTGCTGGACGTGTGGATGAGCCACGGCGACAAGGTCACCGCCCTGCCTCCCGGCTTCAAGGTGATCTGCAGCAATGCCGCCACCCCGATCGCCGGCATGGCGGACGAAGCGCGCAAATTCTACGCGCTCCAGTTCCACCCCGAAGTCACCCACACCCTGCAGGGCAAGGCGATCATCGAGCGCTTCGTGCATGACATCTGCGGCTGCGGCTACGACTGGAACATGCCGGATTATGTCGAGGAAGCCATCGGCCGCATCCGCTCCGAGGTCGGCTCGGACGAAGTGATCCTGGGCCTCTCCGGCGGCGTGGATTCCTCCGTGGTGGCGGCACTGCTGCACCGCGCCATCGGCCCGCAACTCACCTGCGTGTTCGTGGACAACGGCCTGCTGCGCCTGAACGAAGCCGAGCAAGTGATGGAGACCTTCGCCAAAAACCTCGGGGTCAAGGTCATCCACGCGGACGCCAGCGCCGAATTCATGAAGCACCTCGAAGGCGTCACCGACCCCGAGCAGAAACGCAAGATCATCGGCCGCGAATTCGTCGAAGTATTCCAGCGCGAAGCGGCCAGGCTGCCCAACGCCAAATGGCTGGCGCAGGGCACCATCTATCCGGATGTCATCGAATCCGCCGGATCCAAAACCAAGAAGGCCCACACCATCAAGTCGCACCACAACGTCGGCGGCCTGCCCGAGACGCTGCATCTCAAGCTGCTGGAACCGCTGCGCGAACTGTTCAAGGACGAAGTGCGCGAACTGGGCATCGCCCTCGGCCTACCCCACGACATGGTATACCGCCACCCCTTCCCCGGCCCCGGCCTGGGGGTGCGCATCCTGGGCGAGGTCAAGCGCGAATACGCCGACCTGCTGCGCCGCGCCGACGCCATCTTTATCGAGGAACTGCGCAACTCCGGCTGGTACGAAAAAACCTCCCAGGCCTTCGCCGTGTTCCTGCCGGTGCGCTCCGTCGGCGTCATGGGCGACGGCCGCACCTACGATTACGTCGTCGCCCTGCGCGCGGTGCAGACCCAGGACTTCATGACCGCCCACTGGGCCGAACTCCCCTACACCCTCCTCGGCAAGGTCTCCAACCGCATCATCAACGAAGTGCGCGGCATCAACCGCGTGGTCTACGACGTCTCCGGCAAGCCGCCGGCGACGATCGAGTGGGAGTGAGGAGGAGTTCCGGGCGGCGCAGGAGATGGGCTTGCCGCTTTGGCAATCCCTAACGCCTCTCCCTGCCGTTCCAATCCCGCCTCAACTTCTCCAGTTCCTGCCGGTACGCCCTTCCGTCGCCGTAGTCCAGGAAGTGCGCATAGCGCGCATGGGTACCTAGTGCGCGCCGGGCGTGCTTGATCGGGCACCAGTATTGCTCGGTGCGCGCCACGATCTCCCTGGCATAGGCGATCAAGCCGTTGGCGTAGGTGCAATAAGCGCAGTTGAGCTTCTCGATGGCATTGAGATAGGGGAGCTGCTCGCGGTCGAAGACAAAATAATCGCCCCGTTTCACCTTGGGGACGCGGTAGGCCGGAAAGCACAGGAACTGATAGAGGGTGAGGCCGAAGTCGAACACCAGCAGCGGCACGATCATGCTGTAGATCACCGGCACGGTCACCAGATGCCGCACGGGCGTGCCCAGCAGATAGCGCACCAGGCCGGTCTTGAGAAGGCGGTGCGCCTCGAGCACTTCCCGTTCGAACAACACCTTGCGATTTTCCAGACGAAAGCGCAGATCGGCGCGGCGCGCCTCCAGCTCCGCTTCCAGCTCTTCCTCCAGGGCCTTGATCCGCCCCACCAGCTCGTTGATCTTCGGATTCATTACGCTCCGCCTGCCGCGACGAGCGCACAGGAAAAGGCGCCGATCCGGGCAATATGAAAGGGAACGATGATAGCACGCGCCATCCAGCCGCCGGCGTGGCGGCTTAACGCCTTTGCTTATTGGCGTACCGATTGCGCCTTACACTCATTTCCTCGAGCCTCACCTCCGGTCAGCCGAACCCCCTTGAATTTTGACTCCCAATCCGGGGCGCAGTATCCTAAGGCGATGAAAGTCAGCGAAGTTTTGGCGCGCTTGCAGGAAGATGGCTGGTACCTCGCGGCATCACGCGGCAGCCACCGCCAATTCAAGCATCGCGAAAAACCGGGCCGCGTTACCGTCGCTGGAAAACCAAGCGACGACTTGGCACCCGGAACGCTGAACAGCATCCTCAAACAAGCCCGTCTCAAGTAGGAGACTATCATGCGATACGCCGTTGTCATTGAAACCGCCGGAAACAACTTCTCCGCCTATGCGCCGGACCTTCCCGGCTGCATCGCAACCGGCGCAACCTTCGAAGAAGCCGAAACACAAATTCGCGAGGCCATAGAGTTCCATCTTGCTGGACTTCGCGAGGATGGCTTGCCTCTCCCACCGCCCACAAGCCAGGTCGAATACATTGAAGTTGCGGCCTGATTCCGCTTTGAGGAAACCGGGGTCTGTCCCCAGAAACGCTCGCTGATGGCCAAATCACTGAGAGCCCCAAATCGCCGCCCCACGCACCCGGGAGCGATCCTGCGCGAAGACGTGTTGCCCGCCCTCGGCATGACGCAAAAGGAATTCGCCGATCGGCTCGGCGTATCCCGGTTGACGGTATCCGAACTGCTGCACGAAAAGCGTACCGTCACCCCCGACATGGCAATGCGCCTCGGGAAACTGCTCGGCAACGGCCCGGATGTCTGGCTGCGCATGCAGCAGACGCTCGACCTGTGGGAATTGGCCCGACGCGGCGGATACGAGAAGATCGAAACGCTGAAAGCCGCCTGATGCAGTAGCTTGAGCTCAGGCACGAAGCCCAATGCCGATCACTAACCACGCTTCTGGAAATGGGTTAATGCAAGACCTGGTACCATGGTGTTTCCGGTACCATGGTGTTTCCGGTACCATGGTGTTTCTGCGAGGATGGCTTACCTCTCCCACCGCCCACAAGCCAGGTCGAATACGTTGAAGTTGCTGCCTGATTCCGCTTTGAGGAAACCGGGGTCTGTCCCCGTAGTGTTTTTGCCATAGTGTTTTTTTCGCCAAGGAAAGATGCACATGCGACCATCCGTTGCGCTCAATCTCAAGCGAAGTGAAGTGCATGAAGCAGCTCGCCGCTTTCGTGCGACCAACCCGCGTATCTTCGGCTCGGTGCTGCATGGTACTGACCAGGACGGCAGCGACCTCGATCTGTTGGTCGACGTGCTACCCGGTGCCACACTGTTCGACCTGGGCGGCCTGCAAGACGAGCTGGAATCGCTGCTTGGTGTCCACGTCGACCTGTTGACTCCTGCCGACCTGCCACCGAAGTTCCGGGCCAAGGTCCTCGCGGAGGCCCAGCCGGTATGAGCCCAAACCGCCTCCCCGACTACCTCGACCACATGCAGCAGGCCGCGATGGATGCTTGTTGCTTCGTGGAAGGCATGGGCAAAGACGACTTCCTTGAAGACAAACGCACCCAGCAGGCCGTCATCATGAGCCTCATCATCATCGGCGAGGCAGCCACGAAAGTGATGGAGGTCTACGCCGAGTTCACCCAGAGGCACCCCGAAGTGCCGTGGCGCGGCATGCGCGGCATGCGCAACCGCATCGCCCACGGCTACTTTGACACCAACCTCGACGTCGTGTGGGACACCGTACAAACCGCACTGCCGGACCTGTTGAAGCAGTTGGATGCCGTGCGCCGGGATGCCGACGA
>JBFMFB010000032.1:0-20494 GCA_040752115.1 Pseudomonadota bacterium | reverse complement strand
CAGCCCCTAGCCCCTCATCTCCAGCCCCTAGCCCCTAGCTCGGGAGATTCGATATGAGCATAGACATGAACCAGTTCTATCAGGTGTTCTTCGAAGAAGCCGCGGAGCACTTGGCGCAGATGGAAAGTTTGCTGCTTGGCCTGGACGTGAACGCGCCCAGCCTGGACGACCTCAACGCCATTTTCCGGGCGGCCCACTCGATCAAGGGCGGCGCGGGCACGTTCGGCTTCACCGATATGACCGAAGCCACGCACATCATGGAAACGCTGCTGGACAAGCTGCGTAAGGAAGAAATCCAGTTGCGCGAAGAAATGGTCGATGTCTTTCTGCAAGCCGGCGACGTACTGAAGATGCAGCTCGAAGGCCACCAGAACGGCGCGGCGGTGGATCAGAAAGCAGTCGAGGAAGTCTGCCGAAGGCTCAAGCACCTGGCCGAAAATGGCGCCGGCGAAATCCCCTCCCCCGTCCAGCCGTCCGCTGCGGCACCCGAAGCCCGGACTTCCCCTGCCCCATCCCGTCATCTCTATCAGATCGAATTCACCGCCGACCCCGATCTTTCGAAAGACCAGGATCGGCTCGACGGCCTGTTTGCCGAGCTGAAGAACCTCGGCCAGCTGGAAATCGCCGAACTCCAGGCAGTGCCGGAGGAAGCGGAGGGCGACACCGGCAAGAAGAGCAAGAAGAAGAAGAAAGCCGCAGCCTCCCGCTGGAATTTAAAGCTGTCGACGGATGCGAGCGAGGAAGCGATCCGCGAAATCTTCGCCTTCGTCGCCCAGCCCGAACAGGTCAGGATCGAAGCGTCGGCCGCGCCGCAAGCGGCTGCGGAAGATCCCGGCTACGGCTTCTTCACGGACGTCGAAGCGAACGCAGGCGGCGAAGACAGCCAGGCGGTCGAAGAAGGCCAGGGCTACGGCTTTTTCGCCGAAACCCCCGCGATGCAATCGGAGCGGGAAAACAAGCAGGGTTACGGCTTCTTCCAGAAAATCGCGCCGCCGCCGGCGGAAAACCAACCCGCCGAGCGCAGCCCCGGCCGCCGCGCCTCCGACAACCCGGAAGCGGGCGTGGTCGCCACCGGCCGCCGCGAAGGCGACAAAGTTGCGGTTGCGGCATCGGCCCAGACCGACGCCACTTCCATCCGGGTCAGCGTGGAAAAGGTGGATCAGCTCATCAACCTGGTGGGGGAACTGGTCATCACCCAGGCCATGCTCGCGCAGACGGCGAGCAAGGTGGACCCCGTGCTATACGAAAGCCTTCTCAACGGCATGGGGCAACTGGAGCGCAATACCCGCGACCTTCAGGAATCCGTGATGTCCATCCGCATGATGCCGATCGGCTTCGTCTTCAGCCGCTTCCCGCGTGTGGTGCGGGACATTGCCGGCAAGCTGGGCAAGCAGGTGGAACTCAAGACGCTGGGCGAAGGCACCGAGCTGGACAAGGGGCTGATCGAAAAGATCGCCGACCCCCTCACCCACCTGGTGCGCAACAGCCTGGACCACGGCATCGAATCCCCGGAAAAACGCATTGCCGCCGGCAAGGATCCGAAAGGGACCGTCACCCTGCGCGCCGGCCACCAGGGCGGCAATATCCTGATCGAGGTCGCCGACGACGGCGCCGGCCTGAACCGTGAAAAGATCCTGGCCAAAGCCAAGGAGCGCGGCCTGCCGGTGCACGAAGGCATGAACGACCAGGAAGTCTGGCAACTGATTTTCGAACCGGGCTTCTCCACCGCCGATGTCGTCACCGACGTTTCCGGCCGCGGTGTCGGCATGGATGTGGTCAAGCGCAACATCCACGGCATGGGCGGCAGCGTCGATATCGATTCCGCCCCCGGCTACGGCACCCGCATGACCATCCGCCTGCCGCTCACGCTGGCGATTCTGGACGGCATGTCCATCGGCGTCGGCGACGAAATCTACATCGCGCCGCTGACCTTCATCGCCGAATCCCTCCAGCCCGCCCCCGAGGACATCAAGACGGTGAGCGGACAGGGGCGCGTGGTGCAGGTACGCGGCGAATACCTGCCGCTGATCGCCCTGCACAGCGTGTTCAGCGTCACACCGAAGGTGGCGGAACCGCACCAGGGCATCGTCGTGCTGCTGGAGTCCGAGGGCAAAAAAATCGCGCTGTTCGTGGACGAGCTGCTCGGCCAGCACCAGGTCGTCATCAAGAGCCTGGAAAGCAACTACCGCAAGGTGGCCGGCGTCTCCGGCGCAACCATCATGGGCGACGGCAAGGTGGCGCTGATTCTCGACGTTTCCGCGCTGATCCGGATGAGCCAGGGCTAATGCAGTTCGCAACCCGGGCAACAGACCTGAAAACAGCTTTTTGGCCACGAATGACACAAATGTTCACGAATAACTATGACGTTACTCAGGGGCCGTGCTCATCTGGATGGTGTGGGGCAAATCGGTCGCACTTCATCGTTTTTATTTGTGTACATTCGTGTCATTCGTGGCTAAAACGCTTTTTTAGCATGTAGGATGGGTGGAGGCGCAAGCCGTAACCCATCATTGGCAAGGTGAGCCGGCTTCGATGGGTTACGCTGCGCTCCACCCATCCTACATAACTGGGCAGTTTGCAAAACGGGAAAAAAAGAAGCAAATCGGCAACTTGTCAGCAAAAAGGAGGACACCATGACGCAACCCATCCAGGAAAGCGCTGCCGGCGCCGCCGCGGCCGGCAACGAATATCTGACCTTCACCCTGGGCAAGGAGGAATACGGCATCGACATCCTCAAGGTGCAGGAAATCCGGGGCTACGATGCCGTCACCACCATCGCCAACGCCCCCGAATTCATCAAGGGCGTGATCAACCTGCGCGGCACCATCGTGCCGATCGTGGACATGCGCATCAAGTTCCACCTCGGCACCGTCAACTACGACCAGTTCACCGTCGTCATCATCCTCAACGTCGCCGACCGCGTGGTGGGCATGGTGGTGGACGGCGTCTCCGACGTCATCGCCCTGTCCGGCGAACAGATCCGCCCCGCCCCCGAATTCGGCGCCGCCCTCGACACCCGCTACCTGGTAGGACTGGCCACCGTGGACGAACGCATGATCATCATGGTGGACATCGAAAAACTCATGACCAGCCAGGACATGGAACTGATGGACAAGGTCGCCGCATAAAAAACCGAATCACCGCTTGGATGAACTGAGGAGGAAATCATGGCACTTTCAAACCTGAAAATCGGCACGCGTCTCTCACTGGGCTTCGGCATCGTAGGACTGCTGCTGCTCGTCATCACCCTCGTCAGCATCAGCAACATCACCGCCTTGAACGGCGACGTCGATAAGGTCGTCAACGACAAATTTCCCAAAGTCGTCAAAGCCGCCAACCTGATCGAAAACTTCAACCTCATCGGCATCGCCGCGCGCAGCGCGCTGATCATGAGCGACAAGCCGGAGAAGATGCAGGATCAGTTCGGCAAGATCATGGCGGCGCGGGAGAAGAACAACAAGAACTTCGAATACCTCGACAAGACCGTCCGCAGCGAAGACGGCAAGGCTGCCCTCAAGAAGGTGAAAGACGCGCTCCCCAAATTCCGCGAGGCCCAGGACAACTACATCAAGCTCCTCAACGCCGGCTCATTCGACGAAGCCAAGACCTTCCTCGTCAAGGACTTCCGCGCCGCGCAGCACACCCTCCAGGAAGAAACCGACAAGCTGCTCGAGCACCAGGTCAAATCCCTGGAGGACACCGGCCATCACGCCGAGGGCAAGGCCAAAACCGCCCAGACCCTGGTCATCGCCCTGGGCCTGATCGCCCTTACCATGGCCGTTGTGGTGAGCTTCCTCATCGTCCGCGGCCTCTTGAAACAGCTCGGCGGCGAGCCCGACTACGCGGCCGAAGTGGCGCGCAAGGTGGCCGCCGGCGACCTGTCCACGAAGATCGCGGTGAAGGAAGGCGACACCTCCAGCCTGCTGGCCGCCATGAAATCCATGCAGGAAATGCTCGCCAGGATCGTCACCGACATCAAGGAAGCGGTGGACTCCGTCAACACCGCCTCCAAGGAAATCGCCAGCGGCAACGCCGACCTCTCCCAGCGCACCGAAAGCAGGCTTCATCCCTGGAGGAAACCGCCTCCAGCATGGAAGAACTCACCTCCACCGTGCGCCAGAACGCCGAGAACTCCAAGCAGGCCAACCAGCTCGCGGTCAGCGCCTCCGACGTCGCCGGCAAGGGGGGCGAAGTGGTGGGCCAGGTGGTGGACACCATGAGCTCGATCAACGAGAGCTCGCGCAAGATCGTGGACATCATCAGCGTGATCGACGGCATCGCCTTCCAGACCAACATCCTGGCGCTCAACGCCGCGGTCGAGGCCGCCCGCGCCGGCGAGCAGGGGCGCGGCTTCGCGGTGGTGGCGGCGGAAGTGAGGAACCTCGCCCAGCGCTCCGCCGCGGCAGCCAAGGAAATCAAGTCCCTGATCGGCGACTCCGTGGGCAAGGTGGAAAACGGCGCCAAGCTGGTGGAACAGGCCGGCCAGACCATGGACGAAATCGTCACCTCGATCAAGCGCGTGACCGACATCATGGCCGAAATCTCCGCCGCCTCGATCGAGCAGAGTGCCGGCATCGAACAGGTGAACCAGGCGATCACCCAGATGGACGACGTCACCCAGCAGAACGCCGCGCTGGTGGAACAGGCCGCCGCCTCCGCCGAAGCGCTGGAAGAGCAGGCGGAGAACCTGGCCAAGGCGGTGAGCGTGTTCAGGCTGAGCGACGGCGGCGAGACCTCTTCCTTCGGGCGCCGGACTGCGGTCAAGCCCGCCGCGCCCAAGCCCGCCCCCGCCAAGCCCGCGGCGAAAGCCGCCAAGCCGGTTCCGGCCTCGCTGGCGAAAAGCACCGCCGTGGCGGCCAAGCCCGCGAATGACACGGACGACGAGTGGAAGGAGTTCTAGCCGGAAATGTAGGGCGCATTAGCCGAAGGCGTAATGCGCCGGACGCGGGGGTTCCCATCCGGCGCAATGCGCTTCGCTTATTGCGCCCTACATGAGTTCTGAAGGCTCTGGGTTGGCAAAACGACGGGAAATGGCACCAACAATGGAAACTTCAACCGGCACAACCGAAAACCGTGAATTTCACTTCACCGACCAGGATTTCGAGCGGGTCCGCAAGCTGATCTACGATTACGCCGGCATTTCGCTCAATCCCAACAAGCGGGACATGGTGTACAGCCGCCTCGCCCGCCGCCTGCGGGCAACCGGCCTGCGTTCGTTCGGGGAATACCTGAAGCGGCTGGAAGACGACAGCCAGGAGTGGGAGGCCTTCACCAACGCGCTGACCACCAACCTCACGGCGTTTTTCCGGGAGGAGCACCATTTCCCGATCCTGGCGGAGTACATCAAAAAGCAAAAGGGCCGGCGCGCCAGCTTCACGCTCTGGTGCTCCGCCTCCTCCACCGGGGAGGAACCGTATTCCATGGCGATGACCATGGTGGAACTGTTCGGCACCTTCACGCCGCCGGTGCAGATCGTGGCGACCGACCTCGACACCAACGTGCTGGCCAAGGCGCAGCAGGGAGTTTATCCGATGGACCGCCTGCAGAAGATGTCGACCGAGAGGATGAAGCGCTTCTTCCTCAAGGGTTCCGGTGCGCAGGAGGGCTACGCCAAGGTGCGCAAGGAGCTGCGTGATATGATCCAGTTCCGGCAACTGAACCTGCTGGACGATACTTGGCCGATCCGCGGCCCGCTCGACGCCATCTTCTGCCGCAATGTGATGATCTATTTCGACAAGACGACGCAGTACAACATCCTGCAAAAGTTCGTGCCGCTGCTGGCCAGAGACGGCCTGATGTTCGCCGGCCATTCCGAAAGCTTCCACCATGCCGCCGACCTGTTCAGACTGGTAGGCAAGACCGTGTACGAACTGGCGGACAAAACGAAGGCACATCATGGCTGAACACGGTTACGAAGAAGTCCTGGCGCCGAATATCTACTACGACCGCAACTTCAACACGGAGGCGGTCAAGATCCTGCCCGGCGAATATTATGCGACCGGCCGTGACATGGTGCTGGTAACGGTGCTGGGTTCATGCGTCGCCGCCTGCGTGCGGGACCGGGTCAGCGGCATCGGCGGAATGAACCATTTCATGCTGCCCGACAGCGGCTCGGATCAATCCAGCCCGTTGAGCACCTCGGCGCGCTACGGCACTTACGCGATGGAAATGCTGCTCAACCAGCTGTCCAAGCTGGGCGCGAAACGCGCCAACCTGGAAGCCAAGGTGTTCGGCGGCGGCAGCGTGCTGCGGGGGTTCACCGTCTCCAACGTGGGAGAGCGCAATGCCAAGTTCGTGCTCGATTTCATGCAAACCGAGAAAATCAAGATCGTGGCGCAGGACCTGCTGGACATCTATCCCCGCAAGGTCTATTTCTTCCCGCAGACCGGCAAGGCGCTGATCAAGCAGTTGAAGCGCGCTCACAACGACACCATCATCGAGCGCGAGAAGGAATACAGTTCGCGCCTGGTGCAATCCAAGGTCGAAGGGGACGTGGAGCTGTTCTGATGAAAATAAAAGTGCTGGTGGTGGACGATTCCGCCCTGATCCGCAACATCCTCAAGGAAATCATCAACAGCCATTCCGACCTGGAGGTCGTGGGCGCGGCACCCGACCCGCTGGTGGCGCGGGAGATGATCAAGGCGCTCAACCCCGACGTGGTCACGCTGGACGTGGAAATGCCCAAGATGGACGGGATCGATTTCCTGGAGAAGCTGATGCGCCTGCGCCCGACGCCGGTGGTGATGATCTCCTCGCTCACCGAGAAAGGCTCGGATGTCACGTTCCGCGCGCTCGAACTGGGCGCGGTGGATTTCATTGCCAAGCCCAAGCTCGACATTGCCCGCGGCATGGAAGGATACAGCGATGAAATCGCAGACAAGATCCGCGCCGCCGCCAAAGCCAGGCTGAAGAAACCCGCCATGAACGTATCGCAGGCCCTTACCGCCGACGCCGTTTTGCCGGCGCTCTCCAACCCCATCGCCTCCACCGAGAAGCTGATCATCGTCGGCTCTTCCACCGGCGGCACCGAGGCGATCAAGGAGTTTCTGACCCGCCTGCCGCCGGATTGCCCCGGCATCCTGATCGCGCAACACATGCCGGAGGCATTCACCCAGTCGTTCGCCAACCGCCTGAACAGCCTGTGCAAGATCACGGTCACGGAGGCGCGCCACGGCGACCGCATCCTGCCCGGCCACGCCTATATCGCGCCGGGCCATTCCCACCTGCTGCTGAAGCGCAGCGGCGCCAATTACGTGGCGGAATTGAATCAGGGGCCGCCGGTCAACCGCCACCGCCCCTCGGTAGACGTGCTGTTCCGCTCGGCGGCGAACAACGCCGGCCCCAACGTCATCGGCGTGATCCTGACCGGCATGGGCAAGGACGGTGCCGCCGGCATGCTGGAAATGAAACAGGCGGGGGCATACAACTTCGCGCAGGACGAGGCCACCTGCGTGGTGTTCGGCATGCCCAAGGAGGCGATCGCCGTCGGTGGCGTGGACGAGATCGTGCCGATCCAGGATATGGCGCAGAAGGTGATGAAGCACCTGTCCACACTTGGTTCGCGGGCATTCAGGGTATAAACGATTAACCACGAATGACACTAAAAACGGCATTTGGCCACGAATGACACGAATAACCACGAATAAGAACAACGAAGTGCGGCCGATTTGCAGCATACCATCCAGGCGAGCACGGCCCCATGAGTAACGTCATGATTATTCGTGAACATTCGTGTCATTCGTGGTTAAAAGTTGTTGTAATGCTTGAACGAGACAGGGAGGGAAACGATTGTGACAACCAACATGCACGTCAAGACCCAATCGAGCGAAGGGAAAGCCAGAATCTCCCTGAGCGGGCGCTTCGATTTCAACTCTCACCGCCTGTTCCGCGATGCCTACGAAGAGGTGCTGGCATCCGGCGACGCCACTGAAATCGAGGTGGATATGGGCGCCGTGGATTATCTGGACAGCTCTGCCCTCGGCATGCTGCTGCTGCTGCGCGAAAAATCGCTGGAAGCCAACAAAGCACTGGCGTTGAGCAACTGCCGCGGCGTGGTGCAGCAGATCCTGGACGTGGCGAATTTCGGCAAGCTGTTTACCATCAGGTAAAAAAGCGTTAAACCACGAATTCACACGAATAATTACGAATATTCACGAATATTCATGGAATTGTGACAAGGTTTCTGCCACCTTGTATCAATTCGTGTTCATTCGTGCCAAATTCGTGTCATTCGTGGTGAATCATCAAAATGCAGAGTAGGTTATGGCCAAGCAACTGAAAATCCTGGTCGCAGACGATACGGAACCCAACCTCATCCTTATCAGCAAATTCGTTTCCAAACTCGGCCACAGCGCCATCCCGGCGCGCTCCGGGCGCGAGGCGATCGAAAAATTCCAGTCGGAATCCCCGGATCTGATCCTGATGGATATCATGATGCCGGAGATCGACGGTTACCAAGCCACAGCCCGGATCAGGGAGCTGTGCGGCACGAAATGGGTCCCGGTCATCTTCGTCAGCGCCAAGACGCACGATTACGAACAGGCCAAGGCGCTGGAAATGGGAGGGGACGATTACCTCACCAAGCCGATCAACCTCACCATCCTCGAAGCCAAGATCAAGGCGATGCAGCGCATCGCCGAAATGCAAAGCCAGATCGTCGAAAACACCGAGCAACTGGAACGCTATCGCGACGACAACGAGCGCGAGCACAAACTGGCCCAGCATCTGATCGAAAAAATCACACGCTACACCGAAGTAGACAAGAAACACATCAAGCGCTGGCACAAGCCGGCGCAACACTTCAGCGGCGACATCATCATCGCGGCGCACACGCCTGCCGACGATTTGCATGTGCTCCTCGCCGACGGCACCGGGCACGGCCTCAGTGCCGCGCTAAGCGTAATGCCGGTGGTCGAGGCGTTTTACGGCATGACGGCGAAGGGCTTTTCCATTTCCAGCATCGCCCACGAGCTGAACCGGAAGCTCAAACACCTGATGCCGACCGAACGCTTTGTTGCCGCCACCCTGGCTTCCATCAGTCTGGCGAACAAAACCATCCAGGTCTGGAACGGCGGCAACCCTCCGGCCATTTTCGTCAGCGACAGCGGCAAGCTCCTGCGTACCTGGAAATCCAGCCATCCCGCCCTGGGAATTTTCACCGAGGCCGATTTCGATTCAACTACCGAGGCCTTTCGCTGGCAGGAACCGGGACAGCTTTATCTCTGCTCGGACGGGCTGGTGGAAATCCAGAACGAAGCGGGGGAGGAATTCGGCCAGGAGCGCATGCTGCGAGTGCTGGTAACCTCGCCCGGCGACAGCCGCGTCGAGCGCCTGATCAGTGCTGTAACCGGCCATCTCGGCGGTCTGGTTAGCCATGACGATATTTCTTTGGCCGCGATCAACTGTCCGATGGAGCTTGGGAGCGCCTATCCGGCATCAAAAACGAGTCAGAAAAAGGACGCGCCGCCAGTCGAGCCGCACCGCTGGAAACTGGCGCTGCGCCTTTCCGCCGTCGAGCTGAAATCCATCGACATCGTCCCCCTGCTGCTTGCCTGGATTGGCCAGTTGGACTTCAAGGAAACCCACCGCAACCAGGTTTATCTGATTTTCACAGAGCTGTTCAACAATGCCCTGGACCACGGGATTTTAAAGCTGGATTCCACCCTGAAATCCCGGCCGGACGGATTTGAGAAATACATCGAGGAACGCAGGCTCCGCCTCGCAACATTGGAGCACGGCATCCTCGAAATCGAAGCGGAGCGCCTGCGGCAAGAGGGAACGGAGTTCCTGCGGGTGCACATCAAGGACAGCGGCAACGGCTTCGACCATGAATCCGTCATGAAGCATGATATCGCCAGCAGCACCCTTCCCTCCGGCCGGGGAATCGCCCTGGTCAAACACCTGTGCCGGAAAATCGACTATCTGGGCAACGGCAACGAAGTAGCGGTATTGTACGAACTGGACGGTATTTCGACCGATTAATCCTAGAAAAAGCGGTTTGGCCACGAATGACACGAATGTTCACGAATAATCATGACGTTACTCATGGGGCCGTGCTCGCCTGGATGGTATGCTGCAAATCGGCCGCACTTCGTTGTTCTTATCCTTAAAACGGCAGTTAGCCACGAATGACACTAATTTTCACGAATGGGAACAAATAGTTAGGACATAATTTCGCCTCACCCAACGGATGAGCCAAGCAAGAATGGTTAATTCGTTGATTATTCGTGAACATTCGTGCCTCATTCGTGCAAATTCGTGGTTAATCGCTTTTTCCAGGATCATTCGGCGTTGGCCAGATACTTCATCGGGTCTACCGGCTTGCCGAAACGCCGGATTTCGAAATGCAGCTTCACCTGGTCCGCATCGGTATCGCCCATTTCCGCGATGCGCTGGCCCTTGACCACGGCCTGCCCTTCCTTCACCAAAACCTGGCTGTTGTGCGCGTAAGCGGTGAGGTAGGTCTTGTTGTGCTTGACGATCACCAGCTTGCCGTAGCCGCGCAGGCCGCTGCCCGAATACACCACCTTGCCCGGTGCGGAAGCGAGCACCGGCTGGCCGGACTTGCCGGCGATGTCCACGCCCTTGCTGGCGCCTTCGTTGAATCCGGCAATGACTTTGCCGGCAGCCGGCCATGCCCAATCCAGCTTGTCGTCGTCATCGCCTGCGGGCTGCCCGTTTTCCTTCTTCTCTTCCGGCGGTTTGGCCGACGCTTCGGCACTGGGCGGCTTTTCTTCGGCTGCCGCAGCTTTTGCCGGGGCTGGCTGGCTCTCCGCCTGCGCAGAATACGGCGTTTTGACGGCCTTGGGCTGGGTCTTGATCATGTCGCCGGCGGCTAAGGGTTTGACCTCGGCGGCAGCCGACGCGGGCTTGAGTGGCGTCGCCACGGCCGCCGGCTGCGCCGCGGCGATCTTGAGCTGCTGGCCGACCCGGATGATGTAGGGCGGCTCGATCCCGTTGAGCTCGGCCAGTTCCTTATAGCCGAAGCCGTACTCCAGCGAGATGCCATACAGGGTTTCGCCCTTCTGCACCGTATGGGTTTGCGGCCGCCAGTCGGCTTCCTTTGCCGCTTTCTGAGCCGGCTTCTTGGCGGCGGCGCGCTCGATCACCGGCGCGGAGTGCTTGGCGGCACAGCCGCTCACGACCAGCAAACCAGCCACCGCAAGCGCTCCCAGCGGCAGACGCAAGACGGCAATTTTTTTTGAACCCGCCTTCATCCTTCGTTCCTCCCCGCATTCCGCCTTCGATTCATTCCATTTCCAGATCAAGCGTGAACGCGAAGGCGAGCCGACAAAGTGCACGTTTGACCTGGAAACGGGATCACATCACCCCCGGCAGCAAAGGGACAAACTTGACCGCCTCCAGCATCGTTTCGCGGTATTCACGGGCGTCGCGTTCGATCAGGCACAGACGCTGCTCGCCGCTGCCGAGCGGCAGCACCAGCCGGCCACCGACCGCAAGCTGCCGCAGCAGCACTTCGGGCACATGAGTGGCCGCCGCCGCCATGATGATGCCGTCGAAAGGCGCAGCCTCGGGCAACCCCAGTCCGCCGTCCGCATGGGTGGCGCGCACGTTGCTGAAGCGCAGCTCACGCAAATTCTTGCGCGCCTTGGCCAGAAGCGGTGCGATCCGCTCCACGGTATAGACCTCGTGCGCCACGCGCGATAGAACGGCGGCCTGGTAGCCGCAGCCGGTGCCGATTTCCAGCACGCGGCCCAGCTCCCCTCCGGCCCGCAAAATCTCTATCATGCGCGCGACGATGTAAGGATTGGAAATGGTCTGGCTGAAGCCGAGCGGCAGCGCGGTATCTTCGTAAGCACGGCTCGCCAGCGCCTCGTCCACGAAAATATGGCGCGGGATCGAGCCCAGCGCCGCCAGCACCACTTCGTCCTTGATTCCCTGCCTGCGCAAGCGCTCGACCATGCGGGCGCGGGTGCGCTGAGATGTCATGCCGATGCCGCTGATCTTTACGTTCATTTGGGCAGCCACTGCTTCAAGGTATCAATCTGCGAAAAATGGGTGAGGTCAATCTGCAGCGGCGTCACCGATACCATGCGGCGCGATATCGCATCGAAATCGGTGCCGGGCCCGGCATCCTGCGCTGCGCCGGCCGCTCCCACCCAGTACACAGTAGACCCGCGTGGATTCACGGATTTCACCACCGGTTCGGCCTTATGGCGTTTTCCGAGGCGGGTAATCTCCCGACCCTGCAGCGCCTCGTAGGAAATGTCCGGGACATTGATGTTGAGCAGGACGGGTTCCCGCAAAGGCTGCTCCCGGTAGTGCGCCACCATTTCCGCCATCACTCGCGCCGCCGTTTCGTAGTGGCCGCAGGAAGTGCTGACCAGGGAAACGGCGAAGGACGGAATGCCCAGCAGAAACCCCTCGGTCGCAGCCGCGACCGTGCCGGAATAGATGGTGTCGTCGCCCATGTTGGCGCCGTGATTGATGCCGGAAATCACCATGTCCGGCAGCTCGTCCAGCATGCCGGTGACCGCCAGATGGACGCAGTCCGTGGGCGTGCCGTTCACGTAGTAAAACCCGTTATGGGACTGGCGCAATGTCAGGGGACGGTCGAGGGTGAGGGAATTGCTGGCGCCGCTGCGGTCGCGTTCGGGAGCGACGACGGTGATATCGGCCAGCGGGGAAAGCGTCTCGGCCAGAATTGCCAGGCCGGGGGCGAAATAACCGTCGTCGTTGGAGAGCAGGATTCGCATCGATGTCAGCTTTCAGAAACCAGCCATCCGCTGTCGGCAAAAAACACGATGTGCCGCTGGCTCAAGATGCATAAGCTGAAAGCTGACCGCCGAAAGCTGAATTTGGAATTGGTCGGGGCGAGAGGATTTGAACCTCCGACCACTTGCACCCCATGCAAGTACGCTACCAGGCTGCGCTACGCCCCGAAGTTCGCAATTATAGCCAAAAAGCCGGTCCCAGGCTAGGGAACCTCTGAATAATTATGGTTCTTCAGAGATTCCTTAATTCGGGCCAAGAAACTCGATAATATTTTTGATTTCGCTGCGCAGGAGCCCCGCATCCAGGCGGGTGCCGGGGTCAGAAGGAGGCTGCGCCGCCTCGGCGGCCGCCTTGCCGTTGCCCTCGTCCAGCCGGTTGCGCGCGCCGCTGATGGTAAATCCCTCCTCGTACAGCAGCTCGCGGATACGGCGAATCAACAGCACTTCGTGGTGCTGGTAATAGCGCCGATTGCCGCGCCGCTTGACGGGTTTGAGCTGAGTGAACTCCTGTTCCCAGTAACGCAGCACGTGCGGCCGCACGCCGCACAGCTCGCTCACCTCGCCAATGGTGAAGTAGCGCTTCGCGGGAATCGGCGGCAACTCATCCTTGGGGGCTGTTGTTTCCGGCATACGAATCTTCCACTAGCGCCTTGAGTTTTTGACTGGCATGAAATGTCACCACGCGCCGGGCGGTGATGGGAATTTCTTCGCCGGTCTTGGGATTCCGTCCCGGCCGCTGCGGCTTGTCGCGGAGTTCGAAATTTCCGAAACCGGACAGCTTCACGCCATCGCCGCCCTCCAGCGCGATGCGGATTTCCTCGAAAAAAGATTCCACCATGTCCTTGGCCTCGCGCTTGTTCAGGCCCACCTTTTCAAACAGCATATCCGCCAGTTCGGCTTTTGTTAGTGTCGTCATAACTGTTCCTCAAGCACGTAATTTTGCATCAAAACGAGAAGCTAAAACCTGGGTGAGCCGTGCGATGATTGCGTCGGCTTCTTCGTCGGTCAGAGTTTTTTGAGTATCTTGCATCAGCACCCGGAATGCAAGGCTTTTTTTACCTAAATCAATACCTTTGCCGCGATACATATCAAACGGCGCGAGGTCGGTCACAACCGCCGGCAGGTCTTCGCGCATCGCGTCCAGCATGTCCCGAACGGCGAGCGCTTCGTCCACCACCACGGCGATATCGCGCCGCACCGGCGGAAATTTTGAAACCCCGGCGAAACACGGCAGTGCGCGCTGCAGCAGCGGCCCCAATTCCAGTTCGAACAACACCGCGCCGCCGGCAAGGTCGTATTGCTGCTGCAAGCGTGGGTGCAGCGTACCGATCCAGCCGATACGCTCGCCGTTGAGCCGCACCTCGGCGGACTGCCCCGGATGCAGCGCCGGGTGCGCGGCGGCGCGGAAAACCGGCGTGGCCGGATGGCACAAACTTTCCACATCCGCCTTTACGTCGTAGAAATCCACTGAACGCGCGGCTTCCCCCCACTGCTCGGGCCGGGCCAGGCCGTAGCACAGGCCGGCAATCCGCGCCGGCTGGACATAACCTTCACCGGCGCGACCGAAGCAGCGGCCGATCTCGAACAGCCGCACCCGCTCCTGCTTGCGGTTGAGATTGAAACGCAGCGAGTCGAGCAGGCCGCCGAACAGGGTCGAGCGCATCACGCCCATGTGGCTGGCAATCGGATTCTTCAGCTGCACCGGATGTGCGTTGCCGGCGAGATCCCGCTCCCAGGCGCTGTCCACGAAACTGTAGCTGACGATCTCCTGGTAATCGCGCGCTGCCAGAAGATCGCGCAAGGCGTTACCATCCCGCGCCGTTTCGCTCTCCGGCAAGAGCTTCAGCCCGCTTTGTGGCGGCAACGCCGGAATCCGGTCATAGCCGTAAAGCCGCGCCAGCTCCTCGATCAGGTCGGCCTCGAGGGTCAGATCGAAGCGGTAGCTGGGAGGGGTAACGAAATACGTTTCTGCCTGCTCGGCGAACACGAACTGCAGGCGCCGCAGCAGCGCCTCCACCGTCTCATCGCTCAGTTCGATGCCGAGCACCCGGCGCGCACGCGCCGTCCGCAACTGGATCGGCTCGCGCTGCGGCAGCCTGCCCATGGTCTCGGTGATTTCCCCGGCGGTTCCGCCGCATATCTGCTGCAGCAGCACCGTGGCGCGCTCCAGCGCATCGCGCGTGGCGGCGAAATCCACGCCGCGCTCGAAGCGATAGGAAGAATCGGTGGAAAGGCCAAGCCGCCGCGCCCTGCCGGCCATCGCCGCAGGGCTGAAAAACGCGGCTTCGAAAAAGATGTCCGCGGTCGCGCCGGAAACTGCGCTCTCGGCGCCGCCCATGATGCCTGCCAGCGCCAGCGCTTTTTCGGCGTCGGCGATCACCAGCATGTCCGCATCCAGCGCGGCGGCCTGCTGATTGAGCAGCATCAGCTGCTCGCCTGCCTTTGCAAAACGCACCACGATATCGCCGCTGATTTTGGCAAGATCGAAGGCGTGCAGCGGCTGGCCCAGTTCCAGCAGCACGTAGTTGGTCACGTCCACCACCGCGTTGATGCTGCGTAGCCCGCTGCGTTCAAGCCGACACGTCATCCATTCCGGCGTCGCCGCACCCATGTCGACGCCGTGCACGATTCTGCCGCAATAGCGCGGACACGCCACGGCATCGGCCACCGTCACTGCCAGCCGATCGGCATGGCCGATCGCGGCGCTTCCGGCTTCCGGCAGGGTCAGGCTGGTCGCAGTCACCGCCGCCACTTCCCGTGCGATGCCGGTCACGCTCAGGCAATCGCTGCGGTTCGGCGTCAGCTTAAGGGTAAAGAGCCTATCGTCGAGATCGAGATAGACGCGAATGTCCGAGCCCACCGGCGCATCCGCCGGCAGAAGCAGCAGCCCCTCGCTCTCCTCGGCCAAGCCGAGCTCCTTGGCCGAACACAGCATGCCGAAGGATTCCACCCCGCGCACCTTGGCCTGCCTGATCTCCACGCCCGGCAACTTCGCTCCCACCAGGGCGCAGGGAACGCGCGCGCCGGCATGAACATTGGCGGCACCACATACGATCTGGAGCGGGCTGCCGCCACCGATGCTGACTTGGCAAACATTCAGGCGGTCGGCATTGGGATGCTTCTCCAGCGCCAGCACCTCGGCCACCACGACTTTCTCGAACGGAGGGGCAACCGGCTCCAGCGCCTCCACCTCCAGTCCGGCCATGGTCAGGGCGTGGGCGAGCTCATCGCTGTCCAGCTCGGGATCAACGTAGGTTCTCAGCCAGTTTTCAGAAAATTTCATTTTTTTCGCGAGGCGTGAGGGGTAAGGCGTGAAGCGGCCTCCATAAGGCACACCGCACTACTCCTCACCCCTCACCCCTCACCCCTCACCCTTCACGTTCAGTTGAATTGTTTCAAGAACCTCAGATCATTCTCGAAAAAAAGCCGGAGATCGTTCACCCCGTAGCGCAGCATGGCCAGGCGCTCGACGCCGAGGCCGAAAGCGAAGCCGGGGTATTTCTCGCTGTCCACGCCAACGTGGGCGAACACCTTGGGATGCACCATGCCACAGCCGCCAATTTCCAGCCAGCCGCCGTTCCAGCTCATGTCCATCTCGGCGGAAGGCTCCGTGAAGGGGAAAAAGGAGGGACGGAAACGCACCTGCAGGTCGTCGCGTTCGAAAAAGCGCTGCAGGAAGTCCTGCACCACGCCTTTGAGATTGGCGAAACTGATGTTTTCGTCGACCCACAGCCCTTCGACCTGATGGAACATCGGCGAATGGGTGGCATCGGAATCGACGCGATATACGCGCCCGGTCGAAATGATCTTCAACGGCGGGCGGTTGGCCTCCATGTAGCGCACCTGCACCGGCGAGGTATGGGTGCGCAGCACGTGCGCCGCGTCCACGTAGAAAGTGTCGTGCATGGCGCGGGCAGGATGGTCTTCGGGAATGTTGAGCGCGGTGAAGTTGTAGAAATCGGTTTCGATCTCCGGGCCTTCCGCGACCGCGAAGCCGATGGAATGGAATATCCGCTCGATCCGGGCCAGTGTGCGGCTCACCGGGTGCAGTCCGCCCTGCCCCATTCCCCGGCCGGGCAGCGTCACATCCAGCGCTTCTTTCGCCAGTTGATCCTGCAGCTGCCGCTCCTTGAGCGCCTCGCGCCGGGCCTGCAGCGCGGCTTCCAGTTGCTGCTTGACCTGGTTGATGCGGCTGCCCGCAGCCGGACGCTCCTCGGGAGGCAGCCGGCCCAACAGCTTCATCTGTTCGGTCAGTGCGCCCGTTTTACCCAGATAGCGTGCCTTGGCCTGCTCCAGCTCGGCCGGATTGTCGATGCCGGCCAGCAGGTCAAGCGCTTCTTTCAGGATGTCGTCGAGATTCTGCACAGTTTGGAATGCCACACAAATAGATACACGCACCGCGGCATGCCGCGTCTGCCGGAAACAAAAAAGGAGGCTAAAAAGCCTCCTTTCCCGTTCTCTCTACGTTACGCGCTGAGGCTTGCCTTCGCCTGCTCCGCAATGCGGGCAAACGCGGGCTTGTCGAACACGGCCAGATCGGCCAGCACCTTGCGGTCCATGTCGATGGCGGCTTTCTTCAGGCCGTTGATGAACACGCTGTAGGTCAGGCCGCACTCGCGAGCCGCTGCGTTGATGCGGGCAATCCACAGCGAACGGAACTGGCGCTTGCGCTGCCGGCGGTCGCGGTAGGCATATTGCCCGGCTTTCATCACCGCCTCTTTGGCGATGCGGTAAACGTTCTTGCGGCGGCCGCGGAAACCCTTGGCCTGCTCCAGAACTTTCTTGTGGCGCGCGCGCGCCGTTACACCCCGTTTGACTCTTGGCATGTCGGCTCTCCTTTATGCGTACGGCATCATGGCGCGCACCGACGACCGGTCGCCCGCGGCGACCATGGTGGTGCCGCGCAACTGGCGCTTGCGCTTGGTAGTTTTCTTGGTCAGGATGTGGCGCAGGTGGGAATGGGATCGCTTGATACCCCCGCCGCCCAGCACTTTGAAGCGCTTGGCAGCCCCGCTCTTGGTTTTCATCTTGGGCATTTCATGCTCCTGGTTTTAACATGGTGCAGGGCGTTCCCCGGCGGGGAAGCTTGATGGCCCGTGCACCACTTGTTTTGGCGGCAGGCTGTCGCCCGCCGCCGGATTCCTGCTATTTCTTCTTCGGCGCCAGAACCATGACCAGCTGGCGGCCTTCCATCTTGGGAAACTGCTCGACCACACCGTAGTCGGCGAGATCGGCTTCGACGCGCTTCAGCAGCCTGATGCCCAGCTCCTGATGCGTCATCTCCCGGCCGCGGAAACGCAGCGTGATTTTGGTTTTGTCGCCTTCCTCGAGGAAACGTATCAGGTTGCGCAACTTGATCTGATAGTCTCCTTCGCCCGTTCCCGGGCGGAATTTCACTTCCTTGACCTGGATCTGCTTCTGCTTCAGCTTGGCTTCGTGCTGCTTCTTGCTTTCACGGTATTTGAACTTGCCGTAATCCATCAGCCGGCACACCGGCGGAGCGGCCTGCGGCGCGATCTCCACCAGATCCACTTCGGCTTCTTCGGCCATTTGCAGCGCGGCCGCGATCTTCACGATCCCGAGCGGCTCCCCGTCTATACCAATCAAGCGGATTTCCGGTGCAGTAATCTCACCGTTGAGTCGCGCTTCTTTTGCCTGAGCGATAGCCAAATCTCCAAGTCAATAAAAAATTAAGCCGCGCCATCCCGCTTGAGCACCTGGGCTTGCAACCGCTCGATGAATGCTGCCAGCGGCATCTGCCCGAGGTCTTCGCCGGTGCGGGTTCGCACGGCAACCTGTTGCGAGGCCATTTCCTTGTCGCCCACGATAACCAGGTAGGGCAGCCTCTGCAAACTATGTTCGCGAATTTTATAGGTTATTTTCTCGTTTCTCAAGTCCGACAGAACGCGGAAACCATTTTTTTTCAGCTCCGCCGCCACCGCACGCGCGTAATCGGCCTGGCCGTCGGAGATATTCAGCACCGCGACCTGCATCGGCGCAAGCCACAGCGGGAACGCCCCGGCGTGATGCTCGATCAGGATGCCGATGAAACGCTCCATCGAACCGAGGATGGCGCGGTGCAGCATCACCGGCACCTGGCGGCTGTTGTCCTCGGCGACATATTCCGCGCCCAGCCTTCCCGGCAGGGCAAAATCGAGCTGCAGCGTGCCGCATTGCCACACCCGCCCGAGGCAATCCCTGAGCGAAAATTCGATCTTCGGCCCGTAGAACGCGCCTTCGCCCGGCTGCAACTGATACTCCAGCCCCTTGGCGAGCAGCGACTGCGCCAGCGCGGCTTCCGCCCGATCCCACACTTCGTCCGCGCCGATGCGTTTTTCCGGGCGGGTAGAAAGCTTCACCAGAATGTCGTTGAAACCGAAATCGGCATACACCTTCTGCACCAGATCGATGAAGGCCGCCGCTTCGGCCTGGATCTGGTCTTCGGTGCAAAAAATGTGGGCGTCGTCCTGGGTGAAGCCGCGCACGCGCATGATGCCGTGCAGCGCGCCGGACGGCTCGTTGCGGTGGCAGGAGCCGAATTCCGCGAAGCGCAGCGGCAGGTCGCGGTAGCTCTTCACGCCCTGGTTGTATACCTGGATGTGGCCTGGGCAATTCATCGGCTTGACTGCGTAATCGCGGTTCTCCGACGCCGTGGTGAACATGTTCTCGGCGTACATTTCCCAGTGGCCGGAACGCTCCCACAGGGTGCGATCCATCACTAGCGGAGTGCGGATTTCCTGGTAGCCGTAATCGCGGAATACCTGGCGCATGTACTGCTCCACCACCTGCCACATCGCCCAACCCTTGGGGTGCCAGAACACCATGCCGGGCGCTTCGTCCTGCAGGTGGAACAGATTCTGATGCTTGCCGATCCTGCGATGATCGCGCTTTTCCGCCTCCTCCAGCCGGTAAAGATAGGCGTCGAGGTCTTCCTTCTTCGCCCACGCTGTGCCGTAGATGCGCTGCAGCATCTCGTTCCGAGAATCGCCGCGCCAGTATGCGCCGGCCACCTTCATCAGCTTGAACACCTTGAGCCTGCCCGTGGAAGGCACGTGCGGGCCGCGGCAGAGATCGGTGAATTCGCCCTGGGTGTAGAGCGACAGATCCTCGTCGCTCGGGATGGATTCGATGATCTGCGCCTTGTAGTGCTCGCCGATGTTCCTGAAGAAATTGATGGCATCCGAACGGGAAACCGTCTTGCGCTCGACTTTCAGATCGCGCTTGACGATCTCGGCCATCTTTAGCTCGATCGCCGCCAGGTCTTCCGGCGTGAACGGGCGCTTGTAGGAAAAATCGTAATAGAAGCCGTCCTCGATCACCGGACCGATGGTCACCTGCGCGTCGGGAAACAGCGCCTTCACCGCCTGCGCCAGAAGATGCGCCGCGGAGTGGCGGATGATCTCCAGCCCCTCGGCATCCTTGTCGGTGACGATGGCGAGATCGGCATCGCCGTCGATGCGGTGGGAAATATCCACCAGCTTGCCGTTTACCTTGCCGGCCAGCGCCGCGCGCGCCAGCCCGGCGCCGATATTGGCCGCCACTTCGGCCACCGTCACCGGCTGGTCGAATTTGCGCTCGGAACCGTCAGGCAAACGAATGATGGGCAAGATGAAATCCTTAGAAGCTGTTTAATAAATTACTGCGCGTGCGTGATGCAGGGTCGGGCGGTGCTCGGAATCCTCATGTACTTCCTTGTACATTCCGGTTCCTGTGCTCCGTCCTCCCCTGCCTGACGCACGCTCGCAACATTTTTTAAACAG
>JBFMFB010000031.1:5000-21413 GCA_040752115.1 Pseudomonadota bacterium | reverse complement strand
AATTTATGCAGATCAAATTGACGCAGTTTTCTCACGGCGGGGGCTGTGGCTGCAAAATCGCGCCCTCCGTGCTTTCCGAAATTCTCGCCAGGGTTCCGGGGCGGATTGCCCCTCCGGAACTGCTGGTTGGCACGGAATCGAGCGACGATGCAGCCGTTTACCGCCTGAATGAAAATCAGGCGATTGTCGCCACCACCGACTTCTTCATGCCGATCGTCGACGACGCTTTCGACTTCGGCCGCATCGCTGCCACCAACGCCTTGTCCGACATCTATGCCATGGGCGGGCAGCCGATCATGGCGCTAGCGATCGTCGGCATGCCGCTGGAGAAGCTGCCGGTGGAAACGATCCAGCAGATCCTGGCAGGCGGCGAATCCGTGTGCGCGGCGGCCGGCATCCCGGTGGCCGGGGGGCACTCGATCGACTCAATGGAGCCGATCTACGGCCTGGTGGCCATCGGTGTGGTGCATCCCGACAAGGTGAAGCGCAACGACCGGGCGCAAGCGGGCGACGTGTTGATCCTCGGCAAGGGGCTGGGGGTCGGCATCCTGAGCGCGGCGCTGAAGAAGGATGCGCTTTCCGCAGAAGGTTATCGCCAGATGCTGGACAGCGCCACCCAGCTCAATACGCCGGGCGCGACGCTGGCGCACATGCCGGGCGTGCATGCGCTGACCGATGTGACCGGCTTCGCGCTGCTCGGCCACCTGCTGGAAATCTGCCGCGGCTCGAAGCTCGGCGCCGAAATCGAATTCGACCGGCTGCCGATCTTGCCGGCGGCGCTGGAATTGGTGCAGCAGGGGTATGCGACCGGGGCGTCGGGCCGGAACTGGGCCAGCTACGGGCGTGATGTCAGCTTGCCGGAAAACATGGCGGAGTGGCAGAAAAAGCTGCTGTGCGATCCCCAAACCAGCGGCGGGCTGCTGGTCGCCTGCAGCCCGGAAACCGCGCCGGACGTGCTTGATCTCTTCGGCCAGCAGGGATTTTCGCATGCTGCGGCAATCGGGAGAATGACGGAGGGTGAGGCGCGGGTAACGGTGCGCTGATATGGTGGCCGGCGTATTTCAGGGTTTTTCGCTTTTGTCGCCGGATGGAACGTTCTGTTCAACCCGCCTGCGCGAATCCTTTTTTCTGCGCTCGGGGCCGGTATAAGCGGCGGAGTCGGCCTTCCGGCGTTCGCCCAGCCTTCTTTCCAGCGGGATAAATTCGACTTCGTATTCCGGCAGCGGGGGGTGTTTCGGCATATGTTCTCGCTTGGTGGGTCAGGTTCCCTGGCAAACGCCGGATATTATAGCGAGATTGAAGGCGCGGCGGGCGCAAGGTGGTCGTGAACAATTGTTAATGTTGCGTCGGAACGGAATCCGGTATCATTAAACTGCTTTTAAATCATCAGATTAATGCAATTCGAATGAAATTTCTGATTATTGAGGACGATGCTGCCGCCGCCGCGCTGCTGAGCCAAGGTCTCGCCGGTTACGGCTATACCTGCGACGTGGCTTGCGATGGGGAAGAGGGGCTGAAAATGGCCCGCTCCGACGCATACGATTTGTGGGTCGTGGATATCATGTTGCCCAAGCTTGACGGGCTATCCGTGCTCAAAACCCTGCGCGAGGAAGGCAGGCGCACGCCGGCGCTGATCCTGAGCGCGCTGGGGGAAGTGGACGAGCGAGTGGAGGGCTTGCGCGCCGGAGGTGACGATTATGTGGTCAAGCCTTACGCCTTCACCGAGCTCCAGGCAAGGATCGAGGCCCTGCTGCGGCGTATGCGCAACCCCGAACCCGGTCCCGAGACGGTGCTCGAGGTCGGCGCCCTTAAGATGGACTTGCTGTCGCGTACGGTCACGCGTGCCGGCCAGGATATTTTCCTCAAGCCGCGCGAATTCCGCTTGCTCGAATACCTGATGCGCAATGCAGGCCAGGTGGTTACCCGCACCATGCTGCTGGAAAACGTGTGGGACTACAACTTCGATCCCCAGACCAACGTGGTGGACGTACATATCAGCCGGCTGCGGTTCAAGCTTGACAAACATTTTCCGCTGCCGATGCTGCATACGGTACGCGGCTCGGGCTACATCCTTCGCGCTGCTCAATGAGTCTTCTCATCAACCGGCCGGTTCGCCTGATCCTGGGGCTTTTGCTGCTTTACGCCTGGGGAGCGGCGGCGATTTTCGGTTACCTCAATTATCGGCTTTCCGCCACCCTGGTTGACCAGATCGACCGGCAGTTGCTGGAGCAGCAAAGGCTGCTCGTCCGGCAATATCATGATTACGGTTTCCCGGGCGTGCAGCGCACCATACAGGGGGAGATCGCGGCCAAAGGCCGGGGCGAACGGGTATACCGGATATTGGATGGAAAGGGGCGCATCGTCCTGGAAGCCGGCGAATTGCCGCTGCCCAGGCTTGCCCGGACGGACGGCATCCGGGAAATCGAGGTGACGGCAGGCACGCAGCGTGAGCGGGTGCGCGTGCTGGCCTTTTCTCCGGCCGCCGATATGACGGTGTTCGTTGCCCTCGGCATGCAATCCGCCAGCCGGATAATCGATGCCGCCCGAGCGGCCTTCGTCGGCACTGCGGAAGCCATCGTGCTGCTAGGGCTCATCCTCGGCCTCTGGCTGGCGAAACGTTTTTGGGGGCAAATTCAGGCCTTCAACCGCCACAGCCAGCGGATCGTGAAATCGGGAGATCTTTCCAGCCGCATGCCGGTTTCCGGTGACGATGAATTTTCCATCCTGGCGGTGAATACCAACGCGATGCTGGAGCGCATCGAAAAGTTGGTACAGGGGATTCGCCAGGTCAGTGACAACATCGCCCATGACCTGCGGACACCGTTGACGCGCCTGCGTGCCGAGGTGGAAGTCGCATTGCAGCGGAACGACCCCGAGGCCCATCGCCTCGCCTTGGAGCGCACACTATCCGAGTTGCAGAACATGCAGGCTATTTTCAATTCGCTCCTCGCCATCGGGCGTGCAGAGGCGGGAAGCATGCCGGTCAGGCGCAATTCGGTTGATCTGTCGGAACTGCTAAACGAACTGGTCGAGCTTTACGCTCCTTCTGCCGAAGAGCACGACCTCGACCTGAGCAGCGACATTGCCGAAGGCCTGCAGATAGAGGGTGACCGGCAGCTGCTGGCGCAGGCTATGTCCAATCTGCTGGATAACGCGCTCAAGTATGTGCCGGCGGGGGGGCGCATCGAACTTCATGCGGCACACCAGGGCGGCAGGGTGGAGGTGAGGCTGGAAGACAGCGGGCCGGGAATCCCGCCAGAGATGCGGGAAAAGGTCTTCGAACGGTTTACGCGCCTCGATCCTAGCCGCACCATGGCCGGTTCCGGGCTAGGGCTGAGTCTGGTCAAGGCGTTTGTCGAATTGCATCGCGGCAGCATTGGCATTTCGCAAAGCAGCCTCGGCGGCACGGCGTTTACCATCCTCCTGCCGCTTTCCTGATCAGCGCTGCAGCAGCGGTTGCAGCCGCCTCCAGACGTTTTCCATGAGCACCGGCTGCGCCGCCGCGGTAGGATGGAGGCCGTCCGGCTGGAACAGTTCAGGCTTGTCGGCAATGCCTTCCAGCAGGAAGGGTACCAGCGGCAAGCGGTGTTTTCTGGCGAGCTCCGCATACATGCCCTGGAACTGTTCGCCGTAAATTCTGCCGTAATTGGGTGGCAGGCGCATTCCGACGAGCAGCGTCTGCACCCGTTCTTTACTGGCGGACCGGATGATGGCATCCAGATTGCCGCGCGCGGCCTCGATCGGCAGGCCGCGCAGGCCGTCATTTGCACCCAGTTCGAGAATGACGATTACCGGACGGTGCTTCGCCAGCGTCTGGCCGAACCGCTGCATACCGCCGCGGGTGGTTTCGCCGCCGATGCTGGCGTTGATGACCCGGTAGTTGTGGCCGGTCTGTTTAAGGCGTTGGTTGAGAAGGCTGACCCAGTCGGCGCCGGCGGCAATCCCATAGCCGGCCGACAGGCTGTCGCCGAACACCAGGATCGCCGGCGCAGCCTGGGCGCCGCAAGTCGCCAGCAGCAACAGGAAGAAAAGGGCGCGTTTGAGCATTTCGCAGGAATTTCCCGCACGCGGCATGAAGCCGTCAAACTGCCGGCAGTGTTATGTTCTGCTACAGGAGGATACGATCCGATCCTTGCCGCTCTGCTTTGCGGTATACATGCGCTGGTCCGCTATTTCGACCAGCGCTGCCCAATCGCCGGTTTTGTCCTCGGTTCGTTCCGCCAAGCCGATGCTGGCCGTCACGGGCTTTTCGTCCGGGCGCATGCCGAGGCCTGCTGCGCGGATCCGTTCGATGGCGGTGATTGCGTCGTCGCAGTAGGTGTTGGGGAGAATCAGGATGAATTCCTCGCCGCCCCAGCGCGCCAGCATGTCACCGGTTCGCAGGGTTGCACGGATGCGCTCGGTGGCGGTTACCAGCACATGGTCGCCGGCCTCGTGGCCGAACTGGTCATTGACGCTCTTGAAGTTGTCCAGGTCGATGAATGCCAGCGAAAGCGGGGTATTGCTGCGAGTGGAAATGATGAACTGAATCTCCAGCAGCTCTTCGCCGGAGAGGCGGGAGAAGCAGCCGGTCAGGGAATCGCGGATCGCCTGGCGCACCAGGGCGATCATGAACCCCAACTGGCTCATGCCGGACAGCGTCGCAACCACGGCGATCAGGACCACCAGCCAGGCCGAGCTGATCAGCGGGGTGAGGTTCAGTATGTCCAGCCGCAGCAGGGAGGAACCGATTTCCGCCGCCAGCACGGGGAAGGCGTACACCGCGCCTTCCAGGGCCGTCAGCGGGAACATGGAAAGTCCCGCCACCATCACGACCGGCAAAAAGGCATAGCTCGCCGCGATGGCAGCCGCCATGCCGTTCAGATAGACTTGAGCCAGCAGCAGGTAGGAAAAAATGAAGAACGCGGTCGGAATGGCAAACATGATCGCCAGCGCCACATAGGCGTCGCGTATCTTGGTCGAGTTGCGGAAGGAGAGGGCCAGCGCGCCGAACGCCAGGCTCGCGACAATCCGGCCGATCGCCAACTGGCCCCATGCCGGCCAGGGCAGCACGATTATGTCGGGGATGATCCACAGCGCCGTGAGCACGGCAAACAGGGCCGCGATCAGGCGCACCCTGGAAATTATCATCGCAGCGCGGCGGGTTGACAGAAGCGCCATGTGCCGGCCCGGATAAAACAGCCAAAGCATTTCCTCGCGCGGAAGCTCGTTGAGAATGCTCCTGACGATGGGGTTGGATAAAGGCTTCATCAACACTCCTTCACTCAATTCTTGTTTGTTTTTCCGACAAACGTCAACACTGCGGACGGAAGCGCATTTTAAAAATGCGGCTATTATGCGTGACGATATGGGAGGGGCGCAAAAACTTTTTGGGCGTAAACGCCTCCCCAAAGACGGACGAGGCAAGCGGCAAGATTCCAGCATGACGAACTCTCTTCCTGTTCCCATGGTTCTGGCGACGGGCCTGACCAAGCAGGTGCTTTCCAATGGCGCTACGCTAACCATATTGCACGACCTGGATCTGCGGATACACCCCGGCGAGTCGGTTGCCATTCTGGGGGCATCCGGTTCCGGCAAATCTACCCTCCTAGGGCTGCTGGCGGGGCTGGATCTGCCTACCGCCGGTAGCGTGGCGATTGGCGGCGCCGACCTGTTCGCGCTGGATGAAGACGGCCGCGCCGCCCTGCGCGGGCGGATGATCGGCTTCGTGTTCCAGTCTTTCCAGCTCCTGCCGGCGATGACCGCGCTGGAGAACGTCATGCTGCCGCTCGAGCTTGCCGGCGCGAGCGAGGCGCGCAGCCAGGCTGCGGCGGTGCTGGAGCGCGTGGGGCTGTCCGCCCGGCTCAACCATTATCCCCGTCATCTTTCCGGCGGCGAGCAGCAGCGTGTCGCCATTGCCCGTGCTTTTGCGGTCAATCCGAAACTGCTGCTGGCGGACGAGCCGACCGGAAATCTCGATAGCGCAACGGGCGCACGGATCATCGATCTGCTGTTCGATCTGAACCGGGAGCAGGCAGCGACGCTGGTGCTGGTGACGCACGACGCCGAGCTGGCGGGGCGCTGCGGCCGGCGGTTGCGGCTGGCAGCGGGTAAGCTGGAAGAAGAGAAGATGTTTTTAGCCACGAATGACACGAATTTACACGAATAATCATGTTGCCATCAAAGCACCCGCACCACCGAAGGTAGGGCAATCGTCTGATTCGTGTTCATTCATGAGCCTTCGTGCCATTTGTGGCTGGCCTTTTGGGTCTTTATTGTGAACATTCTCAAACTCTCCCTGCGCATGCTGCGGCGCGACTGGCGCTCAGGCGAGCTGTATGCGCTGGCTCTGGCTCTGGTGGTCGCAGTGGGCGGCGTGACTTCAGTCGGATTCTTCATTGACCGGGTGGGCCAGGTGTTAAGCCGCCAGGCAAGCCAGTTGCTGGGCGCCGATCTGGTGGTGGCATCGGATCATCCGCTTAGAACCGAGTTCGAAGCCGAGGCCCGCAGGCGAGGGCTGGCGACGGCAACGGTGATGAGCTTTCCCAGCATGGTGGTCGGCAACCGGCGGAGCCAGCTGGCGGAAATCAAGGCGGTGGGCCCCGGCTATCCCTTGCGCGGCCGGCTGCGGATCGCCGATGTGACGCAGGAGGCGGAGCGGGCGGCTTCGGGCATTCCGGCGCCGGGCACGGTGTGGCCGGAGGCACGTCTCCTGAATCAGCTCGGACTCGGAGCTGGAGGCGAGCTGGAGCTCGGCCAGGCGCGTTTATCCGTCGGCGCGGTGCTGGTTCACGAACCGGACCGCGGCGGCGGCCTGTTCAGCATCGCGCCGCGGTTGCTGGTGAATGTGGCGGATATTCCTCTCACCGCTCTGGAGCAACCCGGCAGCCGCATCGGTTACCGCCTGCTGTTGGCGGGAGAGGCGAAGGCCGTTTCCGGCTACCGCGCCTGGGCGGAGAAACGCGTCAGGCGCGGTGAAAGGCTGGAGGGTGTGAGCGATGCGCGCCCGGAAATCCGGGCGGCGCTGGAACGCGCCGGGCAGTTTCTAGGGCTGGCAGCGCTAAGCAGCGTGGTGCTGGCGGCGGTCGCCATCGTGCTGGCGGCGCGGCGGTTTCTGGATCGCCATCTGGACGGCTGTGCCGTGATGCGCTGCTTGGGCGGCACGCAGTCGCTGATTTTCCGCGTGTACCTGTACCAGTTCCTGACGCTGGGACTGACGGCGAGCCTGGTGGGCTGCCTGCTCGGATACGGCGCACAATGGGTGCTGGCAGACCGGCTGGGCGCGCTGGTGGCGGCCGACCTGCCGCTACCGTCCTTGTTGCCGGTGGTGCAGGGGGTGCTGACCGGCATGACGACCCTGTTGGGATTCGCCCTGCCTTTTCTCCTGCGGCTGAAACAGGTGCCGACGCTGCGGGTGTTGCGGCGCGAGCTGGGTGTGCCGAGGCAGGTTAGCCTGGCGAGTTTCGCGGCAGGGTTTGCGGCCTTGTCCGCATTGCTGCTGTGGCAGGCGGGCGAACTCAGACTGGGGCTCTACGTCCTGGCTGGGCTGATCGCCGCAACCGCGGTGGCTATGCTGCTGGCGCTGGGGCTGATTCGCGCCCTTGCTCCGCTGCGCCGCCGGGTGGGCGCGGCGTGGCGATTCGGGCTGGCCAACATTGCGCGCCGCCCGGGCGCCAGCGCCGGCCAGGTGGTGGCGCTTGGACTCGGCTTGATGGTGCTGTTGCTGCTCACGCTCGTGCGCGGCGATCTGATGGCAAGCTGGCAGTCGACACTGCCTGAGCATGCGCCAAACCGGTTCGTGATCAACATCCAGCCGGACCAGTTGCAGACGCTGCGGGAATTTTTCGCCGACCGGCAGTTGCCTGATGCCGAGCTCTTTCCGATGGTGCGCGGGCGGCTCACGGCGATCAACGGCCGGCCGGTATCGGCTGCAGATTATCCGGATGAGCGCGCAAAACGCCTGGTGGAGCGGGAATTCAACCTGTCCTGGGCGAGCCGGCCGCAGAGCGACAATCGGATCGTCGCCGGGCGCTGGTGGACGACGGCGGATCATGGCAAGGCGCTGCTTTCGGTGGAGCAGGGAATCGCCCAAACGCTGGGCCTCAAGATCGGCGACACGCTCGCCTATCAGGTGGCGGATGCTGTTTTCGCCGCGCGGGTTGTAAGTCTGCGCAAGGTGGACTGGGATTCGTTTCACGTCAACTTCTTCGTGATCGCCCCGCCCGGTCTGCTGGAAAATTTTCCGGCAAGCTGGATCACCAGCTTTTACCTCCCCCCCGGCCGGGAGAGTGTGCTCGACGAAATGGTCAGGGCCTATCCCAATCTCACCGTGATCGATGTGGCGGCACTGATGGCCCAGGTGCGCTCCATCATGGAGCGGGTGGCGCAGGCAGTGGAATTCGTGTTCCTGTTCACCCTCGGAGCGGGCTTGATGGCGCTGTACGCCGCCATCGCTGCGACGCGCGAGGAGCGGATTTACGAGGCCGCGATTCTGCGCACCTTGGGGGCAAGCCGGCGCCAGCTGGTGCTCGGCCAGCTGGCCGAATTCGCCGGCATTGGCCTCCTGGCCGGAATGACCGCCGCGCTGGGGGCGAACGTCCTGAGCTATGTGCTGAGCGTGCAACTGCTGCATTTGCCTTATACCTTCAATCCCTGGCTGTGGTTGGCGGCTGTGATCGGCGGCGGGGCCGGGGTGGCTGCCGCCGGCTGGCTGGGGGCGAGAGGGGTGCTGCGCCATCCACCGCTGGAGACTTTGCGCAGCCTGAGTTAGGGGTGGTGCGGGCTGGACATTGTTGGTAGCATGGAAACCTTCCGTATCAAGCGTTTGCGCAACCTGTCGGGAGAAGCCGTTGCAGGGAAATGCCATGACAAGATACATGCCCCGCCCTGCGCTGCAGGAATTGCTGGACATCTTCGCGCGCCGGGGCTACCGCTGCGTTGGGCCGCAGGAACGGGATGGGGCGATCACATACGACACGCTCGGCAGCGTAGCCGATCTGCCGAAAGGCGTGCGCGACAGCCAGCAGCCCGGCCAATACCGTCTTTCCCATGGCGGCGACGCACGCCTGTTCGCCTGGGCCAACGGCCCGCAGGCGCTGAAACCTCTCCTCTTCGCTCCGGCCGAGCCGCTGTGGCGCGCAGCCAAGACTGATCGCGGTTTCACGGTGGAGACCGTGCTTCCCGAAACCCGCCCGTTGGCGGTGATCGGCGTGCGCGCCTGCGATCTGGCGGCGCTTGCGATCCAGGACCAGATATTTCTCCGGGGCGAACATCCCGACCCCTATTACGCGGCGCGGCGCGAATCGCTGTTTCTGGTGGCAGTGAACTGCACCCATCCGGCGGCGACCTGTTTTTGCGTCTCCACCGGCGACGGGCCGCACGCCATTGCCGGCTTCGATCTTGCTCTCACCGAACTGGAAGACGGATTTACCGTGGAAATGGGCAGTCGCGCGGGTGAGCAGGTGCTGGCCGAGCTCGATTTGCCGCCGGCGGCGGCCAGCCGGATCGAAGCAGCGAATGCGGCGGTACGGCAGGCAGCCGCCTGCCAGGTGCGTACGCTGCCGGGGCGAAATTTGCGGGATGCGCTGTTTTCCAATCTCCATCATGCGCGCTGGGACGATGTGGCGGCGCGCTGCCTGTCTTGCGCCAACTGTACCTTGGTGTGCCCCACCTGCTTCTGCCACGCGGAGGGCGACGAGCCTGCGCTTGACGGCGGCGAGAGCGTGCACCAGCGCCAGTGGGACTCGTGCTTTTCCGAGCGGCACGCCTACATTCACGGCTTTCAGGTGCGGCCCGAGATTCGCCATCGTTACCGGCAGTGGCTGACCCACAAGCTGGGAAGCTGGCACGATCAGTTCGGCCGGAGCGGCTGCGTGGGCTGCGGGCGCTGCCTGGCCTGGTGCCCGGCGCAAATCGACCTCACCGAAGAGGCGTGGGCGATTTGCGCAGGAAGCGGTGATCTTGAAGAGAACAATTAACCACGAATGACACGAATATGACACGAATATTCACGAATAATCTGAATGTTGCATTTGTCGTGCGGATAAACCGAAAACTGGAAATATCTCGTTGTTTTCATTCGTGCTCATTCGTGGTGGATTTTGATTTTCGGGGTGGCGGCGATGCAGATTAACCCCTATCTGCCGCACGAAGCGGAAATCGTCGAGCGCATCCAGGAATCAGATGCGGTGTTTACCCTGCGGCTGCGCTTCGTCGAGGCCGAAATGCGCTCCAGATACAGTTTCTGGCCGGGGCAGTTCAACATGGTATACCTCTACGGCGCGGGCGAGGTGCCGATCTCCATCGTTTCCGATCCGGAGGACGAGCGTCTGCTGGACCACACAATCCGCGCGGTGGGGCGGGTGACCGACGGGCTGGCGCGGCTCAAGCCGGGCGATCGCGTCGGTATCCGCGGCCCTTATGGGCGCGGCTGGCCGCTCAAGGAGGCGGCGGGACGCGACGTGGTGGTGGTGACGGGCGGCCTGGGCTGCGCCCCTGCGGTTTCCGCGGTCAATTACATCATCAAGCGCCGTGCGGAGTACGGTCGGCTGGTCATCATCCAGGGGGTGAAAAAATCCAAGGAGTTGATCTACCGCGCCCGTTATGACGCCTGGGCCAGGGTTCCCAATACGCATGTCATGCTCGCCGCTGACAGCGGCGACGTTTTCTGGCCGGGGCACGTCGGGCTGGTGACCGATTTGTTCGAACGTGTCGAGTTCGACCAGGGCAATGTTCTCGCCATGATGTGCGGTCCGGAAGGAATGATGGTCACGGCAGCCAAGGCGCTGGCGCAGCGCGGTGTGGCGGAGGAGGGCATCTTTCTCAGCATGGAGCGCAATATGCACTGCGCCGTTGGCCTGTGCGGCCACTGTCAGTTCGGCGGCCAATTTATCTGCAAGGACGGGCCAGTGTTCCGCTACCCTGATGTGAAGGGTCTGCTGGGGATACGGGGGTTCTGAGATGGGGCAATCTTCCGCCAAAGCCAAAGTCGCGGTGCACAAGTTCAGCTCGTGTGACGGCTGCCAACTGGCTTTTTTGAACCTGGGCGAGGGGCTGCTGCAACTTGCCGCACTGGTGGATATCAGCCACTTCGCCGAAGCGGGCGCGGTGAATCCGGGCGCGCAGGTGGATATTGCTTTCGTCGAGGGCAGCGTGACCACGCCCGATGAAATCGAGCGCATCAACCTCATTCGCGAGAACAGTCGCTATCTCGTCACCATCGGTGCTTGCGCCACCGCAGGCGGGGTGCAGGCACTGCGCAACGGCGTGGAAAATTTTCCAGGCTGGGTGTCTGCAGTCTACGCTTCGCCGGAATACATCAAGAGCCTGGCGGAGTCCACCCCGATCAAGAATCACGTCAAGGTTGATCTGGAGCTGTGGGGCTGCCCGGTTACCTCGCGCCAGGCGGTGCAGGCGGTGCGCGATCTTCTGTCTGGCATCGCGCCGGCCACCTCGGCCGACAGCGTGTGCATGGAATGCAAGCGCCGCGGCAACGTCTGCGTGCTGGTGGCGAAAGGCGAACCGTGCATGGGGCCGGTGACGCGCACCGGCTGCGGCGCGCTGTGCCCCGGCTTCGGGCGCGACTGCTATGCGTGCTTCGGTCCTTCCGAGCGCGCCAACACGGTTTCGCTCTCGCGCCGCTTCGAGGGCCTGGGGCTGCTGCCGGAGCACATTGCGCGCCGTTTCCTGTTCATCAACAACGCCGCGGAGAAATTCAGCGAAGCGGGGTGTGCGGCGCTGGAGAAAAAAGATGAGTGAGAAGCGCGAGCTGGCGCTCAACGTTCCCGTGCTGGCGCGGGTGGAGGGCGAGGGGGCGCTCGAATTGCGCATTTCCGGGGGGCGTATCGAGGAACTGAAGCTGCGCATCTTCGAGCCGCCGCGGCTGTTCGAGAAATTCCTGGAGGGGCGCGGCTACGAGGAAGTGCCCGACATGGTGGCGCGCATTTGCGGCATCTGTCCGGTCGCCTACCAGATGAGCGCGGTGCATGCGATCGAGAGCATTTTCGGCCTCGATCCCGGGCCATGGGTGCGCGCCATGCGCAGGCTGTTCTATTGCGGCGAGTGGATCGAATCCCACAGTCTGCACATCCACTTGCTGGCCGCGCCCGATTTTCTTGGCTACGGCAGCGTGATCGAAATGGCGCAGGACCATCCTGAAGAGGTGCGCCGGGGGCTCGCGCTGCAAGGGCTCGGCAACGACATCATCCGCCTGCTAGGCGCGCGCTCCGTGCATCCGGTGGGCGCCAGGGTGGGCGGTTTTCATCGTGCTCCGGCAGCGGAGGAAGCGGCGGCGCTACTGGAAAGACTGCGCGCCGCGCTGCCCGAAGCCCGCGCCCTGGTGGCATGGGCCGCCGCGCTCAAGCTGCCGGAGGTGGAGCAGGCGTTCGAATCCGTGTGCCTGCGTCATCCGGACGAATACCCCATGAACGAGGGGCGTCTTGTGTCGGATCGGGGGTTGGACATTGCCATTGCCGAATTCGAGCGCGAGTTCACCGAGTTCCAGGTGGCGCATTCCACCGCGCTCTATTGCCACCATCGCGGCAAACCGTATCTGGTCGGCCCGCTGGCGCGGCTGAACGTAAACCTGGAGCGGCTGCCGCCCGCAGTGCGGGAAGCTGCGCTGGAGACCGGCGTTCGCTGGCCTTCGCGCAATCCTTTCCACGGCATCGTGGCGCGGGCGGTTGAGCTCTACTATGCCATGACCGAAGCCGTGCGCCTCTTGGAAGGGTACGCCGTCCCGTCGGCGCCATGTGTGGAGATCGTGCCCAAGACGGGTGTCGGCTACGGCTGCACTGAGGCGCCGCGGGGCATCCTGTGGCACCGCTACGAAATCAACCGCAACGGGCGTGTCGCAAGCGCGCGCATCGTGCCGCCCACCAGTCAGAACCAGGCCAGGATCGAGGAAGATTTGCGGCTGTCGCTGGAGCAGTTCGGGCTCGACAGGCCAGACGACGAATTGCGCCTGCGCTGCGAAACCGTGATCCGTAACTACGATCCTTGCATTTCCTGCGCGACCCATTTTCTCGATTTTCGTGCGGAGCGGTCATGACTGCTGCGGTACGGGTGTTCGGTATCGGCTCTCCGTTCGGGGACGATCGCATCGGCTGGCTGGCAGCCGACGCCTTGGAGAGCGTCTTTGACCCGGCATACGTGGTCATATCCAAGCACGACCGCCCGGGCGCCAGGTTGATTACGCTCATGCGTGGAGCAGAGCGAGTGGTGTTGATTGACGGGATATGCACGGGCGCTGCGCCGGGCACGCTGCACCGGCTGGAAAGTGAGGCGATTTTCTCTGTCATTGCTCGCCACACTTCCACCCACGGCGTCGGCCTGGCAGAGGCAATGAAATTGGGAAAAACACTGGGCGATCTGCCGCCTTGGCTGGTATTGTGGGGGATCGAGATCGGCGGAATGGAGGGAGAAACCATAAGCCAGGCGACGCGCGATGCCCTTCCGCGATTGGTCGGCGCCGTGGCTGATGAAATTGTGGCGATAGAGAGGCGTGCAAAAATGTTTACTGCGCCGGGAACCTGATGTAACATTTGTAAGACAAATTCCTACATAAGTGTTTCTTTTGCACTGATAACAGTATCGGATGACTGCTGATATCCTGAAAAAATATGGACTGATGATCGATGTGCCGTTCATGTAAAGAGCGAACATTTTTGCGCTGGATCAATTTCTTTTACGATCGCTCGCGGCATCATGCCGGTGTCAGATTGAATTGACGGGGAATGGGCTCGGCAAGGGGAGTTATTTATGCTAAATCGCAAAGTGCTTTATCTTAGGGATGCCAGGGCTGCTCAAGCGTCTTCTACTTTGCTTCCCGAGCTCCGGGCAGCGGGGTGGGATGTGCATGTGGCCAAAGACTCCGAGGAAGCCAGGAATATGATTGGTTCCAAGAGCTTCCAGGTCGGCCTGGCCCATTTCGGGGCACGCGGAGACGCCGGGTTTCAGCCGATGGAGGATGTGCTCTATGCCAGCAGCCACCTGGAGTGGATCGCCCTCCTGCCCCAGGCTGCCATGCAAGATCGCGAGATACACCGCGTAATTCGGGAGAGCTGCTATGACTATCACACGCTGCCGGCAGACTGCAGCCGGCTGCTGATTACCATGGGGCACGCCTACGGCATGGCTAGCATGAAGCAGAAAGAGATGCGCTATCCGGAGGGCGGCGAAGACGAGATGGTGGGTGCAAGCCCGGTGATGCAAACGCTATTCCGCAATATCCGGAAAATCGCCGGTGTTGAAGCCCCTGTTCTGATCGCGGGCGAGAGCGGTACCGGTAAGGAGCTCACGGCGCTCGCCATCCACGAGCGTTCGAGCCGGGCAGGTGCTCCTTTTGTGGCGGTAAATTGTGGGGCGCTGCCGGCGAACCTGATTCAGTCAGAGCTCTTCGGTCACGAGAAAGGCGCTTTTACTGGAGCCCATCAGCGCAAGATCGGGCGGATCGAGGCGGCCGCCGGCGGCACGATTTTCCTAGATGAAATTGGGGACTTGCCGCTGGAGTTGCAAGTCAATCTGCTGCGTTTCCTGCAGGAAAAAACGATCGAGCGGCTTGGCTCCACCGAACAAGTTCACGTGGATGTTAGGGTGATCGCCGCGACTCACATGGATCTTGAGAAGGCGGTGAAGGAAGGTCGCTTCCGCGAGGATCTCTTTTATCGACTGAACGTGCTTTACGTCAAAGTGCCGGCATTGCGCGAGCGCGAAGGCGATATCGAATTGCTGGCGCAATTTTTCTTTAATAAGTTTTCCTCCGAGAAAAGGCAAAAGGTGCAGGGATTCAGCCAGCATGCGCTGCATCTGATGAACGAACACGATTGGCCGGGCAATGTTCGTGAAATGATCAACAGGATTCGGCGCGCCATGGTGATGTGCGAAAGCCGCCTGATCACGCCAGCGGATCTCGGTTTAGAGAGGCGCGTTTCGAAGCGGTATCACCTAACCTTGGAAGAAGCTAGAGCGGCAGCGGAAAAAGAAGTGATTCTGAGCGCCCTGCAGCGTGCGCGCAACAATGTTTCTCATGCGGCGCAGGAACTTGGTGTGTCACGCATGACGCTATATCGCCTGATGGAGAAATGCGGCATTCAGATGTAGCACACCAACGTTCTTCCTGGTTTCCTTAAGCCTTTCTCCATTCCCTAAACAGGCAGTTCGGCAGAAGAATTTCTGTTGAACTGCCTGTTCCTTTTCGTGCATCTATCAGGGTTAAATCACCCTTTAAATCAATATGATGAATCGTTGCTTCAATATGCCAAATGGATTTTTTGTCTCGTAATTGGTGCACAATGTAATTAATTGCTTGGTTGCCCAAGGTATTTTTCCTGTTTTGCGGCGAATTTCTGGCTCCGCTTCTTCATGCTGTAAATCGGACGATACAAAAAAATTTGTTCAGGCTCTCGCCACAATTACAAATATCACTTACTAACAGGAAGTTATTTTGCGGGCACGGCAATTGCTACATGAAATTGGCAGCATGTGCAAATTTCGCTTTTTGGTTGCCATTTCTTGCTTCATTGCAGGTGTTATTTACGGTGTTGCCGGCGATTTTTCAGCTGCCCCAATTTATCTCTGCTGACAGGTTCGTGCTTTGGTTGAAGCAGAGGAAGCGCTCCGTTCGTAAATCACGGTGTTGGGCGGTGTCATGTCAAAGATCGTAATGGGCGGCCCCCTTTAGTGGAGGATAAACTGATATGAATTCCTCGACCGCAAAACTGTCCGGGGTTGCGAAAATGCTAGCGGTGCTGATTGCAGGCCCCTTCCTTATGCTGCCAGCCGCAATAGCCAGCGCACCCGTCAGTCTGGAACCTCGTAATGGGATTACCGACATCCGTGTTATTGCTGCGCCGCAAGTGAATGAGTTTGCACAAGAAAAAACTTCTGAGACGCGCAAGCCCTCCCCTGGCTATGAAACAGTTTGCAGCAGGTTGGAATGGCGCGTTCTGAGAGAGGATCATTCGCGCCTCCACCCGAACCAGGGAAGCACTGCATCTGGCCGAAGTTCCGCCGAATCCGGCGAGGTTGTGTCAGCCGTCTATCGCCGTGGTTTTGCCCAGCCCCAGCTTTATCCGTGTGCGCCTTTTTCTGATTCAAAAAAGCAGCGACTGCTGGTACTTCTTATGTTGTGGAGATCGGTGGTTTGATTCGTTCAAGTAAACACCGCTGGCGAATCAGGCGGTTCTACCCGTGTGTCGGGCAAGGGCATGGGCTCCTGGCAGTAGCCGCGCAGCGCGACCAGATGCGAGATGTTTGGTCAAGCTCGGTATCGTTGGTACGACACCGCAAAAAAGCGGCAAACAAACGCTGCTTGACAGGCAAACAGAACTTTTGCTAAAGTTCATTTTCTCGGCGCGGGGTGGAGCAGTCTGGCAGCTCGTCGGGCTCATAACCCGAAGGTCGTAGGTTCAAATCCTGCCCCCGCAACCACGGTTT
>JBFMFB010000031.1:0-2500 GCA_040752115.1 Pseudomonadota bacterium | reverse complement strand
AAACATCTAAGTAGGCAGAGGAAAAGAAATCAACCGAGATTCCGTCAGTAGTGGCGAGCGAAAGCGGAACAGCCTGCACTCTTTAGCCAGCGATTTAATAGAACGGTCTGGAAAGTCCGGCCATAGTGGGTGATAGCCCCGTATATGAAAGATCGTTGGTAGAACTAGGTGTGCGACAAGTAGGGCGGGACACGTGAAATCCTGTCTGAACATGGGGGGACCATCCTCCAAGGCTAAATACTCGTAATCGACCGATAGTGAACCAGTACCGTGAGGGAAAGGCGAAAAGAACCCCGGGAGGGGAGTGAAATAGATCCTGAAACCGTATGCATACAAACAGTGGGAGCCTGGTGCTTCAAGCGCTTTGCGCATGAAGCACAGGGGCTAGAGGCTAGGGACTAGGGGCTAGGCAAACCAAAGGGTTTTGCTAGTCCCCAGCCCCCAGTCCCTAGTCCCTGCTTCAAAAGCAGAGCTTTTGAAGCACCGGGTGACTGCGTACCTTTTGTATAATGGGTCAGCGACTTACATTCAGTAGCGAGCTTAACCGATAGGGGAGGCGCAGCGAAAGCGAGTCTGATAAGGGCGAACAGTTGCTGGGTGTAGACCCGAAACCAAGTGATCTATCCATGGCCAGGATGAAGGCAGGGTAACACCTGCTGGAGGTCCGAACCCACTAGTGTTGAAAAACTAGGGGATGAGCTGTGGATAGGGGTGAAAGGCTAAACAAACTTGGAAATAGCTGGTTCTCTCCGAAAACTATTTAGGTAGTGCCTCGTGACAGACCCTCGGGGGTAAAGCACTGTTATGGCTAGGGGCGTATTGCACGTTACCAAACCATGGCAAACTAAGAATACCGAGGAGTTGATTCACGGGAGACAGACATCGGGTGCTAACGTCCGGTGTCGAGAGGGAAACAACCCAGACCGCCGTCTAAGGTCCCAAAGTATGGTTAAGTGGAAAACGAAGTGGGAAGGCCCAGACAGCCAGGAGGTTGGCTTAGAAGCAGCCACCCTTTAAAGAAAGCGTAATAGCTCACTGGTCGAGTCGTCCTGCGCGGAAGATGTAACGGGGCTCAAACCATACACCGAAGACGCGGATTTGAATGTCCTGCGGGATGTTTGAATGGTAGGAGAGCGTTCGGTAAGCCTGCGAAGGTGTCTCGTAAGGGATGCTGGAGGTATCCGAAGTGCGAATGCTGACATGAGTAGCGATAAAGGGAGTGAAAGGCTCCCTCGCCGAAAGCCCAAGGTTTCCTGCGCAACGTTCATCGGCGCAGGGTGAGTCGGCCCCTAAGGCGAGGCAGAAATGCGTAGCTGATGGGAAATCGGTTAATATTCCGATACCTCGATACAATGCGATGGGGGGACGGAGAAGGTTAGGTCGGCCGGGTGTTGGATGTCCCGGTTTAAGCGTGTAGGCGGATCCTTTAGGCAAATCCGGAGGGTCAACGCCGAGGCGTGATGACGAGCGGCCATGTGCTGCGAAGTGACTGATACCATGCTTCCAGGAAAAGCCTCTAAGCTTCAGTTGTATCGGGACCGTACCGCAAACCGACACAGGTGGGCAGGATGAGAATTCTAAGGCGCTTGAGAGAACTCGGGTGAAGGAACTCGGCAAATTGACACCGTAACTTCGGGAGAAGGTGTGCCCCAAGTATGTGAAGGACTTCGCGTCTGGAGCAGAACGGGGTTGCAGTGAAAAGGTGGCTGCGACTGTTTAATAAAAACACAGCACTCTGCAAACTCGAAAGAGGAAGTATAGGGTGTGACGCCTGCCCGGTGCTGGAAGGTTAAGTGATGGGGTGCAAGCTCTTGATCGAAGCCCCAGTAAACGGCGGCCGTAACTATAACGGTCCTAAGGTAGCGAAATTCCTTGTCGGGTAAGTTCCGACCCGCACGAATGGCGTAACGATGGCCACACTGTCTCCACCCGAGACTCAGCGAAGTTGAAGTGTTTGTGAAGATGCAATCTCCCCGCTGCTAGACGGAAAGACCCCGTGCACCTTTACTGTAGCTTTACATTGGACTTTGAACATCTCTGTGTAGGATAGGTGGGAGGCTATGAAGTCGGGACGCTAGTTCCGATGGAGCCGCCGTTGAAATACCACCCTGATGTGTTTGAGGTTCTAACCTAGGCCCGTAATCCGGGTCGGGGACCGTGTATGGTAGGCAGTTTGACTGGGGCGGTCTCCTCCCAAAGAGTAACGGAGGAGTACGAAGGTACCCTAGACGCGGTCGGAAATCGCGTTATTAGTGCAATGGCATAAGGGTGCTTAACTGCGAGACGGACAGGTCGAGCAGGTGCGAAAGCAGGTCATAGTGATCCGGTGGTTCTGAATGGAAGGGCCATCGCTCAACGGATAAAAGGTACGCCGGGGATAACAGGCTGATTCCTCCCAAGAGTTCATATCGACGGGGGAGTTTGGCACCTCGATGTCGGCTCATCACATCCTGGGGCTGTAGCCGGTCCCAAGGGTATGGCTGTTCGCCATTTAAAGTGG
>JBFMFB010000030.1:0-21998 GCA_040752115.1 Pseudomonadota bacterium | reverse complement strand
ACGAATAAGAACAACGAAGTGCGGCCGATTTGCAGCATACCATCCAGGCGAGCACGGCCCCATGAGTAACGTCATGATTATTCGTGAACATTCGTGTCATTCGTGGCCAAACCGCTTTTTCTAGGTTGAACCTGAAAAAACCGGTTTAACCGCCCGCGCCGACCGATCGAAAACTGACACGAGGAGAATATCGATGAAGAAATCCGAAGCGAAAAAGCAGGCCGGCAAGGCCGGCGGCAAGACGCTGGTGGGCATACTCACCGGCAGCCCCAATGATCTGCCCACGGTGGTCAAGGTGCGCGACACCCTGACCGAGCTCGGCATCCCCAGCGAAATCGTGGTGGCCTCGGCGCACCGCACGCCGGACAAGGTTTTCGCCTACCTCGATCGCGCCCACGAAGAAGGCGTGCAGGTGCTGATCGGCTGCGCGGGCGTGGCGGCGCATCTGGCCGGGGTGATCGCGGGGCACACCCGGCTGCCGGTGATCGGCCTGCCCCTGTCCGGCGGCATCATGTCGGGGCTGGACGCGCTCCTCTCCACGGTGCAGATGCCGCCCGGCGTGCCGGTTGCGACGGTGGCCGTGGATGGCGCGAAGAACGCCGCCATACTGGCCGCGCGCATCCTGGCGCTGAAATATCCGGAAATCGGCCGGGCCCTCGAGGCTGCGGCGAAAAAGGAACGCGCGCGTTACGACCAGACGGCGGACGAAGCGCTGGCAAAGCTTGCCGCAAAATAGTCAAACCTGGACAAGAACGGACACCATGAGAGACATCGCAAAATTCATCGCCGGATTCAAGCGCTTCCGGGAAAATTATTTCGGCAGCAACCGCGAGCTTTACGAACAGTTGAAACAGGGACAGCATCCCAGGGCGCTGGTGGTCGGCTGCAGCGATTCGCGGGTGGATCCCGCCATCCTGATGGGCAGCGACCCCGGCGACATTTTCGCGGTGCGCAACGTCGCCAACCTCGTGCCGCCGTGCGAGGAAGGAGGCGGTCTTCACGGCGTCAGCGCCGCGCTGGAATTTGCCGTGTGCAGCCTCGAAGTCGAGCACATCATCGTGCTCGGGCATTCCCAGTGCGGCGGTATCCGCGCCCTCATGGAAGGCGCGTGCGGCTGCGAGAACGGCGGCTTCATCGCGAACTGGATGCGCATCGCCAAGCCGGCGCGCGACAAGGCGGAAGCCGAACTGCCGCACAAGCCGTTCGACATCCGGACCCGCGCCTGCGAGCAGGCGTCCGTGCTGCTGTCGCTGGACAATCTGATGACCTTCCCGTGGATCAGGCAGCGGGTCGAGGCGGGAACGCTGCACCTTCACGGCTGGTATTTCGATATCGGACAGGGCGAACTGCTCGGCTACTCCCCGGCCGGCAAAGCGTTCGAATCCTTGACGACGTTTTCCGGGGCGGAGCGAAGGTATTGATCCGGCAAGGCGCAGCCGCTTTTCAACGCCGTGTTAAGAACTCGTTAAGGTGTCTGTGTTTTGATCCCTATGCTTATTTCCCGGCACAGCCTGCTGCCGGCAAATCGAAACATCGAGAAAGGAAAGTAACAATGAAAGTTTTTCTTCTGATTGTCGCCACCGTGACAGGCATTTTTGTCACTGTTGCCACGGATCAAAGAGACCACATCAACTGGTACGCCTGGGCTACCGTATGGGGTATCGCGCTCGGGACACTTGTCGGCGCGCCGGTTTCGATGTGGCGGCAGAGAAAAAATGGAGAATGCTGATCGAGGGAGCCGGCAAGAAAGACGTTCCTCATTTTCGGCAGCCTGCGCGGATGCTGCAGAAAAACGGTTGAAGCGCAACATGGTGCAGGTCGAATTACTCCGCTATGATGCCTGATTTTCGGTCGCAGCGCCGGGAGGATGGTCCATGATTGAAAGAACATTCGGGCGCAAGGTCGCGCTCGGTTTTTCCGTATTCTCCTTTCTCGGAGCGGGAGCCGCGGTGGCGGTTTTGTTGGTCATGTTCAGCCAGCGCGGCGGGAGCGACGTCATCGTGGCAAGCCTGCTCGCCACAGTGGTGTTCATGGCCAGTTGTGGCGTGGTGCTGTATCAAATGAGCAAGCCGCCGCGCCACGTGCTGCTGCCGTGGGATCACGACGGCGCGGAGCCGGCGGCCGACCGCGATTGAGCGGCTACTTCTTCGAGCGAAACTCGATCACTTTGGCCGATTCACGGCGCTTGACCCGTGCGGCCAATTCCTGCAGCGCCCGGTGGAATTCCCGCTCCAGGCTGTTCACGGTAAGCGGTGCGGCGGGAGCGTAGTACACCGCTTCGAACGCGACCGCATCTTCAAGAGAGCGCCGTTGCTGCGGGCGAAAGCCCTGCCAGGCGATTTCGATCAGGTTGCCGCCTTCACGGCCGACGAACACGATTTCTTCGCCGTCCAAAATGGCCAGATAGGAAAGCGGCCGAATCGGCACCAGCAGGTAGCGCGAGCCGCTCTGCAGCAGCATGGAGCGGGCGAGATTATAGGTGGAGGCGGGCATCAAGCGCGGCTCCCGGGAAAACTCCTGCGGCCTGAAAAAATTGCCTCCCATTCCTCCTCCTGCTTCCAAGCCTTCATCAAAAACAACGCATTACACCAACACCATAATATTATGCTTATGATAAGCATCAAAACAATTGACTGTTATTTATATCTTGCGGCCCGTATAGTGCAGCCCATGAATTTCGGGCGGTAAGCGCGATTTCGGTTTTTTAGTTAATTTATCCCAAAAGGAGCAAAAATGGATCAGTCCAGCCGTTATGCCAATCTCAGCCTCAAGGAAGCCGACCTGATCAAGGGCGGCCGCCATGTGCTGTGCGCCTACCTGATGAAGCCGAAGGCCGGCTATCTGGATTACCTGGCCACCGCCGCCCACTTCGCCGCCGAATCCTCCACCGGCACCAACGTCGAAGTCTGCACCACCGACGAGTTCACCAAGGGCGTCGACGCGATCGTTTACGAGATCGACGAAGCCAAGGAACTGATGAAGATCGCTTACCCGATCGATCTGTTCGACCGCAACATCATCGACGGCCGCGCCATGCTGGTGTCTTTCCTGACGCTCACCATCGGCAACAACCAGGGCATGGGCGACGTCGAATACGCCAAGATGCTCGACTTCTACGTGCCGCAAGCCTACATGCGCCTGTTCGACGGCCCCGCCATGAACATCGTGGACATGTGGCGCGTGCTCGGCCGCCCGCTGGTCAACGGCGGCATGGTCGTGGGCACCATCATCAAGCCGAAACTGGGCCTGCGCCCGCAGCCCTTCGCCGATGCCTGCTACCAGTTCTGGAAAGGCGGCGACTTCATCAAGAACGACGAGCCCCAGGGCAACCAGGTGTTCGCTCCGCTCAAGGAAACCATCAAGCTGGTGGCCGACGCCATGCGCCGCGCCCAGGACGAAACCGGCGAAGCCAAGCTGTTCTCCGCCAACATCACTTCCGACGACCCGTTCGAGATGATCCGCCGCGGCGAATACATCCTGGAAACCTTCGCCGAGAACGCCGACCATGTGGCTTTCCTGGTTGACGGCTACGTCGGTGGCCCGATGGCCGTGACCACCTGCCGCCGCCACTTCCCCAACCAGTTCCTGCACTACCACCGTGCCGGCCACGGCGCCGTCACCAGCCCGCAGACCAAGCGCGGCTACAACGCGCTGGTGCACATGAAGATGTCGCGCCTGCAGGGCTCCTCCGGCATCCACACCGGCACCATGGGCTTCGGCAAGATGGAAGGCGACCCGGCCGACAAGCTGCTGGCGCACATGCTGGAGCAGGACGAAGCCATGGGCCTGTACTTCAACCAGCCCTGGTGGGGCATGAAGGCGACCACGCCGATCATCTCCGGCGGCATGAACGCCCTGCGTCTGCCCGGCTTCTTCGACAACCTGGGCCACTGCAACGTGATCCAGACCTCCGGCGGCGGCGCCTTCGGCCACAAGGATGGCGGTGCGGCGGGCGCGAAATCCCTGCGCCAGGCGCGCGATGCGTGGATGGCCGGCGTCAACCTGGTTGACTACGCCAAGGAGCACAAGGAACTGGCCGGCGCCTTCGAGTCCTTCCACTGGGATGCGGACAAGCTGTATCCGGGCTGGCGCGAGGCTCTGAAGGTTCACAAGTAAGCCGAACCTTCCCGGCAACCAAAAAGAGCCCCTGCCCGTCCAAGACCGCAGGGGCTTTTTTTCCCCAACACTTTCCGGGCGCGCCATGCGCGCCCCATGCAACTGACCGGTGCGCATGGCGCACCCTACCGGTGAGGACTCCAATGTCGAACCCGAACGCCGAACAATACAAGATTCACGCAGAACCGTTCTACCAGCCGCAGGGCAAGGAAATCGAGCTGTACCAGGCCGCCTACGCCGCGCGCCTGCCGGTCATGCTGAAAGGCCCGACCGGCTGCGGCAAGTCGCGCTTCGTCGAGTACATGGCGTGGAAGCTGGGCCGGCCGCTCATCACCGTCGCCTGCAACGAGGACATGACCGCCTCCGACCTGGTCGGCCGCTTCCTACTCGATGCCCAGGGCACCCGCTGGCAGGACGGCCCGCTGACGCTGGCCGCGCGCATCGGCGCGATCTGCTACCTCGATGAAATCGTCGAGGCGCGCAAGGACACCACGGTGGTGATCCACCCGCTGACCGATTATCGCCGCGCCCTGCCGCTCGACAAGAAAGGTGAGCTGGTCGAGGCACACCCCGATTTCCAGCTGGTGATCTCCTTCAACCCCGGCTACCAGAGCCTGATGAAGGACTTGAAGCAGTCCACCAAGCAGCGCTTCGCCGCGCTGGAATTCGACTACGCCGATGCGGACACGGAAGCCGCCATCGTCGCCAAGGAAACCGGCATCGGCCGCGATGTCGCCGACAAGCTGGTGCAGATCGCCCACCGCGCGCGCAACCTCAAGGGCCACGGGTTGGAGGAAGGCACCTCGACCCGGCTGCTGGTATACGCCGCGAAACTGATCGCGCAAGGCATCGCCCCGCGCGATGCCTGCCGCACGGCGCTCTCCCGGCCGATTACCGACGATGCCGATATTCGCGAAACGCTGGATAACGCGATCGATATGTTTTTTGAAGCGTGAAAATCGTTTTAGCCACGAATGCACACGAATGTTCACGAATAAGAATCTGGTATTCGCGCCATTCATGGCTGACTCGCCGGTAGACAGCTTATGAACCCCGACCTCCAATCCTACCGCCAGCGCCTGCGCTCCAGCGTGCCGCAGGTGGACGACATCTTCGAAGGCTGCATGCAGGAAGCGCTCGCCGTCATGTCCGAGCGCGGCATCGATGCCTATCTCGACGGCGCGTCCATGGTGTCCAACCTGGGACGCGGCACGGAGCTGGTGCTGATTTTCCTGGAGGAAATGCCTTCGGTGGCGCGCATCGCGGGCGAGGAGATCATCCGCAACGTCACCGAGACCTGCCGCATCCTGTCGCAACGCTCGACTGGCGCGGCGATCTCGGCGTTTCTTTCGCTGCTGCCCACCTGTGCCCGGCGGCTGGAAAAAGCGCCGCAGATGCGGGAGTATTTCAGGCTGATCGAGCTGGTCTCCATCGAAGCGAACAACGGGCTGATCCCCTTGCTGACCCATGCCGAGACGCTGCTCAACCAGCTCAGCATCGGCGGCATCGACAACTGGATCCGTTACGGGCTGCGCACCTACCGGGAGCAGCCGCACCGCTACGGCGACTACTTCAGCCTGCAGACTGCGGACGCCCGCGCCGCGCTGCAGCGCGAACGCCACGGCACGCTGTTCGTGGACAACGAGCGCAAGCTGACTCTCTACCTCAAGGCGTTCTGGGATGAGGATGCCGACTTCCACCCCTATTCGCTCGCCTTCGACATCCTGCGCCGGCAGGTGCCGTACCTCGACAGCAAGGGCTTCCATCTGCCCGATGTCTACGACGATATCGAGGTCGCGCCGGGGGGGATGAAAATCTCGGGTGGCCCTCTCTCCAACTCTCCCCCGCCAGGCGGGGGAGAGAGCAGCCGTCGCCCTGCGGGCGAAATAAAAATCTCGGGGCTAGACCGCTACCGCGCCCTGCTGGCGCACCTGGCGGCGCACAGGGCTTACACGCGGCCGTTCATCGCCGACAATTACAACCGCTTCCAGCACCTGTTCATCGAGGCATTCGAGGATAGCCGCGTGGAAGCGCTGGCCATCCGGCGCTTTCCCGGCCTGCGCCGGATGTGGCTGGCGCTGCATCCGATCCCGGAGGAAAACGCCTGCCCGCCCGACCAGTCGAATATCCGCCACAAGGCGGCGATGCTGTCCCGCGCCCTGCTCGATCCGGACCACCCTTATACCGACCCCGTGCTGCTGGATTTCGTCGCGCGCTTCCATGCCCGTATGGAACAGAATCCCCACGACGCCGCCATCGCCACCGACCTGGGCGTGGCCTGCCATTCCGCCATGCACGAGCCGGCGTTCCGCCTGCCCAGGGTATGGTTCAAGGACACCGAAGTCAGCTACCGCGACGACAACCGCTATATGTGGATATTCCTGGAGGACACCACTGACGAGGAGGACTTCCATTCCGATCACGCCGCCGCCAATCCGAAGGCCGACGGCGGGGGGGAGAGCAACCTGTTCTCGCGCCACCATCCCGAATGGGACTGCGAAGCGCAGCACTACCGGCCGGACTGGGTCACGGTGTACGAGACGATCCAGCCGGCGGACAACCCCGCCAGGATCGACGCGCTGTTCGAGAAGCACAAGCAGCTCGCCCGCAAGCTGAAGCGCATCGTTGACCTGCTCAAACCGCAGCAGCACGTCCGTATCCGCTACCAGGAAGACGGCGATGAACTGGATCTGGATGTCGCCCTGCGCGCCATGGTCGATTTCAGGTCCGGCTCCACCCCGGATTCGCGCATCCACATGAGCCACCGCCACGACGGCCGCGACATCTCGGTGATGCTGCTGCTCGATCTGTCGCAGTCGATCAACGAAACGCCGGCGGGGTGCGAAAGCTCGGTGCTGCAGCTGTCGCAGGAAGCGGTCTCGCTGCTGGCCTGGGCGATCGAGGCGCTGGGCGATCCGTTCGCCATCGCCGGGTTTGCCTCGAACACCCGCCACCAGGTGCGCTACACGCATTTCAAGGGATTCACCGAACCGTGGGGAGAGGAGGTGAAAGGGCGGCTGGCCGGCATGGAGGGCGAGCTGTCCACGCGCATGGGCGCGGCCATTCGCCATGCCGGACATTTTCTGGCCAAACGCAGCTCGCAGAAGAAACTGCTGCTGGTGCTCACCGACGGCGAGCCTTCGGACATCGATGTGGACGATCCCTACTACCTGCGCGCCGACACCAAAAAGGCGGTGGAGGAGCTCGGCGGCCGCGGCATCGCCACCCATTGCATCACGCTCGACCCCAGGGCGGACGACTACGTGGCGGACATCTTCGGGCGCAACGGCTACACCGTGATCGACCACATCGAGAAGCTGCCGGAGCGGCTGCCGCAGGTGTTCATGGCGCTGACGAAGTAAGCCGGAAACGGCGCGTCAGGCAGCGCGCTCCGACAGGTCGGCATCCAGCTGCTTCAGGCGCTCCGGCGTGCCGACATCCAGCCAGCGGCCAAGGTAGTGCTCGCCGCTTATCCGGCCCGCATTCATGTGCTCGCGCAACAGCGGGGCAAGCTTCGCCTTGCTGCCGCGGCTTATGCCGGCAAACATTTCCGGCCGATACAGACCGATGCCGCTGAAAGTAAGCATACGCTCGCCATGCGCCTTCACCAAGCCGCCTTCGAGGGCGAAGTCGCCATGCGGATGGTGCGGCGGGTTGTCCACCAGCACCAGGTGCGCCATGGGCAGCCCCGCCATGTCCGGCAAACGGGCCAGGAGCGCGCCGAAATCGTAATCGCTGAAAACGTCGCCATTGACCACCAGAAAAGGCGCCGCTCCCAGCAGCGGCAGCGCGTTGGCGATACCGCCCGCGGTTTCCAGCGCCTCGGCCTCCGGCGAATAGCGAATGCTCACCCCGAAACGGCTGCCGTTGCCCAGGGCGGCTTCGATCAGGTGGCCGAGATGGGCATGGTTGATCACCAGCTCGCGAAATCCCGCCCGTGCCAGCTTCTCGATGTGCCACACGATCAGCGGCTTGCCGCCCGCTTCCAGCAGCGGCTTGGGCGTAGCGTCGGTCAGCGGGCGCATGCGCTCGCCGCGGCCGGCGGCCAGTATCATGGCTTTCATGGGGTTTTTTGGCCACGAATGACACGAATGCACACGAATGGATTCCATTCGAGTGCGGTCGTGAAAATTCGCGCCACCCCTGATTTAAGTTTTTTGTTCAGAACGTGTACCCCACCGCGGGCTGCCGGTTTTCCAGCGCGTCCAGCAGCTTCAGCAATGGGACGAGATCGACGTAGCGCTCGCACGCGCGGCGCAGGTAGGCCATCACCAGCGGCATATCCTTGAGGTAGCCCTCCTTGCCGTCGCGGTGCCAGAGACGGGCGAAAATTCCCAGTACCTTGAGGTGGCGCTGCACGCCCATCCATTCGAAATCGCGATAGAATTCGGCGAAGTCGGCGCTCACCGGCAGGCCGGCGCGCTTTGCCTTCTCCCAGTAGCGGATGGTCCAGTCCAGTATCCGCTCCTCTTCCCAACTGACGTAGGCGTCCTTGAACAGGGAAACCAGGTCGTAGGTGACGGGGCCGTACACGGCGTCCTGAAAATCCAGCACGCCCGGATTGGGCTCGCTCGCCATCAGGTTGCGCGAATGGTAGTCGCGGTGCACGTACACCCGTCCCTGGGCGAGGTTGCTGCGCACGATGGCGGCAAACGACCGTTCCAGCGAATCCGCCTGTTCGGATGAAAGCTCCGTCTGCAAGTGCTTGCTTACATACCATTCCGGGAACAGACGCATTTCGCGCAGCAGCAGGGCTTCGTCGTAGTCCGGCAGAACGCCGGGACGGCTGGCGAGCTGGATCTTGAGCAGGGCTTCGACCGCATCGCGATACAGCTCGCCGGCATTGGCTTCGTCGATCACCTGCAGATAGGTTTCGCTGCCCAGGTCGCTCAGCAGCAGGAAACCCTGTTCCAGATCCTGCGCCAGCACGCGCGGCACGTGGGCGCCCGCTTCGCCGAACAGGCGCGCCACGTGCAGGAACGGCCTGCAATCCTCGTGCTGCGGCGGCGCATCCATGACGATCAGCGTGCCGCCGTCCACCGCCACCCGGAAGTAGCGGCGGAAACTTGCATCCGCCGAGGCCGGTTCGATTTTCAGGGCAGCGCCGGGAAACTGCCTTATGAGCCAATTGTGGAGTAATTCTTCGCGTGTCGCCATCTCAAGAGCCGATTGCTTAAAAGCCGGAATTATGCGATTTTAGCATTTCTGCGCGATGCCCCCTCAATAATGCATAACAGCCGCCTGACCCCGTTGGTCCTTTCCCTGCTCGCCCTGTTCGCGCACTCCGCCCTCGCCGACGATGACGCCGTGGCGCTCAAGCCGCAGCCGTCGCTGCTTTCCGGCCTGCCGTCGGACGAGGCGACGCCGGTTTTCATCAGCGCCGACCGGCTGCAGGGGCACCAGGATGCCGAATTCGAGGCGCACGGCAACGCCGAGCTGCGCAAGCGCGGGCAGGCGGTTTTCGCCGAGCATCTGATCTACGACCGGGACGAGGACGAGGTGTGGGCCGAAGACCGGGTGCGCGTGGAGCAGGGCAAAGACATGATGCGCGGGCCTGAGCTGCGCATGAAGCTGGAGCGGCGCGAAGGCTACATGCGGGCCCCCGATTTCTGGCTGGGCGGGCAGCAGGCCCACGGCGATGCCGAAACGCTGCTGTTTCAGGGAAAGGACAAATACGAGCTGGTGCGCACCCGCTACACCACCTGCGAACCAGGCTCGGAAGACTGGTTCGTGCGCGCGGGCGAGCTGGAGATCGACCGCACCACGCAGATCGGCACGGCCCACCACGCCCGCGTCGAATTCATGGGGGTGCCGGTGCTCTATTCGCCCTGGATGACTTTCTCTCTCAGCAACCAGCGCAAATCCGGCCTGCTCACCCCTTCTTTCGGCAGCACTTCCAACAGTGGCTTTGCCGTTACCCTGCCCTTCTACTGGAATATCGCACCCAACCGCGACGCCACCATCACCCCCCGCATCCTGACCAAGCGCGGGGTGCTACTGCTCAACGAGTTCCGTTACCTGGAGCCGAACTATTCCGGCCAGGCAGACCTTGATTATCTCCCAGACGACCGGGTCGCCGGCGCGAGCCGCCATGCCTTCACCCTGCGCCACCTGCAGAGTTTCGGCGCCGGCTGGACAGGGAGCCTTCAGCTGCAGCAAGTGTCCGACGATGCCTACTACCGGGATCTAGGAACCCAGATCTCCGCCACCTCCAGAGTCAACCTGCCGCGCGAAGGCACGCTCAGCTATGCCGCCCCCGGCCTGGGATTTTCCGCCCGGGTGCAGCGCTTCCAGACCCTGCAGGATCCGCTTGCGCCGATCGTCCCGCCCTACCACCGGACGCCGCAGCTGATGCTGACCGCGACCAAACCGAACGTCTATTCGACCAATCTCGCGCTGGCAAGCGAATACGTGGATTTCCGCCATCCCACCCTGATCAACGGCCAGCGCTTCATGCTCAACCCCAGCGCCAGCCTGCCGCTCACCACGATTTTCGGCTACGTCACACCGAAAATCGGCCTGCACCACACTCGTTACGCGCTAGGCGAGAACAATGCCTCCGGCTTCCCCGATGCCACCCGCAACGTTCCGATCCTCAGCGTGGACAGCGGCGTATTCTTCGAACGCGATCTGGAAGCGCGCGGCAAGACCTATGTCCAGACCCTGGAGCCGCGCCTGTACTATCTCTATGTACCATACCGCAAACAGGACCAGCTTCCCGTGTTCGACAGTGGCGAGCTGGATTTGAGCTACGCCCAGCTGTTCACGGAAAACCGTTTCAGCGGCAGCGACCGCATCAACGACGCCAACCAGGTCACGGCGGCGCTCACCTCACGCCTGCTCGACCCCACCAGCGGGCAGGCTTACCTGACGGCGGCGATCGGCCAGCGCTACTACTTCAAGGAGCAGGAGGTAACGCTGACCTCGCCCGCGCGCACCGACAAAACCTCCGACATTCTGGCCGTGGCGAGCGGGCGCTTCGTGCCAGGATGGACCCTCGACGCCGGCTGGCAATACAACCCGAACCGGGAACAGACGGAAAAATTCAACCTCGGCACCCGCTATCAACCGCAGCCCGGCAAGACGCTCAATTTCAGCTACCGCTACACTCGCGCCTCGCTGAAGCAGATCGACGTTTCCACGCAGTGGCCGGTTTACGGGTACTGGCAAGCGCTGGCGCGGTGGAATTACTCGCTGCTGGACAGCAAAATTCTGGAGGGGCTTGCCGGTCTTGAATATAATGGCGGCTGCTGGGCGGCGCGCGTGGTGGCGCACCGCTTCGCAACTGCTACCGGCGAGGTGAGCAACTCCCTGTTCGTCCAGCTGGAGCTGAACGGCGTCAGCCGCATCGGCTCCAATCCGATTGACGTGCTTAAACTGAATATTTCCGGCTATGCCAAATCGTCCGACCAGCCTCATGAAGCCAGATCAACCGAAGTTCCGCCCCGCTAGATATCCGCTGTATTCGATCCTGGCGCTCGCCGCCTGCCTGCTGACCGGCGCCGCCGCGGCTGCCGAATCGCCCGTCAAAGGCGGCATCGTTCCGCTTGACCGGATCGTGGCGGTGGTCAACAGCGAAGTGCTGACCCAGTACGAACTCAACGAACGGATGCAGATCGTCGTCCAGCAGCTGAAGAAACAAGGCACGCCGCTGCCCCCGCGCGAGGTGCTGGAGAAGCAGCTGCTCGAGCGCATCATCACCGACCGCGTGCAGCTGCAATATGCCAGGGAAACCGGGGTGCGCGTGGACGACATGCAGCTCGACAGGGCCATGCAGCGCATCGCCGAGGACAACAAGCTCGGCATGGAGCAATTCCGCGCCGCGCTGGAAAAGGACGGTGTCAATTTCAGCAAGTTCCGCGAGGACATCCGCGAGGAAATCATCCTGGCTCGGCTGCGCGAACGCGAGGTGGACAACCGTGTTACCGTCAGCGAAAGCGAGGTGGACAACCTCCTCGGCAACCAGGCGGCGCGCCGCAACCACGAAACGGAATACAGCCTGGCGCACATCCTGATCCGCGTGCCGGAACAGGCCAGCCCGGAGCAGATCCAGGAGCGCCGCATGCGCGCCGAACAGGCCCTTGCCGAGATCAATGGCGGCAAGGATTTCCGCCAGATTGCGGTAAGCTATTCCGATGCGCCGGACGCCTTGCAGGGCGGCGTTCTCGGCTGGCGCTCCGGCGGCCAGCTGCCCACCCTGTTCGCTGAGGCGCTTGCTGGAATGCGCTCCGGCGATGCCAGCGACGTTCTGCGCAGCCCCAACGGTTTCCATATCCTCAAGCTGCTGGACAAGCGCAGCAAGGACGTGCCGCTGGTGGTGCAGCAAACCCATGTCCGTCATATCCTGATCAAAACCAGCGAACTGGTATCGGAAAGCGACGCCAAGCACCGCATGCGGCAACTCAAGGAGCGGCTGGACAACGGTGCCAATTTTGCCGAACTGGCCCGGCTCCACTCAGAAGACGGCTCTGCCGCAAAAGGCGGCGATCTGGGCTGGATATCTCCCGGCGATACCGTGCCCGAATTCGAGCGCGCCATGAATGCGCTGAAGCCCGGGCAGATTTCCGAAGCGGTGCAATCCCAGTTCGGCTGGCATCTGATCCAGGTGCTGGAGCGCCGCAGCGAGGACGTCAGCCGCGAGCGGCAGCGGATGCAGGCACGCCAGGAACTGCGCCTCCGCAAAGCCGACGAAGCCTTCCAGGAGTGGCTGCGTCAGTTGCGCGACCGGGCTTATGTCGAATACCGGCTGGAAGAAAAATAAAGGCAGGAAAATATGGACAGGATTAACAGGATTTCTCAGGATTTACAGAAGCAAGGCGTCTTAACCCTGAAGTATCCTGCCTGTTCCGCGTCCGCAGGTTTGCGTTGACACTGAATCATCCGACCATCGCCCTGACCGCCGGCGAGCCCGCCGGCATCGGGCCGGACTTGTGCGTGCTGCTGGCGCAGCAGCCGCTTCCTGCACGAATCGTGGTGGTGGGGGACAAATCCCTGCTGGCCGCCCGCGCGGGCCGGCTCGGGCTCCCGCTGAACCTTGCCGATTTCATTCCCGGCGAGGGAATCCCCCCTGGCACGCTCGCCGTGCAGCACCACCCACTGGCAGTGCCGGCCGAGCCGGGCAGGCTCGTCCCGGCCAACGCCCGCTACGTGCTCGATACGCTGCGAAGCGCCGTCGAAGGCTGCCTCGACGGCACCTACGGCGCAATGGTCACCGCCCCGGTGCACAAGGGCGTGATCAACGATGCCGGCATTCCCTTCACCGGCCACACTGAATTCCTTGCGAAACTGACCGCGACGCCGAAGGTGGTGATGATGCTGGTCGGCGGCGGCATGCGGGTGGCGCTCGCCACCACACACCTGCCGCTGAAGGACGTGCCCGCCGCCATCACCAAGGAGAACCTCGATGTGACACTGCGCATCCTGCACCGCGATCTGGCGGTGCGCTTCGGCATCACGCGGCCGCGCATCCTGGTAGCCGGACTCAATCCCCATGCCGGCGAATCCGGCCACCTGGGGCGGGAAGAGATCGAAGTGATCGCGCCGGTTCTGGCGGCGCTGCGCGCAGATGGCATGGATCTCGCCGGGCCGCTGCCTGCCGATACGCTGTTTGTCCCGCATACACTGGAACAAGGCGATGCCGTGCTGACGATGTACCACGACCAGGGGCTGCCGGTGCTCAAGCACGCCAGCTTCGGCGGAGGGGTCAACGTCACGCTCGGCCTGCCGATCATCCGCACTTCGGTCGATCACGGCACCGCGCTGGAACTGGCCGGCACTGGCCGGATCGAGCTCGGCAGCCTGAAGGCGGCGCTGGAACTGGCGGTTGAAATGGCGGGGCGGGAAAGGGGGGGAAATTGACAGGATTAACAGGATTTTTCAGGATTTACCGGATATTATCCGTTTCACTGGGCGCCGCTGTGGGACGGAACAATCTCGCGATATTATCGGCAACTTGATTTGCCGTGCCGGGGTTCACTTTACCCCAAAACTTACGATCTCCGAAAAAATCCTGTTAATCCTGAAAAATCCTGTTAATCCTGTCTAATTGATCTTTATGATGCATATTCCCCGAAAGCGTTTTGGGCAGCATTTTTTGACGGACGGGCAGGTGATCGCCGATATCGTCGCCGCGATCCGCCCCGCGCCTGACGACCTGATGGTCGAGATCGGTCCCGGTCTGAGCGCGCTAACCGATCCGCTGCTGTCAACGCTGAAGCATTTGCACGTGGTGGAAATCGACCGCGACATCGTCGCCCGGTTGCAGAAGCGCTACGCGCCGGAGCGACTTACCATCCATGCCATGGATGCGCTGCGCTTCGATTTCGGCGCCCTGGGAAACCGCCTGCGGGTGGTGGGCAATCTGCCCTACAACATTTCCACGCCGCTATTGTTTCACCTGAGCAGCTTCGCCGCACAGATCGAAGACATGCATTTCATGCTGCAGAAGGAGGTGGTGGAGCGCATGGTGGCCGCGCCTTCCACACCGGAGTACGGCAGGCTGTCGGTGATGCTGCAGTACCGCTTTGCGATGGAATTGCTGTTCACCGTGCCGCCGGCAGCTTTTTCGCCGCCGCCCAAAGTCGAATCGGCCGTGGTGCGCATGCTGCCGCTCCATGATGCGCCGCAGCCGGCGCTGAATGAAAACCTGCTGGAAAAGATCGTCGCCGCTGCTTTCGCCATGCGCCGCAAAACCCTACGCAACTCGCTGCACGCCTATCTTTCGGCGCACGACTTCACCGAGATCGGAATCGATCCGGGTCTGCGGGCGGAAAACCTGGCGATAGCGGATTTCGTCGCCATCGCCAATCATGTGGAAAGTCTCGCGGTAGCCAGATAATCTTAAAAAAAGCGATTAACCACGAATTTGCACGAATAAGGCACGAATGTTCACGAATAATCAACGAATTAACCATTCTTGCTTGGCCCATCCGTTGGGTGAGGCGAAATTATGTCCTAACTATTAGCGCTCATTCGTGAAAATTCGTGTCATTCGTGGTTAACTGCCGTTTTAAGGATAATTTCAGCGGGTTTCCCGTGAAGGCCGCTCACCCAGGTCATTGCGGTCCCAGCACCCGCAACACTTCTTCCGGCGTGGTCAGCCCCTGATTGACCTTGTCGCGCGCATCCTCGAGCAGGGAGCGGGCGCCGATCTGCTTGGCCATCTGGGCCATTTCCAGGATGCTCGCGCCGCTCGCGATCAACTGCCGCATTTCTTCGCTGGGCACGAGCACTTCGTATATTCCCAGCCGCCCTTTGTAGCCGCTGCCGTAGCATTGCGGGCAGCCCTTGCCCCTGGACACGGCGAGCTGCTTCGGATCGAACAGCGGCCCGAGACGGGCGAGCAGTTCCGGCGGCGGCGCGACCGGTTCGCGGCAGTGGTCGCAAACCTTGCGCACCAGCCGCTGGGCAATGATGCCTTCCAGCGCGGTGGCCACCACATACGGCTTCAGGCCCAGGTCGAACAGCCGGGCGATGGTGGCGATGGCGGAATTGGTGTGCAGGGTGGAGAACACCAGATGGCCGGTGAGTGCCGCGTGGAAGGCGACCTCGGCGGTTTCCAGGTCGCGGATCTCGCCCAGCAGCACCACGTCCGGGTCCTGGCGCAGGATGGAGCGCAACACCACCGGAAACGTCAGCCCGATTTTCTCCTTGATTAGCACCTGGCCGGCCATATCCATGTAGTACTCGACCGGATCCTCGATGGTGACGTAGTTCTTGGAAGGTGTCGCGTTGTGCTGCAGCAGGGCGTAGAGCGTAGTGGTCTTGCCGCTGCCGGTGGGCCCGGTGGTGAGGATGATGCCCTGCGGCTTGTCCACCATGTTGACGACCTGGGGCAGGATGGCGGGAGAAAACCCCAACGTGGCCACATCCAGCACCGCCGAATTGCGGTCGAGGATGCGCATCACGACTTTCTCCCCGTTGATGGTGGGGAGGGTGGAAATGCGCAGGTCCACGATGCGCAGTGGCGTCTTGACGGTGATCCGGCCGTCCTGGGGGCGCCGCCGCTCGGAGATGTCCAGCTCTGACATCACCTTGAGCCGGGACACCAGGGACTGGTGGAGCTGGTGCGGAATGTTGATCTTGTCCACCAGGATGCCGTCGATCCGCAGTCGCACCACCACGCTCTTGGTGCGCGGGTGGATGTGAATATCGGAAGCGCCCAGCCGGATCGCCTCCAGAATGATCGCGTTGACCAGCCGGATGGCGGGCGGCTCCTCCGTGCCGCGCAGCAGTTCCTCGAGCGACGCTTGCTCCTCGTCGTCATCGATGACGACCTCGATGCCCTCATAGGGATCGGTCGAGGAAACCAGCGTTTCCAGATCCTCGAACTTCACTTCCTCCTCGGCCGAGCCGTACACCTCGGCCAGCTTCGCCCTGATGGCAGCGACATCCGCCATCACCGCTTGGATTTCGAGCCCGGAAACAAAGCGCAGATCCTCAATCAGCCCGCTGTCCAGCGGATCTGCCACCGCCAGCATCAAACGCCGGCCGTCCAGCTTGAGCGGTACCACCAGTTGGCGCTCGCAGAAGCTTTGGGGAATGAGCGCGGCAACTGCCGGATCCACCTGAAATTCGGCCAGCGACACCTCCTCCACCAGCAATTCCTTGCGCAGGATATTGCGGATGGTTTTTTCTTCCACCCAGTCCCGCTCCAGCAGGAGCTTGATGATCGGCTCCTTGTGGGACTGCTGCAGGCGGTGCAGCTCCTGCACCTGCTGGTTGTTGAGCAGGTTGCGCTTGTTGAGCATGATGGCGAGCTGGCTGCGATTGGTGACGGCGAGTTTCGATAGCGCCTGGATTTCCTTGGACTTCTGCGTATTCTCCTTTTGCAGCACCTTGTTTTTCTGCATCAGATCGTATTGTTCCAGCGCCAGCCCGACCGTGACGCGCAGATCGTCGTCGTTCCACGGCTTGAGGATGAACTTGTACACCGCACCTTCGTTGATGGCGGCCATCACCGCGCCGGTGTCGGCGTGGCCGGTGAGCATGATGCGGATCATCTCGGGATGGAGCTGCTTGGCCTGCCGCAACAAATCGCCGCCGTTCATCACCGGCATCATGTAATCCGAGATCATCAACTGGAAGGTTCCCTGGCGCAGCAGGTCGAGCGCCTCCTGGCCGTTGGCGGCGGTGCTGATCTTGTAGTTCTCCTGGCGGAACACCCGCTGCAGCGCCTTGAGCACATTGGGCTCGTCGTCCACCAGCAGGATGCGGTAGCCGCCGCCTCCGGCCGGCTCCGCTACTTCCTGGGGCGCTCCGGCCGGTGCGCCGGAAAACAGGGATGCGTATGACATGGCGTCTTCCTAGGTTTTCGATGGGTTGAGAGGCAGGCGAATGGTAAATGTCGTGCCCGCGCCGGCCTTGCTTTCCACCTCGATCCGTCCCCCGTGCGCCTGGACGATGTCGCGGCTGACGGTAAGCCCGAGGCCGGTGCCCGAACCGACGTCGCGCGTGGTGAAGAAGGGGTCGAAGATGCGCGACAGGACGGAGGCTTCCATACCGCAGCCGGTATCGCTGAAACGGATCACGATTTCATCGTCTTCCAGCGCGGAACGGATGCGGATTTCGCCGCGCTCCTTCATCGCCTGCGCCGCGTTGAGCAGCAGGTTGAGAAACACCTGGTTGAGGCGCCCGGCCTGGCAGCGCAAAGGCGGAATCTCGCCCGGCTCCAGAATCACTTCGGCGCGGTCGCGGGTCTGGCTGACGGCGACATTGCACACCGAACGGAGGTTGTCGTTGAGATTGGCGAGCTCATGTTCGGTACGGTCGATGCTGGAGAAGCCCTTGAGATCGGCGACGATGCGCGCCACCCGGTCGGCGCCGCCGCTGCTTTCGGCCAGCAGCGAGGCGAAGTCCTCCAGCACATAATCCAGATCCGCCTCCTCCCAGGCGGCAGCGGCCCCCGCCACGTCGCGCGCCTTCACCGGCGCGGCCAGCAGCGCCATTTTTCCCAGGTAGGCGCGCGCGGTGTTGAGGTTGCTGCGGATGAAACCGATGGGGTTGTTGATCTCGTGCGCCACGCCCGCCGCGAGCTGGCCGACCGATGCCATTTTTTCCGCCTGGTAAAGCTGGCGCTCGGCCTGCTCGATGGTTTTGACCTGCTCCTTGACGCGCTGCTCGAGATTTTCCGACAGCGCCTTGTAGCGCGCTTCCGATTCCACCAGCGCGGCGTGCTTCTGCTGCAGCGCCTCGTAATCGGCATGGATGGCTTCAATGTGTACTTCCGAAGCCATGCGGTAGCGGGCAGCCATTTGCAGCAGCAGCTCCACCAATCCGGCGGCAACGCTCAGCCTGGCTTCGTCGGCATGCGCGGATTCGAGATAGGCAATCGGCTCGAGATCATGGCGAACGGCGATGCGGCGCGCCCCGCCGGGCGGCGCTGGCCCGCCCAGAACGATTTCCCCATCTGCCGCAGTCAGCCTGAAATCCTCCCCCAGCAATGCGGCAAGGCTCGGACCAAGCCTGCCCAATACGGCGGCGGACAACAGCTCGCACAGGCTAAATTCGCGGTCAAATTTTCCGGCTTGGATTTCCATCATGCTCCATTCATCCTAGAAAAAGCGGTTTGGCCACGAATGACACGAATGTTCACGAATAATCATGACGTTACTCATGGGGCCGTGCTCGCCTGGATGGTATGCTGCAAATCGGCCGCACTTCGTTGTTCTTATTCGTGTTTATTCGTGTCATTCGTGGCCAAATGCCGTTTTTAGGTTCATGCATCCATTGCGGCAGCGACAAAGGCTTCCCGCCCGACGCCATGTTTCTCGCGCAGCGCAAACAGCTTGTCCAGAGCGGGGTACACCCGCTCCAGCAGCTTGCTATAGGTTTCCTTCACCCCCTCGCCGGTGAGGGCCGAAGCAAAAACGAGCGGCCACGGCGCTTCCCCCCAGCGCTCCTTTATTTCCTCTTCGGACAGAATCTGCGGCAGGTCGCGCTTGTTGAACTGCACCACCAGCGGCAGGGTGTCGAAATCCAGCCCCACCCTTTTCGCGTTGTCGGCCAGGTTCTGGAAGGATTCGCCGTTGTTGACCCCCTGGGAGCGCTGCGAATCGGCCACGAACACCACGCCGTCTGCCCGCGACAGCACGGCCTTGCGCGTGCCGTCGTGCGCCACCTGGCCGGGTACGGTGAACAGCTTGAATTTCACCAGCCAGCCCGACGGCATCCTGAATCCCAGCGGCAGCAGATCGAAAAACAGGGTACGGTCGTTCTGCGTTTCCAGCGTCATGATCTCTCCCTTCATGGCGGGCGAAAGCAGGTCGTGGAGCCGCATCAGGTTGGTGGTTTTGCCGCTCATCGCCGGGCCGTAGTAAACCAGCTTGACGGTGAGCTTGCGGTTTACTTCGTCGTATTCAGCCATGTTTTCGTGGGGGCGGCCCCCGTCTCCAGATCTTCGTCCATGATGACCGAACCGTCCGGCCCCCAGTTGACCCTGGTAATGCCCGGCGACTCCTGCTCCAGGCGCCGCAGCTCGAACTCCTGCCGGGTGATGATCCCCCGCTGCGCCCGCACTTCGTCCGCCAGCCGCTGATTTTCCAGTTGCAGCCGGCGGTAATCCAGCGCCTGGGCAACCGCGGCCTTCAGCTCGAAATCGTTCCACGGCTTGGCAATGAAGCGGTAGATCTGCGCCTCGTTGATGGCGCCGATCAGGCCGTCCAGGTCGGCGTAACCGGAGAGGATGATGCGTACCGCCTCCGACTGCAGTTGCCGGAACGCCTTCAGAAAGACGACGCCATCCATTTCCGGCATGCGGTAGTCCGAGACGACGAGATCGAAAGCGGTATCCTCGGCCCGCCGCAGCGCCTTTGCCGGTGCGCTGAAGATCTCGACCGTGTATTTCTTCTGCTCTCCCGCCTCGTGAAGCGGGCGCGCCGCCAGCAGCCGCCGCAGCGCGTTCAGGATGTTTTCCTCGTCATCCACCAGCATGATGCGATACATGGTTCACCCCCGGTTGTTGGCCCAGACATGGATGGTCAGAATTTTTTCCACCGATTTCTCGAAGCTCCTGATCTGCTCGATGATCGCTTCGTCCAGCACGTGGTCGCGCGACAGCAGCAGGATGCCTTCCTCACCCACCAGATCGCGGGACAGCGACATGCCCGGCCGTAGCTGCGGCGAATGGAGAGCGATTTCGTCCCTCGCCGGATTCGCCTTCCCCGTTCCGCCGACCATCTCGACAAAGCTGTCCGCCACTTGCGGATCGTAGCGCTTGCCGCGGCCTTCCACGATGAAAGCCAGCGCCTCGTCCGGCGTCAGACGCCTGCTCAGCAGGGTGCCGATCTGGAGCGCGTCGTAATCGTTGGCCACGGCCAGGATGCGCGCGCCCAGCGGAATGTTCATCCCGGACAGGCCATCCGGGAAACCCATGCCGTCGAAGCGTTCGTGGTGGCTGCGGATCAGCCCAGCCGCGCCGCGCAACTGCTCCAGCCCCATCAGCGCCGCCTGTCCCGTCGCCGGGTGGCGGATGACCTCGGCCCGCTCCTCGCCGGCAAGGGTCACGAAAGGCTTGGCTAGCAGCTTGTCAGGCAAGCCGATTTTGCCGATGTCGTGCAGCAGCGCCGCCACCAGCACATCCTGGGTGTCGGTGTCGGAAAGCTTCAGGCGCTTCGCCAAACTCCTCGCGAGATCGGCCACCCGTCTGGAATGCCCGGCCATGGCTCCTTCGCGCAATTCGATCAGGCCGGAAAATATCTTGATCGAGGTCAGGAAGCTCTGTTTCAGCTTTTCGTTCGCGATCTCGAGAAAACCCATGGTCTGGCGGACTTCCTCCGTCCGCTCCCGTACCTTTTTCTCCAGGTTGGCGTTGAGATCCTTCAGCTCCTCGTTCTGCTTGCGCGTGAGCTCCTCCAGCCGCCGCTTTTCCTGCTCCAGCTGCCTGCGCTCCAGCGCATGCCTGACCACCAGGACGATGTCGTTGTCTTCCCACGGCTTGGAGATGTAGCGGTAGATCTGGCCCTTGTTGATGGCATCGATGGTCGCGCCGATTTCGGCGTAGCCGGTAAGCAGGATGCGCACGGTTTCCGGCCACCTCTGGCGCACCTGCTCCAGGAACTTGGCGCCGTTCATCTCCGGCATGCGCATGTCGGAAACGACCAGGTCGATTTCCTCCTGCTCGAACAGCGCCAGCCCCTGCGCCCCGCTGGCCGCAGTCAGAATGCGGTACCCCAGCGGGCGGAACAGGCGCTTCAGCGCATTGAGAATGTTCTCCTCGTCGTCGACGAACAGCAGCGTGGCCGGCCGGGAAAGGCCGGTTTCGTCGGCAGCCGCTGCCTGAATCGGTTCGTGGTTGCTCATGACTCCTTGTCCAATGATGGCGTTCTCGGATCGGTCTTCTCAATCGCGGCCCGCCGTTGCGGCAGCCAGACGCGGAAGGCGGCGCCTTTCCCTACCTCGCTGTGCACCTCGATCCGCCCCTGGTGCTTCTGCACGATGCTGTAGGAGAGCGAAAGACCCAGCCCCGTCCCCTTGCCCACCGGCTTGGTGGTGAAAAACGGGTCGAAGATCTTGCTCAGGTGCTCCGGCGCAATCCCTTTGCCGGTGTCGGCAATCTCGACCCACACCTGTTCCCCCTCCACCCCGGTGCGGATGGTGATCACGCCCCGCTCCTCGATCGCGTGCCCGGCGTTGACCAAGAGGTTCATGAATACCTGGTTGAGCTGCGACGGCAGGCATTCCACTTCCGGCAGGTTTCCGTATTCCTTCACCACTTCCGCCTTGTACTTGAGTTCGTTCCAGACGATGTTGAGCGTGCTGTCCAGCCCCTTGTGCAGGTCCGCCCATTGCCATTCGTCTTCCGCCCCGACATGCGAGAAATCCTTCAGGTTCTGCACGATCTGCTTCACCCGCGAGATCCCTTCCTTCGATTCGCTCATCAGCGC
>JBFMFB010000003.1:0-106254 GCA_040752115.1 Pseudomonadota bacterium | reverse complement strand
TTACCTTTTCTTGCTTGTCCAAGAAAAGGTAACCCAAAAGAAGGACACCCCGGTTCGCCGGTCGCCCTAAAGGGCGACTTCCCTGCGTTGCTCGCCGGGCCGGGCGGCTGCGCAACTCGCCCTTGCGTCGAAGTATGCTGCGCATCCTTCGACGCGCGGAGCTCGGACAGTGCTCGCCGACTTCCCCCGGCCCGGCTGCGCTACTCGGCGGCTCGCAGGGGCCCGAGAAACGTCGCTGTGCAAACAGCATGGCTGCGTTGTGGTCCTGCAGTTGTTTTTTACGAGGTTCAATAGCGGCCGATTTTCACTTCTCTCATCAGCAGGAATCCAGAAACATGAAATACCCGGCTTTTTTCGACGATGTCGCCAAAATCACGCTGCATGATCCGCTGGCCGAATTTCTCGGGGCGGCGGAAAACGGCGTCATCGAATATGCCTATCTGGATGCGGTGAAGCTGGCCGGCCATTCCTGTCCCACCGTGGCCGGGGCCTACCTGACCACCCTCAAGGCGCTGGGATACCTCTATGCCGGCGGCATGCCCGAGCGGGGAGCGGTGCAGGTCGAGTTCCGTGACGGCGCGGCGGATGGCGTGACCGGCGTGATCGCCAATGTCGTCAGCCTGCTGACCGGCGCCACGCGGGAGACGGGCTTCAAGGGGATCGGCGGGCGCTTCGACCGCAGGAACCTGCTGTTCTACGACGCCGAGATCGCGGCCGAACTCCGCTTCACCCGCAAGGATAACGGGGCCTGCGTGGACGCGAGCTACAACCCCTCATCCGTGCCGCTTTCCCCGCTTGCGCGCGACCTGATGCAGAAAATGATGGCGGGCGTCGCGAGCGGCGAAGAAAAGCGCGAGTTCGGGGCGCTCTGGCAGGACAGGGTGAAACGGATTCTGATCGATCATTTCGACGATGGCGAAATGATCGTGCTGTCTGCCAGGAAGGATTAGACGTACGCATAAGTGCTCGTCATGTGTCGCGCTGCGCGCGGGTTGATTGGGTGCCGGCGATGCCCCGGCGGGGCAGTTACCTTTTCTTGCTTGTCCAAGAAAAGGTAACCGAAAAGAAGGACACCCCGGTTCGCCGGTCGCCCTGTTGGGCGACTTCCCTGCGTTGCTCGCCGGGCCGGGCGGCTGCGCAACTCGCCCTTGCGCCGAAGTATGCTGCGCATCCTTCGCCGCGCGGAGCTCAGACAGTGCTCGCCGACATCCCCCGGCCCGGCTGTGCTACTCGGCGGCTCGCAGGGGCCCCAAAAGCGTCACGGTGCAAACGGCCCTGCTGCGTTGGGTAATGCAGGTGGTTTACCAGCCTCAAACAAGAGGCGCAGAGCATTTCTAAGACCCCGGCAGGCGTTGCCAGCTTCCTTCCTGCAAACCCTCCAGCGGACGGAAATTGGCCTTGTAGGCCATTTTTCGGCTTTGCGCGATCCAGTAGCCGAGGTACAGGTAGGGCAGCTCGAGCTGCCGGCACAGTTCGGCCTGCCACAGGATGTTGTAGGTGCCGAAGCTGGCGTGAGCCTGGTCGGGGTCGTAGAAGGTGTAGACCGAGGACAGGCCGTCCCGCACCTTGTCCACCAGGCTGACCATGCGCAGCACGTTTTCCTCGCGGAATTCGACCAGGAACGAGGTGACGCCGCTCCGCAGCAGGAATTGCTCGTACTGCTCCCGGTCATCCTGATCCATGCCGCCGCCCGGGTGCCGCGCGGACTGGTAGCGGCGGTAGAGATCGCAATGTTCCGCCTCGAACTGCAGTTCCTTCAGGTCGGCGCGGAGGTTGCCGTGCCGCTTCCAGGCGCGGCGCTGGGAGCGGTTCGGCGCGAAATCCCGGATTGCCAGCCGCACCGGCACGCAGGCGCGGCAGGCATCGCATCGCGGGCGGTAGGTGTACAGCCCGCTGCGGCGGAATCCGGCCTTGATCAGCTCGCTGTAAACGGCGTCGTTCACCAGTTCGCCGGGAGCGGCAACCTCCGAGCGCGCGATATTCCCCTCCAGATAGCTGCACGGATAGGGCGCCGTGAGGTAGAACTGCACGTGGCGCAGCGGAAAGTCATTCAGCAAGGTCATCGTCGAACCGCCAAGGGCCGGGAACGGAAGGGTATTCTATCAGTTCGCGCAATTTGCGCAGAAATTCCGCGCGCGGGACTTCGCGGGCGCCGAGCGAGGCCAGGTGCGCGGTTTTCATCTGGCAGTCGATCATGCCGAAGTCCCAGCGCTGGAGCTGTTTCACCAGATGCACGAAGGCGATCTTGGAGCTGTCGGTGGCGCGCGAGAACATGGATTCGCCGTAGAACATGCGCCCCAGCGCCACGCCGTACAGCCCGCCGGCCAGCTCGCCATTTATCCAGGTTTCCACCGAATGGGCGAGGCCGGCCTCGAACAGACGGGTGTAGGCGGCGATCATTGCCGGGCTGATCCAGGTGCCGGGCTGGTCCTTGCGCGGCGCCGCGCAGCCCAGCATGACCTGGCGGAAAGCGGTGTCGGTCCGGATCTCGGCAGTGCGTTTCCTGAGCGTCTTGCGCAGCGAGCGCGAGATTTTCAGTTCCGCGGGAAACAGCACCATGCGCGGATCCGGGCTCCACCATAGGATCGGCTCGCCGCGGCTGAACCAGGGAAAGATGCCTCTGGAATAGGCGTCGATCAGGCGCTTTTCGGACAGGTCGGCGCCGGCTGCGAGCAGCCCGTTGGGTTCCTGCAGCGCGTCTTCAGGCGGAGGGAAGGGGGTGTCGTGATCGAGCCAGGGGATCATGTCATTCCTGGGGCAACCCAGAAAAAGTCGTTGGACGCGGATGACCGCAGATAAACACAGACAGAACAGGAAATCGTTGGCCTATCTGCGCTCACCATATAGCCGAGGGGAGCATTTCTTCAACGAATTGAATCATCAGCGGTAATCAGATTTTATCTGCGTCCAAACGGTCTTTGGGTTCAACCGTGCCCATGGCTTGCGTCGTCTTCATCGGCGTCCAGCGGCCACAGCAGGTGGGCGTCCAGCATCAGGCGGTAGCGCGCTTCCGCAGCGTCGAAGCGGGCCAGGGCGGCGGCCAGATTCGCTTCGATCGCGAGCCTTCTGGCGTTCAGCACCTCAGTCAGGCTCATCTCGCCCAGCGCATAGGCGCGCGCGACCAGTTCCGCGTTGCGCTGCATCCGCTCGGCTGCAGCTTGCGCGCTCAGCCAGCTGGTATGGCTTGCCCGTGCGCTGGTGAAAATATTCTCCGTTTCGGCCTCCAGCTTGCGCAACACCATGGCTTCCCGGCGCGCCGCCATTTCGGCGGAGGCCTGCGATTCCTGCGTTCTTGCCGTGCGCGCCGCCCCCGGCAAGGGGATGGCCACGCTCAGGCCGACGACCCGTTCGGTGCCGCCGATTTCGGAGGAGTAGCGCACCCCCAGCGAGGGATCCGGCGCGCGCTCCGCGGATGTTCGGGTGGCAACGAGCTGTGCCATTCTTGCCTCGCTGCGCGCCACCGCCAGTTCGTGGTTGTGCTGCAGGATCTGGCTGCGCCAGTAATCCAGCTCCTGGCGCAGCGGTTCGAGCGGGGGCTGCGCCAGTTTTTCCGGTAGCGCGATGCCGGAAAAATGTTTCGTCAATTCGGTCGCGGCGATGGTTTCGCGCAGCCGCGCCTGGTGCAGGGAAGCGTCTGCCGAGGCCGCCGCCGCCTCGGCCATCTCCGCTTCCAGCCTGGGCGCGTCTCCGGCCCGCACCCGCTTGTTCACAATTGCCAGCTGTTCCCGCAGCGTGGCGGCCTGGGCTTGCCATTGCTGCGCCTGGGCATTTTCGCGCGCCCAGGTGAACCACATCTTGAGGAGCTTGCGTTCCTCCTCATGCAGGGCGTCCCCGTAGGCGGCCCTGGCCTGGATTACGCCTTCCCGCCCCAGATCCTCGTCCGCGGCGAGCTTGCCGGGCAGGCGGATGGGGCGCTCAAGGGCGACGTCCCATTCCCGGAAACGCCCGGACTGGTCTATGGTGCGCCGTGCCGTCCCAAGCCTGACATTGTATTCGTACGGGCCCGCCTGCAGTCTTGCCTGGCTGGCTTCTCCGAGTGCGACGCCGGCCTTTGCCGCCTGCACCACCGGATTGTTCGCCATGACCGCCATCACCGTTTTCAGCGGCGGCAGGTCGGGATAATCTCTGAAGGGTTCCCCCTGCGCCGGCCACGGGGCCAGGGCGGAAACCAGGAGCAGGAAGGGGAATGATGCGCCGGTTTTCATGCGAGTCTCCCGAATTCCTCAATGGGGGTGATCCAGTAGGCGACTTCCGGGCTGGGCAGGGTTTCTTTCAAATGCTGTACCAGCGTCTGCGCATCCGCCCGGTTCAGAACGGCCTGCATCTGGACCCGGCGGGCGCGTCCGCGCACCCGCTCGCCTATGCTCTGGAAAATCGCCCCCTGGCCGTGCCCTTCGACTTCAATGGTGGTGAAACCGCTGGCAATTTCGTGATGCTCGAGCAAGTGGTCCACCAGGTTCTCCTCCATCCCCTTGGGGAAAACCATGGTCAGGCAGCAGTCGGGTCGGTTCATGCTCTTGTCTCCTTAGCGCTAAAACCGTAGCGCTTGTACAGCAGCGGCAGCAGGATCAGGGTCAGCAGCGTCGAGGTCACCAGCCCACCGATTACCACGATCGCAAGCGGTTTCTGGATTTCCGAGCCGGGGCCGGTGGCGAACAGCAGCGGTACCAGGCCGAAGGCGGCGATGCTCGCTGTCATCAGCACCGGGCGCAGCCGCCGTTTCGCGCCTTCCACCACCACATCGGCCAGCGCCACGCCCTGGGCGCGCAGCTGGTTGAAGTAGCTCACCATTACCACGCCATTGAGCACGGCGATGCCGAGCAGGGCGATGAAGCCGACCGACGCAGGCACGGACAGATACTCACCCGAAATCCATAACGCCATGACGCCGCCGATCATGGCGAACGGGATATTGGTGAACACCAGCACCGCCTGTCGCACCGAGCCGAAGGTGGAAAACAGCAGCAGGAAAATCAGACCCAGTGCGATCGGCACCACCACCGCAAGCCGCGCCGCAGCGCGCTGCTGGTTTTCGAACTGTCCGCCCCATACCGTGGAGTAGTCGGCTGCCAGCGGCACCTGCTTTGCCACTGTCTGTTTCGCCTCTTCCACGAAGCTGACCAGGTCGCGTCCACGCACGTTGGCGCGGACGACCACGTAGCGCTGGGCGTTTTCGCGGTCGATCTTGACCGGGCCGTCCACCCGCGCCAGCCTGGCCACCGCGGACAGCGGCACGCTCTGGCCATCGGGCAAGGTAAGACGCAGCGCGGCAAAGCGCGACGGCGAGGCGCGCAGGGCGTCGTCGCCACGCAGCAGCAGGGGGGTGCGGCGGTTGCCTTCCTGTACGACGCCCGTGACAACCCCTTCCAGCTGCGCGCGCAGGATGTTTTCGATCTCGTCCACCGGGAAGCCGAGACGGCCTGCGGCAAGCCGGTCAACCTCCAGCCTGAGGTATTGCACGCCTTCGTTTTTCGTCGTGTAGACATCCTCGCTGCCTTTGACGGTTCTCAATGCGGCCTCGATCCGGGCGGCAAGCTGGTTGAGGGTGGGCAGATCCGGGCCGTACACCTTGACCGCTACGTCGCCGCGTACGCCGGTGAGCATTTCGGACACGCGCATGTCGATCGGCTGGGTAAAGCTGTAGGAAGCGCCGGGGAAATCCGCCAGCACCTTGCGCAGCTCTCCGACCAGCCATTCCTTGTCGGGCTTGCGCCACTGGTCGCGCGGCTTCAGCACCAGGAAGGTGTCGGTCTGGTTGAGCCCCATCGGGTCCAGCCCCAGCTCGTCCGAGCCGACACGTGCCACCACCCCCTTCACCTCGGGAACGCGCTCCATGATCGCGTGCTGCAGGCGCATGTCCAGGGCGGTGGACTGTTCCAGTCCGATGGAGGGCAGCTTTTCCACGCCGATGATGATGTCGCCTTCGTCCATTTCCGGCATGAAGGTCTTGCCGATCATGGGATATACCGCGGCTGTCAGCCCCATGGCTACCAGCGCGGCGGCGATCACTGTGCGGCCGTGCGCGAGAGACCAGGACAGGGCGGGAACGTAAGCGGCCATCGCCTTGCGCACCAGCCAGGGATCGCCATGCTGCGCTTTTTTCAGGAGGAATGAGGCCAACACCGGGATGACGGTCAGAGACAGCAACAGGGAGCCGCCCAGCGCGAACACGATGGTGAGCGCTACCGGGATGAACAGCTTGCCCTCCAGTCCCTGCAGGGTGAGCAGCGGCAGGAACACCACGATGATGATCACGATGCCCGACAGCACTGGTGCGGATACTTCGCGCACCGCCTTGTACATGATGTGCAGATGCGGCAATTTCCTGGCGGAGTTGGTGTCGTGCGCAAGGTGTGACACGATGTTTTCCACCACGACCACGGCGGCATCCACCAGCATACCGATGGCGATCGCCAGGCCGCCCAGGCTCATCAGGTTGGCCGACATGCCGAACTGCCGCATCAGGATGAAAGTGACCAGCGCCGCCAGCGGCAGGGTCGCCGCCACCACCAGCGCGGCGCGCAGGTTGCCCAGGAACAGCAGCAGCAGGATCACCACCAGCACGATGGCTTCGAGCAGTGCCTTGGAAACCGTGCCGACCGCCCGCTCCACCAGGTTGCCGCGGTCGTAGAAGATCTGGGCGGTCACGCCCTTGGGCAGGGAGGGCGCCAATTCCTTCAGTTTTCGGTGCACGCCTTCCACCACCTGCTGCGCATTGGCGCCCCTGAGACCGAGCACCAATCCTTCCACTGCTTCGGCCCGGCCGTCCTTGGTCACCGCGCCGTAGCGCGTCAGACTGCCGATCCGCACCGCGGCGATATCGCCTACCCTGACCGGCTTGCCTTCGCGGCTGGCGATCACGATGTTGCGCACGTCGTCCAGGGTCTTGATCCGCCCTTCGCTGCGCACCAGCAGGGTTTCTTCGCCGTCGCCCAGGCGGCCGGCGCCGTCGTTGCGATTGTTGGTTTCCAGCGCTTTTCGCAACTGCTCCAGCGCGATGCCGCGCGCATCGAGTGCGGTATTGTCCGGCACCACCTCGAAGCTGCGCGCCAGCCCCCCCAGGGAGTTGACGTCCGCCACGCCGGGCAGGGTGCGCAGGGCCGGCCGGATCACCCAGTCGAGCAGGCTGCGCCTTTCCATCAGCGACAGGCTGCCGCCCTCGATCGTGAACATCAGCATTTCGCCCAGCGGCGTGGTGATCGGGGCAAGGCCGCCGCTGATGCCGGACGGCAGGTCCTTGGCGATGTTGTTGAGGCGCTCGGCCACCTGGTTGCGCGCCCAGTAGATATCCGTTCCTTCTTCGAAGTCGATGGTGATGTCGGTCAGCGCGTACTTGGAAACCGAGCGCAGTATCTTCTTGTTGGGGATGCCGAGCATTTCGACTTCGACCGGCGCGGCGATGCGCGCCTCGACTTCCTCCGGCGTCATGCCGGGGGCCTTGAGGATGATTTTGACCTGGGTGGAGGAAACGTCGGGAAAGGCGTCGATCGGCAGATTCCTGAAGGCGTAGGCGCCCGCGCCGACCAGCAGCAGGGTGGCGAGTAGCACCAGCAGGCGCTGGGTGAGGGCAAATTCGACGATGCGCGCCAACATTACAGACGCCTCTGCAAATCTACTGCGCAGCCCGATTGCGGCGTCGCGTGCTCGTTCGTTCCTCGTCTATCCATGTGATATGTCTCGTCGCTCACTGCGCGGCTCCTTGCATTCGGGTTGCTCGCTACGATTTTCAGAGGTGCCCGGCTATTCGCCCTCGCCCACGCCCTGCCAGGCTGCCTTGAGAGCCGCCGCGCCGCGCACCACGACGCGCTCGTCGCCCCGCAAGCCGGCGCTGGCGATGATGCTGCCGCCGCTCATTTCGCTGACCAGTCTGACCGGCTGGGCGCGGAAGCCTTTTGCGGTTTGCACGAAAACATGCGCCTGACCCTGATGGCGAATCAGGGCGCTGTTGGGCACCAGCCACTGCTTGTCGTTGCCGGTTGCGGTCGTGATGAGGACTTCCACGAACTGGCCGGGGCGCATGTTTTCCGCGTTCTCGCGGATTTCCGCCCGCACCGGGACGGTCTGGTTGGCGTCGAGCACGCTGCGTCCGACCGACAGGATTTTTCCGCGCGCCTGATAGGCCGGAACGTCCACCGCTGCGCCTGGCCGCAGCGCAGCGGCCTGAGAGATCGGTACCTGGATCTCGAGCCATAATGGCGTCAGGTTTGCGATTTTGAAGAGCGGAGTGGCGGCTTCGGCGCGCTGCCCGAGTGTCGCCATCTGTTCCAACACCACCCCATCCAGCGGTGAAACGATTTCCAGCACGCTGTTGATGGCGTGGCTTGCCCGCAGTTTCTCGATCGCGGCATCAGACATTCCGGCCAGCCGCAGCGCCTGGCGCCGTTCGGAGAAAGCGGCCGCTGCGGCAGCGGCGTTGCCTTTGGCGGCCAGATAACGGCTTTCCGCAATGATGCCTTCCTTGAACAGTTTTTCGTCGCGGCTCAGGGTTTCGTGCGCCAAGTGCGTCTGGGTTGCCGCCTGCAGATATTCGCGTTGCAGCTCGATCAGGCCGGTGCTTTGCATGCGCGCCAGCGCCTGGCCTCTTCGAACCGATTGATTGGTTGCCACGGCGATGCTCTCCAGCAGGCCCGCCAGGGGTGCGCTGACAATTCGCACTTGCGCGGGAGGGATCGTGACCTGGGCGGGCAAACCGCTGCCGGTGCTGCCGGATTGCGCCGCAAGCGAAGTGGTTTCGATGCCCAGCGCCTGGGCTTGCTTTGTCGAAATATGGATGTCGTTTGCGGCGCGAGCGATACCACTGCCGGCCAGCCAGTATGCGCAAGCGAGGGCAAGCGCCAGGCGGATTGTCGAGATGTCGATTTTCATTTCAGACTCTCCCGGACTCCGGGCTTAGAGGGCGACGGAATCTGGATTGTAAGGATAGAGGTGCAAAAATTACCTGGCTTCTCTGAATTCGGCTGGAAAACTAAAGTTTAATTCCCCGAACATTAAGAGAGGATTAAGCGGGTGTCTGCGGGGGGGCTTGGGAAAGCGGGGAGGAGAAACTGGGATGGCTTTGAAAGGGGAGGGTGGCGGAAAATCCGGGAGAGGGTTGCGTCGCTTCCGCTGCATAGCGGTATTCCACGCCGGCGGGGGCGGCAATAGTTGTCGTGCTGTCCAGCTTGTGCTCCTTTGCCATGCCGATGGCGGGCAGCTCATGCGATGTTGCCGCTCCGATTTCCGAAAAAGCGAAGGGCTGGGCGGCTTTCGTGCGGCCGAATTCGATGTCTTCGTGGAGGTGAATTCCCGCGGCAATCTGGGTTCCCATGGGATGGGCGTGCAGCAACGGCGCTAAGCATTGCAGGAATGTCAGCAGCAGCGCGAGGAAGAAGCTTTTGTTTTCTTTTGACATGGGGGGATTCTAGGCTCGGCATAAAGAGAAAGCAACCAGACCGCCGATACATAGCGTTTGATTGTTATTGGAAATTTGGTAAAATGGCGGATTTCAACCTTGCCTTACCGCTCCCGCATGGCGGAAGGCTGCCAATCCAGAAGGAGTATACATGCGACATTATGAAATCGTGTTTGTTGTCCATCCCGATCAAAGCGAACAGGTTCCGGGCATGATCGAGCGCTATCGCGGCCTTGTCAGCTCCAAGGGCGGTCGGGTGCATCGCCTTGAAGACTGGGGGCGGCGCCAGCTGGCCTATCCGATCCAGAAGATCCATAAAGCGCACTATGTGCTGATGAACATCGAGTGCGACCAGGAGACACTGGATGAGCTGGATCATGCTTTCCGCTTCAACGATGCGGTGATCCGCCACCTTGTGGTGAGCATGAAGGAAGCCGTCGTCACGCCTTCGGTCATGATGAAGGAAGAGAAGTCCAAATCCGTGCTGTCGCAAGCTGAAGCTCCCGCCGCCGAGGCATCTGCCGGAGGAGCCGCTGCTTAACCGGTTTGTGCTGAGCGGCCGGATCACCGCATTGGACGCCTTGCGTCATACCCCGGCCGGGGTGCCGCTGCTGGGTTTTAGAATCGGGCACGAGTCGCGGCAGGTTGAGGCTGGCGTCGAGCGGGATGTCCACTGCGAAGTGGCGGCCATGGCGTTGGCGGAAAATGCCGTAAAAGCCGCGCGCTTCAAGGTGGGCGACGCTGTCAGGCTGGAAGGGTTCCTGGCACGCAAGAGCCGCAACAGCACGCAACTGGTACTGCACGCGAATTTAATCGAATTGTTAAATGAAAGAGGTTGATCATGGCACGTCAAATGTTCAGACGTAAGAAATACTGCCGCTTCACCGCGGAAGGCATCAAGGAAGTGGATTACAAGGATACGGATCTGCTGCGCGATTTCATTTCTGAAAACGGCAAGATCATTCCGGCGCGCATCACCGGCACCAAGGCTCGCTTCCAGCGCCAGCTCGGCACCGCGATCAAGCGCGCCCGTTTTCTGGCGCTCCTTCCTTACACCGATCAGCACTAAAGGAGTGTCAGAATGCAAGTTATTTTGTTGGAAAAAGTGACGAACCTGGGCCATCTCGGGGATGTCGTCAAAGTCAGGGACGGCTACGGCCGTAATTTCCTGATCCCGCAAGGCAAGGCGAAGCGCGCGACGGAAGCGAACTTGGCCGAGTTCCAGGCGCGTCGTGCGGAGCTGGAAAAAGCCCAGGCCGAGATACTGGCCAAGGCGCAAGCCCGCGCGGAGAAGCTGGAAGGCTTGATGGTGCAGATCACCCAGAAGGCCGGCGTGGACGGCAGGCTGTTCGGTTCGGTGACGACCTCGGATATTTCGGAAGCGCTGAAAGCCCAGGGGTTCGACGTCGCGAAATCCGAGGTGCGGCTTCCGCACGGGCCGCTCAAGCAGGTGGGGGATTACCCGATTACCGTTGCCCTCCACAGCGATGTGAGCGCGACGATCACCGTCTCGGTGCTCGGAGCCGCCGCCTAGCAGCTCGAACTGCGGAACGGTGCAAGGGCTGGTGACCGCGGGTGACCAGCCCTTTTTTGTTGGTTGCCAAATTCCTGGCAAAAGCCGAAACTTCACTCTTTCCACGGACTCCGACAGCGGTATCCATGAACGACATACAACTCGATTCCATCAAGCTGCCGCCGCATTCGGTCGAGGCCGAACAGTCGGTTTTAGGCGGCCTGTTGCTGGAGAACGGTGCCTGGGAGCGCATTGCCGATCTGATCGCCGAAGGGGATTTTTATCGCCAGGATCACCGCCTGATCTACCGCCACATCTGCAAGCTGCTCGAGCAAAACAAACCGGCCGATGTCATCACCGTGTCCGAGGCGCTGGAAACCGGCGGAGCGCTGGCTAACGCCGGGGGGCTGGCATATCTCGGGGCGCTGGCGCAGAACACGCCGTCTGCCGCGAACATCCGCCGCTATGCGGAAATCGTGCGGGAGCGCGCCGTGATGCGCAAGCTGGCGGAAGTCGGCACGATGATCGCCGACAGCGCCTACAACCCGACCGGCCGCAATGCCAGCCAGCTGCTCGACGAAGCTGAAGCCAAGGTGTTCGAAATCGCCGAAGCAAGCGCCCGCGGCCAGCAGGGTTTCGTCGGCATCCAGCCCCTGCTGACCCAGGTGGTGGAGCGTATCGACGAGCTGTTCCAGCGCGACAATCCCAACGACGTGACCGGCATTCCCACTGGCTACCACGACCTCGACCAGAAAACCTCGGGGCTGCAGCCGGGCGACCTGATCATCGTTGCCGGCCGCCCCAGCATGGGGAAAACGGCTTTTTCCCTCAACATTGGCGAAAACGTCGCGCTCGACACCGGTCTGCCGGTGGCGGTGTTCAGCATGGAAATGGCGGGCACCCAGCTGGCGATGCGGATGATGGGCTCGATCGGCAAGCTGGACCAGCACAAGGTGCGCACCGGCCGCTTGCAGGACGAAGACTGGTCGAAGCTGACCTACGCGGTGGGCAAGCTCAACGATGCGCCGATCTTCATCGACGAAAGCGCCGCGCTGACGGCGCTCGAGCTGCGGGCGCGGGCGCGGCGGCTGCACCGCCAGTGCGGCAAACTGGGACTGATCGTGATCGACTACCTGCAGCTGATGTCCGGCAGCAGCGGCGGATCGGAAAACCGCGCCACCGAAATCTCGGAAATCTCGCGCTCGCTCAAGGCGCTGGCAAAGGAGCTGGACGTGCCGGTGATCGCCTTGTCCCAGCTCAACCGCAGCCTGGAGCAGCGGCCCAACAAGCGCCCGGTGATGTCCGACCTGCGCGAATCCGGCGCCATCGAACAGGACGCCGACGTGATCCTGTTCATTTACCGCGACGAAGTATACAACCCGGACACCCCGGACAAAGGCATCGCCGAAATCATCATCGGCAAACAGCGCAACGGCCCGATCGGCACGGTGAAACTTACCTTCCTGGGCGAATACACGAGGTTTGAAAATTACGCACATGCAGGTCAGTACTGACCTGCATGTGCGTAATTTCAGTGAAGGCTAACCTGCGCAGCAGGTTATGCCGGAACTAAAACGACAATTTGGCAGGCCAGTACTGACCGGCATGAGCATAGTTTCAGTGGAGGCTAACCTGCGCAGCAGGTTATGCCGGAACTAAAACGACAACTTGGCAGGTCAGTACTGACCTGCATGTGCAGAAATGTAGGCTGGGGTGAACAAAGTGAACCCCAGCAAAGTTAAGCCCGCTGGGCTTCGCAAGCTCAGCCCAGCCTACGAAATTGCGAACTCAGGACTCAGCCTCTGCATTTATGTCCCGCCCCATCCAAGCCCGTATTAACCTTTCCGCGCTTACCCATAACCTGGGCGTGGCGCGCCGCCATGCGCCGAATTCGCGCCTGATGGCCGTGATCAAGGCCAGCGGCTACGGCCACGGCATGCTGCGGACGGCGAAGGCCCTTCGGGACGCAGAGGGGTTTGCGGTGCTAAGCCTGGATGAGGCACTGGCGCTGCGGGAGGCGGGCTTCCGGCAGACCATCCTGCTGCTTGAGGGTTTTTTCAGCCCGGACGAATTGCCGGCAATCGCCGAATATGGTCTCGCCACGCTGATCCATTGCGACGAGCAGCTCGACATGCTGGTCCGCGCCGGTCTGCCGTCCAGGGTGGAGGTATTCCTCAAGCTCAATACCGGCATGAACCGCCTTGGTTTCGCAGCCGAGGCATTCCCCGCCGCGCTGCGGCGGCTGCGTTCGTGTCAGGGTGTCGGCAAGATTACTCTGATGACCCATTTCGCCGCCGCCGACGAGGCGCAGGGGGTGGCGGAGCAGCTTTCCCGGTTCCGGGAGGCTGTTGCCGGGCTTGAGTTGCCGGTCAGCCTCGCCAACTCCGCCGCAATTCTGCGGTATCCGGAAACCCATGCGGATTGGGCGCGTCCCGGCATCATGCTGTACGGCGCCTCCCCCTTTGCCAACCGGAGTGCGGCGGATTTCGGGCTCGAGCCGGCGATGACCCTGACCAGCGAGATCATCGCAGTGCAGCATCTCGCTCCGGGCGAAATGCTGGGCTATGGCGGAGCGTTCCGGGCGGAGGCGCCGGTACGCGCTGGCATCGTCGCCTGCGGCTATGCCGACGGCTACCCACGCCACGCGCCGACCGGAACGCCGATCCTGGTGGACGGCGCGCGAACCCGGACGCTGGGTCGGGTTTCGATGGACATGTTGTTCGTGGACATCACCGGTCTTCCCGCCGCCGGCATCGGCAGCCCGGTCACATTATGGGGGAAGGGGATGCCAGTGGAGGAGGTGGCGCATGCCGCCGGCACTATCAGTTATGAGCTGCTGTGCGCGCTGGCACCCAGGGTGCCGATAGCGGAAAGCTGATCATGGCCAAATCCAAAACCGTTTACAGTTGCACCGAATGCGGCGGGCAGGCGCCCAAGTGGCAGGGCCAATGCCCGCACTGCATGGCGTGGAACACGCTGGTGGAAGCTGTTGCCGAATCCGCGACCGCAAACCGCTATAGCGCGCTTGCGGAAACCAGCAAGTTGCAGCCGCTGGGCGAGGTGGAGGCGCAGGAGGCGCCGCGGCAGGCGACCGGAATCGCGGAATTCGACCGGGTGCTGGGCGGGGGGCTGGTGGACGGCGCCGTGGTGCTGATCGGCGGCGATCCGGGTATCGGCAAATCCACTTTGTTGTTGCAGGCGCTGAGCCATATCGCCGCCCAGCGCCGCGTTCTGTACGTCAGCGGCGAGGAATCGGCGCAGCAGATCGCGCTGCGGGCGCGCCGTCTGGCATTGGATGCGAGCGGGGTGCAGCTGTTTGCGGAAATCCAGCTGGAGAAGATTCTCTCCGCCCTGGCGTCGCAAAAGCCCGATGTGGCGGTGATCGATTCGATCCAGACCGTTTATTCCGAAGCGCTGCAGTCCGCGCCCGGCAGCGTGGCGCAGGTGCGCGAGTGCGCGGCGCAGCTGACGCGCTTCGCCAAGCAGGCCGGGACGGCCGTCATCCTGGTCGGGCACGTCACCAAGGAAGGTGCGCTGGCCGGACCGCGCGTGCTGGAGCACATCGTGGACACGGTGCTGTATTTCGAGGGCGACAGCAGTTCCAGTTTCCGCCTCATTCGTGCCTTCAAGAACCGCTTCGGCGCGGTCAACGAACTGGGCGTGTTTGCCATGACCGACAAGGGATTGCGCGAGGTGAGCAACCCGTCGGCGCTGTTCCTGTCGCATCACGGTCAGGAAGTGGCCGGGTCGTGCGTGATGGTGACCCAGGAGGGCAGCCGGCCGCTGCTGGTGGAAATCCAGGCGCTGGTGGACGAGGCGCACGCCCCGAATCCGCGGCGGCTGTCGGTCGGCGTCGAGCAGAACCGGCTGGCGATGCTGCTGGCGGTGCTGCACCGTCACGCCGGGATCGCCTGCTTCGACCAGGACGTGTTCGTCAATGCGGTGGCCGGGGTGAAGATCACCGAACCGGCGGCGGATCTGGCAGTGCTGCTGGCGATCGTCTCCAGCCTGCGCAACCGTCCCCTGCCGCAGAAGCTGGTGGTGTTCGGCGAAGTCGGGTTGGCCGGCGAAGTGCGGCCGGTGCAGCGCGGCCAGGAGCGGCTGAAGGAGGCGGCAAAGCTGGGTTTTACCCAGGCGGTGATTCCCAGGGCGAACAAGCCGAAGACGGGCGTGGCCGGCATGGAAGTGATTGCGGTCGAGCGGCTGGAGGAAGCGGTGGCTTTTTGCCGCGGCTGATCCGGCCGGCCTGAGGGCGATCCTTGGTATGCGACCATGTTTTCAAGAAACGATAAGCGAAGCCGTGAAATCCGCTGATACCTGGCAGTTCGCCGGTGCGACCGACACCGGGCAGATTCGCCTGCATAATGAGGACAGTCTCGCCTGGGACGAGAAAACCGGGCTGCTGGTGTTGGCGGACGGCATGGGAGGGTGCCGGGGGGGCGAGATCGCCAGTGCCTTGGCCGTCGACACCATCATGCAGGCGTTCCGCGCGGCAAAAGGCGCACCCGGCCCTGTCGCTCCCCTGCTGGCATACACCGCCGTCAGCCGCGCAAACCAGAAGATATTCGAGGCCGCACAGCAGCAGCCGCAGTATCAGGGGATGGGCACCACCGTGGCGCTGGTTTATTTTTGCGACAACCGGGCAACAATCGCCAGCATCGGCGATTCGCGCGTATATCGGCTGCGCGCCGGCGATCTTGCTCAACTGACGGTAGACCATACAGTGGTGCAGGAGCAGCTCGGAAGAGGGGAGCTATCGCCGGAGGAGGCACGCTATTCCCCTCAGCGGGGCTTGCTGACGCGTGCGCTGGGGGTGGATCCTGTGGCGGAGGTGGATGTCCGGGAGGTGCCCGTTCTGCCGGGGGACGTGTACCTGTTATGCTCGGACGGACTATATGAGATGTTGGGCGAGCGCGAACTCCTCATCACCTTGAGCCTGCATTCCGGCGATCTGCAGGCGGCGGCCGAGCGTCTGGTGCAGCAGGCGAACGCAAGCGGCGGGTACGACAATATTTCGGTTGCCCTGGCGCGCATCGACAAACCTTTTCCGGCCAACCGGGCGAGGGGTGCCGGCGTCGCCGGGGGCCGGACTTAACCGAAGGGGCGGTCATGTCAAAAGTGCTGATACGCAATGCCAATGGCATAACGGCGGAATATCTGCTCGACCGGGAGCGCATTACCATCGGCCGCAAGGCGCACAACGACATCCGGCTCAGCGATTCCTCGGTGAGCGGCGATCATGCGGCGATCATCGCTATCGGCAACGATTTTTTTCTGGAAGACCTGGACAGTACCAACGGCACCCGGGTCAACCGCAAGCCTGTCAAGAAATGCTTGCTGCGGGACGGGGATGAAATCAGGATCGCGAGGCATGTGCTGGTGTTCTCGCAGGAAGCAAAGCCGCAAAACGCGCCCGACGATACTGTGCGGGATTTTCGCGCCGCGCCGGCGGCTCCGGCCGCGCGGGAAACGACCGAGATGCAGGATGTGACGGAACTGCAGCCGTTTACCACCATGCTCGGCCAGCTCCCCACGGAGGCGGTAAAACCCGTCCCGGAAGCGGTAACCGCACCCACCCGGACCGGCGCGATCCAGATACTGATCGGTCCGGGAAGCGGAAGATCGTTGGAGTTGACAAAGCCGATAACAACGCTGGGCAAGCCCGGGGTTCAAGTTGCCGCCATTAGCCGTCGGGGGGGAGGGTATTACTTCAGCTTTGTGGAGGGCACGGAGCTCCCGCTTGTCAACGGCATACCGGCTGGCGTTCCTCCTGCTCCCCTCAGGGATGGCGACATCATCGAAGTGGCAGGAACAAGCCTGGGATTTTTCCTGAAATAAGCGCTACTTCGCCTGCGGCTTTTTCGTCTTGGCCATTTCCGCCTTGACTTCCCGGAATACCGGCCCCCAGATGGGATGGCCTGCCTCCGCCGTTTCCAGTTGAAATTTCGGATTCAGCTCCAGCGCCTTCCTGAATTCCGCCCGGCACTGTTTTTTTTGCTGCGACGTACAGCTGATGAAGGCCAGGTATTTGTGCGCCGTGGCCTGGTCGTTCTTCGAGGCTAGCCCCAGATCCAGTGCGTTCTGAAAATTCTTGGCAGCGCTTTTGTAATCCCCGTCTTCGTAGTTGTTCTTGCCCCAGATGAATTCCTGTTCCGCCTTGCGCGCAGCGCCAGGCGGCTGCTTGCCGGCATCCGGCTCCGCTTTTGGAGCGGGTTCTTCGGGTTTTCTGGCGGGTGCTTCTTCCATTTTTTTTGGCTGGGGCTTCTCGGGCGGGCTCTTTTTGGCCGGTGCATGCGTGCAGGCGGCCGCGGCCAGCAGCAACATCGGCAATAGTGCGCGCAGCAGGCGAAGACGGCGGTTCATCGTGGTACTTCCTATTTGAATTTGTGCTTGATCTTTTTCGTTGTTGCGGGCTTGATGTCCAGCGTTTCGGAATAGGGGGCAAATGACGCATTCCTGACTTCGATGGTGTGTTTCCCCGCCGGAATCTTGAGATCCTTGAGTGGGGGTGAAACGCCGTGGCTCTTGCCGTCAACGAATATTTCGCCCCATGGGGTGATCGCAAATACCAGCGAGGCTTCGGTCACGGGCGGCAAGCTGGCGATCTTTGCCGCAGGTTCGGCAGGAGCGGTTTTTGCGGCGGATGTCGGCGAGCCGGCAGCCACCGCGGGTTTTCCCGCCTCGGGGGCGGGTGTGTCCCCCTTGTTGCGCAACAGCAGGGAGGCCGCGAGGAATATGCCCGCTGCTGCGGCCACGGCCATGATCGCGATGCGCTTCTTGCTGGGTTGCGGCAGGGCGGGGCTTGCCGCTGCAACGTTCTGGGGGCGGTCGTCTTCCTCGCACGTTTCGAGCATGTCAATCAGTGTCGGAGAGGCGGATCCACTGGACAAGACAGCCGTTTCTTCTTCAATGGGCCTGGGTCTTGCCCGCCTTTCCAGCGTTCTCAGCTTGCCCGCCGGGCCGGAGGGGTAGATGGAATCCGGTACCTCGAGCGCTTTGTAGTTTCGCAAATCATGCGCCATTTCTCGTGCGGTTTGGTAGCGGTCGCCCGGATGCTTGGCCAGAGCCTTGGCAACGATGTAATTGAAGGCTTCCGGAATATCCGGGTTGATCGTTTTCGGCGCAAGCGGCATCTCGTTGAGGATGCGATACATGATGGCGCTGATGTTTTCCCCGGTGAAGGGCGGCACACCCGCTAGCATCTCGTACAGCACCACGCCTAACGAAAAAATGTCCGAGCGGCCATCCACCTCCTGCCCCACGACCTGTTCCGGCGACATGTATTTGGGGGAGCCCAGCACCATCCCCACCATCGTTCTCGAAGCCGAAGGCATCAAAGCGATGCCGAAATCCGTGATCTTGGCGAGCCCGTTGCGCAGGATCATGATGTTGGTGGGCTTGATGTCGCGATGCACGACGCCGTGCTCGTGTGCGAAAGCCAGGCCTTCCGCGACCTGGGTTGCGATGTCGGCAATTTTGTCGATCGGCAGGGGGCCGCTCGCATCCAGCACGTCCCGCAGCTCTTCGCCTTGCAGGAATTCCATTGCCATGTAGGCGACGTTGTCGGCCTTGCCGACATCGTAGATGGTGACGATGTTGGGATGGTTGAGCCGGCCGGCGGATTTTGCCTCCCGGTAGAAGCGCCTTTCGAAATCCTCGAGCTCGTCCCTGGACAAGTCGAGGTTGATGGTCTTGATCGCCACGGTGCGGTCCAGGAGAGGATCGGCGGCCTGGTACACCACGCCCATGGCGCCCTGGCCGAGTTCGGCGGTAATTTCATAGCGGCCTAATTTTTCGATTGCCATGGAAAGCGGCTCAAGTGGTGGCGAATATCCGGGACGGACGGGCTGTAACAGTAGTTTTTTCACGCCAGCATGTCAAGACAGGCTGGCTGCAGCGGGCTTCCAGGCGCTGCCTCATGCTTGCCTGCGAGCTTGGGGTGGTGAGAGAATGCGCGGTAAATCAACAGCCACGCCGGTACGCTCGCCGGAGGGATGGAAAGCATGACCTTACGCAACGCCCTGGAAGTCGCCGCCCTGACCGATGCCGGGCTGGTGCGGTCGTTCAATGAGGACAGCATTGCCACGGATGCGTCGCTCGGCCTGTTCGTGCTTGCCGACGGCATGGGTGGGTACAAGGCCGGCGACGTGGCGAGCGGCATGGCGACGACCATGATCGTGAACGAATTGCGACAGACGCTGCGCGGCTTGAAGCCGGGCGAACCGGGTCCGGCAAGCGGGCGCTCTGCCGAATCCGATGTCGTCAGAAAAGCAGTGATGCATGCGAACCAGGCCATCTTGAAAGCGGCCGAAGCCAATCCGCAATACCGCGGGATGGGAACCACACTGGCGCTGGCGCTGTTTTGCAACAACCGCCTGATCATGGTGCACAGCGGCGACTCTCGTCTCTATCGGTTGCGCCAGAACCAGCTTGTGCAACTGACACAAGACCATTCACTGCTGCGGGAGCAGGTCGAGCTGGGCATGATTTCCTCCGACGATGCCAAGATTTCCCACAACCGCAATCTCATTACCTGTGCGCTCGGCGTTGATGCGGCACTCGATCCGGAGGTGCGCGAGGAAGGCGTGCAGCCGGGCGATATGTATCTCCTTTGCTCGGACGGGCTGAACGACATGGTGGACGATGCCGATATCGAGCTGGCCATGAGTGCGCTCCAAGCCAATCTTCCGCTGGCTGCGAAGCAGTTGGTGGCGATGGCAAACGACAACGGCGGCCATGACAATGTTTCGGTCGTATTGGTCAAAGTGCTGAAGCCGTTTCCTGCCGAGTCGCGCGGGCTGTTCGGCAGCTTGTTCGGATGGATGAAATAGAGGGCTGGGTAGGAGCATGGCAAAACTGATTTTGAGCCTGGATGGTGCGGTGCTGGGGAATTACTTCCTGGACAAGGATCGCTTCACCATCGGCCGCAAGCCGAGTAACGATATCCAGATCGACGACGCGGGCGTGAGCAAGGAGCACGCCGTGGTTACTACCGTCGGCAACGATCAGATACTGGAAGACAATGCCAGCACCAACGGCACGCTGGTGAACGGCGAACGCACTACCCGGCGCATCCTCCAGAATGGCGACGTGATCCAGGTCAGCCGTTACCAGCTGAAGTATGTCAACCAGAAAGCGATGTCTGGCATGGATTTCGATCGCACCATGATGATCCCGGCGCTGGCGGGGGGCGAAGGCGCGATAGCGGAGGGCAGCGCGGCCGGCCGGATTGCAACGGCGGCTTCGACCGCGCGGGCGGCCACCGTCAATTTTCCCCTGGGGGCGGTGAAGAGGATCAAGGGAACGTATGCCGGGCGGGAAATCGAGCTCAAGCGACCGCTGGCGACGTTCGGCAAGCCCGGCGCGCAAGTGGCGATGATCGCCCGCCGCCCGCACGGTTATTTCATTACCCATGTCGAAGGGAACTCGCACCCCATCGTGAACGGCCGCTCGGTCGGCACCGAACCTCATCTTTTGCAGAACGGGGATGTAATCGAGGTGGGCGAGGAGATGCTCGAATTTTCATTAAAACCCTAGCAGGGTTGAACCCCCTCCCTCTCCTTTCAAGGGAGAGTGTCTTCCAACAGCCTTTCTCAACACCCTCCTAGCACTCGATGGTCTGCCCTTTCACTTTCCCGCTGTCCGGCCCCATCAGATAAAGGTAGCACGGCATGAGGCTTTCCGGCAGGGGCAGGCTGTCACGCAATTCGCCAGGATGGGTCCTGGCGCGTTGCGGTGATTGCACCGGATGAGGGATCAGGGTGTTGATCCGCAGATCAGGGTGGACTTCCAGCTCCTGTGTCCAGATCTTGACCAGCGCTTCCAGTCCGGCCTTGGCCACGGCAAAGCTGCCCCAATAGGCGGCCGGGTTGTGGCCATGGCTGTCCGAAGTCATGATCACGGAAGCGTCCGGCGCCGCTTTCAGCAGCGGCAGGCAGGCGCGGGTCAAGGCGAAGGGCGCCGCCAGATTGATCCGCAGCGCCGACATCCACTGTTCCAGGGTTTCCAGCTCCAGTTGCCGCAATCCATCCAGATGCGCGGCGTTGTGCAGGATGCCGTCCAGCCTGCCCAGCTGGATTTTGATGGCGTTGGTGAATGCTTCGAAATCCCGGTCTCCGGCCTTTCCCAAGTCGAGCGGCAGGATGGCCGGCTGCGGATATCCGGCCGCTTCGATCTCGTCGTAAACCTTCTCCAGTTTTTCCGTTTTCCGCCCGTGCAGGATCACGGTCGCGCCGTGCGCGGCATAGGCGAGCGCCGCGGTTCGGCCGATGCCCTGCCCTGCGCCGGTAACCAGGATGACGCGGTCTTTGAGCAGTTCCTGGGGAGCTTGGTAGTTTTTCATTGAATGCCGTCCAGAATCAAGTTTGCGCATTTTATCCCACTTTGTACCGCGCCTTCGAGCGTGGCGGGATAATCGCCCGCGGTGTAGTCGCCGGCGAGGTAGAGATTTTTCGCCGGGGTGGTCTGCCCCGGTCGTTCCAATCCGGCAAGGCAGGAGAAGGTGGCGCGTTTTTCGGCGATCACCTTGTGCCACAGTGGGGGTGGCAGGTTGAAGGTTTCGCGCAGCTCCCGTTCGATCTGCAGCGCCAGCTCCTCATGGCTCAGGCGCTGGTGGTTTCCTTCGGCGCTGATGACGGCGGCGAGGAGTCCGGGAGTGCCGTGAGTCCGGCCGCGATCGAAGGCCCACTGCGCAAATCCACCGGCCAATCCGAGCATCGGGCACGGGAGGCAGGCGGATGCGGGATATTGCAGGTAAACGGTGTAAATGGGCTGGCAGGTCAAGCCGGATGCAAGGCGGGCAGCTTCCGCCAGCAGCGGCAATTCGCCGAGCAGGCCGGGAAGGCGCTGGGGCGGAACCGCAATGATGGCGTGGCTGAAGCTTTCGCCGCTGGAAGCGGAAGTGACGAAAATGCCGCGCTCTCCCAGCCGCAGCGAGCGTACCGGTTCACCGAGGCGAATGCGGCCGCCGCGGTTTTCAACGAATGCGGCCGCCAGATCGGGAAAAACAGCCGAAAGATCGGCTTGCGGCAGCAGCAGGTCGCTGTCGGCACGACTGCGGCTGAAGCTGTCGCGCAGCACATTCAGGAATACGGCAGCCGAGGCGGCCTCGATCGGAGTGTTGAGCGCGGCCAGGCACAGCGGTTCCCAAAGTAGACGGACCAGATTTCCGTTTTGGTCGTGCCGCGCCAGGAGCGCGGCAACGCTGCCATCCTGCTCCAGGCGGAAATTCTGCCGCTGCAGCGCGTGCATGAAGCGCAAGGCCCCGAACCGTTCGGAGAGGCTTAACCCGCGGGCGGTGAGCAGCCCCGCGAGAAGATGGAGAGGGGCAGGCAGCGGCGGAGTGCGTAGCTCGAAGCGGCCGGGGACGGCGAGCCTGAGCGGCAGCCGCAGGAGGAGCGCATCGGCCGGCGCGCCGCCGGCCAGCCCGATCAGGCGCAGGGTCTGGTGGTAGGCGCCAAGCAGGATATGCTGGCCGTTGTCCAGCGGCAGGCCGCAGCAATCCACCCGGCGCGCGCGCCCGCCCAACTGGCGCGCCGCCTCGAACAAGGTGAGCGGGACGCCGCGTTGCGCCAGCGTGACCGCAGCGGCCAGTCCGGCCCAGCCGCCGCCGACGATCGCTACGCGCAAGGCTGAAGGATGAGTGCTGGAGGATGAGGCGGGTGTTTCCTTTCGCCTTCCGTCTTCCGCCTTCATCCTTTCAGCCATGTTTTCCAGGCTATCCACAGCTTGCGCAGCGGTGTCAGGGCGATGCGCTGGTTCAGCACCCGGTAGTTGTCGGCCTGGATTTCCCGCAGCAGGGTTTGATAGATTGCCGCCATCACCAGACCCGGACGCTGCGTCCTGCGGTCGGTTGCCGGCAGTTCGGCGAACGCCTGCGTGTAATAGCCTTGCGCCCGTTCGAGCTGGAATGCCATCAGGCGTTTGAAATTGTCCGTTTCGCGCCCGTGCAGGATGTCTTCCTCGCTCACGCCGAACTGCCGCAGTTCGTCCAGCGGCAGGTAAATGCGGCCGCGCCGCGCGTCTTCACCCACATCGCGGATGATATTGGTGAGCTGGAACGCCAGCCCCAGGTCATGGGCGTATTTCAGGGTCTGGCGCTCCCGGTAGCCGAAAATACAGGCGGAAAGCTGCCCGACTACGCTTGCCACGCGGTAGCAATAGAGATGCAGCGATTTGAAGTCGGCGTAACGGTCCTGGGTCAAGTCCATTTCCATGCCGTCGATGATCTCGTAAAACTGTTCCGCCGCAACGCCGTAATCGCGGATCGCGGGCAGCAGCGCTCTTCCCACCGGGTGCTGCGGTCTGCCGGCGAAGGCGGCGGCGATTTCGCCACGCCACCACGCGAGCTTGGCGCTGGCCACCACCAAATCGCGGCACTCGTCGGCGATATCGTCCACTTCGCGGCAAAAGGCGTAAAGCGCTGTAATGGCCTGGCGCTTGGGCGGGGGCAGAAAGAGAAAGCTGTAGTAGAAGCTGGAGCCGCTTTTGGCAGCCTTGTCCTGGCAGTATTGGTCGGGCGACACGGATTCTTTTCCTTACCCGGCGCGGATTGCGCGGTAAAACATATACGCCCAGTCGAGCGGTTCGAGGATGGGGCGGGAGCGAAACACGTCGCCTTGGCCCTGGTGCAGTTTGCGCAGGATGGCTTCGCCGCCCATGATGATCATGCGCATTTCCAGCCCAATGCGCCCTTTCAGGACCTTTCCCAGCGGGGCGCCCGCCTGCAGGAGATCGCGGGCGCGGGCGATCTGGAAGTGCATGAAGGCGGACCATTGCCCGCCGGTGTCGCCGCGTGCGATTTGCGTTTCGTCGATCCGGTATTTTTCCAGTTCGTCCAGCGGCAGATAAATCCGTCCCTTCTGGTAGTCGACGGCGATATCCTGGAGGAAGTTAATGAGCTGGAGGCTGGAACAGATCGCATTGGAATAGGCCACGTTGCGCGGCGTGGCGGCGCCGTAAAGGTAGAGCAGCAACAGCCCGACCGGATTGGCGGAGCGGCGGCAATAGTCCATTACTTCGCCGAAATCGGCATAGCGGTTTTTCACCACATCCTGGGAAAATGCGTCGAGCAGATCGTGGAACGGTTGAAGCGGCAGGCGGCGTTCGGCGACCATCGCCGCCAGCTCTTGAAACAGGAGTGTAGCCGGCGCCGAGCCGGCGCCCATCCTGCCCAGCTCTTCGCGGAAGCCGGCAAGCAATTCCAGCCGCGCCGAGCTATCCAGTTCGCCTTCGTCGGCGAAGTCGTCGGCTTGTCTCGCGAACGTATAGATCAGTCCAACCGGGCGGCGCAGGTGGCGGGGCAACAAAACGGATGCGACTGGGAAATTTTCGTAATGTTTCCGGGGCATGGAGCGGATGCCTGTTTTTTTGACATGACAACGGGCGCCTGGCCGGCGTTGTGCTCGAAGCTGACAGTAGAGGGCCGAATATATTACACTATCCGTTTTTGCGAAAGTGGCGGAATTGGTAGACGCACTGGATTTAGGTTCCAGCGCCTTGCGGCGTGCGAGTTCGAGTCTCGCCTTTCGCACCAGGTACTCAAACGAATTTTAAGGAATTGCAATGCAAACTACTCAGGAAAACGCGAGCCAACTGGAAAAACGCCTGGATCTGGCGGTGCCGCTGCAGGACATCGATGCCGAGGTCGACATCCGGCTGAAAAAACTGTCCCGCACCGTCAAAATGCAGGGATTCCGCCCCGGCAAGGTGCCGTTGAAAATGGTGGCGCAGCAGTACGGTGGCCAGGTGCGCCAGGAGGTGCTGGGCGAAAAGGTGCAAAAGCTGTTCGAGGATGCGGTGCAGGAGCAGCAACTGAAAGTTGCGGGCTATCCGCGTATTGAAGCCAAGCCGTCGCAGGAAAATGCGGCGCATTTTGAATTTACCGCTACCTTTGAGGTTTACCCGGAGGTGGCGGTGGGCGATCTTGGCGCGGTCGAAATCACCCGCCCGCAGGTCGAGGTGAGCGAGGAGGCGATTGACAAGACCATCGAGGTGCTGCGCAAGCAGCAGGCTCGCTACGAGCCGGTAGACCGTGCTGCCGCGGACGGCGACAAGGTGGATATCGATTACCGCGGTTTGCTCGAAGGCGCGGATTTTCAGGGCGGGCAGGATAAAGGGTTTCAGTTGATCGTGGGGAAAGGCCATGCTTTGCCGGATTTCGAAAGGCAGCTGGTCGGCATGAAGGCGGGCGAAAGCAAGACGTTTGAAGCAACCTTCCCCGAAGATTATCATGGCAAGGAGTTGGCCGGGAAAACGGTCAAGTTCGAGGTGACGCTGAACCGCGTGGAAGAGCAGAAGTTGCCGGAGGTGAACGCGGATTTCGCGAACAGCTTGGGCGTGAAAGACGGCAGCTTGGAAACCATGCGCAAGGAGATCAAGGAAAGCCTGGAGCGCGAAGTGAAAAGGCGCGTTCAGGACAGCGTCAAGGAGCAGGCGATGAAAGCCCTGCTGGAGACGACCAAGCTCGAGTTGCCCAAAGCGCTGGTCGAAATGGAGGCCAACCGCCTGATGCAACGCATGCAACAGGATCTGGCGGCGCGGGGCCTTCAGGTACAGGACATTCCGTTTTCGCCCGAAACGCATATGGAGACCGCGCGGCGCCGGGTGGCGCTTGGCCTGATTCTGGCGGAGGTGGTGAAAGCGCAGCAGCTCCACGCGGAGCCGGAACAGGTGCGCGAACTGGTGGAAGAATACGCGCAAGCCTACGAGCAGCCGGAAGAAATGGTAAGGTGGTATTATTCAAACCCGGAGCGGCTGGCCGAAGCGGAATCGCTGGTGCTGGAAGGCAAGGTGGTGGCGTGGGTGCTGACGCAGGCAAAAGTGGTGGATAAACCCACCGCGTTCGACGAGCTGATGGGGAATGCAAGGGCATGATGAACAATCACAACTGGGAACCGCAGGGCCTCGGGTATATCCCGATGGTGATCGAGCAGAGCGGCCGCGGCGAGCGCGCTTACGACATCTATTCGCGCCTGCTCAAGGAAAGAGTGGTGTTTCTGGTCGGGCCGGTGAATGAGGTCACCGCAAACCTGGTCGTGGCGCAACTGCTGTTCCTGGAATCGGAAAACCCGGACAAGGATATTTCGCTGTACATCAACTCTCCGGGCGGCTCCGTTTCCGCCGGATTGGCGATCTACGACACCATGCAGTTCATCAAGCCGGATGTGAGCACCTTGTGCATCGGCCAGGCTGCCAGCATGGGCGCCATGCTGCTGGCCGCGGGCGCGAAAGACAAGCGTTACTGCCTGCCCAATTCGAGGGTGATGATTCACCAGCCGCTGGGCGGGTTCCAGGGGCAGGCATCGGATATCGAAATCCACGCCAGGGAAATTCTCTACCTGCGCCAGCAATTGAACGAGTTGTTGGCAAAGCATACCGGGCAGCCGGTCGAAACGATCCAGAAAGACACCGATCGCGACAACTTCATGAGCGCTGAAGAATCCGTTAAGTACGGCCTGGTGGATAAAGTGCTTGTCAACCGAACCTGAATTGCGGCTTAATGTCCCAAATTTGCAACTGTTTGTTTTTGAGGAAAACTGTACATGACTGATAAATCCGGCGGCGATAAATTGCTGTATTGCTCATTTTGCGGCAAGAGCCAGCACGAAGTGCGCAAGCTGATTGCCGGGCCGTCCGTCTTTATCTGCGATGAATGCGTGGATTTGTGCAACGATATCATCCGTGAGGAAATCCGGGGCGAGCAGGCAGGCAAAGGGGGCGGGAACGACCTGCCGGTGCCGCAGGAAATCTGCCAGATTCTCGATGAATATGTCATCGGCCAGACCCAGGCGAAAAAAATCCTCTCCGTGGCGGTTTACAACCATTACAAGCGGCTCAGGAATCAGAACAAAAATGAGGACGTCGAGCTGGCCAAAAGCAACATCCTGCTGATCGGGCCGACCGGCTCGGGCAAGACGCTGCTGGCGCAGACACTGGCGCGGCTACTGAACGTGCCGTTCGTGATTGCTGATGCCACCACGTTGACTGAGGCAGGGTATGTCGGCGAGGATGTGGAGAACATCATCCAGAAGCTGCTGCAGAAGTGCGATTACGATATCGAGAAGGCGCAGCGCGGGATTGTGTATATCGACGAGATTGACAAGATTTCCCGCAAATCCGATAACCCCTCGATTACCCGCGACGTGTCGGGCGAGGGCGTGCAACAGGCGCTGCTCAAGCTGATCGAAGGCACGGTGGCCTCGGTGCCGCCGCAAGGCGGCCGCAAGCATCCGAACCAGGAATTCGTCCAGGTGGATACCACCAATATCCTGTTCATCTGCGGCGGAGCATTCGGCGGGCTGGACAAGGTCATCCGCGCGCGTTCGGAGAAGGGCGGCATCGGTTTCGGCGCCGAGGTAAAAAGCCGCGACAGCAGCAAGGATATCGGCGAGGTGCTGCGCGAGGTGGAGCCGGAGGATCTGATCAAGTATGGCCTGATTCCGGAATTCGTCGGCCGGCTGCCGGTGGTTGCGACGCTGGAAGAGCTGGATGAGCCATCCCTGATTCGCATTCTGACCGAGCCCAAGAATGCGCTGACCAAGCAGTACCAGAAATTGTTCGAGATGGAAGGGGTCGAGCTCGAGTATCGCGAGCAGGCCCTCTCCGCGATCGCGAAAAAAGCACTGGCTCGAAAAACCGGCGCACGGGGCCTGCGTTCCATCCTGGAACATGCCTTGCTTGATACCATGTTCGACCTGCCGTCGCTGCACGATGTCGTCAAGGTTGTGATCGACGATGGCGTGATCAACGGCGAAAGCAAGCCGCTGCTGATCTACGCTGACCAGCCGCGGGTGGCATAAGGGGGCTTTTTAGCGAGCCTTCCCGGCAGCAGGAGTAGCTGTCTGGCTGCGGGGTTTGCCCGGTATCCCTTGTTGTGCCGGCCCGCCGGCTTGCGCTATGAATTTGCACGCACCCGCTTGAAACTCCCGGGGTGGTTCCCCATCTTAAAAACTGTTTCGACCCTTTTTAAGGTACCAATCCCATGCCGTTAGAAAATGCCCCAGGCTTGCCAGCCGACAAAGTGAAACTGCCGCTTCTGCCATTGCGCGACGTCGTGGTGTTTCCGCACATGGTGATCCCGCTCTTTGTGGGGCGCCCGAAATCCATTAAGGCGCTGGAGGCGGCCATGGATTTCGGCAAACACATCCTCCTGGTGGCCCAGAAATCCGCGGCCAAGGACGAACCTGCTCTGGACGACTTGTATACCGTCGGCAGTGTGGCCAGTATCCTGCAGATGCTGAAACTGCCGGATGGGACGGTCAAGGTGTTGGTGGAAGGCAATCAACGCGCCACCATCACGCAGTTCATCGACGAGAAGACTCATTTTTCCGCTGAAGCCACAGTAGGGGCGCCTGCCGGGGCGGAGGAAGACCACGAAATTGAAGCCCTGATGCGCAGCGTTTTTGCCCAGTTTGACCAGTACGTCAAACTGAACAAAAAGATTCCTCCGGAGATCCTGACTTCGCTCGCCAGCATTGACGAGGCCGGTCGCCTAGCAGACACCATCGCCGCCCACCTTCCGCTCAAGCTCGAACAAAAGCAGCAGGTTCTGGAAATGTTTCCGGTGCGCAATCGCCTGGAACATCTACTCGGCCTGCTGGATGCCGAAATCGACATCCTGCAGGTGGAAAAGCGCATTCGCGGCCGCGTCAAGCGCCAGATGGAGAAGAGCCAGCGCGAGTATTACCTGAACGAGCAGGTAAAGGCGATCCAGAAAGAACTGGGCGAGGCCGAAGAAGGCGCGGACCTGGATGAGTTGGAAAAGAGCATCAAAGCGGCGCACATGCCCAAGGATGCGCAGGCCAAGGCCGAGGCCGAGTTGAAAAAGCTGCGCATGATGTCGCCCATGTCGGCGGAGGCGACGGTGGTGCGCAACTATATCGAAATCCTGGTTGGCCTGCCGTGGAAGAAAAAAACCAAGATCAGCAAAGACTTGGCCAAGGCCGAAGCAGTATTGGAAGAGGATCACTACGGCCTTGAGAAGGTCAAGGAACGCATCGTGGAGTATCTCGCGGTGCAGCAACGGGTGGACAAGCTGAAAGCGCCGATACTGTGTCTTGTCGGCCCCCCTGGGGTAGGCAAGACCTCACTCGGCCAGTCCATTGCGCGCGCAACCAACCGCAAATTCGTGCGCATGGCGCTGGGCGGCGTGCGCGACGAGGCCGAGATTCGCGGCCACCGCCGTACCTATATCGGCTCCATGCCGGGTAAAGTGCTGCAAAGCATGTCCAAGGTTGCGGTGCGCAATCCGCTGTTCCTGCTGGATGAAGTGGACAAGATGGGCATGGATTTCCGCGGCGACCCTTCTTCCGCGTTGCTCGAGGTGTTGGACCCCGAACAGAATCATACCTTTGTCGATCACTATGTCGAGGTGGAATACGATCTGTCCGATGTGATGTTCGTGGCGACCGCCAACACCATGAATATCCCCGCGCCGCTGCTGGACCGCATGGAGGTGATCCGGCTTTCCGGCTACACCGAGGACGAGAAAATCAACATCGCGATGCGCTACCTGGTGCCCAAGCAGATGAAAGTGCACGGGCTGAAGGAAGACGAGGCCAGCATCGCCGAAAGCGCGGTGCGCGACATTGTCCGGTATTACACCCGTGAGGCCGGCGTCCGTTCGCTGGAGCGCGAAATCGCCAAGATCTGCCGCAAGATCGTCAAGGCGCTGCTGCTCAAGAAGAGCCGCGGCAAGGTGATGGTGACTTCGCGCAACCTGGACAAGTATCTCGGCGTGCGGCGCTATACCTTCGGCATGGCGGAGAAAACCAACCAGGTCGGCCAGGTGACCGGCCTGGCGTGGACCGAGGTTGGCGGAGAGCTACTCACTATCGAAAGCGCGGTGCTTCCCGGCAAAGGCAAGATGATCACCACCGGGAAGCTCGGCGAAGTGATGCAGGAGTCCATCCAGGCGGCGCTCACCGTAGTGCGCTCGCGCTCCCGCGTGTTGGGCATCCCGGAAGATTTCTACCAGAAGAACGACATCCATATCCATCTGCCGGAAGGGGCAACGCCGAAAGACGGTCCCAGCGCCGGGATCGCGATCGCCACCGCGATGGTGTCGGTCCTGACCGGCATCCCGGTGCGTGCGGATGTGGCAATGACGGGGGAGATCACTCTGCGTGGCGAGGTACTGCCGATCGGCGGGCTGAAGGAAAAACTGCTGGCGGCGCATCGCGGCGGCATCAAGACTGTCCTGATCCCGCAGGAAAATACCAAGGACTTGACCGATATCCCCGACAACATCAAGGGCAAGCTGGATATTCATCCGGTCAAGTGGATCGACGAAGTGCTTCAATTCGCGTTGGAGCGTAAGCCGGAAGCGCTTCCCGAGGGTGCGGCCGAGGGGGCTCCTTTGCCTGCCGCAGGCGAAGAGAAGGCCGTGGCACCCGTCATCAAGCATTAACAATCATTAAATTTTTCCCGAAACCGCTTGACACGGGCTTTTTCGGCTTGATATAAAGCTCGTGCAGGGTTTTGCCTGTTATCTCAACCGAACTGAAAGGGGACTACACGTGAACAAATCAGAGTTGATTGATCAAATTGCCAAATCCGCCGATATGTCCAAGGCTGCAGCAGGTCGCGCTCTGGATGCAACGATTGGCGCTGTCAAGACTGCCATGAAGAAAGGCGACATGGTTACCTTGGTAGGTTTCGGTACGTTCTACGTGGGCAAGCGTGCTGCGCGCAATGGTCGTAATCCGCGCACCGGCGCCACCATCAAAATCAAGGCAGCAAAAACTCCTAAATTTCGGGCTGGCAAAGCGCTTAAAGATGCTGTAAACTAGCGCGCTTTGGTTCGGCGTGAAGGGATGCTCGGTCAATGTAACTTGAGCATGCGCCGGGCTTAGCGGGTGCTTAGCTCAGCTGGTAGAGCGTCGCCCTTACAAGGCGAATGTCGGGGGTTCGATCCCCTCAGCACCCACCAGCAGCAAAGGTTTTTGGAGTGGTAGTTCAGTCGGTTAGAATACCGGCCTGTCACGCCGGGGGTCGCGGGTTCGAGTCCCGTCCACTCCGCCATACAAGGGCGAACATCGGTTTCGCCCTTTTTCTTTTTGCCGCCAAGCCCAGTAACCGGGCTTGGTCTCGATTCGTTCTGCACACGGCCAGAGAATATTATGCTTGAAGCCATTCGCGAGCGCGCGCAGGGGTGGTTGGCCAAACTGATCCTGGCGCTGATTACCATCCCTTTCGCACTGTGGGGGATCGACTCCTACATCCATTCCGGCGGCGAGTCGCCACTGGTTGCAAGAGTCGGGGACGACAAGATCACCCTTCAGGAATTCAGTCAAACGCTAAAAGACCAGCAGGAGCGCATGCGTAGCGCATTGGGGCGAAATTTCGACCCGGCTATGATGGACCGGCCGGAAATCAAGCGCTCTGTTCTCGACGGACTGATCAGCAGGCATCTGCTTGCCATCGCGGCAAAGGATGAGGGCTTGGCCGTATCCGATGCCCAGTTGGCGAAAATCATCGCCGGGGTCGAGGGGTTCTGGCAGGATGGAAAATTTTCCCAAGCCCGCTATGAATTCGTCCTGCGGCAGCAGAACATGACGCCGGCGGCGTTCGAATCCCGCCTGCGGCAGGATGTGCTGACGCAGATGGTTGCGGATGGGCTGAGCGGAACTGCGTTCCTGCCGCGCACGACAATTGACAACCTGATCAGGCTTGGCGAGCAACAACGCGAGGTAAGCGTGGCGACGATTGGCGTGGATCAGTTTCTGCCACAGGTCAAAATTGATCCGGCTGCGGCCAGGACCTTCTACAACCAGCATCAGAGCGATTTTCGCGTTGCCGAACAGGTTCGGGTGGAGTACGCGGTGTTGTCGGCCGACGCCTTGGCGCCGAAGATGAACGTCGCCGAAGACGAGATCAAGAAATACTATGACGAACATGCTGCCCAGTATCAGCAGCCCGAAGAACGGCAGGCCAGCCACATCCTGATTGCGGTGCCGCCAGGCGCCAGCGCCGCGGACAAGGCAGCAGCGCAGGAGAAGGCTTTGCAGATTCTGAAGCAGGTAAAGCAGTCGCCGGCGAATTTCGCGCAGCTCGCCAAGCAGCATTCGCAAGATCCCGGTTCGGCGGGGCAGGGCGGCGATCTTGGCTATTTTGCCCGGGGCGCGATGGCAAAACCGTTCGAAGATGCGGTTTTCAAGATAGCGGTGGGTGAAGTGAGCGATTTGGTGCAGACAGAATTCGGGTTTCACATCATCAAATTGACCGCGATCAAACCGGCGAAAACGACCCGCGCGCTGGCGGAAGTGAAAGATGAAATCTCCACCGAGCTGAGGAAACAGAAAGCTGCCAAGAAGTTCGTCGAGAGCGCGGAAACCTTCAGCAATCTGGTATATGAGCAGGCCGACAGCCTCAAGCCGGCGGCGGAGGCGCTGGGCCTGACGCTTCAGACAAGTTCCTGGATCAGCCGGAGCGGCGGCGAGGTACCCCTCCTGAACAACGATAGGCTGCTGCAGGCAGTTTTTTCGGAAGAGGCGGTGAAGAACAAGCGCAATACCGAAGCCGTCGAAGTCGCACCGAATACCCTGGTTGCGGCCCGGGTGCTGGAATTTAAACCGGCCAGCGTCAGGCCGTTCGAGGAGGTGGCGGCGGCGATCACTCAGCGCCTGCAACGCGAACAGGCTTCCGCCTTGGCGATCAAGCAAGGCAGGGAGGCGCTGGCGCAGCTGCAGCAGGGCAAGGAAGTCACGAACTTGGCATGGGGGGGGGTGCTGGCGGTGACCAGGCAAAACCCGCAGGGACTTACGGAGGCTGCGCTCAAGCAGGTGTTCAGGGCGGATGCGGGTAAATTGCCGGCCTATGCCGGCCTCGAAAGCCCCCAAGGTGGTTTTACGCTGTTGAAGGTCGTCCGCGTGATCGAGGCGGGTGATGTCGAAGCCAGCAAGAAACAGGCTTACGCTGCCCGGCTGCAGAGCATCCTGGGGCAGGAATATGCTGCCGCGCAGTTGGCCGGCCTGAAGCAGAGAACCAAAATCGAAATCAAGCGGGAAGCCCTGGAGAAGAGCGAACGCTGATTTTCAATCGGCTGCATTGCAGCGTAAAAAAACCGCGGTAGGATTCCACCGCGGTTTTTTTACGCGTCTGGCCCGGTCAGTTTCCTGCCGCTACCTCGTCCGCATTGCCGAGGGCGGTGATGTTGAAGCCGCCATCCACATAGGTGATTTCCCCGGTCATGCCGCTGGCGAGATCGCTGCATAGGAAAGCGGCGACATTGCCCACTTCCTCGATCGTCACGTTACGCCGCAGCGGGGCGTGTTTTTCGTTGTAGCTCAGCAGCTTGTTGAAATCGGCGATGCCGCTCGCCGCCAGGGTCTTGATCGGGCCGGCGGAGATGCCGTTGACGCGGATGCCGATCGGGCCGAGGCTGGTGGCCATGTAGCGCACGTTGGCTTCGAGGCTCGCCTTGGCCAGGCCCATGACGTTGTAGTGCGGCACTGCGCGTTCGGCGCCCAGATAGGACAGGGTCAGCAGAGATGCGTTCCGCCCCTGCATCAGGGGAAGCGCAGCCTTCGCCAGGGCGGAAAAGCTGTAGGAGCTGATGTCGTGGGCAATCCGGAAGTATTCGCGCGTGACCGAGCTCAAGTAATCGCCGGCGAGCGCGGCTTTGGGCACGAAGGCGATGGAATGCACCAGCCCGTCGAGGCCGTCCCACTGCTTGCCGAGGGAAGAAAATACCTGTTCGATTTCCTCGTCGCTCGACACGTCGCAAGAGAAAACGAGGTCGCTGCCGAATTCCTTTGCCAGTTCGGTCACCCGGTCTTTGACTTTTTCACCCTGATAGGTAAACGCCAGTTCTGCGCCTTCGCGCTTCATTGCCGCAGCGATGCCGTAGGCGATGGAGCGGTTGCTGATCAGGCCCGTAATCAGGATTCGTTTGTTTGCCAGAAATCCCATGTTTTGTCCTTGGGTTAGGTTTCAGGAAAGCTATCGAGCGCGTCATTATAACCCAATTTTCTCGCTGCATTTGCGCGCCGAAGCAAGCCGTTGGCCGGATTTCCCGGTTTGCGATACACTTCCGGGTGATGAAATTCTTCTTGCCAGCACGGCTTGCCCGCCGGGCGTTTCGCCTTGTCGCGGGCGCTTTTCTTTTGATGTGCATCGCAGCGCAGGGCGTGGCGGCGCCTTCCATGGCGCTGGGCTATGCGCCGAAGTACCGGCCCGGCTTTTCCCATTTCGATTACGTCAACCCCGATGCGCCCAAGCGCGGCGTGCTCACCTTGTCCGCGATCGGCAATTTCGACAGCCTCAATCCTTTTCTGCTCAAAGGGGTGGCTGCTGTAGGCCTGACCGAACTGGTGTTCGAATCCCTGATGGAACAAAGCCAGGACGAACCTTACAGCTTGTACGGTTTGCTGGCTGAGGACATCAGCCTGGCGCCGGACGGGTTGTCGGTGACGTTCCGCCTCAATCCACGGGCGAAATTTTCAGACGGCTCGCCGGTGACGGCGGAGGATGTGAAGTTTTCCTTCGATACCCTGAAGAGCAAGCTCGCCCATCCGCAATACCGTTTTTACTGGGCGGACATCACTCGGGCCGTGGTCCTTGATGGCCGCACCGTGCGCTTCGAGTTCGCGCGTAAAAACCCGGAGCTGCACCTGCTGGCCGGCCAGATTCCGATATTTTCGCGCAAATGGGGCGGCGGCAAGCCGTTCGACAAGGTGATCAGTGATCCGCCTCTCGGCAGCGGGCCCTACAAAGTCGGCGAGTATCAGCTCGGCAAGCGCATCAACTACGAGCGCCGGCCAGACTATTGGGCGAAGGATCTCAACGTGCGGCGCGGCCTGTTCAACTTCGACCGCATCCATTACATCTATTACAAAGACGAGACCGTGCAGCTCGAGGCGTTCAAGGCGGGGGAATTCGATTTCGTTTCGGTGCTCAACTCCAAGCAGTGGGCACGGGATTACGTCGGCCCGAAATTCGACCAGGGACTGATCAAAAAGGCTGCGCTCAAGCACAGCAACAACGCCGGCATGCAGGGATTCGTGTTCAACATCAGGCGCGACCCGTTCAAGGATAAGCGGGTGCGCCGCGCCATCGCGCTCGCCTTCGATTTCGAGTGGTCGAACAGGAATCTGTTCTATGGCCAATATCAGCGCTGCTACAGCTATTTCAGCAACAGCGAACTGGCGTCTTTCGGCCTGCCGCAAGGCGACGAACTCGCGCTGCTGGAGCCGTTCCGCAAACAGTTGCCGCCCGAAGTGTTCACCCGGCCCTGGCAGCCGCCGACCACGACACCGCCCGGGTCGCTACGCGCCAACCTGCGCCAGGCCAAGGTCTTGCTGGAGCAAGCCGGCTGGAAATACCGCGACGGTGCGTTGCGCAACGACAAAGGCCAGCCGTTCGAATTCGAGGTCATGCTGGCGCAGAAAGGCTTCGAGCGCATCCTCGGGCCGTTTGCGCGCAATCTCGCCAAGCTGGGGGTCAAGGTCAATTACCGGACCATTGACGTCGCGCTCTATCAGCGCCGCGCCGACACCTTCGATTTCGACATGATGGTGCATTCCTTCGGCCAGTCGCAGTCGCCCGGCAACGAGCAGATGAACCTGTGGCACTCCTCCGCAGCGGACAAGGAAGGCTCGAACAACGTCATCGGCATCAAGGACCCGGTAATGGACGCGCTGGTGGAGAAAGTGATCTATGCCCCCGACCGCAAATCCCTGGTGACGGCCGTGCACGCGCTCGATCGGGTTCTGCTGCACGGCGAATACCTGGTACCCAACTGGTTTGTGGCGAACCACCGGGTTGCTTATTGGGACAAATTCGGCTTTCCGGAAAAGCTGCCGCTTTATTACGCTGCTGCAGATTGGATGATACGGTATGGCTGGAGCCGGAAATGACAGGGACGGTCTGACATGTTCGCCTACATCCTCAAACGCCTGCTGCTGATGATCCCCACCTTGTTCGGGGTGATGCTGATCACTTTCGTGGTGACCCAGTTCGTCCCCGGCGGGCCGGTGGAGCAACTGGTCCATCAACTCCAGCAGCGCGGGCCGGGGGGGGAAGCGGGCGGCGGCACGGTGCAGATCTATCGCGGCGATACCGGCATGGATAAGGAGCGCATCGAGAAGCTCAAGGCGCTGTACGGTTTCGACAAGCCCGCCCACGTGCGTTTCTTCGAGATGATGAAGAGTTATCTCACCTTCGATCTGGGGGAGAGCTATTTCCACCACAAATCGGTGACGCAACTCATCATATCCAAGCTGCCGGTATCCGTGAGTCTGGGGCTGTGGACGTTTTTCATCGTCTATCTGACGTGCATTCCGCTCGGCATTGCCAAGGCGGTGCGCGATGGCTCGACCTTCGATATTGCCACCAGCACCGTCATTCTGGTGGGCTACGCCATCCCCGGTTTTGTCCTTGGCATCCTGCTGCTGGTGCTGTTCGGCGGCGGCAGCTTCTGGGACGTGTTCCCGCTGCGCGGCCTGGTGTCGGACAACTGGCGCGAGCTGTCCTGGTTTCACAGAGTCACGGATTATCTGTGGCACATGACCCTGCCGATCATCGCTTCGGTGGTGGGCAGCTTCGCCGTGATGACCATGCTGACCAAGAACAGCTTCATCGAGGAAATCCGCAAGCAATACGTGCTGACGGCGCGGGCGAAGGGGCTGACGGAAAACGCGGTGCTGTACAAGCACGTGTTCCGCAATGCCATGATTCCGCTGGTGACCGGCTTCCCGTCTGCTTTCATCGGCGCCTTCTTCACCGGCAGCCTGCTGATCGAGACCATTTTCTCGCTCGACGGGCTGGGTTTGCTGTCCTATGAATCGGTGCTGAAGCGCGATTATCCGGTGGTGCTGGGCACGCTCTACCTCTACACCCTGCTCGGGCTGGTTGCGAAGCTCCTGTCCGATTTGAGCTACGTGCTGATCGATCCGCGCATCCAGTTCGAGTCGCTATCAAAATGAGTGTTGCTTCCGGGCCCGCCAAATCCTCAGCATTGTCGCCAATGCGGCGCGGCTGGCTGCGCTTCAGGGCCAACCGGCGCGGCTATGTCGCCCTGTGGGTGTTCGGGCTGCTGTTCGCGCTCAGCCTGTTTGCGGAGGTGCTCTCCAACGACAGGCCGCTTGTGGTTCATTACCAGGGCCAATTCTATTTTCCGATCGTCAAGGAATATGCGGAAACGACCTTCGGCGGCGATTTCGTAACCGAGGCCGACTACAACGATCCTTTCGTGCGCGAGAAATTGAGCGGCAACGGCAACTGGGCCTGGTACCCGCTCAACCGCTACAGCTACAACACCATCAACTACTACGCCGAACATCCCAATCCCGCGCCCCCCTCGCGCCAGAACTGGCTCGGTACCGACGACCGCGGGCGGGACGTGCTGGCGCGGCTGATCTACGGCTTTCGCATCTCGGTGCTGTTCGGGCTGGCGCTGACCGCCATCGGCACACTGATCGGCATTCTTGCCGGCGCCCTGCAGGGCTATTTTGGCGGTCGCTTCGACCTGTATTTCCAGCGTTTCATCGAGGTATGGGGCTCGATGCCGGAGCTTTACCTGCTGATCATTTTCGCCGCGATCTTCCAGCCCAGCATTGCGCTGCTGCTGATCCTGCTCTCGCTGTTCGGCTGGATGGGCCTGGCGGATTACGTGCGGGCCGAGTTCCTGCGCGGCCGCAACATGGACTATGTCAAAGCGGCGCGGGCGCTGGGCGCCTCGAATCGCTCGATCATGCTGCGCCACCTGCTGCCCAACAGCATGACGCCGGTCATCACCTTCCTGCCGTTTCGCGTCAGCGGGGCGATTCTCGCGCTCACCAGCCTGGATTTCCTCGGCCTCGGAGTGCCGCCTTCGACGCCGAGCCTGGGCGAATTGCTGGCGCAGGGGAAGGACAATATCGAAGCGTGGTGGCTGTCGGTGACGACTTTTCTGGTGCTGGTGGGGACGCTGGTGCTACTGATTTTCATCGGCGAAGCCTTGCGCGAAGCCATGGATACCCGGCGGAGCTGAGCGATGACGACAAACGGTGATTCCGTCCTGCTTTCGCTTGAAGGGTTGTCGGTGGCGTTTGGCCGGCATGGCCGGCAAACCGAGGTCGTGCACGACGTCGGCTTCCAGGTGCGCCAAGGGGAAAAGCTTGCGCTGGTGGGAGAATCCGGTTCGGGCAAATCCGTGACGGCGCTCTCGATCCTGCAGTTGCACGACCGTAGCCAGGTATCCTATCCGGGGGGTGTCATCCGCTTTCAGGGCCGGGATCTGATGCGCCTGTCCGAAGACGAGTTGCGGCAGGTGCGCGGCAGGCATATCGCGATGGTGTTCCAGGAGCCCATGACCTCGCTGAATCCCCTCTACACCATCGGCGATCAATTGATCGAGCCCCTGCTGGTGCACGAGGGGCTGAACAGGGACGCGGCGCGCCGACGCATGATCGAGCTGCTGGATCGCACCGGCATCCCGGAACCGGCCAAGCGTTTCGAGGCTTATCCCCATATGCTGTCGGGCGGCCAGCGCCAGCGGGTGATGATCGCCATGGCGCTGGCGTGCAGCCCGAAGCTGCTGATCGCCGACGAACCCACCACTGCGCTGGACGTGACGGTGCAGGCGCAGATTCTGGACCTCATGGAATCGCTGCAAAAAGAGTTTTCCATGGCAGTATTGATGATCACCCATGACCTCAACATGGTGCGGCGTTTCGCCGACCGCATCTGCGTCATGCAGGCAGGCCGGGTCGTCGAGCAGGCGACGGTCAAAGAGCTGTTCGAACAGCCGCAGCATGCCTATACCCGCCACCTGTTGGCGAGCGAGCCGCAGCGATTGATCGAGGCTGAGGAAGGCGAGCGGCTAGGGGGGCAGCCGGCGCTGCTCGAAGCGAAAGGCATGCGCTGCCATTTTCCGATCAAGGCCGGGTTCTTCCGGCGCACCGTAGGCGAAGTGCGTGCAGTGGATGAAGTGGACGTCGTCCTGCATCAGGGCGAGACGCTCGGCATCGTGGGCGAATCCGGCTCGGGCAAGACCACGCTCGGCATGTGCCTGCTGCGCCTGCAGGAATGCGGGGGCACGATCCGCTTCGGTGGCCGCGACATTTCCGGCCTTTCGGCGCGGCAACTGCGGCCGCTGCGGCGCGATTTTCAGGTGGTATTCCAGGATCCTTATTCCTCGCTGTCGCCGCGCATGACGGTAGAGCAGATCATCGGCGAAGGGCTGCGCATCCATTTCCTAGAGCTGACCCGGGTGCAGCGCCGCGACCGCATCCTGAAGATTATGGAAGAAGTCGGCTTGCAGGAGGAAATGCTGTGGCGTTATCCCCACGAATTCTCCGGCGGGCAGCGCCAGCGCATTGCCATTGCCCGGGTGGCAGTGCTGGAGCCCAAGCTGATTCTGCTCGACGAGCCGACCAGCGCGCTCGATGTTTCGGTGCAGAAGCAGGTTCTGGAACTGCTTAGGCGGCTCCAGCTCAGGCACGGCATGAGCTATCTGTTCATTACCCACGATCTGCGGGTGATCCGTGCCATGGCGCACCGGATGATAGTCATGCGAGGGGGGCGGGTGGTGGAAGCGGGAGAAACCGAAGCGCTGTTCGCGGCGCCGTGCGAGGAGTACACCAGTACGCTGCTGAATGCCTCCCTGCTGAAGTAGCTTGGGGCTCAGCTCCGCCTGGAGATATACAGCGTGACCTTGTTGCCCGGAGTCAGGGCGCGCTTGCCGGAAAAGCTGTTCCAGCGCTGAATGTCGTTGACTGCGACCTTGAAGCGGCGGGCGATGCTGGAGAGGGTGTCGCCGCGGCGCACGGTGTACTGGGTACGCCTGCCGGGTTCGGCCGAATTCTTCGTCACCGCTACGCGCTTGACTGAGCGCTCGCCTGAAACGGCCAGCTTCTGGCCCGGCGCGAGTCGGTTCGATTTCAGGCGGTTCCACGCCTTGAGCTGCGCTGTGGACACGGCGTAGCGCTTCGCCACGCCGGCCAGGGTATCTCCTTTTGTCGCAACGTGAACGCGCCTGCCGCTCCCTCCGGCAGGCTCATCCGCGGCGGTTGCCGGTGCCTGGGCGAGAATCAGGTCGGATGAGTGGGCGTGCTTGCCGATCGGCACCAGCAGAGTTTGTCCTGCGGCTGTTTTTTGGCGGCTCTGGATGCCGTTGATCGCCTTGAGCCTGGCGGTCGCAATGCCGAATTTGCGAGCGATACGATCCAGCCTTTCTCCCCGGCGGGCGGGATAGAACTGCCAAGAAGCAAGCGCGCCGGGATGGTTAGCCAGGTTGGCGGTGAAATTGTCAAGCTTGTCGACCGGAAGCAGAAGCGTGCGGTTTTTTCCTCCTGCGATCAACGGGCGGTTGTATGCGGGATTGAGGGCGGTAAGCTCGTCAAGAGGTATCTCCGCCAGGCGGGCGGCTACGGACAGATCCATGCGGCGGTCCGCCGCGACCATGCCGAAGTAAGGCTGGTTCGGAATGGAACTGAGCTCCAGGCCGAAGGCAGATGGGTTGGTCACGATGTTTTTTACGGCAATCAGTTTCGGCACGTAGTTACGTGTTTCCGGGGGCATTCGCAGGCTGAGGTAATCGGTGGGCAGCCCTTTGGCCTGATTGCGGGCGATCGCCCGGCTGATCGATCCTTCGCCCCAGTTGTATGCGGCGAGTGCAAGCTCCCAGTTGCCGAACATGTCGTGCAGTTTTTGCAGGTAATCCAGCGCCGCATCGGTTGCTGCCAGGATGTCCCGTCGGCCGTCGTACATGGAATTCTGTTCCAGGCCAAAATTCTTGCCGGTCGAGGGGATGAACTGCCAGATGCCGGATGCGCGGCTACGGGAATAGGCCTTGGGGTTGTAGGCGCTTTCGATCATGGGGAGCAGCGCGATTTCCGTCGGCATCCCCCGTTTCTCGACCTCTTCCACGATGTGGAACAAATAGCGCTGACTGCGTTCCACCATGCGGCGCACGTAATCCGGCCGGCCGGCATACCAAGCTTCGTGCTCGTGCACGAGCGTGCTGTCCAATTCCTGAAGGGCGAAGCCGTTGCGGATGCGTTCCCAGAGATCGGCGGGCTGCGCAGCGGTGTTGGGGGCGACCGGCTGAGGTACGGAAGGGGTGGTGCTTTGTTCCGCGGGGGGCAAGCTCAAAGGGAGGTTTGGAAAAGCCGTCTGGGCGCTGTCCGCCGCTTCTGTCGGCGCGGAAAGTTGCTGGAGGACATCTTCGGCTGCGGGCGCAAGAGGCGCATACCACAGGCAGGAAGCCGCCCAGACAAAGATGATGGTTGGTCTGAAATGCATGATTGTTTTGGTTTTTGTGACGACAGGGAATGCCGCGATGGTACGCAGGAGGGCTTGCCGGCGTCAAGTTAATTATCGGTTAGCAAATGGATTACTTTAGAGCCGGTGTGCCGGGGTCAATGCCGGTTCTTCCACTCCCTAAGGGCGGCGAAAACGCTGACCGGATCGCTCAAAGACTGGCCGGCAAACCGGCTTGCGGCCTGGATTACGGCGGGTTCGCCCAAGCGGAGGAAAGGGTTGGTCTGCTTTTCCAGTCCGATAGTCGAGGGCAGGGTGGGAAGGCCGAGTGCCCTTTTGTCGCGTTCTGTTGCTTCGCGCTGCTGCAAGGCGGGGTTGTCGGGCTCTACGGACAAGGCAAAGCGAATGTTTGCCAGAGTGTATTCATGCGCGCAAAAGATCCGGGTTGTGTCTGGCAGGCCAGCCAGCCTTTGCAGGGAGGCGGTCATTTGCGCAGCGGTTCCTCCGAGCAGGCGACCGCAACCGCAGGCGAACAGGGTGTCGCCACAAAACAGGGAATTTAAGCCATAATAACTCAAATGCCCTGGGGTATGACCCGGGGTGTCCAGTACTTCAAGCTGCACGGCGGGCTCAGCAATCACTGCCTTGCAGCCTTCCCCGAGCGGGCGGTTGACAGTTGCGACAAGTTCGCCGCGCGGTCCGTAAACCGGCACGTGAAAGCACGCGAGCAGCTCCGCGTTTCCTCCAGTATGGTCGTGGTGATGGTGGGTAATGAGAATGGCGGTGAGTTCGAGGCTATGCCGTTTCAGGTAATGGAGCACCGGCGCGGCCTCGCCGGGGTCCACCGCGGCGGCGGCGCGATCGTTGCGGATCAGCCAGACATAGTTGTCGTCGAGTGCCGGGATCGGGACGATTTCCACCATGTGGGCATGGTTGGGTGAAATGGAGCCGATGTCAAGGTTAAGCGCGGACGAATGGTTTGAAACGCCGCTGGGGCAATATCTGCTGCAGCGCGAGCAGGCTTATTTCGACCAGGTGGTTGCCGACATCTTCGGCTTCAATGCGTTGCAGCTCGGTCTGACCAAGTGCGACTTGCTGCGTGCCAGCCGCATCCCGTTCCGTTTTCGGGCTGCCGTATCGGGCCGAGCGGAGCTGCATGCCGATTCAGCTCAGCTTCCCTTGGCCAGCCAGGCCATCGACCTGCTGTTGTTGCCGCACGTGCTCGAGTTTAGCGCGAATCCGCATCAGATATTGCGCGAAGTCGAGCGGGTGATGATGCCGGAAGGGCAGGTGGTCATCAGCGGGTTCAATCCCTTTAGCCTGTGGGGGCTGCGGCGAATGCTCCCGCGCAGCAGGGAAGAATATCCGTGGAACGGCAATTTTATCAGCTTGCCGCGCATCAAGGATTGGCTGGCGTTGCTCGGGTTCGAGGTCATTGCAGGCCGCCTTTGCTGCTACGAGCCACCCTTCCGGCGGGAAAGGCTGTTGCGCCGGTTCCAGTGCATGGAAGCGGTAGGTGACCGGTGGTGGGCATTGGCCGGCGGCGTGTATTTCGTCTTGGCCAAGAAGCGGGTCCCCGGCATGCGGTTGATCATGCCGAGTTGGAGCGAAGCCGCGGCCACCCAGAAAATGCTGGCGCCGGCGGCCCAGAAAACAATCGGCAAAGGCTGATGTTCTTTGGAAAATATCGTGATCAGTTTCTGAAAGAGGATGGATGCAAGGAATGACCGCGAGCCGCCATGATCTGGTGGAAATCTTTACCGACGGTGCCTGCAAAGGCAATCCCGGCGCCGGAGGATGGGGGGTGCTGTTGCGTTTTTCCGGGCACGAGAAAGAGTTGTTTGGCGGCGAGAATCCCACCACCAACAACCGCATGGAACTGCTGGCGGTGATCCGGGCGCTGGAGGCGCTGAAACGGCCTTGCCGGGTGCGACTTCACACCGATTCGCAATACGTGCAGAAAGGCATCAGCAGTTGGATTCATAACTGGAAGCAGCGCGGCTGGCGCACCAGCGACAACAAGCCGGTGAAGAATGCGGATTTGTGGTTGCGGCTGGATGAACTGGCTTCGCGGCATCAGGTCGAATGGCTTTGGGTGAAGGGGCATTCCGGCCATGACGAAAATGAGCGCGCCGACATGCTCGCGAACAAGGGCGTCGAGTCGGTGCTGAAGTGAGACATTGACCGAGGAAAATTGCGGAATGCGACAAATCGTGCTGGATACGGAAACAACGGGCCTTGATCCGAATCTCGGGCACCGGGTGATCGAAATCGGGGCGGTCGAAATCATCAACCGTCGACCGACCGGGAACTATTTCCATCACTATCTCAATCCGGAGCGCGAGATTGATCCGGGCGCCCAGCAGGTTCACGGCATTACTCTTGACTTCTTGCAGGACAAGCCCCGCTTTCGGGAAATTGTCGCCGATTTGCTGGATTACGTTCGCGGCGCCGAGCTGATCATCCACAACGCGCCGTTTGATGTCGGCTTTCTCAACAGCGAGTTGGGCATGCTCCAGATGAAGCCGATCGTGCAGCATTGCCTGGCCATTACGGATACCCTGAAAATGGCGAAGGAACTGCACCCGGGGCAGCGCAACAATCTGGATGCCTTGTGCAAGCGATACCAGATCGATAATTCCGGGCGCACTCTCCACGGGGCCTTGCTCGATGCGGAGTTGCTGGCGGAGATATATCTCGCCATGACACGGGGCCAGGAAAGCCTGATCATGGAAGCAGAGGAAGCCAAGCCAGGGGAAGCCGAAGATACCGAGGATAGATCGCGTCCGCCGATATTTGTGCTGGAAGCGGCGGAAGATGAATTGGCGGCGCATCAGGAGGTACTGGAAGAAATCGATAAAGCCAGCCGCGGCGCGTGCCTGTGGAGGGGGCGGGCCGTAAACTGAGTCATCTCAACGGGTTGGGCGCCAACAATGGGCGATGGTCGACAAGGCGTTGAACCGAATCGGTTTGCGCAGCAGATTTTTGAAATTTGCGGGCTGCGTCATATTGACGCAGCTCAACTAATCACTTACCATGGCAGCAGCGTCGCATCGAAGAATTAAGGGTGTGAATGTCGAAAATGCCGTGGTTCGAGGAGTTGCGCGGCGGCAAGTTTGGTTCTTGAAGGTTAATTTTTGTTTGTTCAAGGAGAAAAAAATGGGCACTGAGAAGCAAAAAATTGACGCCGTGGAAGCGCCGCAGGATCTGAGTCGCCGCAAGTTTCTGAACACCGCCGCCATCGCCGGCTTGGCGGGTGCCGGCTTGTCGGTTGGGCTGGCATCCTGCAAAAAAGAGGAAGCACCGGCTCCCGCTGGCGGCGCCAAAGCTCCAGAGAAGACTGCGGAAAAGGCAGCTTCTGCAGCGCCGGGAGGGGTCAAGCATGATGTCAAGCCGGGCGAGCTGGATGATTATTACATGATGTCCAGCGGCGGCCATTCCGGCGAAGTCCGTATTTATGGCGTGCCCTCCGGCCGCACCCTCAAGCGGATTGCTACCTTCAACATCGACCCCATGACCGGCTGGGGAATCACCAACGAATCGAAGAAGATTCTTGGCACCAAGGCGGACGGCAGCCTCAAGTACACTACGGGTGATACCCACCACGTGCACGGCTCCTATACCGACGGCACCTACGACGGCAAGTATTTCTGGGTGAACGACAAACTGAACAACCGCCTGGCCCGGGTCCGCGGCGATCTGATGGAAGTGGACAAGATCACCGACATTCCGAATGTCCAGGGTTTCCACGGGATTTTCCCCGACAAGCGCGACCCGGTTGACGAGAAGATCAATCACACCACTCGCGTGTTCTGCGGCTCCGAGTTTTCCCAGCCGCTGCCTAATGACGGGCGCGATTTGACTGACGGCAAGAAGTACGCGTCCCTGTTTACCTGCGTCGATGCCGAAACCATGGCCGTGCGGTGGCAGGTCAAGATCGACGGCAACTGCGATCTGGTGGCGACTTCCTACGACGGCAAACTGGTCGCGACCAACCAGTACAACACCGAAATGGGCGTCAAGTACGAAGACATGATGACCGCCGAGCGCGATTCGGCTGTATTTTTCAACGTGGCGCGCATCGAGGCGGCGATCAAGGCCGGCAAGTCGTTCACCATCGGCAACAACAAGGTTCCGGTAGTGGATGGCACCAAGGAAGCCAACAAGGATCCCAAGACCGCGTTGACCTGCTACGTGCCGGTTCCGAAGAACCCGCACGGCATCAACGCCAGCCCGGACGGCAAGTATTTCGTTTGCTCCGGCAAGCTGTCCCCGACCGCCACCGTGATCGAACTCGATCTGGTGAACAAGTGGTTCGACGGCGGCCTGAAAGAGCCGCGCGATGCCGTGGTGGGCGAGCCGGAAATCGGTCTGGGGCCGTTGCACACCGGCTTCGACAACAAGGGCAATGCCTACACCACCCTGTTCCTCGACAGCCAGATCGTCAAATGGAACGTGGCGGCGGCGATCGCCCAATTCAAGGGCGATAAGAACGCCAAGGTGGTGCTGGACCGCCTCGACGTTCACTACCAGCCCGGCCATGGCTATACCTCCATGGGCGAAACCAAGGAAGCCGACGGCAAATACTTCAACTCCGGCAACAAGTTCTCCAAGGACCGTTTCCTGCCGGTTGGCCCGCTGCACGTCGAGACCGAGCAGTTGATCGACATCAGCGGCGACAAGATGAAGCTCCTGCACGACCACACCGCGTGGCCGGAACCGCATGACGCCATCATCGTGCGCCGCGACCGGATCAAGACCCGTCAGGTCGCCACCATGGATGAGTACCCCAATGCGGTCAAGGATCCGAAGGACAGCCGCATCGAGCGCAAGGGCAACAAGGTTTTCGTTTACCTCACCTCCGTTGCTCCCGCGTACAGCATGCGCGATTTCGAAGTGAAGCTCGGTGACGAAGTGACCATCACCCTGACCAACCACGACAAGGTGGAAGATCTGGCGCACGGCTTCGGCATCGAGAACTATAACGTCAACTTCATCGTCAATCCGCAGGAAACGAAGTCCGTTACCTTCAAGGCCGACAAACCGGGTATGTTCTGGATCTATTGCACCCACTTCTGCCATGCGCTGCATTTGGAAATGCGCAGCCGGATGTTCGTCAAGAAGTAAGCATTAGTTGCGAGCGGGATTTGCGGGAGGGTTCGCCCTCCCGTTTTTTGTTTGTCCTTTTCTTGGGTGGGTTTCCTCACCTAAAAATACATCTCGCCTACCATGCTCATTACCGTTGCGGATTTCCGAAAGGTTATTGTTTATTGACGCAGATCAATGATTAGTGCATTCTAATACGCTTAAATTTCTTTTTTTGTCATGCACAGGTCAACGATGATGACACTTGCCTTTCGCCTGATTCTCGTATTGCTGGCTTTTTTGCCGGGCGCGAACAGCTACGCCACTTCCTACGAAGCGCAGTTGCCCGAAAAGCTCTATACAGATGCCAACATGTGCGCCTACGTCGCCTGCAAGGATGTGTTGCCAGGTGCGGACAGTTTTTCGCCGCGCAAAGGGCAGCCGCCGTATGTGGAGGGTTACAAGACCGAGGGAGGGCAGAGGAAACTGCTGGGCTACGTTTTCCTTTCCACCGATATCGTGGATATTCCCGCATACTCCGGCAAGCCTATGGTGACCCTGATCGGGATGGATGCCAAAGGCATCATCACCGGTGTGCGGATTCTCAAGCACAGCGAGCCGATCTTGCTGGTCGGGATCCCGGAAAGCAAGCTGATGGATTACATCAAGCAGTATGTCGGGAAATTCGCCGGCAGCCGGTTCGAGCTTGGAAAGGTCAGCAGCGCGGATCAGTATGTGCCGCTTGACGCCATTAGCGGCGCGACCGTGACCGTCATCGCCGAAAACCAGGTCGTTTCTCGTTGTGCTTCCGAGATTGGCAAGCAGGTGGGCATCATCAAGTCCACCCCCAAGCCCCAGGCGAAATTCGCGAACATCTCCGAAACCCTTGACTGGGACGCGCTGGTTAAAGAGGGCGGCGTCCAGCGGCTTACCGTTCAGCCGAGGGAAGTCGGGTTGCCGGACACGGGGCAGCCGTATATCGACATGTACTTCGGCTACCTCAACGCCCCCAGCATCGGCCGCAGCATCCTCGGCGACGATGCCTACCAGCGCCTGATGGCCGATCTCAAACCGAACGAACATGTCATTTTCATCATCGCCAATGGCGCGGCGTCGTTCAAAGGTTCGGGCTTCGTGCGCGGGGGGATTTACGACCGGATCCAGATCAAGCAATTGGCGGATTCGTTTACCTTCCGCGACACCGACTACCGGAATCTGTACGCGCTGCTCGCTGCCGGCGCGCCGCAATACAAGGAATCCGGGCTTTTCATCTTGCGCAGCGCCAATTTCAGCGCAGCCTACCCCTGGAGTCTCGCCTTCCTGGGCAACAAGATCGACAGGGAAACCGGCGCCAAGACTTTTGCCAACTTCGAGCAGGAATACTGGTTGCCGGCGCGATATCTGGAAGGGGGGAGGCCGAAATACGAACGTCCCGATCCGATCTGGTTGCGCGTGTGGAAGGACAAGAAATGGGAGATCGTCGCTTTCGTACTGTTGCTGATTTCGGCGGCCGCATCCTACGCCGCGTTGCGCTATCAATTCGTGCGCCGCGCCAATCATAAGGACAAGCGCTGGGTGAACATTCCCAAGTATCTGATCTGGGCGATTTCCGTCGGGTTTGTCGGCTTTTATGCCATGGCGCAGCCCAGCATCACGCACGTGATGACCTGGTTCCATTCGCTGACGCAGTGGAAGTGGGAGCTGTTCCTGTCCGATCCTTTCATCTTCATTTTCTGGTGGTTCATCATCATCACCCTGTTTGTCTGGGGCCGTGGCCTGTTCTGCGGTTGGCTGTGTCCTTATGGCTCCATGACCGAACTCGCTTACAAGATTGCCGGGAAATTGGGTCTGAAGCGCTTTCAGTTCAGATTGCCGAAACCGCTTCACGACAAGCTCAAATGGGTCAAATATGCCGTTTTTGCGACGCTGGTGGTGGTTTCCTTCTATTCGATGGGGCTCGCGGAAAAAATGGCCGAAGTGGAGCCGTTCAAAACCACCTTCCTGGTTGGCGTGCTGAACCGGTCCTGGCCGTTTGCGCTGTTCTGGTTTGTGGTGTTCGGGCTTTCGCTCCTGATGGAGCGCCCGTTCTGCAAGTATCTGTGCCCGCTCGGGGCCGGCCTCGCCATTCCTTCCACATTCCGGTTTTTTGGGTTGAAACGGAAGGCAGAATGCGGAAATCCCTGCCATGCCTGCGCGCATGGCTGCGGATCGCTTGCCATCGACAACAAGGGCAAGATCGACCAGCGCGAATGCCTCCTGTGCCTCGACTGCATGATACTGTATTATGACGATCACGCCTGCCCGCCGCTGTCCACGGAGCGGAGAAGCCGGCAGAGAGCCGGGCTCCCGCTTACGCCCATTGACGGAAACGGTTACTTTATTCCGCTGAAGGAAATCAAGTAAGCGAAAACACACGGGGCAGGAGAAATCATGTCGGGCAGACGAGCCGGATTGCCGGTGTCTGCCCGATTATCATAACAGCAGGAGCGATCGTTGAAGCGAGTGCCGTTGTTTCTGTTCGTGCTGGCTGCCGCAGTGAATTCATCATATGCGGCCGAATGGACGGTGCGGCCGGGGGAATCCATCTCTGCTGCCGTTCGCGCGGCTAAAAAAGGCGACACGGTCAAGGTCGAGCGCGGCGATTACACGGATCACATCGTCATCGATAAACCGCTGACGTTGAAAGGCATCAACCGCCCCACCCTCAGCGGCGCGAATAGCGGCGACGTGATTCGTGTCAAGGCGCCGGATGTGGTCATCGAAGGGCTTATCATCCGCGACAGCGGGCCGGATCTGGGGGCGGAAAATGCCGGGATTTACCTGGAGCCGGGCTCTGATCGCGCGATCATTCGCAATAACGACCTCATCTATAACCTGTTCGGTTTGTGGCTGGTGAAGTCGAACGACATCCAGGTGATCAACAACATCATTACCGGCAAACGCGATTTCTCCTCCGCCCAGCGCGGCAACGGGATTCAGCTGTACAACACGACCGGCGCGCAGATCATCGGCAACAACATCAGTTTCGCGCGCGACGGCATTTATGTCGACGTGTCGCACCAGGCCCTGTTTCGCAACAACAAAATCCACCATCTGCGTTACGGTACGCATTACATGAACTCCTACTACAACATATGGGAGGGCAACGAGTCCTATCTGAATCGGGGCGGGCTCGCGCTGATGGAAGTGAAAAACCAGATGGTGCGGAACAACAAGGCGTGGGGCAATTCCGATCACGGCATCATGCTGCGCACCATCCAGGATTCGGTGATCGATGGCAATGTGGTGGCGGGGAACGGGCGCGGTTTCTTCATCTACGATGCGGAGTACAACACCCTCAAGAACAATCTGGTCATCGGCAACCGCGTCGGCGTGCACCTCTGGGCCGGGTCGGTGCGCAATGTGGTGGAAGGCAACGATTTTATCCAGAATCGCGATCAGATCAAGTTCGTGGCGACCAAGGACGAATACTGGGGCGTGAAGATCGGCAACCATTGGAGCAACTACCAGGGCTGGGATCGCGACGGTGACGGCATCGGCGACTTTCCCTACGAGGCGAGCGACGTGGTGGATCGTTTGATCTGGCGGCATCCTTTCATGAAGCTGTTGCTCAACAGCCCCGCAGTGCAGACGCTGCGCATGGTGGCCCGGCAGTTTCCGCTGCTGCGCGCGACCAGCGTGGTGGATCCCCACCCCAGAATGCAACCGTTTCACAGCGATTGGAGCAAGTGGATTGGCACACAGCGTGATTGAAGTCCGGAACGTCAGCAAATTTTTCGGCGAAATTCGTGCCGTGGACGGCGTCAGCCTGACGGTCGAGGAAGGCGAAATTTTCGGATTGATCGGCCACAACGGCGCAGGCAAGAGCACGCTGTTCAAGCTGATGCTGGGGCTCATGCCGCTCACCTCGGGGGAGATCCACATCAGCGGGAAGCCGGTGCGGGGCGAGGCGTTTCGCCAGGTGCGCCGAGGCGTCGGCTATCTGCCGGAAAACGTGGTTTTCTACGACAACCTGACCGGCATGGAAACGCTCTGGTTTTTCGCTGATCTGAAGGGGGTGGACAGGAGCGAATGCAAGACTGTGCTGGATAAGGTCGGCCTTACCCATGCCGCGAACCGCCGGGTGCGCGGCTATTCCAAAGGCATGCGGCAACGGCTCGGATTCGCCCAAGCGCTGCTGGGGAGCCCCGCCATCATGTTTCTGGACGAGCCGACTACCGGCCTCGACCCTGAAGGCATCCGCGAGTTTTACTGCATTCTCCAGGAAATGCGGGCGCAAGGCGTGACGATGATCCTGACCTCGCATATCCTCGCCGAGATTCAGGAACGGGTGGACAGAATTGCAATGATCAAATCGGGCAATATCCAGGCCATGGGCACGGTGCAATCGCTGCGCGAAATGGTGGACCTGCCGCTGCATTTCGTCGTTCGCGCCAGGCACGGCGCCCTTCAGTCAGTGCAGGAGGGCATGGCTCGCTGCGGCGTTTCGGAGACGACGGTGGACAAAGATCAAATCAGGTTCGATCTGGGGCGGGAGCGCAAAATGGCTTTTATGGCGGCGCTGACGCCGTTGATGGCCGACATCGCCGACATCCAGATCAAGGAGCCCTCGTTGGAAGACGTGTTCCTGTTGGGATACGCCAAAGAGAGCGATCTGATGTGCGCAACTGACAAGGCTGAAGCGTGATGATTGCAGGCATTGAAGCAAAACAGATTCGCGTGATCGCCGCCAAGGAGTTCTGGGATCGCATCCGCAACCGGTGGGTGGTTGCCATTGCGGTCGTATTCGCGGTATTTGCCCTGTTGATTTCTTACTTCGGCGCGGCCCAGCAGGGCGCGGTCGGTTTCCGCGGAATCGAGGTGACCATCGCCAGCCTGGTCAGCCTGGTCATTTATCTCGTTCCGCTGATCGCGCTGATTCTGGGCTACGATGCGATCGTCGGGGAACGGGAGCGCGGATCGCTGGATCTATTGCTGTCCATGCCGATCACGAGATTCGAGCTCCTGATGGGAAAATTTTTCGGCCTGTCCGCCGCGCTCGCCTTCTCCACCCTGGCCGGATTCGGCGCTGCCGGCATCATGCTTGCCTATTACATCAACCTGGACGCGCTGCTCCATTACACAGGCTTCGTGTTCTCTGCCGTACTCATGGGCATGACGTTCCTGAGCATGGCGGTGATGGTGTCGGTCATCGCGTCCGACCGCACGCGGGCCAGCGGTGCCGCCATCGGTCTGTGGTTCTTTTACGTGCTGGTGTTCGACCTGCTGCTGCTCGGCGCGCTGGTGGCGACCGGAGGCAAGATGGGCGGGGATGTTTACCCCTACCTGCTGCTGCTCAATCCCGCCGACATTTTCAGGATACTCAACATCTTCAGCATGGAAGAGGTCAAAACTTTGTACGGCCTGGCGACCGTATTCCCGGAGAGCCTCTCCAATCCCTGGCTGCTGGGGAGCATTATGGTGTTCTGGATTGTTGCGCCGCTTGGTTTTGCGGCATGGAGATTCAAATAATGAGGCTGGATATCGGTTTTTTCAGGCTGCCGGCGGCAGCTTTTCTGCTGATAGTTCTGACGGCGTGCGCCAAGGAGGAGGCGCCGGCGCAGGCGATCGAACCCACCCGTGAAACGGCCTGTGCGCTGGACGGCATGCTGCTGTTGGATTACCCCGGGCCCAAGGGGCAGATCGTGTACGACAAGGGCGAGGTGGATTTTTTCTGCGACACCATGGAAATGATGTCCATCTATCTGCGGCCGGAGCAGCAGAAGCGGGTCAGGGGCATCTTCACCCAGGACATGGGCAAGGCCGATTGGCAAGCGCCGCGCGGCAACTGGATCGACGCCAAGACGGCTTTTTATGTGCAGGGAAGCAAGGTGCTGGGAAGCATGGGGCCGACGCTGGCAACTTTTGCACGGCAGGAAGACGCGGAGGCTTTTGCCAGGAAAAATGGCGGCAAGGTGCTGCGCTTCAACGAGATCACCGTGAACATGGTGACGCTCGATGGCGGCGTGCTGCGCGACGAACGGATGTAATCGAGGAGATGACGGGATGAAGCTTTTTTTCGCGGGAATGAACCCCGACCAGGCTAACGAAATTGACCGGGTGGCAAAGGCGGCTTTCGAAATGAGGGAAAACCGCAAGCAGCTGCTGGAGAAATATCAGGTCGAAAGCGAAGTGGAGCTGAAGGAAAAAATCGCCTCCGGCACGGTGGCAGAGCATCCGGCCTATGAAGATTATCTGAGCGCAAAGCTCCTTCGCGAAGGCTACGAGAATATCCGAGCGGGCCTGAAAGAACATCTGCTGGAGGTTAACAAGACCATATGAATCTGCACCTGGAACTCAAGGATAAAATCGAAGCCCACTATGCCGGGCAGCTTTCCGGCGATGCGGTTCTGAAGCAGGATGCCCTGCTGGTGACGTTTGATGACGGCGTTCAGCTGGAACTGCGTTATCCGAACCCCGACGAATATTCCATTGCATGGCTGTGGGGAAGCGCACTGATGCGGGTGGATACCGCACCCATGCATGAGGGGCTGGCCTCGTTTCCCAATCACTTCCACGATCTTGACGGCAAGGTGCGTGAAGATCGCATTACAAAGCCCGGAAGGGACCCGTGGGATAATGTTCGCAGCCTGGTGGACGCGATCCGGAAAGACCCTTGCTTAACCGCTTGACAGAAAGGAACCCGACGATGCGATATTGGCAGAACATGATCGGCGGCGCGGCCGCCGCGCTCTTTTTCACGCTGGCTGCCGTGCCGGTAGCGCCCGCGAATGCGGCCGAGACCTATCCTCCGCAGACGGTAAGCAAGCAGCAGCGCTGCCCCGTATGCGGCATGTATCCGGCACGCTATCCCCGCTGGCAGGGGCAGATCATTTTCAAGGACAACAAAATGTCCGCTTTCGAATCGCCCGCCGAGCTGTTCCGGTTTCGCTTCGACATGGCGAAATTCGACAAGGAGCATAGCGCGGCCGATATTGCCCAGATTTACCTGAGCGATTACAACGGCAGCGGCTGGGTCAAGGCGGAACAGGCCGTTCTGGTGGTCGGGTCAGACACCAACGGGCCGATGGGTGCCGACATGCCCGCATTCAAGAGCAGCCAGGATGCCGAACGGTTTGCCAAGGAGCATGGCGGACAGGCGGTTCCCTTCGGGCAGGTCAGCCCGGAAACGCTTCAGACGCTGCGGCATCCGATGCATCACTAGGCCAGTTTTTCGGGATTATTAAGGCGGCCCGAAAATACCTGTCCGCACACACGCGCCGGTTGTGTTGCGGCATAGGGCGGCCCGCGGCCGCCAGCTTTGCGGCGGGCACGGCCCGCCCTATTCGGTACGGAACAAAGGTTTTCGGCCGCCCAAAGAATGTAGCAGTGTATTTGAGGGCCGGCTTAATAGTTAGAAAGGGAGCCGTGCGGCTCCCTTTCTATTTCGGCAGGATGGGGAAGGGGCCTGCGTCCCCGCTTACCACAGCTTCCACCAGGGCGTTTCGGGTTTCAGCGCAGCGGCGAGGTATTTGCTGTTCGGGAAATTCCGGTTCAGCACGCGCAGCGCATCGTCCCGCAGGTCGTTGATGCCGAGGGCATTGTAGGATTTCACCATCAGCGCCAGCGCTTCTTCCGTCGCCGGCGCCTGCGGGTAGTGTTCGAGGGCGTATTGGGCGCGGTTGGCTGCGGCGACAAAAGCACCGCGGCGCACGTAATAGCGCGCCACATGCACTTCGTGGGAGGCGAGCGCATTGGCGAGATATTTCATCCGCGCCAGCGCATCCGGCGTGTATTTGCTGTTGGGCAAGCGGGTCACCAGCTCCTTGAACGACTCGAAGGATTCGCGCGCGGCTTTGGGATCGCGCTCGGTCAGGTCCTGGCTGCCGATGGCACCGAGGATGCCGAGGTCTTCGTTGAAGTTGGCCAGCCCCTTGAGATAGTAGGCATAGTCCACGTTGGGATGGTTGGGGTGCAGTTTGATGAAGCGGTCGCAGGCCGCCACGGCGGAAACCGGTTCGCCCTGCTTGAAATAGGCGTAGGCGACCTCAAGTTGAGCCTGCTGCGCGTAGCGCCCGTAGGGGTAGCGCGCCTCCAGCGATTCGAACAGCTTGACGGCCTTTTCGTAGTTGCCGTCGGCCATTTCCGTCTTGGCTTCGCTGTAAAGCTTCTGCGCCGACCAGCCTTTGGTCGGGTCCTGCACTTCGGGGAACAGGCCGCAGCCGGTCAGCCATAAGGCCAGGATAAACGCTAAACTACGCTTCATGTCGGAACCTGCAAAAAATTTGAACGATTATAACCGAAACCCCACCCGACTTCAGCCCGCCGAACTGACGGTGCCGCAGGACTATGCCGGCCTGCGCCTCGATCAGGCGCTGCAGCGGCTGCTGCCCGAATATTCCCGCAGCCGCTTGCAAGCCTGGATTCGGGACGGGGCGGTGACGGTCAATGGGAAAACTGCTACCGCCAAGCAGCCGGTGTGGGGCGGAGAGCGCATCAGGGTCGAGCCGCCGCCTTCGCCTGACGAAACCGCCTTTGCGCCGGAGGAGATTGCGCTCGATATCGTGTACGAGGACGAAGCGTTGCTGGTGATCAACAAACCCGCCGGGCTGGTAGTCCATCCGGGCAGCGGCAACTGGCAGGGGACGATGCTCAACGCCTTGCTGCATCATGCGCCGCCGCTGGCCGGCATTCCGCGTGCCGGCATCGTGCACCGGCTGGACAAGGACACTTCCGGCCTGCTGGTGGTGGCCAAGACCCTGACTGCGCAGACCGATCTGGTGCGGCAGTTGCAGGCGCGCAGCGTGAAGCGCCACTACCTGGCTGTGGTGCAGGGTGCGCCGCAACCGGAAGGCAAGGTGGAAGGGCCGATCGGACGCCATCCTGTGCAGCGCACCAGAATGGCAGTGGTCGCGGGTGGAAAGCCTGCGGTGACGCACTATCGCGTGGGCGAATCTTTTGCCGCGCACAGCCTGGTCCAGTGCAGCCTGGAAACCGGCCGCACGCATCAGATCCGGGTGCATATGCAATCCATCGGCCATCCGTTGGCGGGCGACCCGGTTTACGGCGGCCGGCCGGCGGAACAGCCCCCTTCAGTGCGTGACGCCATCCGGGCGCTGGGGCGGCAGGCTCTGCACGCGGAGCGCCTCGGCCTGCTGCATCCGGTCAGCGGGGAAGCAATGGAATGGCAGGCGCGATTGCCGGCGGACATGGCGGCGCTGTTGGAAGCATTGCGAAGCGAAGCGCCATGAATTCCGGCTGGATCGTTCCCGATTGGGATGCTCCCGCGAACGTGCGCGCCCTGACGACCACGCGCGCGGGAGGAGCAAGTGCCGGGATCTACGCGGGCCTTAACCTGGGCGATCACGTCGGCGACGAACCCGCGGCGGTGGCGCGAAACCGGGCCTTTCTGCGCGAGCGCCTGCCTGCCGAACCGGTGTGGCTGAAACAGGTGCATGGCATCGCCGTTGCCGATGCCGATGCGAGCACGGGCATTCCGGAGGCCGATGCCGCCGTGGCGCGCGAGCCCGGCTCCGTCTGCGCGGTGCTGACGGCGGATTGCCTGCCGGTGCTGCTGTGCGACCGGCAGGGCACCGTGGTGGCGGCTGCGCATGCCGGCTGGCGCGGCTTGGCGGGGGGTGTGATCGAGGCGACGGTGGCGCAAATGCGCCGTGAGCCCGCCGATCTCATGGCCTGGCTGGGTCCGGCAATCGGCCCGCAGGCATTCGAGGTGGGCGAGGAAGTCCGCCAGATTTTCCTGGCCAACGACCCTGGGGCGAACAGCGCTTTCAAGCTGCGCCTCACCCCTCACGCCTCACCCCTCACCCAACAAAAATGGCTGGCGGACATCTATCTGCTCGCGCGTCAGCGCCTGAAGGCGCTCGGCGTGACAAGGATTTCGGGCGGTGAGTACTGCACCTTCAGCGACTCTGAACGCTTTTTTTCCTACCGCCGCGACGGCGCCACCGGCCGCATGGCGACGCTGATCTGGCTGGAAAATCGCCGCGCTTGACAGGGCGCGTATAATAGCGGTTTCTGTCCTCCCTCGCGGCGAACTCCATGTCAGTCCTGCTATGGATCATTCTGGCAAGCTTCCTCGGCGGCGTGTTGAGCGTCGCCGGGGCGGCGCTGTTCGCCTTTTCGGCGCGCGCTTCGCGAGTGCCGATGCTGATCAGCTACGCTATCGGCGCGCTGCTGGGCGCGGTGTTCCTGGAAATACTGCCCCATGCCTTCGAGGCGAGTGGCGACGCCCAGAAGACCGCGGGGGCGGTGCTATTCGGCATCCTGCTGTTCTTCACGCTGGAAAAGCTGGTGCTGTGGCGCCACTGCCACGGCGGCGAATGCGAGGCGCACGGCGTCCACGAAGAGAATACCGATCACGGCCGCAGCGGCATGATGGTCATGGTGGGGGATACCTTCCACAATTTCGTGGACGGCATCCTGATCGCGGCGGCGTTCATGCTGGACGTGCAGCTCGGGATCATCACCTCGCTCGCCATCATCGCCCACGAAATTCCGCAGGAAATCGGCGATTTCCTGATCCTGCTGCATTCCGGCTACACCAGGAGGCAGGCGTTCCTGTTCAACCTGCTGTCCAGTTTCGCCACCCTGGTCGGCGGCCTGCTGGCGTACTTCGCACTGCAATCCATGCAAGGCTGGGTACCGTTCCTGCTCGGCATCGCTGCGGCCAGCATGATTTACGTGGCGGTGGCGGATCTGATTCCGGGCCTGCACAAACGCACCGAACTGGCCGCCACGGTGCAGCAGGTGGGGCTGATCGGGCTTGGCGTCGGCTCGATCTGGCTTACCGGGGCGCTGATCGGTCATGGCTGATTTCTACCTGCGTTGCGGCATTCCAACGCCGCGCTAAAAAAATGAACGCCATTGATCCGCTGGATCCCGTCAACCCAATTTGAATCTGCGACAACATAAAATGCCCCGCTCCGCTCCAAAAATCGGCTTCGTCTCCCTCGGCTGCGCCAAGGCGCTGGTGGATTCGGAGCAAATCCTGACGCGCCTGCGCGTCGAGGGCTACGAAATTTCTCCGAGCTACGAGAACGCCGATCTGGTGGTGGTCAATACCTGCGGTTTCATCGATGCCGCGGTCGAGGAATCGCTCGATGCCATCGGCGAGGCGCTGGCCGAGAACGGCAAGGTGATCGTCACCGGCTGTCTGGGCGCGAAGGAAGACGTGGTGCGCGCGGCGCATCCGCAGGTGCTGGCAGTGACCGGGCCGCACGCGACGGCCGAAGTGATGTCGGCGGTGCACGCCCATCTGCCGCAGCCGCACGATCCGTTCCTGAGCCTGGTGCCGCCGCACGGCATCAAGCTGACGCCGAAGCACTATGCCTATCTGAAGATATCCGAAGGCTGCAACCATCGCTGCAGTTTCTGCATCATTCCGTCGCTGCGCGGCGATCTGGTCAGCCGCCCGCTGGGGGAAGTGATGCAGGAGGCGGAAAATCTTGTCAAGGCCGGGGTGAAGGAACTGCTGGTGGTGTCGCAGGACACCAGCGCCTACGGCGTGGACGTGAAATACCGCACCGGCTTCTGGCAGGGCAGGCCGGTCAAGACCCGCCTTCTGGAGCTGGCGCGCCTGCTGGGCGATCTCGGCGTCTGGGTGAGGCTGCACTATGTTTATCCCTATCCCGCGGTGGACGACATCATCCCGCTGATGACCGAGGGCAGGATACTCCCTTACCTGGACGTCCCGTTTCAGCATGCCAGCCCGAAAATCCTCAAGGCCATGAAGCGACCCGCCAGCAGCGAAAACAACCTGGCGCGCATCCGGCGCTGGCGAGAAATCTGCCCGGAGATCACGCTGCGCAGCACCTTCATCGTCGGCTTTCCCGGCGAAACCGAAAAGGATTTTGAAACGCTGTTGGCTTTCCTCGAAGAGGCGCAACTCGACCGGGTGGGTTGTTTCGCCTATTCGCCGGTGGAAGGCGCGGCGGCCAATGAACTACCGGGCCAGGTGCCGGAAGAAGTGAAGGAAGACCGCCTGGCGCGCCTGATGGAAGTGCAGGAAGAAATCAGCGCCGCCAAGCTGGCAAGAAAAGTCGGCAAGCGCCTCACCGTGCTGGTGGACGAGGTGGACGAAGAAGGCGCCATCGCCCGCAGCCAGGCGGATGCGCCGAGCGTGGACGGGCTGGTGTACGTCGACGACGCGGATGGCCTCAAAGCGGGGGATTTCGCCGAGGTCGAAATTACCGGTTCGGACGAGCACGACCTGTGGGGAAGGTGCATCGGGCTTGCGGTCACCAAAACTAGCGAGCGCTCTTGTACTCCATGACGGAAGCGATGGCGAATGCCTCAGCGAGGGCGACGAGCGCCCAGAAGGACAGTTCCAGCGCGACAAGGGGCAGCGGTTCTCCAAACTGGTTGAATGGCGTAAAAAATTCCCAAAACAAAAATGCAATAAAGAACAGCACGCCCGCCAGCCTCAACGCTCGCGCGGCAATCCCGCGGGGCCATGCAGCAGCGAGCCACCGGTAAACGAAGGCATGGCCAATGCCGAAAAGTACCAGCCCAACAATAATCGGCGCCGGATTGGCGATGATGAGGGGAAGGGGTTCCAGCTGCGTCCAGACTGCAATGAGTTTCCTGCTTTGCATTGGGGACGTAAGCAGAATACCCTCACCGTTCCAACCGAAGCCGATCACCCGGAAAGTCAGCAACATCGCCAGGCTCATCGCCATTCCGCCCGCCAGTCCCGCAACCACGGTTTTCATGATCGATTTTGGGGGCATCCGGATTCTCCTCTCGCATAAGATCGCAGCATGATTTTCTGACACCGCGTATCGCGGAAGTTCAGGGGCTGCCGGAGAAGCTGTCGGAGAGGGCGCGTATTCCGGCTCGGAAAGCCCTGCGCTAGCCGATAATCAGCGCCGCTGCGACCTTCCGGCCTTCCGCCATGAGGATGTTGTAGGTGCGGCACGCCGCGGGGGTGTCCATGGCTTCCAGTCCGATGTTTGCACGGGCGAGCGCCTGCGAAAGCGCGGGGGAGGGGAAACGCAGGGTTGGGCCGGTGCCGAGCAGGACCAGTTCCGGCGCGAGGCTGGCGATCGCTTCGAAGTGGGCGGCGGTGAGCGCGGCGAAATCCTCGGCTTCCCAGTTCTCCACCATGCGGTCGGGCAGCAGAATCAGGCTGCGTTCGTGGCGTTCCCGGTTGATCATCACGTGGTCGTTGCCGTAGCCGGTGATGATGTTCTGGTTGGTGGCAGTAGTGAGGTGGAGCTTCATGAGGGGGCTTCTCAATTTGCGAGTCGTTGCTTGCTCAAGTAACATTATACATTTTGCACGATTTTTCGATGAAGACTCCCAGGAACGCCCCGGCCGTGCGCCCCGTGCTCAAATCCGCCAAACTCGCCAATGTCTGCTACGACATCCGCGGGCCGGTGCTGGCGCGCGCCCGGCAGATGGAGGAAGACGGGCACCGCATCATCAAGCTCAACATCGGCAATCCTGCGCCGTTCGGCTTCGAGGCGCCGGAAGAGCTTATCCAGGACGTCATCCATAACCTGCCCGAGGCCTCGGGTTATTCCGACTCCAAGGGATTGTTCGCCGCGCGCAAGGCGATCATGCATTACACCCAGGAAAAGAAGATCGCCGATGTGCGCCTGGAGGATATCTACATCGGCAACGGCGTGTCCGAGCTGATCGTGATGTCGATGCAGGCGCTGCTCAACAACGGCGACGAAGTGCTGGTGCCGGCCCCCGATTATCCTTTGTGGACGGCGGCGGTGACGCTGGCCGGCGGCACTCCGCGCCATTATGTCTGCGACGAAGGGGCCGGCTGGCTGCCCGATCTCGACGACATCCGCGCCAAGATCACGCCGAACACTCGCGCCATCGTCCTCATCAACCCGAACAATCCGACCGGCGCGCTGTATCCGGTCGAACTGCTGCGGGAGGTCGTGGAGATTGCGCGCCAGCACAATCTCATCGTCTATTCGGACGAAATCTACGACAAGGTGCTGTACGACGGAGCGACGCACACTTCGATCGCATCGCTGGCGGACGACGTGCTGTTCGTCACCTTCAACGGCCTGTCGAAGAACTACCGTGCCGCCGGCTACCGCGCCGGCTGGCTGGTGGTTTCGGGCGAGAAGCGCCACGCGCGGGATTACATCGAGGGGCTGACCATGCTGGCTTCGATGCGGCTATGCGCCAACGTGCCGTCGCAATACGCGATCCAGACGGCGCTCGGCGGCTACCAGAGCATCAACGACCTGGTCGCTCCGGCCGGCCGCCTGTGCCGCCAGCGCGACCGCGCATGGGAACTGCTCACCCAGATACCCGGCGTTTCCTGCGTCAAGCCGCAGGGCGCGATGTACCTGTTTCCGCGGCTCGATCCCAAGCTTTATCCCATCGCCGACGACCAGCAGTTCATTCTCGATCTGCTGCTCGAAGAAAAGGTGCTGGCGGTGCAGGGCAGCGGCTTCAACTGGCCGCATCCCGACCATTTCCGGGTGGTGTTCCTGCCCAACGTGGATGACCTCACCGAGGCGATCGGGCGCATCGCACGCTTTCTCGACAATTATCGCAAGCGGCATGGTTCTTGAAAGGTACAAGAAAACAACCTAACCACGAATTTTCACGAATGACCACGAATGTGCGCGAATAGCAATGGGTTGTTTTCATTCGTGTTGATTCGTGCCATTCGTGGTTGATGTTTAGAATCCAGGAAAACAATATGAAACCAATCAACGTAGGCTTGCTGGGCTTGGGCACGGTCGGCGGCGGCACGCTCACGGTGCTGCGGCGCAACCGCGAGGAAATCACCCGCCGCGCCGGGCGCGAGATTCGCGTCGCGATGGCGGCGGTGCGCAATGTCGAAAAGGCACGCCAGTTCGCCGGGGAAGGCCTGGCGCTGACGGCTGACCCTTACGAGGTGGTCAACAACCCCGACATCGACATCGTGGTGGAGCTGATCGGCGGCTATTCGCCGGCGCGCGAACTGGTGCTCCAGGCCATTGCCAACGGCAAGCACGTGGTGACCGCCAACAAGGCGCTGCTTGCCAAGCACGGCAACGAAATCTTCAAGGCGGCGCAGGACAAGGGCGTGATGGTGGCGTTCGAAGCCGCCGTCGCCGGCGGCATCCCGATCATCAAGGCGCTGCGCGAGGGCCTCACCGCCAACCGCATCGAATGGATTGCGGGCATCATCAACGGCACCACCAACTTCATCCTGACCGAGATGCGCGACAAGGGCCTGGCGTTCGACACCGTGCTGGCGGAGGCGCAGCGGCTGGGCTATGCCGAGGCTGATCCAACCTTCGACATCGAAGGCATCGACGCCGCCCACAAGCTCACCATCATGGCGGCAATCGGTTTCGGTATTCCGATGCAGTTCGACAAGGCCTATACCGAGGGCATCTCGAAGCTGACCAAGGAGGATATCGCCTACGCCGAGGAACTGGGCTACCGCATCAAGCTGCTCGGCATCACCAAGCGCACCGGCAAGGGCATCGAGCTGCGGGTGCATCCGACGCTGATTCCCGCCCGGCGCCTGATCGCCAATGTCGAGGGGGTGATGAACGCGGTGCTGGTGAAGGGCGACGCCGTCGGCGCGACCATGTACTACGGCCGCGGCGCAGGTTCCGAGCCGACGGCTTCCGCAGTGGTGGCCGACCTGGTGGACGTGACGCGCATGCACACCGCCGACCCCGAGCATCGCGTGCCGCACCTGGCCTTCCAGCCGGACGCCCTGTCCGACGCGCCGATCCTGCCGATGGAGGAGGTCCGCACCGGCTACTACCTGCGCCTCAAGGCTTTCGACAAGCCCGGCGTGCTGGCGGACGTGACGCGCATCCTGGCCGACCTGGAAATCTCCATCGACGCCATGATCCAGAAAGAGCCGGCGGAGGGAGAGGAGCTGGTAGATATCATCATCCTGACCCATGTGACGGTGGAGAAGAACATCAACCAGGCCATCGCAAAGATCGAGGCGCTGCCGTCGATCTCCGGCAAGGTGACCAAGATTCGTCTGGAAGAACTCGGCGCGTAAACTCGAAATGTAGGGCGGGTTAGCGCAGCGTAACCCGCCATCATCCGGCGGGTTGCGGCGCTTTGCGCCTAACCCGCCCTACGGGATCCATCATGAAATATCTCAGCACCCGCGGCGGCATGCCGCCCAAGACCTTTACCGAAATCCTGCTCGGCGGGCTTGCGCCGGACGGCGGCCTGACCGTTCCCGAAGTCTATCCCAGGATCGACCGGGAAGAGCTTGCCGCATGGCGCAGTCTCGATTACCGCGATCTGGCGTTCGAGGTGATCCGCCGCTTCGCCGACGACATCCCGGCCGCCGACCTCAAAGCGGTCGTCGACAAGACCTACACCGCCGAAATTTTCCACAGCGAGGACATCACGCCGGTGCGGACGCTGGAGCCGGGGCTGCATATCCTGGGGCTGTCCAACGGCCCGACGCTGGCGTTCAAGGACGTGGCGATGCAGTTGCTGGGCAACCTGTTCGAGTACGTGCTGGCGAAGGAGAATACGGTACTCAACATTCTCGGCGCCACTTCCGGCGACACCGGCTCGGCGGCCGAATACGCCATGTGCGGCAAGAAGGGCATCCGCGTGTTCATGCTTTCGCCGCTAGGCAAGATGAGCCCGTTCCAGACCGCCCAGATGTATTCCCTGCAGGATCCGAACATCTTCAACCTGGCGGTGGAAGGGGTGTTCGACGATTGCCAGGACATCGTCAAGGCGGTATCGAACGACCTCGCCTTCAAAGAAAAATACCGGATCGGCGCGGTCAATTCGATCAACTGGGCGCGGGTGACGGCGCAGATCGTTTATTACTTCAAGGCCTATTTCGCGGTCACCCGGAGCAACGACGAGGAAGTCTCCTTTTCCGTCCCTTCGGGCAACTTCGGCAACGTGTGCGCCGGCCACATCGCGCGCCAGATGGGCCTGCCCATTCATCGCCTGATCGTCGCCACCAACGAGAACGACGTGCTGGACGAATTCTTCCGCACCGGCGCCTACCGTCCGCGCGCGGAAACCCGGCATACCAGCAGCCCGTCGATGGATATCTCCAAGGCCTCCAACTTCGAGCGCTTCGTCTATGATCTGGTCGGGCGCGATGCCGCGGTGGTGAAGAGCCTTTATGCGAACGGCAGCTTCGATCTGGCGAAGACGCCGTACTTTGCCAGGGTGCAGGATTTCGGCTTCACCTCTGGTTCAAGCAACCATCGCAACCGGCTGGAAACCATCCGCCTCATTTACGAAAAATACGGAACGATGATCGACACCCACACCGCCGACGGCGTGAAGGTTGGGCTGGAGCACCGCGAGGCGGGCATTCCGCTGGTATGCCTGGAAACCGCGCTGCCGGCCAAGTTCGAGGAAACTATCCGCGAAGCTTTGGGGCGCGCGCCTGAGCGCCCGGCCGGCTACGAGAACATCGAATCCCTGCCGCAGCGCTTCGAAGTGATCCCCGCCGACGCGGAAGCCGTCAAGCGTTTCATCGTGACGCATGCGGGGATGTGAGGTGTATTCAAGCGAGGCGTGAGGAGTGAGAAGAACATAACCACCCCCATTACGCCTCACCCCTCACGCCTCACTCGAAATCATGCGGCGTAAATCAAAAAAATTGCCGGCCGTTTGTTGAGGTCGGGCAGGTTCTTTCCCCACTCTCCCACTTTCCTGGTTTTGACGAATTCGCCCGGCTGGGTCAGATCGGCGGCGATGCATACGCTGGTGTTCCTGCCGCAGGCGGCGAGGATGTCTTCCGCCATCTGCCGGTTGCGGTAGGGCGTTTCGATGAAGATCTGGGTCTGGTCGCGGGTGCGGGATTCCTGTTCGAGTTCGGCGAGTTTTTTCCTGCGTTCGGTCTTGTCGACCGGCAGGTAGCCGTGGAAGGCGAAACGCTGGCCATTGAGGCCGGAGGCCATGAGCGCAAGCAGGATGGAAGAGGGGCCGACCAGGGGCGCGACCGGGATACCCTTGTCATGGGCGAGGCGCACCAGCAGGGCGCCGGGATCGGCCACCGCGGGGCAGCCTGCTTCGGACATCAGTCCCACGTTCTTCCCCGCCAACAGCGGCTGGAGCAGTCGCGCAAGCTGTTCTGGAGGCGTGTCCTTGTCGAGGACGACAAGCTGGATTTGCTGCAGCGGGATTTGCGTGCCAAGGCGCTTCAATACTTGGCGCGCGGTTTTCGGATGCTCGACGACGAAGGTATCAAGCACGGCGGCGATCCGTCTGACTCGTTCCGGAATGACCGAGGAAATATCGCCTTGTTCCCCGAGCGGCGCGGGAATGAGGTAGAGAGTGCCGGGCTGCGCCATATCAACTTAGAAAAAGCGTCCTAGCCACGAATGTTCACGAATCATCATGATGTTACTCATGGGGCTGCGCTCACCTGGATGGTGTGCTGTAAATCGGTCGCACTTCATTGTCCTTATTCGTGCTTATTCGTGTCATTCGTGGCCAAATGCCGTTTTTCGGATCAGACGACTTCCACCCCTTCGTTCCGCAGCATGTCCACCAGCGCGATCAGCGGCAGGCCGATCAGGGCATTGGGGTCGTCGCCTTCCATTTTCTCGATCAGGGCGATGCCGAGCCCCTCCGATTTGGCGCTGCCGGCGCAGTTGTAGGGCTGCTCTTTCCGCAGGTAATGCTCGATCTGTTCGTCGCCCAGGTCGCGGAAGTGCACGGTGAAGGGGACGACTCGCGTTTGCGCCCGGCCGGTGCGGCTGTTGAACAGGCACAGGGCGGTATGGAAGATGACCTGCCGGCCGCGCATCATGCGCAACTGCCTGACTGCATTGTCGTGGGTATGGGGTTTGCCGAGCGGCATGCCGTCGAGGACGGCGACCTGGTCGGAGCCGATGATGAGGGCGGTGGGAAAGCGCTGCCCGGCAGCCCGCGCTTTTGCCTCGGCGAGGCGCGCGGCGGTGTGCTCGGGCTGTTCGTCCGGCAGCGGAGTCTCGTCCACCTCGGGCGCAAATACCTCGAACGGCAGTTGCAGCCGCGCCAGCAGCTCGCGGCGGTAGGGGGAGGTGGAGGCGAGGACGAGTTTCAATGCGCGAACTCCGGGTTCCGGCTGCCGATCCTGCCGGGGTGCTGCCCAAGGTTTTCTACCGGGGGCTCGGCATCTTCCTATTCCGGCTGAATTTCGAGCAGTGATTCGTCAGGGGTGACGCTGTCCCCCTTCTTGACGTGCACCGCGATCACCATGCCGGAGACCGGCGCCTGTATCTCGTTTTCCATCTTCATGGCCTCGATCACCAGGACCGGGTCGCCGGCGCTGACCTTCTTGCCGGGTTCCACCAGCACATCCACGATGGTGCCGGGCATGGCGGTGGTGACGTGCCCTTGGTGTGACGGGCGCGGCCGCTTGCCTGCGGCGGCGGGTTTGGCGGCACCGCCTGCGGCGGCTTTCTTGGCGCCGTTTGCGACGATGCCGCCGCCGCCGGCGAACACTTCGATTTCGCTCAGGGTTTCGACAACCACTTCTTCCGGCACGCCATCGACGGAGACGAAGAACGGGCGATGCTCCTCGCCCGGCCGGCCGGAACCGGTGATGTGGATATGGTAGGTCTCGCCGTGCAGCGTGACGTTGAATTCGTTGGGGGCGAAGAACGGCCCGCAGCTCAGGTTTGCGCCGGCGGGCAGCAACTGTTCTGGTTTCAGCGTGCCGGCGGCGCGCTCCTGCAGGAAGGTGCGGGCAAGCTCGGGGAACATGGCGTAGGTGAGCACGTCTTCTTCGCTCTTCGCCAGATTCTCGATCTCCATGCGCAGTTTTTCCATCTCGTCTTCCAGCAAATCGGCCGGACGACAGGTGACGACCTCAACATTGCCGATGGCCATGCTGCGCACTTGGGCATTGATCGGCCCCGGCGCCCTGCCGTAGCGGCCCTGGAGGTAGTTTTTGACTTCGGTGGTGACCGATTTGTAGCGCTGGCCAGTGAGCACATTGAGCACCGCCTGGGTGCCGACGATCTGCGAAGTGGGCGTGACCAGCGGCGGATAGCCGAGGTCTTCGCGCACGCGTGGAATCTCGGCCAGCACTTCGTCCATGCGGTCGAGCGCACCCTGGTCCTTGAGCTGGTTGGAGAGATTCGAGATCATACCGCCCGGCACCTGATTGACCAGCACGCGGCTGTCCACGCCGGTGAAGGCGCTTTCGAACTGCCAGTATTTCTTGCGCACTTCGCGGAAATAGGCGGCGATTTCCTGCAGCAGCGGCAAGCTGAGGCCGGTATCGTGTTCGGTGCCGGCCAGTGCCGCCACAATGCTTTCGGTGGAGGAGTGGCTCGCCCCTTCGCCGAATGAGGAGATGCAGGTGTCGAGATGAGTGGCGCCGTTTTCCGCCCCCTTCAGCAGGCTCATCGCCGACAGTCCCGAGGTGGCGTGGCTGTGGAGATGAATCGGAATGGATATCGCCGCTTTCAGCGCCTTGACCAGTTCGCCCGTGGTGTAGGGGGTGAGCAGGCCGGCCATGTCTTTGATGGCGAGGGTGTCGCAGCCCATCGATTCCAGTTCCTTGGCGAGCGCGACGAAGTGCGGAACGTCGTGCACCGGGCTGGTGGTGTAGCTGATGGCGCCTTCGGCGTGCTTGCCGACGGCCTTCACCGCTTCGATCGAGACGCGCATGTTGCGCACGTCATTCATGGCGTCAAAAATGCGGAACACGTCTACGCCGTTGTCGGCGGATTTCTGCACGAAGGCGCGCACCACGTCGTCGGGGTAGTTGCGGTAACCGAGCAGGTTCTGGCCGCGCAGCAGCATCTGGATGCGGCTGTTGGGCAGCGCCTTGCGCAGCTTTTTCAGGCGCTCCCACGGGTCTTCACGCAGGAAGCGCACGCAGGCGTCGAAGGTCGCGCCGCCCCAGGCTTCCAGCGACCAGAAACCGGTGCTGTCGAGTTTGCCGCAGACCGGCAGCATGTCCTCGGTGCGCATGCGGGTTGCAATCAGTGACTGGTGGCCGTCACGCAATACCAATTCGCTGATGAAGATTTTTGCCATTCGTGAGTCCTATTGCATGAAGATTGTTACAGGCCTACATGGGCCGCGATTGCTGCTGAAATAGCCGCCGCCAGAAGTTCCGGCGGTTGGCGCACGGCGTAATTGGTCAGTTCGGGGTGGGCTTCCACGAAGCTGGTGTCGAACCGCCCGCTGCGGAAATCCGGATGCTTCAGAATTTCCTGGTAGTAAGGGATGGTGGTTTTTACGCCGTACACCACCATGTCGCCGAGCGCCCGCCGGCCGCGTTCCACCACGCCTTCCCAGGTGAGGTTCCACACCGTGAGCTTGGCGCACATGGAGTCGTAGTAGGGGGGGATGACATAGCCGGAATACATGGCGGCGTCGATGCGCACGCCCGGCCCGCCCGGCGCGTAGTAGCGGGTGATGCGGCCGAAGCTCGGCAGGAAGCCGTTTTTTGGATCTTCCGCGTTGATCCGGAATTCCATGGCGTAGCCGCGATAGTTTACGTCATCCTGCTTGTACTGCAGCGGCAAGCCGCTGGCGACGCGGATCTGTTCCTGCACGATGTCGATGCCGGTGATGGTTTCCGTGATGGTGTGCTCCACCTGGAGCCGGGTATTCATTTCCATGAAATAGAACTGGTTGTCGGAATCCAGCAGGAATTCGACCGTGCCGGCGTTTTCGTAGCCGATGGCTTTTGCAGCCTGGGCGGCGAGGTTGCCGATATAGTTGCGCTGGGCCACGGTGAGCTGCGGCGAGGGAGCGATTTCGATCAGTTTTTGGTTGCGCCGCTGGATCGAGCAGTCGCGTTCGAACAGGTGGATGGCATTGCCGAAGCTGTCGCCCAGGATCTGAACCTCGATGTGGCGCGGATTGACCACGCATTTTTCCAGGAACACTTCGGGCTTGCCGAAGGCTTTGCTCGCTTCGGAGACGACGCGGTCGTAGTTGCGGATCAGCTCCTCTTCGCTGTTGCAGCGGCGGATGCCGCGCCCGCCGCCGCCGTTGGTGGCCTTCAGCATCACCGGGTAGCCGATCTTGTTGGCCAGCGCGCGCGCCTCCTCGACGCTGCCGAGGTTGCCTTCGCTGCCGGGAATGACCGGAATGCCGGCCTTGATCATGGCTCGCCTGGCTTCGACCTTGTCGCCCATCATCTGGATCATCCTGGCGCCCGGGCCGATGAACTTGATGCCGCGGCGGGCGCAGATTTCGGCCAGTTCCGGGTTTTCCGACAGGAAGCCGTAGCCCGGGTGCAGGGCATCACAGCCGGAGGCCACCGCCAGGTTGACGATGTTATGGGCGTTGAGGTAGCCCAGCACCGGGTCGGAGCCGATGTTGTAGGCTTGATCCGCCTTCTTGACGTGCAGCGCGTGGCGGTCGGCATCGGTGTAGATGGCAACCGACTTGATGCCCATTTCGGAGCATGCGCGCACGATGCGTACCGCGATTTCGCCGCGATTGGCAACAAGGATTTTTTTGATCACGCTCAAGAACCTGTTATTTTGACAGCCAAAGCCGAAAAGTATATCATGCGCGCCTCATGCCTGAACAGATCGTCATAAACAGCCTGGAATTCGCGCGCAGCGGCGAGGAGTTGCATGGTAAAATGCCGGTCGCGAATTTTGGCCGGTTGGCGGATTATCTGTATTCCGAGAGCGGCGAGATCGAATATTCGCTGTCGGGAAGTCGAGACAAGGAAGGCAAGCCTTTTTTGCATTGCGACATCCGGGGCGAATTGCAGCTGATATGCCAGCGTTGCCTGGGGGCGCTGGCATTTCCGCTTGATATTTCCTCGGATCTGGAACTCGTGGCGGATGAAGGCGATCTCGCCGGGGGGGCGGAAGAAGAGGATTCCCACGACGCAATTGTGGCGGAACCGGAGCTGGATGTTGCCGCCCTGATCGAGGACGAGCTTCTGCTCGCATTGCCGATATCGCCGCGCCATGCGGAGGGCGAGTGCGCCCTGCGGCAGCCTGCCGAGGCGGGAGCCGCACGGCAGAACCCATTTCAGGCGCTGGCAGGCCTGAAGCAGGGCAAGCCGAAATGAATATGTAACTTCTAAGGAGTAAACAAATGGCCGTTCAACAGAACAAAAAATCCCCGTCCAAGCGCGGCATGCACCGCGCCCATGACTTCCTGACCAACCCCCCGCTGGCTGTCGAGCCGACTACGGGCGAAGTGCATCTGCGCCACCATATCAGTCCGAGCGGCTACTACCGCGGACGGAAAGTGACGCGCGCCAAGGGCGAATAACAGCGATCAGGTGCAGGCAGCGGGCATTCCGCCGCCGATGGCTGATAGCCGTAGTTGTAATGGAAATTACCGTAGCAATCGACGCCATGGGGGGCGACCATGGTGCGCATGTCACCGTGCCTGCCGCCTTGGCTCTGTTGCGCCGGGACCCCGAGCTCAATATCGTTCTGGTCGGCGTCAGCGATGTTCTCGCTGCCGAGCTGGCCGCCCACAAGGTAGTTACAGGGTCGCGCCTGCGTGTCCACCATGCGGGCGAGGTCGTCACCATGGACGACCCGCCGGCGCTGGCATTGCGCAACAAGAAAGATTCTTCGATGCGGGTGGCGATCGATCTCGTCAAGAGCGGCGAGGCACACGCCTGCGTCAGTGCCGGCAACACCGGGGCGCTGATGGCGATTTCCCGGTTCGTGCTGAAAATGCTGCCGGGAATCGACCGTCCTGCGATCGCCTCCGTCCTGCCGACTCTCAAGGGACATACCCATGTGCTTGATCTCGGCGCCAATGTCGACTGCACCGCTTCCCATCTGCTCCAGTTCGGCATCATGGGTGCGATGCTGGTCTCCGCGGTGGAGCACAAGGAGCATCCCACCGTCGGACTGCTCAACATCGGCGAAGAGGATATCAAGGGCAACGAGGTGGTGAAGGAAGCCGCCACGTTGCTGCGCCACAGCCACCTCAACTTCTACGGCAACGTCGAAGGCGACGATATCTACAAGGGTGCTACCGATGTTGTGGTATGCGACGGTTTCGTCGGCAACGTGGCGCTCAAGACATCGGAAGGATTGGCGCAAATGCTGGGAACCTTTTTGCGCCAGGAGTTCGGGCGGAACCTGTTTACCCGGCTGGCCGGCCTCGTTGCCCTGCCTGTGCTTAAAGCTTTCAAGCGCCGCGTGGATCATCGCCGCTACAACGGAGCGAGCCTGCTAGGCTTGCGCGGCATCGTGGTGAAAAGCCATGGTTCCGCAGACAGTTTTGCATTCCAGTTCGCCATCGAGCGCGCGGCGGAAGAGGTGCGCAACGGCGTGTTGCGCCGCATTACCGAGCAAATGGCCTTGTTGCAGGAAGAAGGAGCGGCCTGAATGTATTCCCGTATTGCCGGCACGGGCGGCTATCTGCCGGAGAAGATCCTCACCAACGCCGATCTGGAGCGGGTGGTGGAAACATCCGGCGAGTGGATCGTTTCCCGGACCGGCATCCGCGAACGCCATATCGCGGCGGATGGCGAAACCACCAGCGATCTCGCGCTTCAGGCCAGCTTGCGGGCGATCGAAGCCGCGGGCATCAGTGCTGCGGACATTGATCTCATTATCGTCGCCACCACCACGCCCGACCTGATTTTTCCCAGCACCGCCTGCATCCTCCAAGAGAAACTGGGCATCAAGAATAACTGCCCCGCTTTCGATGTCCAGGCCGTGTGCAGCGGCTTCGTCTACGCGCTGGCGACCGCGGATCAGTTCGTGCGCTCGGGCGCTGCGCGCTGCGCCCTGGTGGTCGGCGCGGAAACTCTGTCGCGCATCACCGACTGGAACGACCGATCCAACTGCATCCTGTGGGGTGATGGCGCCGGTGCCGTGGTTTTGCGCGCGAGCGAGAGGCCCGGCATCATTTCCACCCACCTGCATGCCGACGGAAGCTACAGGCATCTGCTCAACGTGCCGGGCGGGGTGTCCGCCGGGTTTGAGGACGGCGCCACCATGAAAATGGAAGGCAATGCCGTATTCAAAATTGCGGTCAATACCCTGGATGCCATCGTGGACGAAACGCTGGCGGCGAACAATTGGCAGAAAACCGACGTTCACTGGCTGGTGCCGCATCAGGCCAACATCCGCATTATCCAGGCCACCGCCAAGAAGCTCGGCATGAACATGGATCAGGTGGTGGTGACCGTGGACAAGCACGGCAACACCTCGGCCGCCTCGATTCCGCTTGCGCTGGATACGGCGGTACGGGACGGCCGCATCAAGCCGGGAGAGGCAGTGCTGATGGAGGCGTTCGGCGGGGGCTTCACCTGGGGTTCGGTGCTGCTGCGCTGGTAGCGCATTGCTTGCAACAAAAACAACGGGTCAAGGGTTCTGACATGAAATTCGCATTTGTTTTCCCCGGGCAGGGGTCTCAGTCCGTCGGCATGATGGCCGGTTTCGATTCGCTGCCGTTGGTAAGAGAAACTTTCGTCGAGGCTTCCGATATTCTCGGGCAGGATCTGTGGCGAATGGTCACGGCCGGCAGCGCGGAAGAGATCAATCAGACCGTCAACACCCAGCCGGTAATGCTTGCCGCCGGGGTGGCGGTTTACCGTGCGTGGGCCTCGCTCGGCGGCACCCAGCCGGCAATGGCGGCCGGCCACTCCCTGGGGGAATACACGGCGCTCGTGGCCGCAGGAAGCCTGTCATTCGCCGATGCGCTCCCGCTGGTGCGCTTCCGCGCGCAGGCGATGCAGGAAGCGGTCGCGGAAGGCGAAGGCGGCATGGCGGCCATTCTCGGCCTGGAGGACGATGCCGTGCGCGCAGTGTGCGCCGACGCGGCCCAGGGCGATGTTCTGGAAGCGGTGAACTTCAATTCCCCCGGCCAGGTTGTGATCGCCGGCCACAAACGGGCGGTGGAGCGGGGCATGGAGCTTGCCAAGGCCAAGGGCGCCAAGCGCGCGTTGCCGCTGCCGGTGAGCGTGCCTTCCCATTGCGCGCTGATGCGCCCTGCGGCGGACAAGCTGGCCCGGTATCTGGACGGGGTCGGCTTGAAAACGCCGCAGATGCCCGTGCTGCATAACGCCGATGTGAAAAGCTACGGCGCCGAAGCCGAGATCAAGGACGCTCTGGTACGCCAGCTTTACAGCCCGGTGCGCTGGGTGGAGACGGTGCAGGCGTTTGCCGCGCAGGGCATCGGTCATGTCGCGGAATGCGGGCCAGGCAAGGTGCTGGCCGGCCTCAACAAACGTATTGACAGCGCATTGCAGGCGGTGGCTCTGACCGATGCGGCCGCTCTGGAACAGACGATCAATTCTTTCAAATAGGAGGGAAGATGCTGAAAGGTCAAGTCGCGCTGGTCACCGGCGCCAGCCGGGGGATCGGCAAGGCGGTCGCGCTGGAGCTGGGCAGACAGGGCGCGACCGTGATCGGTACGGCGACCAGCCAGTCCGGAGCGGAAGCGATCGCGGGCTACCTCAAGGAAGCCGGCGTGCAGGGTTCGGGCTTCGCGCTCGACGTGAACGATGCGGCGCAGGTTGCAGGTGTGCTGGAAGCCGTACAAAAGCAGTCCGGCGATATCACGATCCTGGTCAACAATGCCGGCATTACCCGCGACAACCTCCTGATGCGCATGAGCGAAGGCGAGTGGGACGACATCATCAACACCAACCTCAAGTCGGTGTATCGGCTGAGCCAGGCGGTACTGCGCCCGATGATGAAGGCGCGCTGGGGGCGCATCATCAGCATCGCTTCGGTGGTGGGGGTGATGGGCAATGCCGGCCAGACCAACTATGCAGCAGCCAAGGCGGGCATCATCGGCTTCAGCAAGTCGCTGGCGCGAGAGGTTGGCAGTCGCAATATCACGGTGAACTGTGTCGCCCCGGGCTTCATCGATACCGACATGACGCGCGCGCTCTCCGACTCGCAGCGCGAAGGTTTGCTGGCGCACATTCCGCTCGCGCGGCTGGGGCAGCCGGAGGATATCGCGGCGGCGGTGGCGTTCCTGGCTTCGCCGCAGGCTGGCTACATCACCGGCAATACGCTGCATGTCAATGGCGGCATGTATATGGATTGATGGGTTCTGTCCGGCATAGTGATGCCGGACAATTTTTGGTAGAATGTCGCGGCTTTTTGCTTGCGTCTTTATAAAAGGAAGGTAGAACCGATATGGAAAACATCGAACAGCGCGTCAAGAAAATCGTGGCCGAGCAACTCGGCGTGAACGAAGCAGAAGTGAAAACCGAGTCTTCCTTTGTGGACGACCTGGGTGCCGATTCCCTGGACACCGTCGAGCTGGTGATGGCGCTGGAAGAGGAATTCGACTGTGAGATTCCGGACGAAGAGGCCGAGAAGATCACCACCGTCAAGCAGGCTGTTGATTACATCAACAACCATCAAAAGTAATACCGCAATTTCCCTATATTGAAACCTCGGAGTCGTTTTGGCTAAGCGCAGAGTCGTCATTACCGGGCTGGGCATTCTTTCTCCCGTCGGCAACACCGTGGAGGAAGCATGGGCCAACATCCTCGCGGGCAAATCGGGCATCGGCCGCATCACCCGCTTCGATGCCTCGGCTTTCGCTTCGCAGATCGCCGGCGAGGTGAGAGGGTTCGATGCGACCCAGTACATTTCCGCCAAAGAAGCGCGCCGTATGGATATCTTCATCCATTACGGCCTGGCAGCCGCGACTGAGGCGATCAGGGATGCCGGGATCGAGGTGACGCCGCAGAATGCCGAGCGCATCGGCGTCAGCATCGGCTCCGGCATCGGCGGCCTGCCGATGATCGAGGATACCCACAACACCTACCTGGAAGGGGGGCCGCGCAAGATTTCGCCGTTCTTCATTCCGGGCACGATCATCAACATGATCTCGGGCAACGTGTCCATCATGTACGGATTCAAAGGCCCGAATCTGGCGATCGTGACCGCCTGCACCACCGCTACTCACTGCATCGGCGATTCGGCGCGGCTGATCGAGTACGGCGATGCGGACATCATGGTCGCAGGCGGCGCGGAATCCACCGTGACGCCTTTGGCGGTCGGCGGTTTTGCCTCGGCGCGGGCGCTCAGCACCCGCAACGACGACCCCGTAACGGCCAGCCGCCCGTGGGATACCGGCCGGGATGGTTTCGTTTTGGGCGAGGGCGCGGGCGTCCTGGTGCTGGAAGAATACGAGCACGCCAAGGCGCGGGGAGCCAAGATTTACGCCGAGCTTGCCGGCTTCGGCATGAGCGCGGACGCCTACCATATCACCGCTCCCTGCGAAGACGGCGAGGGCGCCGCGCGCTGCATGCGCAACGCCATGCGCAACGCGGGCATTGCGTTGGAAGAGGTGGATTACATCAATGCTCACGGCACTTCCACTCCGGCCGGGGACAAGGCCGAAACCCAGGCGGTCAAGGCCTGCTTCGGCGAGCATGCGAAGAAGCTGGCGGTGAGCTCGACCAAATCCATGACCGGCCACCTGCTGGGTGCCGCGGGTGGTGTGGAGGCGGTATTCTCCGTGCTGGCTGTGCGCGACCAGGTTGCGCCGCCGACCATCAATCTGTTCGAGCAGGACCCCGAGTGCGATCTGGATTTCGTGCCGAATCAGGCGCGCAAGATGAAGATCGACGTGGCGCTGTCGAACTCGTTCGGCTTCGGTGGTACCAACGGCACGCTGGTGTTCCGCAAAATTTAGCAGGGTGTTGAAAAACGTAGCGAGAGGGCGTCAGGCAAGGCAAAAACAGGCGAGGAAGCGGAGTTTACATCGGGTAAATGAGCATTCCGAGCCTGTTTTTGGCGCAGCATCACGCTCTCGCAGTAGTTTTTCAACACCCTGTTAGCAGGGCGTTTCTGCTCTTCCTGTGACGCTCGACGGAGTAGCTTGAATGTCCGTCACGGCATTTCCCGGTACGCCGGATCTGCTTTCCCTGCACGCCGCCGATCCGCGGCGTTATCCCTTCCTGCTGCAAAGCTCGGGAAACGAACAAGGGTGGGACATCCTGTTCGCTTTCCCGCAGCATACGGTCAGCCGCTTCCTGGGCGGGGCGGATGCTACCTTTTTCGAAGTGCTGGATCGTTCGTGGCACGAACATGCTGCGGCGACCGATGACGAGCGGGCGGCGGGGCTGCCGTTCCACGGCGGCTGGTTCGTCTATCTCGGCTATGAGCTGCTGCACGAACTCGAGCCCACCGTGCCGCAGGCGCAGGGTGAGAGCCGCTTTCCGCTTGCCTGGCTCACGCGCATTCCGGCGGCGGTGCTGGTTGATCGGGCGCGGCGCGAAACCTGGTTGTTCGCAGAGCCTGGTTATGAGGAATGCCTGGCGGCGATGCGCGATGATCTCGAGCATGCGCCGGCTGCGTCTTTCTTGGGGGTTGGTGTGGAAGCGCTGGCCGAGGAGGACGAGCGGATATTCCTCGACGGAGTGGCGCGCATCAAGGATTATATCCGGGCCGGCGACGTGTTCCAGGTTAACTTGGCCCGCCGCTGGCAGGGGAGGCTGGCTTCTTCCGGCGCGGCAGCGGAATTGTACGCCGCCCTGCGCAGCCGCAATCCGGCGCCTTTTTCGGGCATCGCCGACTTCGGGGATCGCCAGATCGTCAGCTCTTCCCCGGAACGACTGGTGAGGGTGCGCAGCGGCCTGATCGAGACCCGTCCCATCGCCGGCACCCATCCCCGTTCGTCTTCGCCGCAGGAGGACGAACGGCTGCGTCGCGCGCTGATCGAAAGCGCCAAGGAACGCGCCGAGCACATCATGCTGATCGATCTCGAACGCAACGATCTGGGGCGCATCTGCGTGCCCGGCAGCGTGGAGGTGGACGAGCTGATGGCGGTGTGCAGCTACGCCCACGTTCACCACATCGAGTCCGGCGTGTGCGGCCGGCTGCGCGCGGGTATTACGCCCGGGCAGGCGCTCTCCGCCCTGTTCCCGGGCGGCACCATCACCGGCTGCCCCAAGGTGCGGACCATGCAGATCATCCGCGAGCTGGAGCAGTCGCCGCGCCTCGCCTACACCGGCAGCATGGGCTATCTCAACCGCGATGGCGGCATGGATTTGAATATCCTGATCCGCACCTTCATGCTCGAAGGCGACATGCTGAGCTTCAAGGCCGGCGCGGGAATCGTGGCCGATTCCGATCCCGCGCGCGAGCTCGCCGAGACGCGGGCCAAGGCCAAGGGCCTGCTGAAAACCCTCGGGTAATCGGTTTGCCACTCTGGTAAAATCTTCACCCATGAGCTACCAGGTTCTGGCGCGCAAGTGGCGCCCAAAAAATTTCACCGAGCTGGTCGGGCAGGAGCATGTGGTCAAGGCGCTGTGCAATGCGCTCGACCAGCAGCGGTTGCACCACGCCTATCTTCTCACCGGCACGCGCGGGGTGGGCAAAACCACTCTGGCGCGCATTTTGGCCAAGGCGCTCAACTGCGAGAAGGGCATCACTTCTGCCCCTTGCGGCACTTGCGCGGCCTGCGCCGAGATCGACGCCGGGCGCTTCGTTGACCTGCTGGAGCTGGATGCCGCGTCCAATACCGGCATCGACAACATGCGCGAGGTGCTGGACAACGCGCAGTACGCACCGACCGCCGGACGCTTCAAGGTTTATCTCATCGACGAAGTGCACATGCTGTCGAAGGCTGCCTTCAACTCCATGCTGAAGACGCTGGAAGAGCCGCCGGAGCACGTCAAGTTCATCCTCGCCACCACCGACCCGCAGAAGATTCCGGTCACGGTGCTGTCGCGCTGCCTGCAGTTCAATCTCAAGCAGATGCCGCCGGCGGCGATTGTCGGCCATTTGCAGCGGGTGTTGGAGCGCGAGAACCTTTCCTTCGAACTGCCGGCCTTGCAACTCCTGGCACGCGCGGCACAAGGGTCGATGCGCGACAGCCTGAGCCTGCTCGATCAGGCGATCGCCTACGGCGGCGGCAAGGTTGAGGAGGCGCAGGTGCGCGCCATGCTGGGCGCGATCGATCAAACGTACCTGTTCAATCTGCTCGATGCTTTGGCTGCAGGCGATGGCCCCGCGCTGATCGCGCAAGCGGAACAGATGGAGCAGCGCAGCCTGTCGTTCGATACGGCGCTGCAGGATTTTGGCGTGCTGCTGCACCGCATCGCGCTGGTGCAGACGGTACCGGAGGCGCTGGCGGAGGATCTGCCGGAGCGCCGGAGAATTCTCGATCTGGCGCAAAAATTCAGCGCCGAAGAGGTTCAGCTCCATTACCAGATCGCACTCCACGGCCGGAAGGATCTGAGCCTGGCGCCGGATGAGTTCGCCGGGTTCACCATGACGCTGCTCAGGATGCTGGCCTTTACCCTGAAGGAAGGCGAGGAAGATACCCGTCCGGCAGCGCCCGCCAGGCAAGCCGCGCCAGCGGCGCCGTCGCAGCGCGTCAGCCAGGCGGAAAAGGCGCAGGAAACGGTCAACCGCCATGTGGCCATGGAGCCAGGCACCGCTCCGGCTGCCCCAACCGCGAGCTTCGACGGAGATTGGCCGGCGCTGGTGGCGCGGCTGAAACTGGGCGGAATGGCCAAGATGTTGGCGCAGCACTGCGAGGTGAAGAGCTACGACGGCCAGCGCCTTGAATTGTGCGTGCCCGACGAGCACAAGCACTTGATGGAAAAACCCTATCAGGAGCGGCTTAGGGCGGCCGTCGCAGAATGCCTCGGCAGTTCCTTGGCAATCGGTTTTTCCATCGGCAGCGTCACCGGGATAACGCCGGCCAAGCTGGAACACCAGGAAAAACAGATGCGGCAGGCCGAAGCAATCGCCGCGATCGAACAGGATCCATTCGTGCGTGAGTTGATCGAAAACTTCGACGCGCAGGTGATCGAATCTACCATTAAACCCGTTCAGTAGCTGGAGACAGACATGATGAAAGGCGGTTTGGGCAACCTGATGAAACAGGCCCAGCAAATGCAGGATAACCTGCGAAAAATGCAGGAACAGTTGGCTACGGTCGAGGTCGAGGGTCAGGCCGGAGCCGGCATGGTCAAGGTCGTCATGACCTGTCGCCACGATGTGAAGCGCGTCAGCATTGACGACAGCCTGATGGGCGAAGACAAGGAAATGCTCGAGGACCTGCTCGCCGCGGCGGTAAACGACGCCGTGCGGCGCGTGGAACAGACCACTCAGGAAAAAATGGGCGGCTTCACAGCGGGCATGAATCTGCCGCCGGGGATGAAATTGCCTTTCTGATGAAATCTCCTTCGAGTCTCGACGCCCTGATCGAGGCCCTGCGCTGCCTGCCAGGGGTGGGCCCAAAATCCGCCCAGCGCATGGCTTATCATCTCCTGCAGCGCGACCAGGCCGGCGCACGACGTCTTGCCGGCGCTCTGACCCATGCCCTCGCCACGATTCGGCACTGCCAAAAGTGCAACAGCTTCAGCGAGGAAGAGATCTGCGCCCTGTGCCGTTCCGCCAAGCGCGATCCGTCCTTGTTGTGCGTGGTGGAAATGCCTGCCGACCTGATGATGATGGAACAGGCGCATTGCTATCGCGGCATGTATTTTGTCCTGATGGGGCGGCTTTCTCCGCTGGATGGCATCGGGCCGAAGGAGATCCATCTCGACCGGCTTGTCCGGCGGGCGCTGGACGGGGTCGTAACAGAGGTCATCCTTGCGACCAATTTCACCGTGGAGGGTGAGGCGACCGCCCACTACATCGGCGAATTGCTGCGCAGCCGCGGCATGAAGGTGACGCGCATCGCGCGCGGACTGCCGGTCGGGGGGGAGCTGGAGCATGTGGACAGCGGTACGCTGGCGCAGGCCGTGCTGGAGCGGCGCGAAGCCTAGAGGCTCGGGTCTGTTGTGGGAAATAAGAAAAGGGGGGCACTGCCCCCCTTTCTGCTGCTGCGCAAGCTCGTTGCAAGATGCGGTTGCTCAGAGCTCCTGCGCGTGTTGCGCCAGATACTCGGCGACTCCCTCCGGGGTCGCTTTCATGCCGGCCTTGCCCTTGTTCCAGCCCGCAGGGCAGACTTCGCCGTGCTGCTCGAAGAACTGGAGTGCGTCCACCATGCGGATGGCCTCGTCAATATTGCGGCCCAGCGGCAAATCGTTGACCACCTGGTGGCGGACGATGCCGTCGCGGTCTACCAGAAAGGTGCCGCGCAGCGAGACCGCGTCGTTGATCAACACGTCGTAGTCGCGGGAGATCTGTTTGGTCAGGTCGGCCACCATCGGGAATTTGACTTGGCCCAGACCGCCGTTGTTGACGGGGGTGTTTTTCCACGCCAGGTGAGTGAACTGGGAATCCACGCTGATGGCGATGACTTCCGTGTTGCGATCTTTGAATTCCTGATAGCGATGGTCGAAGGCCAGAATTTCAGAGGGGCAAACGAAAGTGAAATCCAGGGGGTAAAAGAACAATACGGCGTATTTGCCCTTGATGTTTGCGTACAGATTGAAGCTTTCGATGATTTCGTTATTGCCCATTACGGCAGTAGCAGTAAAATCCGGCGCGGGTTTGCCAACGAGAACCGACATGCTTTTCTCCTTGTGGTATTGGTTAAAAAATTAGAACGTGTCTAAATTTTGCAGGTTTTTTTGTCGGCGGTCAATCAAAATTTTCCTGCTAAGAAAACAACGGCGGCAGGCGATATCAGGCAGGAGGTGATTCCGGTCAGGTTTCGCCGCTGGGGGATTCTGCGTCGGCAGCTTGGCGGAAAAGCGTTCCACGCCGCGCCAGGCGTTTTTCCATGGCGTCCGGTCTAAGGGGGAGCGTGTTTTCCCCGAACAAAACCTGTTTCAGGAAACGGAAGGCGAACTGCATCAACTGGATTTCGTCGTGCAGCAGCGTGTTATTGAGCTCCTCGCCGAGATCGTAGACTTCACCGAAGCTGGCGGATGCGACGAAATCGCGGAATCCATCCAGGTCGTAGCTTGCCATGAAGAACAGCTGCATGCTTCGCAGCGAGGGCTTGCCGACGGTCGGGCCGCAGGAGCGTTTTTTCAGCACGATCCGGCGCCATTCGCGATTCAGTGCATCGTATTCCTCGATGCCTTGTTCCTTGCGGTAATTCCCTATCGTTTGGAGCCTGGATTCCCGATGCCCCAAGCAGTGCTCTTCTTTCACCACGAAGTAGAAGTCCTCATCCAGTGGCGAGCCGGCTTTGCGCATCGCCCCCACCCCCAAGGCATAATAACGGCAGGCGGTTGGCCTGTCCGAGTACACTTCGCAGCCTGAGTCGGCCAGGAATTGGCAAACGGTGGTATCGCCCTGAGTCTTCATCTTGATGCCGGGAAGACCGTGGGCGTCCATTTCAAAGGGTACGGTATGAAGGTGCAGAAATTCCTGCGAGGTCAAGCCGAGCCGCTTCTTAAGACGCAATATGTCGCAGGGAGTGAGCGTGATATCGATATTTCGGCAGCACTGGTTGAAACAGGCGATATCGGAGCGGCAGTCAAACCGGAAGGTATCGTCCAGCCCGAGCCGAACAGGTGTAATCGGGCTTTGAGGAAAATTGTCGTCGAATGTTTCAGGCATTGGCGTCAGGTTCCCGCAGGTAAAAAAATCCGGGCAGTCTGCGCCCGGATTTCACAACGATCAAGCATGTAAAGTATCGAGCTATATCATCCTTAAAACGGCAGTTAGCCACGAATGACACGAATTTTCACGAATGGGAACAAATAGTTAGGACATAATTTCGCCTCACCCAACGGATGAGCCAAGCAAGAATGGTTAATTCGTTGATTATTCGTGAACATTCGTGCCTCATTCGTGCAAATTCGTGGTTAATTGCTTTTTTTAGGATCATTCTAGTGGCCGCTGCTTGGCTTGGAAACCAGATCGACATGCGGCCGCTTGAATACCGTCCACTGTTTGCTCTTGCGGTCATAAGTGGAGTTCACGAAGCATTTCCAGTTCTGTTCGTCGATGAAGTTGAAGTCCATGCGATAGTAAAACCCCGGATAACGGGATTCCTCGCGAAACTGGATGTGCTTCATATGCGCTTCGGCGGTGATGATGCGATGGTAGTTTTCCCAGGCGCGCAGCAGCTCGTGCAGATCCTTGGCGCGCATTTTGAGGGAATCTTCCTTCAGCATCTCCAGTTTTTCCTCACACACCTGAAGCATTTTGGCGTTGGTGCGGTACCAGGTGGCAACGCCGGCGCAGTACTCGTCCATGATCTTTTGCAGGCGGAATTGCAGCATCTTGGGCGAGATGTAGTGCGGGTTGATGTCGACCGCCGTGGTGTAATCCTTATGTTCGAGGAAGGTGCGCACCGGCCGGTAGATTTCTTCGACCAGCTCATTGACGGGCGTATCCAGCGTCGGCTTCCAGTCCTTGTTGTCGAGCACGAATTTGACCATGCCCTTGGCGGCGATGCGGCCCTCGCTATGGGAACCGGAAGAGAACTTGTGGCCGGAGGCGCCCACGCCGTCACCCGCGGTGAACAGCCCCTTGACCGTGGTCATGCGGTTGTATCCCCAGTGCCAGTCGTCGGGCGCGCCCAGGTCTTCCGGTCCTGACACCCAGATGCCGCAGCAGCCGGAATGGGAGCCGAGCAGGTAGGGCTCGGTCGGCATCAGCTCGGAGGCTTTCTTTTCCGGCTCGATGTTTTCGCCGGCCCACACGCCGGCCTGGCCGACGCACATGTCCAGAAAATCCTCCCACGCTTCCGCCTCGAGATGCTTGATCTCCTTCGGTGTCATGGTTTCCGCCAGCTTGGCCAGCGCGGTCGGGGTGTCCATGTAAATCGGACCTCGACCTTCCCGCATTTCGTGCAGCATCAAGTGATTGCGCAGACAGGAGGCGGGGACTGCCGCCAGGCCGTAGGGCGGATAGTCCTTCAGCATTTCCTTGTTCTTGGTCATGTAGTCTTCGCCGTAACCATTGACGGCCTTGGCCTTGAACAGCAGGAACCACGCGCCGACCGGGCCGTAGCCGTCTTTGAAGCGGGCCGGCACGAAACGGTTTTCCATCATGGTCAGTTCCGCCCCGGCTTCAGCCGCCATCGCATAAGTGGAGCCGGCATTCCAGACGGGATACCAGGCGCGGCCGGTGCCTTCGCCCACGGAGCGCGGCCGGAAGATGTTTACTGCGCCCCCTGCGGCCAACAGGCAGGCCTTGAATTTGTAGACGTGAATTTTGTGGTCCCGCACCGAGAATCCGACCGCCCCAGCCACGCGCTTCGGGTCGTTGGCGTCATTGACCAGTTTGACGATGAATACACGCTCCTGGATATTGCCCTTCCCAAGCGCCTTTTTCGCGGCTTCGGCAACAATCCATTTGTAGGATTCGCCGTTGATCATGATCTGCCACTTGCCGGAACGCACCGGCTTGCCACCTTCTTTCAGCGACTTTTCCTCGTCGCCGGGCTGCTTCCAGATCGGCAGGCCCCATTCCTCGAACAGGTGCACGGAATCGTCCACGTGCCGGCCCACGTCGTAGACCAGGTCGTCGCGGGTGATGCCCATCAGGTCGTTCGCCACCATCCGGGCGTAGTCGGCGGGATCCTGTCCGCCCAGGTAGGTGTTGATCGCCGACAGCCCCTGCGCTACCGCGCCGGAGCGGTCCATTGCGGCTTTGTCCACCAGCTTGACCGTGATGCCGGTGCCTTCGGTCCAGCGCATGACTTCGTACGCCGCCCCGCAGCAGGCCATTCCGCCGCCGATGAGCAGGATGTCGACTTCTTCTTCGACAACCTGCGGATTTCCGAATGTGCCTTCAGACATTTTCTACCCCTTTCGCAACGTCCTCCGTCCGCAACGGACGGGGGATGGTTAATCGGCGCCCTACCCGGTTAAACCCGCAGCAACTGGCTGCGGTCGCAGGGATAGGGGGCGGTTTCGGTGAAGAGCGCGTTGTTGCCTACGTCGGCCAGGCTCGGTTTGGGCTTGTTGGCATAAGGCTCGATCGAGCCCTCGGGCGTGGTGCGGATCGGGAATTTGAAACGCTTCATGTTGCCGTTGCGGAATTTGATGGTCCAGATGATGGAATCCGAGCCCCGCATCGGCTGTACGGAAGCGCCCAGCGGCACGATGTCGGCGTAGTGCCGCGCTTCGATGGCCTGCTGCGGGCAGATTTTGACGCAGGAGTAGCATTCCCAGCACTGTTCCGGTTCCTGGTTGTATGCCTTCATCGGATGCCCGGTCGCCGAGCCGTCCTTGTCCAGTTTCATCAGATCATGCGGGCAGATGTACATGCAGGCAGTCTTGTCCTGGCCCTTGCACCCGTCGCATTTGTCGGTGCGCACATAGGTTGGCATGGCTTTCTCCTTTGCTTGCGATTAACGGGAAACACGTCATCGGGCGGAATGCCCGCTAAGCTTGATTTCTACCTTTTCGTCCTGTTCCAGGCTTGCATAATATTCCCGCAGGATCGCCAACACCTCGGGACGACTGAATTCGGCGGGCACGGCTGCCCCCTCGGAAAGCGCCTTGCGCAGTTTGGTGCCGGAAAGCAGCAGGCGGTCGGCGTCGCCATGTGGGCAGGTGCGGGCGGAGGCCATGCCGTCGCATCGGTGGCACCAGAAAGTCCAGTCGATCTTGAGCGGCTTGGTTTCAAGCGCATCTTTCGGGATTTCGTCGAAAATATGGTGGGCATCAAAAGGCCCATAATAGTTGCCGACGCCGGCATGGTCGCGGCCGACGATCAGATGGGAGCAGCCGTAGTTCTGGCGGAACAGCGCGTGCAGCAGCGCCTCCCGCGGGCCGGCGTAGCGCATGTCCAGAGGATAGCCGGACTGCACCACGGTGTTCTTGACGAAGTAGTTTTCAATCAGGGCGGCAATGGCCTTCGAACGCACTTCGGCCGGAATGTCGCCGGGTTTGAGCTTGCCCAGCAGCGAGTGGATCAGCACCCCGTCGCAGACTTCCACCGCCACTTTGGCCAGGTATTCATGGGAGCGGTGCATCGGATTGCGCGTCTGAAAGGCCGCTACGGTCGTCCAGCCCTTGGACTGGAAGAGCGCGCGGGTTTGCGCCGGAGTCATGTAGGTATCGGGGTAGTTGGCCGGAAAATCCCCCTGCGACAGAACTTTGACCGGACCGGCCAGATTGACGGCGCCTTGTTCCATAACCATTTTGACGCCGGGGTGTTCGGTGTCGGTGGTCTTGTACACCATCATGCACTCGTGCGCCTTGTCGACGGTGTACTTTTCGGTGACCTTCATGGTCGCCATGAGCGCACCGGACTCCTTTTCGATCAGCGCAATTTCGGAACCGATCTTGATCCCCCGCGCGGTGACTTCGTCGACGGACAAGGTGATGGGGATCGGCCAGAACAGGCCGTTGGTCAAGCTATAACCGTCGCAAACGCCTTGCCAGTCGGCGTGAGTCATGAAGCCGTCAAGGGGCGTGAATCCGCCGATGCCCAGCATGATGATATCGCCGGCTTCGCGGGAGGTGATGCGAACTTTCGGGAAGGATACTGCGCGCTCCCTCTCTTCGCGCAATGCCTGGCTGTCGAGCAGCAAAGGTTTGAGGCTGCTGCCTCCATGCGGGTTGACCAGTCTAGTCATCATCACCCCTTTGCCCTTTATCGAATCGCGGTTCCCCAACCGCAAAACAAGGGTAGCACGGAAGCCAGGGGCAATTGATCCATTTATTTTATTGAAATATAAGATTGTTTGATAAATTTGTCCTGGAGGGGTGCAGAAAAGGAGTTACACATCGAAGAAAGCCGGCATATCCGGGGTTTCATTTTTGGACGCATCCACCCAGCATGGCAGGTTGGCCGCGCCGGATTGGCTCAATCTCTGGGTTTCTTCGTACAGCATTCCCCAGCGTTTATAGAGGCAATCACTGATCTTGCGATGACCCGAATCGAAATATGAATTATGCAAGTCGCCCACGGTGCGGCAAAAGGATTGCATCTGCTCCAGGGCGTTGCGCGGATATCCTTGCCGGTCCGGATCGGTATATTTCAGCAATTCCCGGCGGACGGCGTGCAGAAACACTCTTTGACCATCGGTTAAATCGCTTTCTTCGCGTTTGCTCCCGCCGTAATTCATGACTTCATCGATATACTGGAGCAAGCGTTTGCCAAAATCGAAATTTTCCATTCCGGTTGTTTCTCCGCGCTGCCAAGGGCTTGAACAAGGGCTTCTTGCTGCCATATTCCGCCTGTTCCTGCCATTTGTCCAGATTGGGCTGCACGCCACGGAGGGTGGCGATTCTCCCGAGCGTGTGCCGAATTCTGCTTCCCGTGACAAAACTGTAATGGGGGAAAAACGAAAGGGCTGGTAGCATGGGCCTTGTTTCGTTGGGCAAAGAGGTCAAACATCATGAAAAAATTCTTCAAACTGGGCGGGCTGGCGCTGGCAGCGGTTTTGGCGGCGCCGGCTCAGGCGGGTAGCATAGACGGCGATGCCGTGATCGGCGGCGCGCTCGGCGGCGCCACGGGTGCGGCGGTTGGCTCGGCGATCGGCGGCCGCGACGGCGCGATCATCGGTGGCGCGCTCGGCGGCGCGACCGGCACTGCGGTGATGACCAACAACCGCAGGGAGCGGGTGGTGGTGAGGAAAGAGCGTGAGGTCGTGTACGTGCACGATGACCACGAGCACCACGATCATGGTCGCCACCTGGGCCATTACAAGCACAAGAAGCACAAGCACGAACACGACTGAGTGTTCGGGCAAAGTAAAAAAAAGCGCTTCCTCGGAAGCGCTTTTTTATTGCCCTGCGGATGGATATCTATCCGCGCGACTGCCGCCCGGTATTGCCGCGTCCGAAACCGCTCGGCGCCGTGCGGCGGCCGGGGCGGTTGGCGTCATATGCGCGTCCGCCGCCGAAACCGCCGCGCTTGTGCGTGACTTTCGGAGCGCTGCCGGCTGGGCGGCGCTTGGGTTCCAGTCCGGGCACCACATGCGCCGGGATGGTCTGGCCGGTGAAGTGCTGGATGCGTTTGAGCTGCATCCCATCACGCGGCGAGGCGAAGGAGACTGCGATACCCTGGTTGCCCGCGCGGCCGGTGCGGCCGATGCGGTGCACATAGTCCTCGGCGGATTTCGGCAGATCGTAGTTCACCACATGGCTGATGCCGTTGACGTCGATGCCGCGTGCCGCCACGTCGGTAGCCACCAGCACCCGGATGGCGCCGTTGCGCAGTTTGGCAAGGGTGCGGTTGCGCATCCCCTGGTTCATGTCGCCGTGCAGGGCAGCGGCGGCGTGCCCCTGTGCGAACAGATCGGCAGCGAGCTCGTCGGCGTCGCGTTTGGTGGCGGTGAACACGATTGCCTGCTTGAGCTCGACGTCTCTCAGCAAATAATCCAGCAGGCGGTTCTTGTGCGCCATGTCGTCCACATAATGCAGGCGCTGCTCGATGTGCTCGTGTCGCGCCTGCTGGCTCGCGATCTGGATACGTTTGGGATCTTTCAGCAGGCGCTGCGCCAGTTTGGCGACGGTGCCCTCGAACGTGGCGGAGAACATCAGCGTTTGGCGGCTGGCCGGCGTGGCGGCGGCAATGCGCTCTACGTCGTCGATGAAGCCCATGTCCAGCATGCGGTCGGCTTCGTCCAGGATCAGCAGTTCCAGGCGCGAAAAGTCGATGCGTCCGCGCTCGATGTGATCGATCAGGCGTCCCGGCGTGGCCACGAGAATGTCCACCGGCTGCGACAGTAGCTTGTTCTGCAGTGGATAGGGCATGCCGCCGAGGATGCTGACGGTACGGGCGCGCATGAATTTGCCGTATTTGCGCGCGGCATCGTTGACCTGGTTTGCCAGTTCGCGCGTCGGGGTCAGCACCAGTACGCGCGGACCGCGGCTTCTGACCGGCGACGGCTCGGTCAGGCATTGCAGCGACGGCAACATGAAGGCGGCGGTCTTGCCGGTACCGGTCTGCGCCGATGCCATCAGATCGTGCCCGGCCAGGATTTCGGGAATGGCCTCCTTCTGGATCGGCGTGGCTTCGGCGTAGCCGGCTTCTGCGATGGCTTTCAGGATGGAGGGATGAAGGTTCAGATTTTCAAATGACACGTGATTTCCTTGTGCAAAAAATAAGGCACGACGCACAGACAGCCAAGACAAAGGCTCTCGCTGTTTGACGGAAAGCGATAAACACCGCACGGCGCGCAAAACCATCGTCGCTAACCGGGGTGCTTGATTCAGAAAAGACTGAAAGGAGGGTCAGGGATCGATGAACATATTTGGCATGGAAGTTTCCAGGCCAAGAGCCGGCATTATACGGGGATTTTAGAAAATAGCCAGCGATTCGTGCTAAAATCGTCGGCTTTTTACCCGAACCGGAAACTCCAAAATGTCCCGCGCGCTCCGCAACATCGCCATCATCGCCCACGTCGACCACGGCAAGACCACTCTCGTGGACAAGCTGCTGCACCAGGCCGGCACCTTCGCCGCGCACCAGCATGTCGCCGAGCGGGTGATGGACAGCAACGACCTGGAGCGCGAGCGCGGCATCACCATTCTCGCCAAGAATACCGCGGTCGATTACGAAGGCACCCACATCAACATCGTGGATACTCCCGGCCATGCCGATTTCGGCGGCGAAGTGGAGCGCGTGCTGTCGATGGTGGACGGCGTGCTGCTGCTGGTGGACGCGGTCGAGGGGCCGATGCCGCAGACCCGCTTCGTCACCAAGAAGGCGCTGGCGCAAGGCCTCAAGCCGATCGTGGTGGTGAACAAGGTGGACCGCCCCGGCGCGCGCCCCGACTGGGTGGTGAACCAGACCTTCGACCTGTTCGACAAGCTCGGCGCTTCCGACGATCAGCTCGACTTCCCGGTGGTCTACGCTTCCGCGCTCAACGGCTACGCCACCACCGATCTGGCAGTGCAAAGCCCGGACATGCGCCCGCTGTTCGACACCGTCATCGAACACGTCCCCGCGCCCAAGGGCGACCCGGACGGCGCGCTACAACTGCAGATCAGCGCGCTCGATTATTCCAGTTTCGTCGGCCGCATCGGCATCGGTCGCATCGCGCGCGGCCGGCTCAAACCCGGCCAGGAAGTGGTCGTGCTCAACGGCCGTGACGACAAGGGCAAGAAGGCGCGCGTCAACCAGGTGCTGGGTTTCCGCGGCCTGGAGCGGGTACAGCTGGAAGAGGCGCAGGCCGGGGATATCGTGGTCATCAACGGCATCGAGGATATCGGCATCGGCGTCACCCTGGCCGACCCGGCCAATCCGGAAGCGCTGCACATGCTGGCAGTGGACGAGCCGACGCTGACCATGAACTTCCAGGTCAACACCTCGCCGCTCGCCGGCCAGGAAGGCAAGTTCGTCACCAGCCGGCAGATCCGCGAGCGCCTCAACAAGGAACTGCTGACCAACGTTGCGCTGCGCGTCGAGGATACCGGCGACGCCGACGTCTTCCAGGTGTCTGGCCGGGGCGAGCTTCACCTCACCATCCTCTTGGAGAACATGCGCCGCGAGGGCTACGAGCTGGCGGTGTCGCGCCCGCGCGTGGTCATCAAGGAAATCAACGGCGAGAAGTGCGAGCCGTTCGAAATGCTCACTGTGGACGTGGAAGAAGCCAATCAGGGCGCGGTGATGGAAGAACTGGGGCGGCGCCGCGGCGACCTGGTCGACATGCTGCCGGACGGGCAGGGGCGCGTGCGGCTCGACTACCGCATCCCGGCGCGCGGCCTGATCGGCTTCCAGTCAGAATTCATGACCCTTACCCGCGGCACCGGCATCATGAGCCACGTATTCGACGAATACGCGCCGATGAAGCCGGACATTCCCGCCCGCCACAACGGCGTGCTGATCTCGCAGGAGAACGGCGAAGCCGTTGCCTATGCGCTGTGGAATCTGGAAGAGCGCGGCCGCATGTTCGTCAGCCCCGGCGACAAGCTATACGAAGGGATCATCATCGGCATTCACAGCCGCGACAACGACCTGGTGGTCAATCCGATCAAAGGCAAGAAGCTCACCAACGTCCGCGCCTCCGGCACTGACGAAGCCGTGCGCCTGACGCCGCCGATCCAGCTTACCCTGGAATCCGCGGTGGAATTCATCGCCGACGACGAACTGGTGGAAATCACCCCCAAATCCATCCGCCTGCGCAAGCGCTTCCTGTCCGAGAACGACCGCAAGAAAGCGGCGCGAGGTCTGTGACGGCGCATTGAAAAACGCCCTCGCCTTAATCGTCTGATGGAACAACCGGCCATTCGACAAGGCCGCCAAAACACAGCGGCCAAGTCGGTGGTTACTTCCAGAGGGGAGGAGGGGGCCGCGCCCGCTCGAGGAACTGGTGGAGGAAATCCTGAATGCGCGAAGATGCTTGAAGCCAAGCGGCCGGCCGATTATCGACGCCTTTGCGCCCAGCCCAGGCAAACCCGGAACATCTTTTCCATCAGGCTGTGCTGCCTGACGGGTTTTTGCCGCTGCAGGTCATTCCACACTGGCAACATCCATGATTCTGGCGGTCAGCGGCAGGCCGAGCGTTTTCGCGACCCTGGCATTTATCGTCATGTTGGCAGCCGACAGGGGCAGTATCGCCTCGCCGGGAATGTCTTCCCTGTTTTGTGCCGATTCAAGGCGCTTAAGCACCAGATGCGCAATTTCATTGAAGTTGGGCGATGCGCTCAGCAGCCCTCCTTCCTTCAGCAAGGCGGGAGAAAACACCAGCACGCCGATATCCTTCTTGGCGCTGTAGGAAAGAACATCGCGGATGAGGTCGCTGCTCAGGATGCGGCTGTCGGGCGCCAGCCACAGTCCCTGAATTTTGCCGGTGAACTTCCGGAGCGCGAATGAGGCTTCGCGGTCGGACGACACCTCGACGTGCACAAGCTCGATATTGTTGGCTTTTGCCGCAGCTTGGGCCTCGCTCGCCAGGTTTTTCATGCCTCGGCTGGTGAAGACGCCGACCTGTTTCAGGTTCGGATCGAGCAGCTTCCAGATGCGGAATTGCTTGGATAGCGCCGGAATGGCGCTGACGCCTTTCATCCATGGCGTGACGAGATCTGCTTCTTCGGCATCCGGCACCTGGCAGAACACCACTTGCTTGGCGAGAGGGTGCTGCTTCGCCACCTGCGCGGCGAGCAGCCCGACGGCAACCAATTGCTTCTTGCCGGAGTACTGGATCGCCGGGACGATTTCGGCACTGCGGTTGCGGTTCCCCCGCAGGTTGTAGGTTTCGACCTTTCCGGGATAGGCGGACTGGATGGCCTGCGCGACGCCGGTGACGGAGGGCTTGTCGTCGCTCAGCAGCAGCACGATATCGGCCCGTGCCACAGCGGCGCCGAGCAGCAGAAAAGCGGCAAGGAGACGGAAAATGATCTGCATCAGAAATTCTTCGCGAATTGCAGCGAAAAGCGGCATTCGTGGCTTCCGGGCAACGTTGCGGCGGCAGCCGCGCATGTGCCAAGGTGCGCAATGCGGCAGGCGTGGTTCGGCATATCCTCTCCCTGAATATTGCGACTGGGCGCAGGCCCGGAGGCGGTAGCATATCGCCATCGAAGGGCGGCATCAAGCACCACGGAACGCTGACGGCTCCCGTCCGGCAACGGAGACTTTTTTGCTCCCGCCCGTTTTTGCAAGCCCGCGCCGTTCTCCGAAGCCCCACACGTCAGTTTCCGCGATGCGCTATACTGCACATTCCTTATGTAATTCGATGAAATTCCCATGCTTGAAATTCTGATCGGCATTCTGGTGCTGTTCATTCTGTTTGCCGCCCTCTGGCTGGGGCTACGGCTGGGCGGGATGACCCGTGAGCTGCGGCTGCTGCCCGAACTGCTGGCGCAGCTCATGGAAGAAAAGCACCGCGCCATGCTGACCGACCTCCATGACGGCCTGACCCGGCAGGGCGATCGGCTGGCGCAGTCGCTGACGGAGAATTCCGACCGGCTGCGCGAGATCGTCGGGCAGGAGCTGAAGCACACCCGCGACGCCATGCAGGCGCTGCAAATGGCGCAGAGCGAGAGCCTGGCGCAGACGCGCGAGGCGATGGTGAGGGAGCTGTCGGAGCTTGCCGTTTCGCTGCAGGGGCGGATGGACGCACTGCGCGCGGATATTCTGGAGAAGACTATGCAGACCCTGGCGGAGCAGGGCCGGGCGGAGCAGGAGCTGATCCAGACCACGATGCGTAACAGCACCCAGCAGCTCACCCAGTCCATCGAAGCCCTGACCATGACGGTTGACGGCCGCCTGGAGCTGATCAGCGGCAAGGTGACCGAGCGCCTGGACGAGGGTTTCAAGAAGACCAACGAAACCTTCGCCAACGTCATGGCGCGGCTGGCGACCATCGACGAGGCGCAGAAGAAGATCGACGGCCTTACCACCAACGTCGTTAGCCTGCAGGAGCTGCTGGGCGACAAGCGCTCGCGCGGGGCGTTCGGCGAAGTGCAGCTGGAGGCGCTGGTCAGCAACGTCCTGCCGCAGGGCGCTTACGAGATGCAGGCCACTCTTTCCACCGGCGCGCGCGTGGATTGCCTGCTCAAGCTGCCCGAGCCGACCGGCAATGTCGCGGTGGATTCCAAGTTCCCGCTGGAAAACTACCACCGCATGTTCGCCCCGGACGCCGGCGAAGCGGAGCGCGCCGCCGCCCAGAAGCAGTTCAAGGCCGACGTGAAGAAGCATGTGGACGATATCGCGGCCAAGTACATCATTGCCAACGAAACTTCCGACGGTGCCGTGATGTTCGTGCCGGCGGAGGCCGTGTTCGCCGAAATCCACGGCTACCACGGCGACATCGTGGATTACGCCATGCAGCGGCGGGTGTGGATCGTCTCGCCGACCACCATGATGGCCATCCTCAACACCGCCCGCGCCGTCATCAAGGACGTGGAAACGCGCCGCCAGGTACACATTATCAAGGACGCGCTGGCCAAGTTGGCAAAGGATTTCCACCTGTTCGACGAGCGCATGCAGAAGCTCGCCACCCACATCCGCCAGGCGCACGAGGACGCGGAAAAGGTCCAGATCAGCAGCCGCAAGATCTCCCAGCGCTTCGCGCAGATCGAGGCGGTGGAGCTGGAGCATCCCGAGCAGGGGGCGGCGGAAGTGCTGGCGCTGGAGGACGGGCGCGAATGACGGGCCGGCGCAGGCAATGTTTTTCGAGCGTTTTCGCCGCCGCCGCATACTGAGCCGCGCAGTTCTCCCGGAAGGCGCGTGGCGGCGGGTGTGCGCCGATCTACCGCTGCTGGGCGTCCTCTCGCCGGCGGAGTCGGGGCGGCTGCGCGATCTCGCCATCCTGTTCCTCCATGCCAAGAATGTCTCGTCGGCCGCCGGGCTGGTGCTGGACGAGGAAATGCGCCTGCTGATCGCCGCCCAGGCCTGCGTGCCGATCCTGAATCTGGGGCTGGATTGGTACGACGGTTGGGAGGAAGTGATCGTCTATCCCGCCGAGTTCGTGCCGCTCCACGAATACACGGACGAGGCCGGGGTGGTGCATGCGAGCCGCTACCCCTTGATGGGGGAGGCCTGGCCGCAAGGCCCGGTCATTCTTTCCTGGGAGGATGCCTGCCGCTCGGGTGCGGCCGACGGCATCAACGTGGTGATCCACGAAATGGCGCACAAGCTGGACATGCGAAACGGCCCGGCCGACGGTTTTCCGCCGCTGCACCGGGAGATGCGCGTCCGGGACTGGACGCGCGCATTCACCGAGGCCTACGAGGACTTCCAGGCGCAGGTGGACGCGGGCGCGGAGACTGCGATCGACCCCTATGCCGCCGAGCATCCGGCAGAGTTCTTCGCCGTGCTGAGCGAGGCGTTTTTCGAGATACCGCACGTGTTGAGAGATTGTTACTCCGACGTCTATGCGCAGCTGGCGGCGTTCTACCGCCAAGATCCGGCGCTGCGGCTGGCGCGGGAAGGCAGGCGGCGGGAGGAAAACGAATGACGCAATGCCCCTGCGGATCGGGCGATCCGTTCGATATCTGCTGCGGCGTCCATTTGAGCGGCAGCCGCCCGGCGCCGACGGCGGAAGCGCTGATGCGCTCCCGTTATACCGCCTTTTTCCGGGGGGATTGGGGGTATCTCGACCAGACCCATGCCCCGGAAACCCGACCTGCGGAAAAAGACGCGGCGGAAGCCGAAGCGATCGAGTGGCTCGGCTTGGAGGTGTTGTCCGCGGATGCGGGCGGCGAAGACGATTGCGAAGGCAGTGTCGAGTTCGTGGCCCGTTACCGCCTCGGAGAAACGGAAGGGCGGCTGCATGAGATCAGCCGCTTCGTGCGGAGAGACGGTGCCTGGCTCTATCTCGACGGCGCCTTCCCCGATTCCGCGCGGCCGGCTGCCAAAGCGCCGAAGGCCGGCCGCAACGACCCCTGCCCATGCGGCAGCGGCAAGAAATACAAGAAATGCTGCGGCTGAGCCAGGCCGGACGCCGGCGGCTGGCGGTTGCAGCCGCACTCGCCGCGCTTTACCTCATCTGGGGATCCACCTATCTCGCCATGCGCTTCGCCATCGAGGGCTTCCCGCCGTTCATGATGGCGGGCACGCGCTTCCTGCTCGCAGGCGGCATGCTCTATGTGTTCCTACGCCTGCGCGGGGCAGCCGCGCCCGGGCGGGGCGAGTGGGCCGGATCGATCATGGTCGGCGGATTTCTGCTGCTGGGCGGCAACGGCGGCGTGGCGTATGCCGAACAATGGGTTGCTTCAGGTGTCGCCGCATTGGCGGTGGCGACGGTGCCGCTGTGGACGGTGTTGTTCGCCGGATGGCGGGAACGGCACTGGCCCGACCGGCAGGAATGGGCGGGCATCGTGCTGGGGTTTGCGGGAGTTGCGCTCTTGAGCCTGGGGGCCAACATGCAGACCAGCGCCGCGGGGGCGGCGGTGCTGCTGTTTTCCACCTTGAGCTGGGCATTCGGTTCGGTGTGGAGCCGGGGGCTGTCGCTTCCTCCCGGGCTGATGGGCAGTGCCGCGCAAATGCTGGGCGGCGGCGCGCTCTTGATGGCTGCCAGTCTGATGCTGGGCGAGGAGATGACCGCCGCGCCTTCGGTCAAGGCGGTGCTGGCCTGGGGCTATCTGGTGGTGTTCGGCTCGTTCGTCGCGTTCAGTTCCTACCTCTATCTGCTGCAAACGGTCCGCCCCGCCGTCGCCACTTCCTATGCCTATGTCAACCCGGTGATCGCCGTCGTATTGGGAGCGGCGCTGGGAGGCGAGCGCTTCACCCCGGTCGAGGGGGCGGCGATGGCAGTGATTCTTGCTGCGGTCGGACTGGTCATGGTGAAGCGCCCCGGCCGGCGGGCATGAAGCCGCGCGCGTTTTCGGGTACCATGGCGCGGTTATGAGCACCGATTTCTCCGCGTTTGCCAACCGCCTACGCAAGAGCGCCCGCCACTGGGGCAAATGGGCGAAGCGCCGGGGCATCTCCTGCTACCGCGTCTACGATCGCGACATTCCCGAGTTTCCGCTGGCGGTGGATGTCTATGAGCGCAGGGCACACCTGCAGGAGTTCGATACCGGCTGGCAGGCAACCGACGAAGAACATGCCCGCTGGGTGGAGGGCATCAGGGCTGTGGCGAGCGAGGTGTTGGAACTGCCGCCGGAGGCAATTGCCTTCAAGATCCGGGCGCGTCAGCGCGGCACGGCGCAGTACGAAAAGACTGGCGCTTCGGGCGAGGATTTCGTGGTGAGCGAAGGTGGCCACCGCTTCATCGTCAACCTGGAGGAATACCTGGATACCGGCCTGTTTCTCGACCACCGCAATACCCGGCGCATGGTCGAGGAACGCGCGGCGGGCAAGCGCTTTCTCAATCTGTTTGCCTATACCGGCAGCTTTACCGTGTACGCCGCGGCGGGCGGGGCCGCAAGCTCGGTGACGGTGGACATGTCCAACACTTACCAGGATTGGGCGCGGCGCAATTTTGAGCTGAACGGCATGGATCCCGAACGGCACCGGCTGGTGCGCGACGATGTGTTCGCCTGGCTGGAAAAAGCGGTGGCGGCGGGAGAGCGGTTCGACCTGATCGTGATGGACCCGCCGTCGTTTTCCAACTCCAAGAAAATGAGCGGGGTGCTGGACGTGCAGCGCGATCACCCGCGCCTCATCAGTCAGTGTCTGCGCCTGCTTTCAGCCGGGGGCGAACTGTTCTTCTCCACCAATCTGCGCAGCTTCCGGCTGGACGAGGCGGCGCTGGGAACCTGCCGGCTGGAGGAAATTTCCGGGCGGACCGTGCCGGAGGATTTCCGCAACAAGAAAATTCACCGCTGCTGGCTCATTGCGCCAGGCGTTGAAAATCAAGAAAAGGCGTTAACCACGAATGAACACGAATAATCATGAAATTACCAAAGGTTATGCCGCTGTGAGTGAGCAGTCAGTTGATGGTGTTCTTTTGCTTTTATTCGCGTTCATTCGTGTCATTCGTGGCTAAACCGATTTTTCCCCCGGAATCCACAAGCTCATGACATCTTTAACCTCTGACCAGCTCTGCCTGACGATCTCTCCGAAGACGCTGGGTTTTTCCGACACCTCTGATTTGATGCGCGAGCCGCTGCCGTGGATCGGCCAGGAGCGTGCGGAACAGGCGGCCGCTTTCGGTCTCGCGCTGGATCAACCCAGCTACAACCTGTTCGTGCTTGGTGAGGTCGGCAGCGGGCGCTCTTCGCTGCTACAGGCGGCAATGCGTGCGGAGGCTGCCAAGCGTGCCGCGCCGCCGGATCTGTGCTATCTCCACAACTTCGACGCTCCGGAACGCCCGGTCGCACTGCGGCTGCCGGCGGGGCAGGGGCGGGTGTTGCGTCAGCTGCTGGCGGAGCTTTGCGGCATGCTGCAAGCCGAAATCCCGCGCCGCCTGGAAAGCGACGAATTCAGGCTCGAAAGCGAGCGTATCCAGAAGGCTTACAAGGAGGAGGAGAGCAAAGTCTATCTGGAACTGGCGGCGTTCGCCGAAAAGCGCCGTTTTGCCTTGCACCGCGAGAGCGGGCGCATGGTGTTCACCCTGCTCGACGACAGCGGCCAGCCGATGACCGAGGATGTCGTCGTGACCCTGCCTCAGGAGCGCAAGGCGCAGATCGAGCAGGCGGAGCTGGAGCTGCACGGCGAAATCGCGCGCTTCACGGAGAAGATGCGGCCGAGGGAGCGCGCGATGAACGAGGCGCTGGCGGCGCTGCGGCGCAAAATCATCAAGCCGGTGGTGGAACACGAAATCCAGCGCGTCCGCAGCGGCATGAAGCAGCAGATCAAGGATTCAGTCAAGCTCAATGCCTATCTGGAGCGTTTAGCCGAAGACGTACTCGATAGACTGGCCCTGTTCGAAGCCGCGGCGGCTGGCGAGGACGAGGTCGGACGGGAAGATCTGAACCGCGCGCTCGCCCGCTACCGGGCCAACCTGGTGGTGGACAATGGCGGCCTGGAAGGGGCGCCCGTGCTGGTCGAGGACAACCCGTCCTTTCGCGCCCTGTTCGGCAGCATTGAATATCAGGTAGAAAACGACGTGCTGGTGACGGACTTTTCTCGTATCCGCGCCGGCAGCCTGCTGCAGGCGCACGGCGGCTTTCTCATGCTGCACCTGCCGGACCTGGTGGCCGACCCCCTGGTGTGGGAGAAGCTGCGGCGCTTCCTGCGCAGCGGCCGCCTCCAGATCGAGGAACCGGGAACGCAATATGCTCCCAGCGCAGTGGTTTCGCTTCTGCCGGAGGCCGTAGACGTCGAGGTCAAGATCGTCCTGATTGGCTCGCGTGACGAGTATTACGAATTGCAGGAGATCGACGCGGAATTCGTGCGTCATTTTCGCGTCAAGGTGGATTTTGCCGAGAGTTTTGCCGCCACGGCAGAAACCCGGCGCGCCACCGCGATTTTTATCGCCCACGCCAGCCGCCGCCTCGGCCTGCCCCATTTTTCCTCCGCCGCTGTCGCGCGCCTGCTGGAGGAGATGCACCGCGAGGCGGACGACCAGCGGCGGCAAAGCGCGATCTTCGCCCATCTCGAGGCGTTGGTGGCGGAAAGCGCAGCGGTATGCACCGCCCGCCTCGGGTCCACGGTGGAGGCAGCGGACGTCGAAGCCGCCTTGCAGGCGCGTTTGTGGAGGCATAACTACCCCGATCAGCGGCTGTACGAATCCATCGCCGAAGGGGAGCTGCTGATCTCGGTCCACGGCGGGCAGGCGGGCAGAATCAACGGGCTGACCCAGGTGGATCTGGGCGACCACCGCTTCGGCTTTCCGGTCTGCGTTTCGGCGCGTACTTTCCCCGGCAAGGAAGGGGTGCTCAACATCGAGCGGGAAGTGGAAATGTCCGGCCCCAACCACGACAAAGGCGTGTTCATCCTGGAAACCTACCTGATCGCTCTGTTCGGCCATGTGGCGCCTCTCAGCCTCAATGCTTCGCTGGTGTTCGAGCAGGAGTATCACGGAGTGGAGGGCGATTCGGCCTCCTGCGCCGAGCTCATCGCCTTGCTGTCGAGCCTGTCCGGGGTGCCGGTAAAGCAGGGCATCGCCGTCACCGGCGCGGTGAATCAGCACGGCGATGTGCTGCCGGTGGGCGGCATCAACGAAAAGATCGAAGGCTTCTTCCGGGTGTGCGAGGCGGCCGGCCTGGATGGCGCCCAAGGCGTACTGGTGCCGCGGCGCAATCTGCGCCACCTGATGCTGGGACGGCATGTCCTCGCCGCAGTGCGCGAAGGCCGGTTTCATGTCCATGCGGTGGAGGACGTGAGTGAAGCGATCGAACTGGCAACCGGCGTGCCGGCCGGTGTGGCGGACGAACATGGCAATTACCCGCACGGCAGCGTCCTGGGAGCGGCGCAAAAAACCCTGCACGCTTACCGCCGAGCCTGCCATGTAGCGGAACATCCGCCGCAGAAGGTGGGCCACCGCGGCCGGTATTCCGGCGGGTGAAGAAGGCGTTAGCCACGAATGACACGAATGTTCACGAATAATCCTTAAAACGGCAGCTAACCACGAATGACACGAATTTTAACGAATGAACACAAATAGTTAGAACATAATTTCGCCTCACCCAACGGGTGAGCCGGGCAGGAATGGTTAATTCATTGATTATTCGTGAACATTCGTGGTTTATTCGTGCAAATTCGTGGTTAATCGCTTTTTCCAGGATAATCGTGACGTTACTCAAGAGGCGGTGCCCACCTGGATGGTGTGCTGTAAATCGGTTGCACTTCACTGTCCTTATTCGTGTTTATTCGTGTCATTTATGGCCAAAGCTTGTCACGTATTTTCATGACGGAACTGCTCGTTCTCATCGGTCTGGCGGCGGTCGGCTGGTTCTGGCTGGACAGCATGGCGGTACGCGAAATCGCCGTGCGCACGGCCAGGAATGCGTGTCGCGAAGAGGGGGTGCAGTTTCTGGATGAGACCGTGGCGCTGGACAGGCTGGGGGTGCGGCGCAACGAGCGCGGCCGTCTCCTGCCGCGCCGCGCTTACCGGTTTGAGTTCAGCGATACCGGCGACAACCGGCTCAGGGGAATGGTGGTTGTGGTCGGCCGGCGGGTGGAAATGCTGGACCTGGAAAAACGCTTCACGGAAACACACCTGCCGGACTGAGGGGCACCCTAAAAACGGCGTTTAGCCACGAATGACACGAATAAACACGAATAAAAACAATCTGACGCTACGGATTTGCAGCATGCCATCCCGGTAAGCACGCTCCCATGAGTAACGTCATGACGATTCGTGAACATTCGTGTCATTCGTGGCCAAAACGCTTTTTTCCGGGTTTACAGAATCCGCAGCAGTTCCACTTCGAACACCAGGGTGGCGTTGGGCGGGATGACGCCGCCCGCCCCGCGCGCGCCGTAGCCCAGTTCCGGCGGAATGGTCAGCCTGCGCACGCCGCCGACCTGCATGCCCTGGACGCCTTCGTCCCAGCCGCGGATGACATGGCCGGCGCCGAGCGGAAAGATGAACGGATCGTCGCGATCCTTGCTGGAATCGAACTTGGTGCCGTCGGTGAGCCAGCCGGTGTAGTGGACGGAAACCATTTGCCCCGCGCGGGCAGTGTCTCCGGTGCCGGGGGCGAGGTCTTCGTATTTGAGGCCGGTTTCGGTGGTTGTTTCAGCCATGAATTCTCCGATGGTTTGATTAGATTGGTGAAGCAAGGGGTCAGAACAGCTCCAGATTGCTTTCGCGCGTCTTGGGAGTCAGCTTGCCTTCGGCCAGCAGCTTCTCGTACGCCTGGATCTGATTGCGCCCGTTGTTCTTGGCGTAGTACAGGGCTTGATCGGCGCGATCGGTCAAGGTGGCGGGAATATCGTCGCCCCCGATCTGGACGACCCCGATGCTTACGGTTACGGAGCCGACCTGGGGAAATTCGAAGGATTCGACCGCCTTGCGGAAACGTTCCAAAGCGATCGTCGCGAGATCCAGGTCCGCGTCTTTCAGAACGACAACAAATTCTTCGCCGCCGAAGCGGAATAGCAGATCGCTGTCCCGGAAAGTCTTGTTCATGATGCGCGAAAACAGCAGCAGCACCTCATCTCCGTACAGGTGACCGAACTGGTCATTGACCCGCTTGAAATGGTCGATATCCAGCACGGCGAGGCAGCAGATTCCGCTCTTGTCCGTGGTGCGCCGATGGGCGCCGCGCTGGGAGGCGATGATCTTGCTGATCTTGGCGTCAAAAGTTTTTCTGTTCAGAAGTCCCGTTAAGGTATCGTGCTCGTTGTCGTTGATCAGCGAAAGATAATTGCGGTAGATGCTGAGAAAGCTGGAAATGATTTCCTGATCGCGGGGGGAGGTTTTTTCGCTGTTGACAGTGAGAAAACCGATGATGTCGTTCGCGCTGTACACCGGATAAATGGTCCGGATGCTGGATTCTCCCGGGCATTCGGATGCGGTTATTTTCCCGGTTTTCAGGCAATCCACGAAACCTTTGTCTTTCTCGATCTCAACCAGAGATGGCCGCCCCGCATCGTTCTCCGGCTCGTCGGCATAAATCCTGGTCGCATTGACGCTTACGACGGTTTTCAGCTTCTGGGCACCGTTGTGGTGCTGGATTTTGTAAAGGGTGAACGTCTCGGCAGAAATCAGTTCGCTCATGGTCTTGATCAGGCAGACCTCCAAGGAGCGCTGATCTCGCTGCTCGGTCAGTTTGGCAACCGAATCCAGAAGGTGGTGGATGTTCAAATAGGTCATCGCAAGCCGCCAATTCAGATCGTTTAAGTGTGATGCGAAGCCGGAGAGACGTGGTGATTATGCCAGATTAACAGCATTTGCAAATAGCTTTGTAAGCCGGCTCGCGCCGCTAACCGGCTTGCGAAGCGCACCTGAAATCATTAGCATTGCCGGATGGCGATCATTGCGGTATTTAACCAGAAGGGGGGCGTCGGTAAAACCACCACCAGCCTCAATCTCGCCGCCGCCCTGGCGCAGCGCAGGCAGCGTCCGCTGGCAATAGACCTCGATCCCCAGGCGCATTTGAGCGTGATGAGCGGCGTAACAGTCGCTACCGGCCTGGAAAGCATCTACGGCTTTTACAAGGAATCGAAGCCGCTGGTGGGGCTGGTCAAACAACTGCCTTCCGGAGGCAGCCTCATTCCTTCCCATTTCGAGCTTTCCAAAGTCGATGCCTTGTTCGGCAGGGGGCCGAGAATAGTCAACCGGCTGAACGCCGGCATTCGCGAAGAAAAGCTGGAGCAGGCGGACGTGCCGATCCTCATCGATTGCTGTCCGATGCTCAATGTGTTGTCGCTGAACGCGATTTTCGCCGCCGGCAAAGTTCTGGTGCCGGTCTCGGCCGACTATCTGGCGCTCAAAGGCGCGCTGCAGCTGGAAAACACGCTGAAGGCCCTGGAGCACGTGCTGAAAAAACGCGTCGAGCGGCGTTATCTCATCACCCGTTATGACGCGCGCCGCAAAATGGCGCGGGATATCCTTGCGCAGATGCGCGAGCGGTTTGGTTCCGAACTGTGCGACACCCGGATCGCCGAGAACGTAAGCCTGGCAGAAAGCCTGGCTTACAGCCAGGATGTTTTTGCCCACGCGCCGCATAGCGCGGGAGCGAAAGATTACGACTCCCTGCTCGATGAGCTCATGGACATAAATTTTATTTAATCGCCGCGGCTGGCGCTTCTGCGGTATTCTCGGACAGCTTTCATGATATGATTATCCTGTTTGTTGCAAGGGGTGTTTTTAGGTGAAATCCGGGCAGCGGCGCTCCATGGCTAATAATTATTCCAAAGGCATGATCACTGGTGGGGGCACGTTGATTCTTACGCAGGCATTCAGGGTTGCCCTGCTTCATTCCGGGCGTGCGGCCATATGATGACCGCGATCGGCATCGCGTCGGCTGTGTTGGGCGTTGCGCTCGGCTCCTTCGCCGTTTCGCGGCGGGCGGCGAAAGTGGAGGAGGCGTTGTTCCGGGAGAAAGAGCTGGCCGGAACGGCGCTCCATTCGGTTGACGATGCAGTGATCTCGACTGACAGCGAAGGCCGGGTCGAGTATCTGAACCCCGCAGCGGAAAAGCTGACCGGCTGGTCGCTTCAGGAGGCCAAGGGCCTGCCGTTGAAGACGGTGTTTTTCGTGGTCAGCGAAACGACGCGAGAGCCCCTCGAGCATCCTGCCCTTCAATGGGAGCTTGCCGGACCCGCGGTAAACGCAAAGAGGCACTCCCTCCTCATTCGCAAGGATGGCCAGGAATTCGTGATCGAGGATTCCGCTGCGCCGCTACGTAACCGGAAAGGCGAGACCGTCGGCGCCGTCCTGGTTTTCCATGATCTTACCCAAACGCGCCGCATGGCCCAGCAATTGTCCTGGCAGGCCACCCATGACGCTTTGACCGGCTTGGTCAACCGCCGGGAATTCGAGCGCTTGGTCGGGCTGTTTCTGGAAAGCGCCAAGACCCAGGACAAGCACCATGCCGTCCTGTACATGGATATCGACCAGTTCAAGCTGGTGAACGACACCTGCGGCCACCTGGCCGGCGATGAATTGCTGCTTCAGGCCGTTTCCCTGCTGCAGGCCAAGACCCGCGAAAACGACGTGCTGGCGAGGCTGGGAGGGGACGAGTTCGGCGTACTGCTGGAAGGATGCCGGATCGACCGGGCGCTGCGCATTGCCGACAAGATTCGCGCCTCCATCCAGGGCTATCGCTTCAACTGGCAGGACAAGGCATTCGAACTGAGCCTCAGCATCGGCGTGGTGGCCATCACTTCGGACAGCGATCTGGCGGGCGCCTTGAGTCATGCCGATGCGGCTTGCTACGCGGCGAAAGACAAAGGTGGGAACCGTGTCCATCTCTACGAGGACGGCGACGATATCCTGGCGCAGCGCCACGGCGAAATGCAGTGGGTATCGCGCATCAACAAGGCATTCGAGGAAAACCGTTTTCATCTGTATTACCAGGAGATTGTCTCGACCGATCCGGAGCAGGCCGGAGCCGAGCATTACGAAATATTGCTGCGGATGAAAGATGAAGCGGGGAATCTGGTGGCGCCGGCAGCGTTCATCGCCGCGGCCGAGCGCTACAACCTCATGCCGGCCATCGACCGTTGGGTTATCCGCACGCTGTTTGCATCCAGGGGACCGTACTGGCGAAGGAAGTGGGAGGACTGCTGTGCCCGCCACGCTGAGTTCAAGATTCTGTGCTGCATCAATCTGTCCGCCACCAGCCTCAATGACGACCTGTTTCCCGCCTTCCTGCGCGAGCAGATCGCCCAGCACCAGATCCCGCCGCAGGTGCTGTGTTTCGAGATCACCGAGACCGCCGCGATCACCAACCTCAACAAGGCCGTGCATTTCATGCACGAGCTGAACGCGATGGGCTGCAATTTCGCGCTCGACGATTTCGGCAGCGGCATGTCTTCCTTCGCCTACCTCAAGGTGCTGCCGGTCAGCTATCTGAAAATCGACGGCGCGTTCGTCAAGGACATGGCCAAGAATCCGGTGGATTTCGCCATGACCGAGGCCATCAGCCGGATCGGGCGCGTCATGGGGATCAAGACCGTGGCCGAATTCGTCAAGGATGACGAGTCCCTGGAGCAACTGAGAAAGCTAGGGGTGGGCTACGCCCAGGGATACGGAATACACATGCCCGAACCGCTGCTGGAGAAGGCGGCCTAAGAGACCATGGCCGCTTCCGCGAAACAGTCGGTGCGTGTTCTGGCTGGAGACGTCGGCGGCACCAAGACGCTGCTGCAGCTTGCGGAATTTGACGGCAGCGCGTGCCGCGCGATATTCGAGCGGCGCTTCGCTTCCGGGGCCTATGGCGACTTCGGCGCCGTGATCCGGGAGTTTCTGCAGGCCGTCCCAGCCGCCCCCGCTGCTCCCCTTGCCATTCACAGCGCCTGCTTCGGCGTGGCCGGCCCGATCCGTGGGCAGACCGCGAAGATCACCAACCTTCCCTGGCAAATCGACGTCGGCGCCATTGGCACGGAATTCGCCATCAGCCGCGTCCGCCTCATCAACGACTTCGCTGCGGTGGGCCACGGCATCGAAACCCTGAGCGGCGCCGACCTGGTCACTCTCCAGGCCGGCCAGCTGCAGCCGGGCGGAGTGCGGGCGGTGATCGGCGCGGGCACCGGCCTCGGAATGGGGATGCTGGTCTGGCGGGACGGCCGCTACGAGGCGCTGCCTTCCGAAGGCGGGCATGTGGATTTCGCCCCCGCCGACGAAGAGCAGATCGCCTTGCTGCGCTACCTCAAGCCGCTGTACGGCAGGGTGTCCTGCGAGCGAGTGGTGTCCGGCCCGGGATTAGTGAAGATCTACGAATTTCTCCGCGATACCGGAGGCGCAGACGAATCGCCCGAGCTGCGGCACGCCATGCTGACCGGCGACGCCGCCGCAGCGGTCTCCGAAGCCGCGTTGGCGGAGCGGGATGCACTGGCCGTGCGGGCGCTCGACCTGTTTGTCTCCATCTATGGCGCGGTGGCCGGCAACCTGGCGCTTATCCTGCTCGCCGGCGGCGGCGTGTATATCGCGGGCGGCATCGCGCCGAAAATCCTTGACCGCCTCAAGGCCGGCGGCTTCATGCACGCCTTCAACGCCAAGGGGCGATTTGCCGAGCTTGCCTCGAACTTTCCCGTTCACGTCGTGACCAATCCTAAGGTGGGATTACAGGGCGCCGCCCTGGTCGCCAGCCGGTTGTGACTATGAGCACATCCAAACCTTCTCTTGGCCACGAATGCCCACGAATGATCTATTGGTTACAACAACTATCCCACGCATCAGAAAAGTGAGATGTATTTTTTAACCAGGCGTTTGTTTTTATTTGTGTGAATTCGTGTTCATTCGTGGCTGAACTTGGTTTTTAATTTTTATTGGAGCCCGTCATGCCGTTCCGCAACCGTGACGAAGCCGCCCGCAAGCTGGCCGCCAGGCTGGCTCCGTACAAGGGCAGAAATCCCCTGATCCTGGCCATCCCGCGCGGTGCGGTGCCGATGGCGCGGATCATCGCAGACGAGCTGGACGGCGAAATGGACGTGGTGCTGGTGAGAAAGCTCCGGTCGCCATACAACCCGGAATTCGCCATTGGCTCGATCGACGAAAGCGGCTGGGCCTACATCGCGGATTACGCGGCACGGGCGGGGGCGAACGAGGAATACATCGAAAGCGAAAAGCGGACGCAGATGGAAACCATGCGCCGGCGGCGCGAACAGTACACGCCGGTGCGCCCGCCGATCGACCCGCAGGGGCGCATCGTCATCGTCATCGACGACGGCTTGGCGACCGGCGCCACCATGATCTCGGCGCTGCACGCCCTGCGCGCCAGGCAGCCGGAAAAACTGATCTGCGCGGTGCCGGTGGCGCCGCCGGATACGCTGGAGAAAGTGACGCCGTACGCCGACGAGGTGGTATGCCTGGAAGCGCCGTTATGGTTCCAGGCGGTGGGGCAGTTCTACGAGGAATTTCCCCAGGTCGAGGACGAGGAAGTGATCGAAATTCTCAAAGCGGGGAAGGCGGCTTCGCAGGGCGGTTGAGGCCGAAGGGCGTAACCCGCCATAAGCGGTTCAACCCAAAAACCACGGTTCGCTCACCGCAGAGAAAACAGAAGCTTGCGGCGGATAGTTGATTCGCCTGCCGGATGATGTGCCAAAACATGGCCTTTCCTCCCCGAATCAACTCCGTGTCTCTGCGCTTCTGTGGTGAACCGCTTATCCTGGGTTCAGTGATGCCCGGCCGGAATGCCGCCCTTGAGCTTGTAATGCGTGCCGCAGTAAGGGCAGGCCGCTTCGCCGGTCTTCCCGACGTCCAGATAAACCCTGGGATGCCCGTTCCACAGTTGCATCGCGGGCGTGGGGCAGTGCAGGGGGAGATCGTCCGCCGTGACTTCTATAACGGTCTGTTTGCTTTGAGTTGCGGCATTTTCCATTTGTGGTCCTCAAACCAGAGTAAGCCAATCCAGGTGATTCGCGGCCTTGCCGGTCACGCAGTCGAAGAACATGCCCTGCAGCCTGGCCGTGATTGGGCCGCGCTTTCCCTCGCCGATCTTGCGGTTGTCCAGCTCGCGGATGGGCGTGACTTCCGCTGCGGTGCCGGTGAAGAACGCTTCGTCGGCGGTATAGATCTCGTCGCGGGTGATGCGTTTTTCCACCACTTCCACGCCGATTTCCTTCGCCAGGGCGATGATCGTTTCGCGCGTGATGCCTTCCAGGCACGAAGTCAGGTCGGGCGTGAACAGCCTGCCTTTCTTGACGATGAAAATGTTCTCGCCCGCGCCTTCCGCCACGTAGCCGTCCACGTCCAGCAGCAGCGCCTCGTCGTAGCCGTCGTGCGCCGCCTCCTGGTGGGACAGGATGGAATTGGTGTAGGTCGCCACCGATTTGGCGCGGCACATGTTGATGTTGACGTGGTGGCGGGTAAAGGACGAAGTCTTGACGCGGATGCCGTTTTCCAGCGCTTCCTTGCCGAGATAGGCGCCCCACGGCCATGCCGCGATCGCCAGATGCACCGACAGGGTGGTGGCGGAAATGCCCATCGCCTCCGAGCCGTAGAAGGCGATCGGGCGAATGTAGCCGGATTCCAGCTTGTTGGCGCGGACGACTTCGCGCTGCGCGTCTATCACCGTCTGCCTGTTAAACGGCATTTTCATCATGAAGATGTGCGCCGAATTGAACAGCCGCTCGGTGTGCTCCTGCAGGCGGAAAATCGCGGTGCCGCGGTCGGTCTTGTAGGCGCGCACGCCCTCGAATACCCCCATGCCGTAGTGCAGGGTATGGGTGAGTACATGGGTATTCGCTTCGCGCCACGGCACCATCTTGCCGTCATACCAGATCAGACCGTCGCGGTCGGACATCGACATCTTCGCTACTCCGGGATTCAAAAAAGCGCTCATTGTAACGCATTTCGGCGCGGTTTGGGGCGCTCCGGGCGAGGCGGCGCGCGCCGCGCCGGGCTGAAACGGCCTGCATGACCGCCGGTGAATCCGCGGCTTGCAGCGCTTTACTTTCACCGGAGGCTGATCGAAGGGTTCCTTCCCCATGAAGGCTAGCGCATGTACTTTTTTCGAAGCCCCGATGCCCCT
>JBFMFB010000029.1:0-25575 GCA_040752115.1 Pseudomonadota bacterium | reverse complement strand
CTTGGTGGCGGTTTTCTTCACTGCCGGTTTGGCGGCGGCCTTGGTAGCAGTTTTCTTGGCCGCAGGTTTTGCGGTTGCCTTGGCGGCGGTTTTTTTCACCGCCGGTTTGGCAGCGGCACTTTTGGTTGCGGTAACGGTTGCAGCCTTGGCGGCCGGTTTTGCAGCGCTTTTAGCAGATGTTGCCATCTTCTACCCCTTTCGAAAAATAAACCAACTAGAAAATTGGAACTTAAATTTCGTACAGCTTCATGTTGCCATGAAGTGTTCAGCGCCGGACCACTTTACTGCCAGCATCGCCGCGTTTTCCCGGCCAGACCGCGTAGTGAGCCACATCGCTTCGCGCCCTAATTCTATGACGGGTTTTTAAAAAAACACAACAATTTATAGCGTGTTTTTGCTCCTTTTTTTCAGATGTGTGGCGTGAATGATGCACTCAACCGCACGGAACGAAAATAGGGAGTAAGGCTGAAATGCTTTCTGGGTAAGGGTTTCGGCGTATCATGGCAGTAAATTTTCGCCGGCATAAAGCTGCTCGATATTTTCGCGTTCGCGGATCAGATATGCCTGGTTGCCGTCCACCATTACTTCCGCCACGCGCGGGCGGGTGTTGTAGTTCGAACTCATGCTCATGCCGTAGGCGCCGGCAGAAAGCACTGCCAGCAGATCGCCTTCGGACAGGGAAAGATCGCGCTCGCGGCCAAGAAAATCGCCGCTCTCGCAAACCGGCCCAACGATTTCATAGAGTCGTTTTTCACCGCCGGAGCTGCGTGCTATGACAATGTCATGCCATGCGTCATACAGTGCCGGACGCATCAAGTCGTTCATTGCGGCGTCCACGATGGCGAAATTTTTTGCTTCGCCATGCTTCAGGTACTCTACGCGGGTCAGCAGCAGGCCGGCATTTCCGACCAGGGCGCGGCCGGGTTCCACCAGAATTTTCTGTGGGCGCTGTCCAAGTTTTGCAAGCAGAGCCTGTGCGTAGGCGGAAATTTCCGGCGGCGTTTCGTCGTGGTAGCGGATACCCACGCCGCCGCCCAGATCGAGATGGCGGATGGAAATACCCTCCGCTTCCAGCCGGTCGAGCAGTTCCAGGATCTTGTCCACCGCGTCGACGAAAGGCGAGATCTCGGTGATCTGCGAACCGATATGGCAGTCGATGCCGCAGATTTCGATGTGCGGCAGCGCCCGCGCCATGCGGTACAGCCGCAGCGCATCGGCGTAGGCGACGCCGAATTTGCTGCCCTTGAGGCCGGTGGAAATGTAGGGATGTGTCCTGGGATCCACGTCGGGATTGACTCGCAGACTGACCGGCGCGGCTGTTTCCATTTCGCCGGCTACCCGATTTAAACGCACGAGCTCGCTTTCGGACTCGACATTGAAGCAGAGGATGCCGGCCGCGAGCGCGGCGCGCATTTCCTCCGCGCTTTTTCCGACACCGGAAAAAACGGTTTTGCGAGGGTCGCCGCCAGCCGCCAGCACCCTTTTCAACTCGCCGCCGGATACGATGTCGAAGCCTGCGCCCAAGCGCGCAAACAGGTTGAGGATCGCCAGGTTGGAGTTGGCCTTGACCGCGTAGCAGACGAGATGGTTGCGCTCGGCGAATGCCCGGGAAAAGCTCTGATAGGCGGCGGTCAGTGCGGCGCGGGAATAGACGTAGCACGGCGTGCCAAACTGTTCGGCGATGCGGGAGAGGGGGATGGATTCGGCGTGCAGTTCCGCGTTTTTGAAATCGAAAAAATTCACCTGGTTTCCTGTTGCCTGTCGGCTTTCGTATTGGTGTCGGCCGCCGCGGGCTGGCTCTGTTTTGTCTCGGCGGCTGGCTTATCCTGCGGCAGATACAGTGGCCCCTTGTAGCCACAGCCGGAGAGCGAGAGGGCGAGAATTGGCAACAGGTGGAGGGCGCGCATGCTATCGGCTAAAATCAAAAGCCGAAATCTTATCATAGCGAATCGGGAAATGACGGAAAGCGAATTCAACCGGCTGGCGGATGCGACGCTGGCCAGAATCGAGGAGGCAATCGAGGCGAGCGGAGCGGAAATCGACTTTGAAACGGCCGCTGGAATTCTCGACCTGACCTTTGCCAACGGTAGCAAGATCATCATCAACCGCCAGCCGGCGGCGCAGGAAATATGGATGGCCGCAAAATCCGGCGGTTACCACTTTGCTTGGCGGGACGGCGTGTGGCGAAACACGCGCGACGGCGGCGAGCTGTTCGCGGACTTGAGCCGCTGTGCCAGCGAACAGGCGGGCGAGCCGGTAACCCTGTAACCTGGGAGCCGCTAAACTTTGAAGCGGCTGATGGCTTCCTGGAGCGAAGCAGCCAACCGGTCAAGATGCTGTGCTGCATCCGCCGTCTGTTGGACCGCGGCGTTGTTCTGCTCCGACATCTGGGCAATTTTTTCGACATGCTTGGCGATTTCGCCGCTCGCCGTGCTCTGTTCTCTGAGCGCGGCGGAGATGTTGTCGACCATCTGCACGACGTGCATCGATCCATCCTTGATCCGAGTGATGGATTCTCCGGCTTGGCCCGCCAGGGCCGCTCCCTCGTTTACCTGCGCGACCCCGGTTTCCATGCTGCTCACGGCGCGCTGTGTGCCAAGTTGAATTTCTCCGGTCATCTGGGCGATTTCCTGCGTTGATTTGCCCGTCCGCTCGGCCAGCTTGCGCACCTCGTCGGCGACGACGGCAAATCCCCTCCCCTGCTCGCCGGCACGCGCGGCTTCGATCGCGGCATTCAACGCGAGCAAGTTGGTCTGGTCGGCAATTTCCTTGATCACGTTGACGATGGTCGAAATCTTGTCCGATTGTCGTCCCAGCTCTTCGATGATGCGCGAGGACTCGGTCACGGTTTGGGCGATTTTCGCCATTTCGCTGGCCGCGCTGTGAATGACTTCTCCACCCTCTCGTGAAAGTTCGCCGGACTGGGTGGAAACGATCTGCGCTTCGCGCGCATTTTCGGAAACCTGATCGATACTGACCGTCATTTGTTCGATCGCGGCAGCCATCGCCGACGCAGCTTCGCTTTGCTCGTTCGTGCTTACGGCAACCTGACCGGCCGTGTCGGTGAGCTGGCCGGCTGCGCTTGAAAGCTGTTGGCTGCTGTCTTGAATTTCGCGGGTCAGGTTGTGGAATGCCGTTGCGACTTGGTTGAAGGCATCCGCAATTTTTACCAATTCATCGCGCGAATCCAGCTGAACCCGCGCCGTCAGGTCGCCGCCGGCAATGGCCGACGCACCTTGCGACAGGCTGTCGATGGCAGTGATGACGGAGCGGTACATGCCGGCAAACAGATAGCTCATCAGCAGCACGCCGGCTGATACGATACCGAGATCCACGTAGAGCTGCCGGCGCTGTTTCTCTATCCGCGCCACCAGCAGGCGGTCGAGGTCGCTGACGGCGGCATCGAATGTCTTGTAGCCGGATCCGATGGCGGCTGTCGCCCGGTCGAAAAACTCCGCCGGGGCAAGATCGAGATTTCCGGCCAGAATTCTGGTATTGGTCAATTCAACCATCGCGGAAACGGCGGTTTCGAGCTGCTTCGGCAGGGCGCTGAGTTCCTGCTTGAGCGCAGGGTTGGCCCTGATTGCCCTTTCGATCGCCTCCTTGATTGCGGAATCCGCGCCCTTAATGAGCACGAGGAGCGCGATGAGCTGCGCCTTTTGGTCTTCCGCTAACTGTTTGCTGGCGAGAACGCCGGTGCCGGTGGCGCGCAACTGCCCGGCACGCTCGAAAACAACGGGGAGTTTGTTGATCGCGGCATCCACCAGATAGTAGCTGTCCGCATCCGGGTCGAACGGCAAACCGGAGGTGTCGGCGGCGTGATCGATCAGGCCGATGAACTCTGCAATCAGTGCGGTGTGCTGGTTGAAGCTGTCTTTGGGGGAAAGACTGAAAACCTTGTTTTTGAGATCTGCCCATTTCGTCTTCAATGCATTCCACTTCTGGGTGGTTCTCAGCGTATCGCCGAGTTTTGCGTCCACCGCGTCCAGGATCTTGATCGCGCTTTCCAGCTGGTGTTGTTGGTCGAGTATTTTTTCCTTTGCCGAAGCATCACCGTTGAGGTAGCGGCTGGACAGTCCTCGATGCCGCTGCATGATTTCGACGATGGTGCGAACCGGCTTGATGTAGACGATCCCGAGCCGTTCTTTTTCAGTCGCCTGGATGCTGCTGTCGAGATGCTCGAACAGCTGGTAAGTCATGGCAAGGATGATCGGCACGACGACGAGTCCGACCAGTGCAAATTTTTTTGGATAGGTGAGGCGGTTCATCAGCCGGGTGGCGGAGCCAAACATGGCGCGATCTCCTTGGAAAAGAAGTGGCGTGTTGCCGGGAGGTGTTAACAGGCCCCCTAATGACGCTGCTAATGGTAGGGGTATTTGGCGCTGCTCGCAACTCCATTTTTTTATTTGCGGCAGGGGGTTGTGGCTCAGTTGCCCGGCGGCAACCCAAGTGTGGAGCGGCCTTTTTTTATGGCCTTCCTGACCTGTTCCGGCGCGGTGCCGCCGATGTGGCTGCGGCTGTTGAGCGAGCCTTCCAGTGTCAGCACCTCGAACACGTCCGGTTCGATCCGCGCGGAAAACTGGCGCAGCTCGTCCAGGGAGAGAGTGCTCAAATCGCATTTTCTGGCTTCGGCGTGACGCACTGCGCGCGCCACGGCTTCGTGGGCATCGCGGAACGGCAGGCCCTTCTTCACCAGGTAATCGGCGAGGTCGGTGGCGGTGGCGAAGCCTTGCATCGCCGCCTGGCGCATCGCATCGCGATCGACGGTGATACCGGCGATCATGCCGGCATAGATCGTCAGCGTGTCGCGCAGGGTGTCCACGGTGTCGAACAGCGGTTCCTTGTCTTCCTGGTTGTCCTTGTTGTAGGCCAGCGGCTGCGATTTCATCAGGGTCAGGAGCGCCACCAGATGGCCGGCAACCCGGCCGGTTTTGCCGCGCACCAGTTCCGGCACGTCCGGATTTTTTTTCTGGGGCATGATGGAGGAGCCGGTGCAGAAGCGGTCGGCAATGTCGATGAAGCCGAAGCGCGGGCTCATCCATAGAATCAGCTCTTCCGAGAAGCGCGACAAATGGGTCATGATGAGCGCGGCGCAGGCGGTGAATTCGATCGCGAAGTCGCGGTCGGACACCGCATCGAGCGAGTTCTCGCACACGCCGTCGAAGCCCAGCTCGCGCGCCACCATTTCGCGGTCGATCGGATAGCTGGTGCCGGCCAGCGCCGCCGCGCCCAGCGGCAGGCGGTTGACCCGGCGCCGCGCGTCGGCAAGCCGCTCTGCATCTCGCTTCAGCATTTCGAAATAGGCCATCAGATGGTGGCCGAAGGACACCGGCTGCGCCACCTGCAGGTGGGTGAAGCCGGGCATCACGGTATCGGCGTGAGTCTCGGCGAGGTCGAGCAGCGCGAGCTGGAGTTTTTCGATGCGGCCCAGCAGGTCGTCGATCGCGGCGCGCAGGTACAGGCGCACGTCGGTCGCTACCTGGTCGTTGCGCGAGCGCCCGGTGTGCAGCCGCTTGCCGGCGTCTCCGACGAGTGCGGTCAGCCGCTTTTCGATGTTGAGATGCACGTCCTCCGCGTCGAGCGACCACTGGAAATCGCCCTTGCGGATTTCCTCGATAATCTGTGCCAGACCGCGTTCGATATCGGCAAGGTCGGCGGCGCTCAATATGCCAACGGCATGCAGCATGCGGGCATGGGCAAGAGAACCCCGGATATCGAATTCCGCCAGCCGTTTGTCGAAATTCACCGATGCGGTGTAGCGTTTGACCAGTTCGTCCACCGGTTCGGAAAAGCGCCCGGACCAGGTTGCTTTTTCCTCTCCGGACAGTGCCGTAGGGCTTTGATTTTTCTCTTGCATAGTGCTGCGGCCTTGGCCAGAATTGAAGAATGGCAAGTATAAATCAAAACGGCGCTTACCCCATCACCTTGCCCAATTTCCGCAACCTGGGAATCGACCTGCGCATCCTGCTGCTGGTGGACGGCATGAGCGTGGCTGCGGCGCTGCTGAAGACTTCAGGCTACGCGGCAATGTGGCGGGAGTTGATGGAAATTTCGGCCGTCGTACAGCCGGTTCTTCTGCTCAGCCTATTGACGCTGTACCTGCTTTATCGGCCGCTCTACCGGCTGCCTTACCGCCTGGGCGTGGTGGCGGTGGTGGCGGTGGAGCTTTTGCTGACCGCGCTGGTCTATGCCTTTGACCGGCACGTTTCCGGGGACGGCGGGGATGCGCTGCTGCTGGCGCGCTACTGGCTGTTTACCCTGGCTGCCACCGGCGTGCTGCTCGCCTATTTCCACCTGCGCAGCCGGGCGCTGTCGCCAGCGCTGGGAGAGGCCAGGCTGCAGGCGCTGCAGGCGCGCATCCGCCCCCATTTTCTGTTCAACAGCATCAACGCCGTGCTCAGCCTGATACGCAGCGATCCGAAGCGGGCCGAGCGCGCGCTGGAAGACATGGCAGATCTATTCCGGGTGCTGATGGCGGACAACCGTCAGCTGGTGAACATCGGGCAGGAGGTCGGGCTGTGCCGCCAGTATCTGGAGCTGGAGCAGCTGCGTCTGGGCGAGCGCCTCAAGGTCGCCTGGCATATCGAGAAGATGCCGCCGGATGCGCTGATCCCGCCGCTGGTGCTGCAACCTCTGGCAGAAAACGCCGTGTATCACGGCATCGAGCCGTCCAGCGACCCCGGCGAGGTCAGCGTCAACATCTACCGCCGCCGCAACCACGTGCATCTGGTGCTGCGCAATCCCTACCGGCAGGAGGGCAGGCACCACGGCGGCAACAAGATGGCGCTGTCCAACATCCGCGAGCGCCTGGCCCTGCACTTCGATGCTGAAGCAAGGCTGGACACCAAGGTGAGCGGGGCCTGCTACCTGGTGCACATCATCATTCCCTATGTGACGAGCGAGCCATGCCCGATACCGTCCGCGAGCTGAGCGTACTGATCGTGGACGATGAGGCACCCGCCCGCGTCCGGCTGCGCGAAGTGCTGGCGGATTGTCGCGCCGCCATCCCGAACGCGGTGGCAGGGGAAGCGGCGACCGGGCCGGAAGCGCTGGAATTGCTGGGGCGCCTGCGGGTGGACGTGATGCTGCTCGATATCCGCATGCCGGGAATGGACGGACTGGAAGTCGCGCGGCACGCGCAAAAGCTGCCTGCGCCCCCGGCCATCGTCTTCACCACCGCCTACGATTCCCACGCCATGCAGGCATTCGAGGTCAGCGCGATCGACTACCTGCTCAAGCCGGTGCGCGCCGAGCGCCTGGCGCTCGCTCTGCAGAAGGCGCGGGCACTTGCGCCGGCACGGCTGCAGGCGCTGCAGCAGATCGGGCGGCAGCCGCGCACGCATCTTTCCGTGGCCGAACGCGGCAGGGTCATCCTGGTGCCGGTCGGCGACATCCTCTACCTGCGGGCGGAACTCAAGTACGTGACAGTGCAAACCCCGTCCAGGCAGTACCTGGTCGAGGAATCGCTCAGCCGCCTGGAAGAGGAATTCGGCGAGCGCTTCTTGCGCATCCACCGCAACTGCCTGGTGGCGCGGGCCTGCATCGAGGGGTTCGAGCGCACGAGTCAGGCGGCGGAAGGGGAAGAAGGCGGCGGCAGCAACTGGGTGGTGATGCTGCGCGGCTTGGCGGAGAAATTGCCGGTAAGCCGCCGCCAGGCGCATGTGGTCAGGGAGTTCAGGCGCTCATGAAGCCTTCCGCCCCGCAAACGCAGCGGCGATCCATGCTAGAATGACGGGCGCGAGCAGGAGCCGCCGTGCAGACGGCGCACTCCGCGCAAGGGGTTTGTTGACAACGAATTTTGGGGAATCGTTTTTGGACACCGCTCACACCAATCATCCGGCGAAGCTCGTTATTGCCTCGCGCGAAAGCGCGCTGGCCATGTGGCAGGCGCTGCACGTTCAGAGCCGGCTGCGCGCCTTGTATCCGCGCATGGAAGTGGAAATTCTGGGCATGACCACCACCGGCGACCAGATTCTCAACTCCTCGCTTTCCAAGATCGGCGGCAAGGGATTGTTCGTCAAGGAGCTGGAGCAGGCGCTGGAGGATGGTCGCGCGGACATCGCCGTGCATTCCCTCAAGGACGTGCCGATGGTGCTGCCCGACGGCTTCATGCTGGCGGCCATCAGCGAGCGGGAAGATCCGCGTGACGCCTTCGTTTCCAATCTGCACAAGCGGCTGGAGGACTTGCCGGCAGGCAGCGTGGTCGGCACTTCCAGCCTGCGCCGCGAGTGCCAGCTGCGGGCGCGCTTCCCGCATCTGACAATCGAGCCGCTGCGCGGCAACGTGCAGACCCGTCTGCGCAAGCTCGACGAAGGCCAGTTTGCCGCCATCATTCTGGCGGCAGCCGGACTGAAGCGGCTGGAACTTTCACACCGCATCACTTCCCTGCTCGAGCCCGAGTCCAGCCTGCCGGCAGTGGGGCAGGGTGCGCTCGGCATCGAATGCCGCGCCGGCCGGGACGATCTGGTGGCGCTGCTGGCGCCGCTGCACCACGCTGACAGCGCAGCCTGCGTGCTGGCAGAGCGGGCGATGAGCCGGAAGCTGGGCGGCAGCTGTCAGGTGCCGCTGGGCGGATTCGCCCGGCTGGAATGCGGCGAGCTGAGATTGCGCGGCTTCGTGGCGAGCCTGGACGGCGGGCGCATGGTGCGCGACGAAGTGCGCGGCCGGCCGGACGAAGCGGAAAGGCTCGGCGAGCGCCTGGCAGAGAGGCTGATTGCGATGGGCGCCGACAAGATCTTGGCGGAGCTCGAACAGTCCGCATGAAACCTGAGGCTTCGCTTCCGCCTTCCGCCTTCCGCCTTCCGCCTTTGCAAGGTGTGGGCGTGCTGGTCACCCGCCCCCCTCACCAGGCGCGGCATCTGGCGCAGTTGATCGAGGCGGCCGGCGGCCGGCCGATTTTGTTCCCGGTGCTGGAGATCCTCGATGCCGAGGATGTGCGGCCGCTCCATGCGCTGATCGACCGGCTGGATGAATTCGATCTGGCGATCTTCATCAGCCCGAACGCAGTCAACAAGGCGATGAACCTGATCAAGGCCCGGCGGGACAAGTTGCCGGAGCGCCTGAAAATTGCGGCGGTCGGGCGCGGCAGCCTGAAGGAGCTGAAAAATTTCGGGATCGCCGAGGCGATGGTGCCGGAATCCCGGTTTGACAGCGAGGGCCTGCTCGAACTTCCCGAACTTCAGGTTGTGGCCGGAAAGAAAATCGTGATCTTCCGCGGCGACGGTGGGCGGGAGGTGCTGGGCGACACGCTGGTCGCGCGCGGCGCGCACCTGGAGTATGCCGAATGTTACCGGCGCGGCAAGCCCGGCGCCGATGCCGGCGCCCTGCTGCATCTGTGGGCGCGCGGCGAGCTGAACGCCGTCACCGTGACCAGCGGGGAAAGTCTGCACAATCTGTACGACATGGTCGGCAAGCTCGGCCAGCAGTGGCTGAAGAAGACGCCGCTGTTCGTGCCCCACGAGCGGATCGCGCAGCTCGCGCGCGAACTCGGGCTGGAGCGGGTGATCGTCACCGCATCCGGGGACGAAGGGATGGCGGCGGGCCTGATCGAATGGCGGAGCAAAGAGAAATCATGAGCAACGAGCCGGAGCAGCAACCACCGCAGCCGGATTCCCCGGCGGCCTTCCCCGGCGGCTGGCGCAGCCGCATCAATCCCGCACTCGCCGTGGCGGTGGCGGCCATGGTGCTGCTGGCTGTGCAATGGCTGGATACGCGCCAGCGGGCGAATGCGCTTGAGCAGACGTTGAGCCGGCGGCTGGCCGAGTTCGACGCGCGCAACAAGGAAAGCCGGGTTCTGGCGGCACAGGCCCAGGAAACGGTGCGCGAAGCAGCGGCCAAGCTGAGTCTGCTGGAGCAGAAGTTTGCCGAAACGCAGAGTCAGCAGGTGGCGCTGGACGCGCTTTACCAGGAGCTCTCGCGCAACCGCGACGAATGGACGCTGGCCGAAGTGGAGCAGATTCTGCTGGTCGCCAGTCAGCAGCTTCAGTTGGCGGGCAACGCCAAGGCGGCGCTGATTGCACTGCAAACTGCGGACAGCCGGCTGCAGCGCGTGGACAAACCGCAATTCTTCGGGCTGCGCAAGGCGATCAACAAGGATATCGAGCAGCTGCAGGCCCTGCCCTATGTCGATGTCACCGGCCTGAGCCTGCGCCTGGACGGCCTGATTGCGGCGGCAGACGAGCTGCCGCTCAACCCGGGACGCATCGCGCAGGAAGAGAAGCCGTCGGTGCGTCAGGCGGCCGGCGAGAATCTCTGGCAACGCTTGGGCGTCGAGGTCTGGCAGGATTTCAGGCAGATGGTGCGCATCCAGAACATGGAAAAACCGGAGCTGCCGCTGCTGCCGCCATCCCAGGCCTATTTCCTGCGGGAGAACCTCAAGCTGCGGCTGCTCGCCGCGCGCGTAGCGCTATTGCAGCACAATGAGGCGAGCTACAAGACCGACATCAAGGCCGCCGAAGAGTGGGTGAGCCGCCATTTCGACGTGAAGGATAAGGCCACCCGCGGCGCGCTGGCCACCTTGCGTCAACTGGCACAGACCAAAGTCAGCATCGAGCTGCCCGATATTTCGGCCGGCCTGAATACGCTCCGGACGTTAAAGCTCGGGCGCGAGAAGGGTGGGCGGTGAAAACCCTGTTCTGGATTCTGGCGATCCTCGCGCTGGCGGTGGCGCTGACGGTTGCCGCCAAGCATAACGCCGGCTATGTGCTGCTGGTCTATCCGCCCTACCGGATAGAGCTGTCGCTCAACCTGATGATCACGCTGCTGCTGCTGGCGTTTTTCCTGGGCTATGCGATGCTTCGGCTGGTGGTGAATACCTTGCGTCTGCCCGAACGGGTGCGCGTTTTCAAGCGCGAACGGAGGCAGGAGAAGGCACGCACCGCCATGCAGGAAGGCCTGATGGCCTACGCCGAAGGGCGCCACGGCAAGGCGGAAAAGCTCGCCGTCGCGGCCCTGGAAATGCACGAGTCGCCGGAGCTCAATGCGCTGCTCGCTGCGCGCGCCGCGCACGAAATGAAAGCGTATGACAGGCGCGACGCATACCTTGAGCAGGCAGAGCGGTTGGCGCCGGATGCGCCGGTGGCGCGGCTGATGACCCAGGCCGAGTTGCTGCTGGACGAGCGCCGCCTGCAGGATGCGCTGGTCGTGCTGAGGCGGCTTCACGCGCTGTCTCCCAAACTGGCCGCGGCGCTGCGGCTGGAGCTGAAAGCCCAGCAGCAGGCCAAAAACTGGGACCAGGTCATCGCGCTCGTCGCGCAACTGGAAAAGCGCGACGCGATCGAGCCGGTGCAAGCGGAGCAGCTCAAGCTCAACGCTCATTTGGAAAACCTGAAGCGCAAAGCTTTCGACGCTGTCGAGTTGAAAGCCTACTGGCAGAAAATTCCCGCTGCCGACCGGCTGAACAGCAAGGTCGCCCTGGCGGCGGCAAAGAACTTCCTCGCCATGGGGGATGGGCAGGCCGCGCTGGAGATTATCGAGCAGAGCCTGGAAAAACAGTGGGACAGCGAACTCGTCAGACTCTACGGCGACTGCCCCGGCAAGGACCCGTTGAAGCAACTGGAACGCGCCGAAAATTGGCTGAAAGCTCATCCTGCTGACGCGGCTCTGCTGCTGTCGCTGGGCAAGCTGTGTACCCGGCAGGAGTTGTGGGGCAAGGCCCAAAGTTATCTGGAGGCGAGCCTCAGCATCGAGCCGGGCAGCGAAGCGCACCTGGCGTTGGCAGAGCGGCTGGAGAAGATGAGCAGTCACAGTGAAGCCTGCGACCATTATCGGCAAAGCCTGATGCTGGCAAGGCAGCGCGCATAGGTAGCTGCCGAAAGACTCGTTGCGGCGGGACAGGTTTGTTCAGGCGGCCGGTCCAGCGCTTGGCTGCTGCGGAGCGGAGAAGGTAAAAGCGTCGCTGAAGAACTCGATTTCCGGCAGCCCTCTCGCGAAAAACGCGGCGCGCGCGGCTTCCACCATCGCCGGGGCGCCGCTCGCGTAGACCTGATAACCGCCCAGATCGGCGAAATCGTCCAGGACGGCCTGGTGCACCAGGCCCGTGCGGCCGGGCCATGCGTCTTCCGGTCCTGGCTCCGACAGCACCGGGATAAAGGTGAAGTTCTCGTGCCGCTGCTGCCATTCGCCGGGAAGGTTCGGCATATAAAGGTCGCGCAGCCTGCGCGCGCCCCAGTACAGCACCATCTGGCGGTCGATCCCGATACGGAAGGCGTGTTCCAGCATGCTCTTGACCGGCGCGAAGCCGGTACCGCCGGCCACGAAGATGATCGGCTTGTCGCTGTCCTCGCGCAGAAAGAAATCGCCGTGCGGCCCTTCGAAGCGCAGGATGGTTTTTTCCCGCAGGACGTTGAAAACGTAATGGGTGAACAATCCGCCGGGAACAAGGCGGATGTGCAATTGGAGGAATTCGTCGTCATGCGGCGCGTTGGCGAGCGAAAAGCTGCGCCGCAGGCCGCCCGGCAGCAGGATGTCGATGTATTGCCCGGGAAGGAACTGCAGGCGTTCGTAGGGGGGCAGCTTGAGGTACAGCACCATGACATCCGGCGCCGCTTTTTCCATCGTGTGGACGCGGGCAGGCAGGGTTCGGAGCTGGATATCCCCGGCGGCGCGCGCCTCGCGACACTCGATGGTGATATCCGACAGCGGCGTGGCACGGCAGAACAACGCCAAGCCGGCGCGCTTTTCCGCGTCGCCGAGCGCGCCTTCCTGGTAAACGCCGTAGTCCACGGATCCTTCCAGGATGCGGCCCTTGCAGATTCCGCAGGCGCCGTTGCGGCAGCCGTAGGGCAGGGCGAGTCCTTCTCTTAGCGCTGCTTCCAGGATGGATTCACCCTCCCGCGCCGTGCAGGCGTGGTTGCCGGGTTTGATGGTGATGGTAAAGGGCATGCGTTTTCCTGTAAGCGATTTCAAATGCAACGGCTGGTGATCATCGGTTACGGCGACATCGCTGCGCGCGCTGTGCCTTATTTGCGCGGACGTTACCGCATCTATGCGCTGGTGCGCAATCCGGAACGCAGCGCCGGGCTGCGTTGCCAGGGCGTGATTCCGGTGGCCGGGGATCTGGACCGGCCAGAAAGTTTGGGCAGGCTGGCAGGCTTGGCGCATTGTATTCTGCACTTCGCGCCCCCGCAGAGCCATGGCGTATGCGACCAGCGTACCCGGCATTTGCTGGCTGCCCTGAACAGGCGACCCAGTTTACCACAGCGGTTGATATATATCAGTACGAGCGGCGTTTACGGCGATTGCGCCGGCGCGCCGGCGGCCGAAACCAGGCCGATTTGCCCGGTAACGCCGCGCGCCGCACGCCGCGCCGATGCGGAAGCTGAATTGCGGAAATGGGGGCGGCGCCGCGGCGTGGCCGTCAGCATACTTCGGGTGCCGGGAATCTACGCGGCAAACCGCCTGCCGCTCGCGCGCCTGCAAGCCGGCACGCCTGCGCTGCGGCCGGAGGATGACGCCTATACCAATCATATCCACGCCGACGACCTGGCGCGGATCGCCGTCGCAGCATTGCGGCGCGGCCGCAACGGCAGGATTTATAATGCCGCCGACGATTCGGCGCTGAAAATGGGCGACTGGTTCGATCTGGTCGCCGACCATTTCGGTCTGGCGCGCCCCGAGCGCATCGACCGGGAAGAAGCCCGGCGGCGGATCGCACCGGAGCTGCTGTCGTTCATGAACGAATCGCGGCGGCTGACGAACACACGGATCAAGGACGAGCTGCGCGTGCGGCTGGTCTGGCCCACGGTGCAGGAAGGCGTAAAATCGGGAACATAGGGCGGCCCCTGGCCGCCGCCTCCGTGCGGCGGGCGCGGCCCGCCCGATCGAACGGCATCAAAACAAGGAACTCCAATGCAACCCAATCCCAACAATTCCATCGGTGTGTTCGATTCCGGCGTGGGCGGCCTGACCGTGGTGCGCGCCCTGATGGAGCGCCTGCCGTTCGAGAACATCGTCTACTTCGGCGACACCGCGCGGGTGCCGTACGGGGTGAAATCAGTCGAGACCATTTCCCACTACACCACCCAGATCGCCGGCTTCCTGCTGCAAAAACAGGTCAAGCTCTTGATCATCGCCTGCAACACCATGGCCGCCGTGGCTTCCCAGGTGGTAAAGGATCTTTCGCCGGTGCCGGTGCTGGACGTGATCGACGCCGGCGCGCTCGGCGCCATTGCGGCCACGAAAAAGAAGCAGGTGGGCGTGATCGGCACCCCCACCACCATCAACAGCAACGCCTACGCGCGAGCGATTCACCAGCACGAGCCGGAAGTGCGCGTGTTCTCCCAGGCTTGCCCCCTGTTCGTGCCGCTAGTGGAGGAAGGCTGGCTGGATCATCCCGTCACGCGCCTTACCGCGCAGGAATACCTCAAGCCGGTGCTCGCCCAGCACATCGACACCCTGGTGCTGGGCTGCACCCACTATCCCCTGCTCAAGCCGCTGCTGCAGGAAGTGGCCGGCCCCGAGGTGCGGCTGGTGGATTCGGCCGAAGCGATGGCGGAGCAAACCGCCGCCCTGCTGAACGAGCTGAACCTCGCCAACCCCCAGCGCGTGCCGCCGGATTATCAGTTCTACGTCACCGATGTGCCGCTGCGTTTTCAGACGATCGGGGAGCGCTTTCTGGGGCGGACGCTGGCGAATGTGCATGTCGTGAAGTGGTAGTGGGCTCCGGGTTGAGCAGTGGTAGGGCGGATTATTAAACCGGCCCTTAAATACGCCGCCATATCTTGGGCAACCAAAAAATTTGTGCCCCGCGGAAACGCGCTGATAGGGCGGGCCGCGCCCGCCGAAAAAGTGGCGGCCACGGGCCGCCCTATGTCAATCGCGCGTGCGCAGGCAGGTATTTTGGGGCCACCTCAATAGCGCAGCGTAATCCGCCGGATGGAAGTGGTGCGCGCTACGCGCGGTTTTTTGGGTTGCCCCCAGCAAGAAAATATCCCGCGAAGCGGCACCAATTCACCGCAATCGCCGATGCTCGTCCCCATCCCCCGCTTCCCGCCATTCCCCCTCGATCACGCCGTCATTTCCCGGCATCTGGGACGACGGCCGGCTCGGCTTGGGATGGGGAAGGAGCAGTAGAATCAGCGCCAGGAAATCGCTGACGACGCCCGGGAAGATCAGGAGCAGTGCGGCCAGCACGGTGCGGAAGCTGTCGAGCAGGGCGAAATTGAGGGAATGGCCGGCTTGCAGGGCGGCGAACAGGCGGGCGGGGATTGCGAAGCCGGCTTCGCGCAGCAGCAATCCGCCCGCCAGGGCGCTGCCGACTACCCAGGCGAGCAGCCACCAGCCGATCAGGTCGGCGAGCTGCACCAGGGTGAAAATTTCCAGTACCGGAAAACCAAGTAAAATAAACAGGATCAGCGCAGTGCGCATGGATGGAACCTTATGGAAGAAGCAATAGTGGTGGTCACGAATCTGCCGGACCCGGACAGTGCCCGCCGGCTTGCCGATGTTTTGGTGGGGGAGCGGGTTGCGGCCTGCGTCAATATTCTCTCGCCGTGCACTTCGGTTTACCGCTGGCAGGGCAGGATCGAAACCGCCGAGGAAATTCCGGTGCTGATTAAAACACTCCGTTCGCATTACGGCAAGGTTGAAAAAGCCATCCGACAATGCCACCCTTACGAACTTCCGGAAATCATCGCGCTGCCGATTGCCGCCGGTCTGCCTGAATATATGGGGTGGGTGGCGGCGGAAACAAGCGGGAACGAACAACAAAATTAGGAAACGGGATATGCGCTTTCTTGCTGGTTTGCTGCTGCTGTTGGCTTCTTTTCTGGTTCATGCGCAGGAGGGCGAGCTGCTCGATCCCGAGGAGGCGTTCAGGTTTTCCGCCAGGGCGCTGGACGCAAACACCATCGAGGCGCGCTACCGCATCGCGGACGGTTATTACCTGTACCGCGACAAGCTCAAGTTCGCGCTCCAGCCCGGCGCGGCCGTCCTCGGCGCACCGCAGTTGCCGCCCGGCAAGGTCAAGCAGGACGAATTTTTCGGAAGGGTGGAAAGCTACCGCGGCGAAGTCGTCATCCGGTTGCCGCTCAAGCGCACGGGCGACGGCGCGCAGACGGTCGCGCTGAAAGCGGTGTCGCAGGGCTGCGCCGACGTCGGCGTGTGCTATCCGCCGCTGGCGCAGAGCGTGAAGGTCAGCCTGCCGGCGGCGGCCGTGGAGCCGCCCGCGCCGTCAGCTCTTGCGCCGGTCGCGCTGCAGCAGCCGGCGCAGCCGTCCGCCGCTGCGCCCCAGGAGCCGCCGCTGCGCCCCGACCAGGCGTTCCGGCTGACGGTCAAGGCGCGCGACGATCATACCCTGGTGGCAGATTTCGTGGTGGCCGATGGATATTACCTGTACCGGGACAAAATCGGCTTTGCCGTGAAAGCGCCTCTCAGCATCGAAATCGCCCGGACCGATCTGCCGGCCGGAGAAACCAAGGACGATCCCAATTTCGGCAAGATCCAGGTGTTCCACAAGCCGTTTCAGGCCGCCATCGTCCTCAAAGGGGAAAATCTGGTGGGCAGGAAAGTCACTCTCGAGGCCGGCTTTCAGGGGTGCAAGGACAAGGGACTGTGCTACCCGCCGCAGCAGAAGACATTTGCGGTCGAGCTGAGGGCCGGAGCGGCGGCAACCGCGGTCGACGCCGCTGCGCCCGACCAGCCCGCGGCAGCGGGCGGGGGCGGCGAAAGCTCCAAGATCGCCGGGCTGCTCAAGGGCGGCGGCTTCGGGCTGGTGGTGGCGAGCTTCTTCGGCTTCGGGCTCCTGCTCGCGCTCACCCCGTGCGTGTTCCCGATGATCCCCATTCTCTCCGGCATCATCGCCGGGCAGGGAGTGCATCTGACCAAAGCCCGCGCTTTCGGATTGTCGCTTTCCTACGTGCTCGGCATGGCGCTCACCTATGCGGCCGCGGGGGTGGCTGCCGGCCTCTCCGGCACCATGCTTTCCGCCGCGCTGCAAAATCCCTGGGCGCTCGGGGTGTTTGCCCTGGTGTTCGTGGCGCTGGCGCTTTCCATGTTCGGCTTTTACGAACTGCAAATGCCGACCTTCCTTCAAAGCAAGCTGTCGGACACCAGCAACCGGATGAAGGGCGGCCATGTCACCGGCGTGTTCGTCATGGGCGCACTGTCCGCAGTGATCGTCGGCCCCTGCGTAGCGGCGCCGCTGGCGGGGGCGCTGGCTTACATCAGCCTCACCCGCGACGTGTGGCTGGGCGGCTGGGCGCTGTTCGCCATGGCGCTGGGGATGGGCGCGCCGCTGATCCTGGTGGGCGTATCCGCCGGCGCCCTGCTGCCGAAAACGGGCGGCTGGATGGAGGCAGTCAAGGCGTTCTTCGGCGTGCTGCTGCTGGGCGTGGCGATCTGGCTGATTTCGCCGGTGATCCCGGCGGTGGCGCACATGCTGCTGTGGGCGGCGCTGCTGATCGTTTCCGCCATCTACCTGCACGCGCTCGATCCGCTGCCGCACCCGGCCAGGGGGGCGGCCAAGTTCTGGAAAGGGGTCGGCGTCATTGCCCTGATCGCCGGCGTGGCGCTGCTGGTCGGCGCGCTTGCCGGCGGGCGCGACATCCTGCAGCCCCTGTCCGGCCTGCGCGCCGCGCCGGTGGCCGTGGCCGGCGCGGCGGAGGCCGGCCATCCCAAATTCGAGCGGGTGAAAACCGCGGCCGATGTGGAGCGGCGCATCCGGGACGCCGCCGGCAAACCGGTGGTGCTCGATTTTTACGCCGAGTGGTGCGCTTCCTGCAAGGAGCTGGAGCGCTTCACCTTCGGCGATGCGAAGGTGCAGGCCCGCCTCAGGGATGCGGTGCTGCTCCAGGCGGACGTGACCGCCAACGAAGAAGAGGATAAGGCGCTGCTGAAAAAATTCGGCCTGTTTGGCCCGCCCGGTGTCCTGTTTTTCGACAAGGCTGGCAAGGAGATCGAAGCGCTGCGCCTGATCGGCTACGAAGAGCCGGGAAAATTCCTCGAACGGTTGAATGCGGCGCTGCGGTAGGGGCATGTCCAGAACCCGAAAGATTCTGATCGGAGCGGCCCTGGCCGCGGTCGCTGCAGCGGCGGGTTATTTTTCGCTGCCGCCCCGCGCGCCCTCCGCCGCGGCCTTGTTCGCCGCCAGCTTCGACGATCTCTCCGGCAGGCCCCAGCCGCTTTCCCAGTGGCGGGGGAAGGTGCTGGTGCTGAATTTCTGGGCACCTTGGTGCCCCCCCTGCCGGCGGGAGATACCCGCCTTCATCAGGCTTCAGGACAAGTACCGCGACCGCGGGGTGGTGTTCGTCGGCGTAGCGGTCGATGAACCGGAGAAGGTGCGGGCGTTTGCCGACGGCATCGGCATGAATTATCCGGTGCTGCTGGGCGATGCGCGCGCCATCACGCTGGCGCGGGAGAGCGGCAACCGCTCCGGCGGGCTGCCGTTCACTCTGGTCGTCAACCGCAGCGGCAGCGTCGCGCTGTCCTGGGTGGGTGAACTCCCTGAGGAAAGGTTGGAAACCGCATTAAAACCTTTGCTGTAACATGGGGTAAGGCGGCGCGGCAGGCGCCAATATTTGCGCGTTTGTCGGCAAAGTTCGGGTAAAAACTGGACAATTTCACCCAATTTGCGGCAAACTTGCGCCCTATGAAAACGAAACCGTCGGCGACAAACCGGCGCGCCGCGGCGGCCAAAAGGATACTGGTGCTGCATGGCCCCAATCTGAATCTGCTTGGCGCGCGCGAGCCCGAGCATTACGGGCGGGACACGCTGGACGACATCAACCGCCGCCTGAAGCAGCAGGCAGAGCAGGCGGCGGTCGCGCTGGAATGCTTCCAGAGCAACAGCGAGGCCGACCTGATCGGACGCATCCAGGCGGCGCGGGAGGAAGGGGTGGATTTCATCCTGATCAACCCGGCGGCCTTCACCCACACCAGCGTCGCCATGCGCGACGCGCTTGCGGCGGTGGCCATTCCGTTTGTCGAAGTGCATCTGTCCAACATTTTTGCGCGCGAGCCGTTCCGGCACCATTCACATTTCAGCGACCTGGCCATCGGCATGATCGGCGGGCTGGGGGCGATGGGTTACGAACTGGCGCTGACATTCGCGTTACAACATCTGAAGGTTAATCATGGATCTTAGAAAACTCAAAAAGCTGATCGATCTGGTCGAAGAGTCCGGCATCGCCGAACTGGAAATCACGGAAGGCGAGGAAAAGGTCCGCATCAGCCGCTACGGCAACGCGCCGCAGGCGGTACAGTACGCGATGCCCCCGGTCCAGCCGGTGACGAACGTGAACCTGCCCGCGCCGGCTCCGGCATCTGCGGTGGAGGCAGCCGCGCCTGCCATGCCGGAAGGCCACGTGGTGAAGTCGCCGATGGTGGGCACCTTCTATCGCGCGCCCTCTCCGGAAGCCAAACCCTTCGTCGAAGTCGGCCAGAGCGTGAGCGCCGGCGACACGCTGTGCATCATCGAGGCGATGAAGTTGCTGAACGAAATCGAGGCCGACCAGGGCGGCGTCATCAAGGCGATTCTGGTGGAAAACGGCCATCCGGTCGAATACGGCGAGCCGCTGTTCATCATTGGGTGAGGAGTCAGGAGTGAGGAGTGAGGCGCAAAATCGCCCGGTGTTCCTCCTCACGCTTTACCCCTTACTCCTCACAAGGTTTGACCCATGTTTGAAAAAATCCTGATTGCCAACCGCGGCGAGATCGCGCTGCGTATCCAGCGTGCCTGCCGCGAGCTCGGTATCAAGACCGTCGCGGTGCACTCCGAGGCCGATGCCGAGGCCAAGTACGTCAAGCTGGCCGACGAATCGGTGTGCATCGGGCCGGCCCAGTCCAATCTCAGCTACCTCAACGTGCCCGCCGTCATCAGCGCAGCCGAGGTGACCGATGCCGAGGCTATCCATCCCGGCTACGGTTTCCTGTCGGAGAACGCCGATTTCGCCGAGCGCGTGGAGCAGAGCGGCTTCGTCTTCATCGGCCCGCGCCCCGAATCCATCCGCCTGATGGGCGACAAGGTGTGCGCCAAGGACGCCATGAAGAAAGCCGGTGTGCCCTGCGTGCCCGGCTCGGACGGTGCATTGCCGGACGATGGCGACGAGATCATCAGGATCGCCAAGGCGATCGGCTACCCGGTCATCATCAAGGCAGCCGGCGGCGGCGGCGGGCGCGGCATGCGCGTGGTGCATACCGAAGCGGCGCTGCTCAACGCGGTCAGCATGACCAAGGCCGAGGCCCAGTCGGCCTTCGGCAATCCCATGGTGTACATGGAGAAGTTCCTGGAAAATCCGCGCCACATCGAAATCCAGGTGCTGGCCGACGAGCACGGCAATGCAGTGCATCTGGGTGAACGCGACTGCTCGATGCAGCGCCGTCACCAGAAAGTTCTGGAGGAAGCTCCCGCTCCCGGCCTGGATCCGAAATTGCGCGACAAGATCGGCGAAAACTGCGCCGAGGCCTGCCGCCAGATGGGCTATCGCGGCGCGGGCACATTCGAGTTTCTATACGAGAACGGGGAGTTCTATTTCATCGAGATGAACACCCGCGTCCAGGTGGAGCATCCCGTCACCGAAGCCATCACCGGCGTGGACATCGTGCAGGAGCAGCTTCGCATCGCTGCCGGCGAGAAGCTGCGCTTCCGGCAGAAGGACGTCCAGTTCCGCGGCCATGCCATCGAGTGCCGCATCAATGCCGAAGATCCCTATACCTTCGTGCCCTCGCCCGGGCGCATCGTGCAATACCACGCGCCGGGCGGGCCCGGCATCCGGGTGGATTCCCATGTGTACCACAACTATTTCGTGCCGCCGTACTACGACTCGATGATCGGCAAGGTCATCGCCTACGGCGCCACACGCGACCAGGCGGTGGCGCGCATGCGCGTCGCCCTGTCCGAGATGGTGGTGGACGGCGTCAAGACCAACATTCCGCTGCACCAGGACTTGCTGCGCGACGTCGCCTTTCTCAAGGGCGGCACCAGTATTCACTACCTGGAGCACAAGCTGGCCGAGCAGAACAAGAAGTAATTCGGCGAAAAGCGTTTAACCACGAATTACACGAATTCCACGAATGTTCACGAATAGGCGCAAATTTTCGCCGCCGCAAAAGACCCGATCGTTGTTTGAGGCAGCTATTGGGTTGGTTCGTGCTAATTCATGGTGAATCGGGATCAGACCGCAGGAAGGCAAGATGGCATGGCAGTCGCTGAAGATAGCCGTTGACGCGCATACCGCGGACATTCTGGGCGATGCGCTGATGGAGCTGGGTGCGCTGTCGATCGGCATCGAGGACGCCCACGCCGGCACCGAGCGCGAGCAGACGATCTTCGGCGAGCCGGGCGAGCCGCCCGCGGGCATGTGGCAGGAGAGCGTGCTGTCCGCCATGTTCGACAAGGAGGTCGACGTCGAACGCGTCCTGCGCGAAGCGGTTGATGCCGGGCACCTGAAAACCATTCCCCCCCATGTGGTGGAGGCGGTGCCGGAGCAGGATTGGGTGCGCCAGACCCAGGCCCAGTTCGATCCGATCAAAATTTCCGACCGGCTGTGGATCGTGCCGACCTGGCACAGCGCGCCGGACCCCTACGCCGTCAACCTCGTCCTCGATCCCGGCCTGGCGTTCGGCACCGGCAGCCATCCCACCACCCGCCTGTGCCTGCAATGGCTGGATCGCAACATCCTGGGCGGAGAAAGCGTGCTTGACTACGGCTGCGGCTCCGGCATTCTGGCCATCGCCGCCATGAAGCTGGGCGCGCGCCGGGCGGTGGGGGTGGATATCGACCCCCAGGCGATCCAGGCAAGCCTCGCCAACGCCGCGCAAAACGGGGTTGCGGCCGAGTTCTTCCTGCCGGATGCGGCGCCGCGAATGGAGGCGGACATCGTGGTGGCGAACATTCTGGCCAATCCCCTGAAAGTCCTCGCACCCATGCTCGCCCACACCATTCGTCCGGGCGGTCTGATCGCGCTTTCCGGCATCCTGGCGGAACAGGCGCAGGACGTGATGGCAACGTACCGGGAGTGGTTCGATCTCGGCGTGGCAGGCGAGGCCGAAGGCTGGGTCTGTCTGGCCGGGACCAGGAGGTGGCCATGAGCATGGTCACCACCTGCCCGCAATGCCATACCCGCTTCAAGGTGACGCAGGAGCAACTGCAGGCGCACGGCGGAGATGTGCGCTGCGGACGCTGCGCCCTGGTGTTCAACGCCTTCGCCACCCTGGCCCCGGCGGAAGCGCCCCCAGCGGCAGGCAGGCTGGCCGCAATCGAGGAGGAGATTTCGCCCATCGAGCCGGCAGCGGCCGCGCCGGAAATTTCTCCCGAACCGGTCGAGCAGGAGGCCGCGCCCGCTGAAGAAAGCCCGCACGAGGAGCCGCTTCCGCCTTCGCCCGAAGCGCAACCCGCCGAAGAAGCGCTTGCAGAAGAGCCGACCGCCGAAGAACCGCCAACAGAAATCGCGCCGGAGCCACAGCCGGCCGAATTTACAGAACCGGAGGAGGCGCTTCCTCTCGCGGCGGAATTCCCCGAGGAATCCGTGCCCGCCGGGCGCCAGCCGGGAGGCAAGAAACGCCGGCGCGTCTGGCCGTGGCTGGCTGGCGCCATGCTGCTGTTAGTACTGCTCGCAGGGCAGGCCGCGTACTTTTTCCGCGATCAGCTCGCGGCCTACAATCCGCAGTGGAAGCCCACGCTGCAGCAATCCTGCGCCGCCTTCGGCTGCCGCATAGGGCTGCTGCGCGAGGCCGATCTGCTCGGCATCGAATCCTCCGACCTGCGGGCCGATCCGGCGCGCCCGTCGCTCGTCGTGCTGACCGCCACCCTGCGCAATCGCGCGCCCTTTCCCCAGGCTTATCCGCTGCTGGAATTGACCCTCACCGACGCCAAGGACAAAGTGGTGGCCCGCCGCATCCTGACCCCAGCCGAGTACGCGCCCCAGGCCGACGCGGCGGCCGGCTTTCCCCCCAGGAGCGAGCTGGCAGTGAAGCTGCATGTGGATCTCGGCGAGCTCAAGGCAGCGGGTTATCGGCTGTATCTCTTCTACTCCGCGCCGTAGCGGGTTTTTGCCGCTGCCGGGGGAGCTGAGGTATAATCCCGCCTGCCGCAAAATCCGTTTGGGAGAGCGTGCGTTAACCGCACCGCCGAAGGCGCAACCACCCGTAACCGCTCAGGCAAAAGAAACCGGCGGATTTGGCGACTCTGGAGAGCGATGGGATTCCATCCACCGAAGGGGCACGCGAGCAATCGCAATCTCTCAGGTACAAGGACAGAGGGGTGAGCCCGGATTTCCGGGCTCACCCCTTTTTTATTTTCGGTCGCAAACGATGCCAACCACATCCGCACCACCCGCACGCAACGCCGAGCGCATGCCGATCTGGATCAGGAGCCGGCTCGGCGACGACCCCCATTACGGCGGCACGCAGAGCGCGGTGGCTGAAAACCGGCTGCATACGGTGTGCGAGGAAGCGCGCTGCCCCAACCGCGGCGAATGCTGGAGCCGCGGCACCGCAACATTTTTATTGCTGGGCGATACTTGCACGCGCGCCTGCGGCTTTTGCGCGGTGAAGACCGGCCGGCCGGAAGCGCCCGACGAAACCGAGCCGGCGCGGGTGGCGGCGGCGGTCGCCGGGATGGGGCTGAAGTTCGTGGTGCTGACCTCGGTCAACCGCGACGATCTGCGGGACGGCGGCGCATCCGTGTTCGCCGCCACGCTCGAAGCATTGCGGCGGCAGGATCCGGCGTGCGGGGTGGAGTTCCTGACGCCCGATTTCCGCAACTGCCGGGACAGTGCCCTGGAACAGGTCGAGCGCACTCTTGCCGCGCTGCCGGCAGGTGCGCGGCGCGACCTGGTGTGGGGGCACAACGTCGAAACCGTGCCGCGCCTGTACCGCACGGCGCGCAAGGGCGGAGATTACGGCCGCTCACTCGGGCTGCTGGAGGCGGCGGCCAAGCTGCCCGGCGTGGAAGCAAAATCCGCGGTGATGCTGGGGCTGGGCGAAACGCGCGAGGAAGTGCTGGCGGTGCTGAATGACTTGCGCCAGCGCGGCGTGATGCGCGTGTCGCTCGGCCAGTATCTGCGCCCCTCGCTGCAGAACCTGCCGGTGCAGCATTACCTGCACCCGGACGAATTCGCCGCCTACGAACGGGACGCGCGCGCGCTGGGGTTCGCATGGGTCAAGGCCGGACCGATGGTGCGCAGCTCTTACTATGCGGAAGAACAACAAGGCTAACCACGGATGACACGAATGTTCCCGAATGAACTCGAATAAACCCGAACCCATTTGGGTAAATTCGTGAACATTCGTGTCATTCGTGGTTAATGAAGGATAGGACAAATCATGCTGAAACAGACGCCGCTCAATCGTATCCACCGCGAGCTGGGTGCCAGGATGGTGGACTTCGGCGGCTGGGACATGCCGCTGCACTACGGCTCGCAGATCGAGGAGCACCATCAGACCCGCCGCGATGCGGCGATGTTCGACGTCTCGCACATGCTGGCGGTGGACGTGGCCGGCGCCGGCGCGCGCGATTTCCTGCGGCGGCTGGTGGCGAACAACGTGGACAAGCTGGCGCTGCCCGGCAAGGCGCTCTACTCCTGCCTGCTGAACGAAGCCGGCGGCGTGATCGACGACCTGATCATCTATTTCATGCGCGAGGACTGGTTCCGCATCGTGGTCAATGCCGGCACCGCGGACAAGGATCTCGCCTGGATGGCGGCGCGGCGCGACGAATTTGCGCCGCAGCTCGAGCTCCGGCCCCGCCGCGATCTGGCGATGATCGCGGTGCAGGGACCGAACGCGCGCGCCAGGGTGTGGCAGGCGCTGCCGGGCGCTCAGGCCGCTACCGAGGCGCTGAAAGCTTTTCAAGCGGCGGAATTCGGGCAGTATTTCATCGCCCGCACCGGCTACACTGGCGAGGACGGCTTCGAGTTCATGCTGCCGGCCGAAGCGGCGGAAGGGCTCTGGCGGGGGCTGATGGCGGCGGGGGTGAAGCCCGCCGGGCTGGGCGCGCGCGATACGCTGCGGCTGGAAGCGGGCATGAACCTGTACGGCCAGGACATGGACGAAACGGTGAACCCGCTCGAGTCCGGTCTGGCCTGGACGGTGGATCTCGCCAGCCCGCGCGATTTTATCGGCAAGCAGGCGCTCGCTTCCGCGACCGTTTCCCGGCAACTGATCGGGCTGGTGCTGCTCGATAAAGGGGTGCTGCGCAGCCACCAGAAAGTCCAGACCGCTCGCGGCGAGGGCGAGATCACCAGCGGCGGTTTTTCCCCGACGATGAACGCTTCCATTGCCCTTGCCCGCGTGCCGACGGGTATTGTGCCCGGCGATACGGTGCGGGTGGAAGTGCGCGACAAGCTGCTCGATGCCAAGGTGGTGAAGTATCCGTTCGTGCGCAACGGCAAGGTGTTGGTTTGAACACTTGAATCGCAAAGATGCCAAGAAACCGAACGGACAGGATTAATAGGATTGTTGAGGATCGCAAAAGTGCCTTCATGTGTCGCGCTGCGCGCGGGTCGATTGGATGCCGGCGATGCCCCGGCGGGGCAGTTACCTTTTCTTGCTTGTCCAAGAAAAGGTAACCGAAAAGAAGGACACCCCGGTTCGCCGGTCGCCCTGTTGGGCGACTTCCCTGCGTTGCTCGCCGGGCCG
>JBFMFB010000028.1:0-28467 GCA_040752115.1 Pseudomonadota bacterium | reverse complement strand
TAGATTCATGGTGATCATCTCCTTGTTTTCTCCACTCCAAAATTGGAGCAGAGGAGGTTAATCACCTGGGTAGTTTTCAGCGCGCAGAGCCTATGAATTCTGGGTAATATTCATCGCGTACCAACAGTTAGGAATACAACTGATGGGATGGACTCCCCCCTACGGAGGATTACGACCATATACCTCATTTCACTTGGGAGATACATCCGTTTGTAGTGCCTGAGACTGAATTTCACGAAGATGATTAAGTTTGGCTACAGCTTGTGGTGTAAAAGCCTCGCTAAATTTTTTGTCCTTGATTTGTTTTTCGAGTGTCACAAGGAACAAAGTCGGCATTGCTTGCATCATTTTGGCGGATGCCTGCAGCATTGCCTTCATACCTTCATCTTTAATCGCATCAAAGTTTACATTCCGAATTGGGCTGGCGTTTGCGACCATAAGTTGGAAAAGGAAATCAAAGTGATCCAAGTACTCGGTGTCATATTGACCGGGAGACCGGTTGAATGCCGTCATATAGTTTTGCGATATGGGCTTGTATTGCTCCAGTGCAACCTTTAACTTCTCCGGATAGTCGCTACCTTTTCTTATTTCATCTATGAAGCGTTTAGCTCTGTCTGGATTTAGAACCGCACGGGCAACATTCCCATTGCCATCACTGTACTTGATGATCTGATTCGGGGTTTTGTTTTGCTCCGTCAGGTAATCGGAAATATCTTTCTTTAACAGGCCAAGCTCATCTCCCGCAAATGTGCATGAAAAGTGGAAGGTGAGCAGTAACGTAAAAATTAACTTCTTCATTAGAGCCTCCCCTTTTGTGGATATGCCCAACGTCTGACATGAGCGGCCTGCGCGGCTTTTCGCGCAGGTCTGCTCGAATGATAGGTTGGGCAACGACGCGAGTATGCGCAGTACATGGCGAGGGCTACATTACTCATACGCTGCCGCCCGCAGTGCATTCTTCTTCTCGTCGTCTGGACTCCCAAAGAAGCGCTCTGTTTTTCTGTGCTTGAGCAATAACCCCCAAGCCTTGGTTCCATTCTGAGTGAACAAGACGAAGAATTGGTTTTCTCCACACTCGTGGGTCTTACAGACCATGTTGACTTGATAGCCGGATTTTCCCAATTGGATTACCTTGCCCGGAGTGGCGGGACCATTCTTCGTCTTAGCGTATCTAACGAGCCAGGTGTCGATGTCTTCCTCGCCAACGAACAATGCATTCCAAGACTTGTAGTAGGTTGGCTTGCTTAACAATTCGAACAAGTACGGTTCCGCGATTGCTTCGCTAGACGCAAAGGCGATTGCGCCAATGATGACATACGAGAACAGTACGGTAGTCCGAAACTTCATGTCATTCTCCCTCGGAGTGCTGGAGTAGCCCAACGTTCAAGGTCAGGGGCGCGCCGCTTGCGGCGCGTCCCCTGGAGCGATCTGTTAGCCGCCAAACGGATTAGCATGATGTTCCCAGAATTTGACGCTTGCTTGCTCTTCGCGGAAAAGTTCAGCTGCGAACTCTTTCAGCTGCCAGACCGTGGAAACTTCGGATGGAGAATTTTCGGGTACCGGATGGCACTGTAGGGTCGCCATAGCGAACGCGTCACACGACCTCCTAAAGTGCCGAAAGATCTGGGAATGCTGAAAAAAGTCAAAGATCGCGTAGTGATGGCTAAAGTAGAAATCTGACCAAGCCGCTTCAATAGCGGCCCGATCTCTAATATCAATAATCTCGACCTCCGCCATTTCCCGAAATCGGTTACTCGAAAATGTGTCTATCAGAATCTTTCGGGCGGCAATGTCCGTGACGGGTGCGCTATAGCCGAACACGGTCACGAAATATGCGTCATCGAGCGCGTGTCTAAGAGCGTACCATTCATCACGTATGACAGGATCAGAGTCGTAATCCTTGTCCGTTACCGGGAATAGAAGCTGCGAAGGCTCCATTTTGTTTCCACACTTCGGGCACGGGATGCCTGCATTCGACTTGACCTTGCAATCGCTACAAAAGGAGACATCCACGCAGCCATGGAGGAAATGGACGCTGGGTAAGCTTGCCACGCCAGAACAACGCCTTAAAGCTTGGAGGAGAAATGGGTCCCAATTGAAGGTAAAGATGTGGTCTTTTTCCCTCAACCCAAGAATCATGAGGTCATAAGGAGTGACACGCTCCGGCAACTGGAGCCGCGCAAAGTAATCCCGGACTGAAGAGTTGATCTGTTCGATCTCCGCGGAATACTTGCCGATATGCACAAGACGAGAGTATTTCGCCTCGAACCCGTCACCTAATGATCCTTCTACCGCTTCGATCCTTCCGAACAATTCGTTAAGCCCAGTCGCATTTTGAACATCCTGAAGGGAAGGCAGCTTCAATCCGTTTATATCGCCGTCTGGACATGCAGCGATACTTGCTCCGGCTCCCAGGATCACAACATGCGGATTCTGGACCCGGTTCTTTTTCACATCGAATCTCGGAAGTGTGGGCATTGGCGGCTAACGAAGCTGTAGAAAAACCCGATTCTGCCACTGCCTCGGCCGAATTGAGCGATTTTTTTGAATCGCCAGGCAGGACAGAATCCGCCGAGTCGATCGGTTGAAACTGGCGCCATGCCGGCAATCGGCCGACCAGGCGGCGCTGGATGCCCTTGGGAAGCCTTGGGCGGAACGGCTCACCGTGACTTCTCCTCAATGCGCATAACCATGATGCGCCAGTTTCTCGATGTTATGTACCAGGGCGTAGAGCTTCCATTGCCCGTCCACCTTCGCCTGGCTGCGCATGGTGAAGCGGTCCAGCCGCTTGTTGTTTCTCAGGTTGCCGAATACCGGTTCCACGGTGGCGAAGCGCCGGGTGATCATCTGTTTGCCGGTTTCGCTGTCGATCTTCGACCTTCATCCGATCAGTCGCCGTTTCGTATCCCGGCGCTCTTCCCTGGAAGAAGACGACCTGCCGGGTCTTGGTCTTCTCGGGGGTGCGCAGGCGCCGGTGTCGCAGGGTACCGGTATTTTCGCACCGCTGCTCTCGCCGGCCCCGGCTCCCATCGCCTCAGCACGACGCCGACAGGGCTGCCGACCACCTGACCGCACTGAAAACATTTCAAGGTGCCGCTCCCTGCAGCGGCAACCAGCTCCTCAGCCTCCGCATGGTACAATTACCCGCTTGTCAAGCCGTCGATTCTACTCGTGATTGTCACTTTCCCCAACAGCCCCTACCGCCTGCACCAGCCTTTCCCGCCCGCCGGCGACCAGCCTTCCGCCATCGACCAGTTGGTCGAGGGGGTGGAAAACGGCCTGTCGTTCCAGACGCTGCTGGGGGTGACCGGCTCCGGCAAGACCTACACCATGGCCAACGTCATCGCCCGCCTCGGCCGGCCGGCAATCGTGATGGCGCCGAACAAGACGCTGGCGGCGCAGTTGTATGCGGAGATGCGCGAATTCTTCCCGGAAAACGCGATCGAATATTTCGTTTCCTATTACGACTACTACCAGCCCGAAGCCTATGTGCCGTCGCGCGACCTGTTCATCGAGAAGGATTCGAGCATCAACGAGCACATCGAGCAGATGCGCCTGTCCGCCACCAAATCGCTGCTGGAGCGGGAGGACAGCGTGATCGTGGCGACGGTCTCGGCGATCTACGGTATCGGCGATCCGGTGGACTACCACGGCATGATCCTGCATCTGCGCCAGGGTGAGAAGGTGGCCCAGCGCGACGCCATCAAGCGCCTCACCGAGATGCAGTACGAGCGCAACGAAATCGAGTTCCGGCGCGGCACCTTCCGCGTGCGCGGCGACGTGCTCGACATCTACCCGGCGGAAAGCGCGGAAACCGCGGTGCGGGTGTCGCTGTTCGACGACGAGGTGGAAAGCCTGTCGCTGTTCGACCCGCTCACCGGTCACATCCTGCAGAAAGTGCCGCGCTACACGGTCTATCCCTCCAGCCATTACGTCACGCCGCGCAGCACCACGCTGCGGGCGATCGAGGCGATCAAGCTGGAGCTGCGCGAGCGGCTCGATTTCTTCGTGGCGAACAACAAGCTGGTCGAGGCGCAGCGCATCGAGCAGCGCACCCGCTTCGATCTGGAAATGCTCAACGAGCTCGGCTTCTGCAAGGGGATCGAAAACTACTCGCGCCACCTCTCCGGGCGCAAGCCGGGCGAGCCGCCGCCCACGCTGATGGACTACCTGCCACCCAACGCGCTGATGATCATCGACGAATCCCATGTCACCATTCCGCAGATCGGCGGCATGTACAAGGGCGACCGGGCGCGCAAGGAAAACCTGGTGGAATACGGCTTCCGCCTGCCTTCCGCACTCGACAACCGGCCGCTGCGCTTCGACGAATTCGAGCGGGTGATGCGCCAGACGGTGTTCGTCTCCGCCACGCCGGCGGACTACGAGGCGGAGCACACCGGCCAGGTGGTGGAGCAGGTGGTGCGGCCGACCGGCCTGGTGGACCCGCGCATCGACGTCCGGCCTGCCTCGACCCAGGTGGACGACCTGCTGTCGGAGATCAACCTGCGCATCGCGGCGGGCGAGCGCGTGCTGGTCACCACGCTCACCAAGCGGATGTCGGAGGACCTGACCGACTACTTGGGCGACCACGGTATCAAGGTGCGCTACCTGCATTCGGACATCGACACGGTGGAGCGGGTGGAGATCATCCGCGACCTGCGCTTGGGCGAGTTCGACGTGCTGGTGGGCATCAACCTGCTGCGCGAAGGGCTGGATATCCCGGAGGTGTCGCTGGTGGCGATTCTGGACGCGGACAAGGAGGGCTTCCTGCGCTCCGAGCGCTCGCTCATCCAGACCATCGGCCGCGCCGCGCGCCACCTCAACGGCACCGCCATCCTGTACGCGGACAAGGTCACCGATTCCATGCGCCGCGCCATCGACGAAACCGAGCGGCGGCGCGCCAAGCAGCTCGCCCACAACCTGGCCCACGGCATCACGCCCAAGGGCGTGAGCAAGCGCATCAAGGACATGATCGACGGCGTGTACGATGTCGAAACGGCGCAGCAGGAACTCAAGGTGGCGCAGGAGCTGGCGCACTACAAGAAACTGGACGAGAAGCAGCTCACGCGCGAGATCAAGCAGATCGAAAAGGAAATGCTGGCCGCCGCCAAAAACCTCGAATTCGAGCGCGCCGCCGAGCTGCGCGACAAGCTGAAGGAATTGAAGCATCTGATGTTCGGAGTGGAAGAGCATGACTAAAGTATTGTTTGTCTGCATGGGCAACATCTGCCGCTCGCCCACGGCGGAAGGAGTTTTTCGCCACCAGGTCGAGGCGGCCGGGCTGGCGGACCGGATTCAGGCGGATTCCGCCGGTACGCACGACTACCACATCGGCGAGCCGCCAGATCGGCGCTCCCAGGCCATGGCGGCGAAGCGCGGCTACGATCTTTCCGGCTTGCGCGGTCGCCAGGTGAGGGTCGAGGATTTCCACGAATTCGATTATGTATTGGCGATGGACCGGCACAACCTGTCCATCCTGCAGCAGCTTTGCCCGCCCGAGCATGCCAGAAAGTTGCGGCTGTTCCTGGAATTCAGCAGCAACTTCGACGCAGATGAGGTGCCCGACCCCTACTACGGCGGAGCGCAGGGGTTCGAACACGTGCTGGATCTGGTGGAGGATGCGGCGCGGGGGTTGCTGGAAGAAATTCGCAGCGCCGAGCTGGACGGGTGTTATGAAGCGGACGGGCGAGGCGTCTGACGGTTTGAATTTTTCAACAAGGAGATTGAAGTGAGCGGCATACCATTTGCGTTTGAAATCAACGGCAAGGCAGTGGATCCCAATGATGTCGAGGATCCCGCCGAAGCGGCGACGCTGCGCAGCATCATGGCTTCGGTCGCGGACCGGGTCGAGGACATCTATTGCAAGGAGCACAACCAGGGGCCGCATTTCGTGTGCACCGGACCCAGCTACGATGGCCTGAACCTCGAAGTGCTGGGCTGCTGCGAGGCGCTGGTGGAGCAGGTGCAGAAGCGTTTGTCAGACTCGAACTGACAGAGTGTTGAAAAACTACTGCGAGGGCGTGATGCCGTGTCGAAAACAGGGTCGAAATGCTCATTTACCTCATGTAAACTCCGCTTTCTCGCCTGTTTTCTCCTTGCCTGACGCCCTCTCGCTACGTTTTTCAACACCCTGCTGAATCAGGGTTTCACACAGCGCCCGCTTCCCGAGTCGCGGAACTTGCCTTCTCCGGCCGGGACGAACTCCCAGGTGTAGCGATCGGGATAGAGGGAAAGCTTGAGCACGCCCCAGGAGGAGCCGTTCCAGGCTTCGCTGGATTCGTCGCGTACGCCGAAGTCGTACAGCTTGGCGCCACCGCTGCCGACCACGAAGGAGCGGATGCCGCGGGCCGCGTCCGGCCTCCCGGTTGCATCGAGCGGCGCGAAACGTTCGTAATTGTGATCGTGGCCTGAGATGACCACGCTGGCTCCGCGTTCGTAAAGCGCCTTCCAGGCCGCCGCCATGCCGGCGTTGTTGCCGTGCCTGCCCGAGCTGAAGCGCGGGTGATGCCAGAACGCCAGCACGCAGGCGTGGCGGCTTTCTGCCAGATCCTGTTCCAGCCACCGGAGCTGGTCGGAACCGGGGCCGGCGTCGATGTTGCTGTCGAGCGAGACGATGTGCCATTGTCCGAGGTCGACGCTGTAGAAGCTCTTGCCGGCCTCTCCCGCGCGGTTGCCGAAGTATTCGAAGTAGCCCGCCGCGCCGGGAGTGAGGTATTCGTGGTTGCCCGGAGCCGGCAGAATCCGCTCCTTGAACTTTCCCCAGGTGGGCGCGAAGCATCGCTCGAAATCCCTGGATGAGCCTTTCGGGTAGGCCAGATCCCCGACCGCCAGCACCACACCCGGCGTTTTTTCGATCAAGGCCGCCGTCAGCGCTGCGCCCGGTACGCCGCATTGGGCAATGTCGCCTGCAGCCAGCAGCACCGACTCCGGCTGCGCATTTCCCCCCGCCTGCCCGGCGAAGCCGTTCAAGGCGTACAGCCACAGTAGCCAGCCTAAGGCTTGATTTCGCATAAAATTTTGAACCTATTGCCGAGTTCGGAACCTTATCTTAAGTGGTAGTCATTCTGCAATGGTGCAGGCCGATCGCATCGAATTGTCGAAGAATGCAAGAGCCATGAAAGCCATCCGCGGCAAACTCGTACTTTTATGCCTGGCGCTTGTCGGCGCGCTTATCCTCGCCGCTTGCGCCCCCATGCCGGCCAAGGGCGCAAGAAGCGGGGATGGCGCCCGACTCTACGCGCTCAACTGCGCGGCTTGCCACGGTGCGGCCGGCGACGGCGGCATCGGCGTGCCACTGGCGCTGCCGGATTTCCAGAACAGCGTCAGCGACGAATACCTGTTCAAAACCATCCGCCTCGGCCGGCCGGGCCGGGTGATGCCCGCCTATCCGAACCTGCGCGACGAGGAAGTCGATGCGATCGTCCAGTTCATGCGAAGCTGGGCGACCCAGCGGCCCAGGCTCGCCGAGCGGTCGGCGCAGGGCGATCCGGAACGCGGCAAGGTGCTATACGATGCCTATTGCGCCGAGTGCCATGGCGCCAATGGCGAAGGCGGCGCCGGCACCGGCGTCACCTTCTCGCGCCCGCGCGATCAGCCCATCGTCGCTCCCGCCCTGAACAATGCCGGCTATCTTGCGGCAGCTTCCGACCAGATCATCAAGACCACCCTGGTGCATGGGCGCAAGGGCACGCCCATGCAGTCGTTCCTGAAGTTCGGGCTGCGGGAGGAGGATATCGACGACGTGGTGAGCTACGTCCGCACCTTCGAGCGCCGGGTCGCGGCAAGCCAGAGCGCAACGCCGCGGGATGTCAGGGCGGTGCTGTCCGCGCAGTCGCCGTACGATTTCGGCACGACGCTGGCCAAGGTGAAGCGCGCAGTGGCCACCCGGAACTTCCGGCTGATCCGCGAGCAGCCGCTGGAAATCGGCCTGGTCGAACGCGGGCTGGAAGCGCCGGGGCAGCGGGTCATTTATTTCGGCAGTTTCGAGCTTCTTGACAAGCCCCTCGCGACCGACCCGCGCTGGGGATTGTTCCTGCCCGGCCGGCTAACGGTCGTCGAACGGGACGGAGCGGTGCAGGTCATGGCAGTCAATCCCCTGGCGGTGGGTGCGCTGTTCAATAACGACGGCCTCGCCCCGGCCATCGAGCAGTTGCATGCGGCTTACCTAGCCATTCTGGAGGAGACCGTCAGGTGAGGAAAGATACGTTGAGATGCTGGTTGCTGGCCGTTTTTCTGCTGCTGGCCCCGGCTCCGCTGCTGGCGGAAAATCTGCTGATGGTGCGAACCGGCCTGCCTTTCCCGGCCGCGCTGGAGGCGGCCCAGTCCGCCATCCGGTCTCAGGGATACACCGTTGCCGAGGTGAAAAACGTGGATCTCGGTCTGCTGCTGATGGGGTATCTGAGCGAGAATTACAAGGCGGTGTTTTTCGGCAAGGCGGAAGAGATTCGGTCGCTGTCCCGGCAGTTTCCGGAGCTGATTCCCTATCTCCCGTTGCAGATTCTGGTATTTGCCGAGGGGCGCGATACGCTGCTGGTCAGCGCCAGCCCGGTTTATCTGGCCACGTTGTTCCCACAGCCGGAGCTGACCGAGGTGTTCGCCCGCTGGGAGCAGGATTTGCGGACCGTTCTGGAAACGGTGCGCGACTTGCCGGCCAAGGCGCATTAAGCGCCGGCGAGCTTCTGGTACGCCGCCAGCCGGCGCGCGTCGATGTTCCCCGCTGCGGCGGCTTCCAGCACGGCGCAGCCAGGTTCGGAAACATGCCGGCAGTTGTTGAATTTGCACCGCCCAAGGTAGGGGCGGAATTCGACGAAGGCGTGGTCGAGCTGGTCGTGGCTCAGGTGGTGCAGGCCAAATTCCTGCATACCGGGGGAGTCGATGATGTGGCTGTCGCCATCGAGGTGGTAAAGCTGGGCCCAGGTGGTGGTGTGTTTGCCCGAGTCGAGGGTTTGCGAGATTTCCCGCGTTCGCGCCCCTGCATCCGGCAGCAGGGCGTTGATGATGCTGGACTTGCCCATGCCCGACTGGCCCACCAGCACGCTGGTCTGGCCCTTCAGCCAAGGACGCAGCGGCTCGATGCTTTGCAGTGCGGAAAGCGGCAGCACGGTGTAGCCCAGCTCGCGGTAAAGCCGCAGGGCATCCAGCGCCGCCCTGGTTTCTTCGGCGAGATCGCATTTGTTCAGCACGATCAGCGCCCTGATGCCGGCGGCTTCGGCGGCGGCCAGGCAGCGGTTGACCAGTTCTTCGTAGAAACTGGGCACCGCGGCTACCACAACGACGATCTGTGTCACGTTGGCGGCGATGATTTTTTCCTTGAAGGGGTCCGAACGGTAGAGCAGGGTGGCGCGGGGAGCGACGGCTTCGATTACTCCTTGGGCGGGCCCGGTCAGCGCGATGGACACCCGGTCGCCGCAGGCGATGCCGCCTTTCTTGCCGCGGGTGACGCAGGAAACCGTCTGGCCGTCGGCCAGTTCCACCGCAAAGCGGCGGCCGAAGGCGGCGACGACCTGGCCGTTCAGCAATTCAGCCATTCATCCTTAAAACGACAGTTGACCACGAATGACACGAATTTTAACGAATGAACACAAATAGTTAGAACATAATTTCGCCTCACCCAACGGGTGGGCCGGGCGGGAATGGTTAATTCATTGATTGTTCGTGAACATTCGTGGTTTATTCGTGCAAATTTGTGGTTAATCGCTTTTTCCAGGTTCATTGTTTGAAATGGTAATAGGCCTGGTTGAGATATGCCGCTGCGTGCATCTCCTCTTCCGGGAACCAGCCGGCGCCGGCATTGGTGTTGCATACGCGCATGCGGGCGATGAGCTGCTGGGCGGTCTTTATCTTGCGGTTCGGGCGGGTGTAGATTTTCGAGCCGTCACCGCCGAACATCGAAACGTGGCAGGCGGTGCAGGATTTTTCCACCAGCGTCTTGCCGATTTTCGGATCGCCATTTTCGAAAGGATCGGCGTGAAGCGGCATCGCCGCCAGCAGCAGGGTGATCGAGGCAAACAGTGTCTTCATGCGAACTCCGGTGGCAGTGGCCCGGACGGAATCATCCTAAAAACAGTATTGGGCCACGAATGACACGAATAAATACGAATAAGAACAGTGAAGCGTGACCAATTTGCGGCACACCATCCAGGTGGGCGCGGCTCCGTGAGTAACGTCATGATGATTCGTGAACATTCGTGTCATTCGTGGTTAAAACGCTTTTTCTAAAATTATGCGCGCTGCCCGGCGAAAGCGCCATCGCCCAGACGGCGCAAATGGGCGATGCGCTGGCCTGCAGGGGGATGGGAATCGTAGACGAGCGAGTGCAGCGGGTCGGGCGTGAGTGTCGCGGCATTGTCGTTGTACAGTTTCACCAGAGCGCGGGCAAGGTCTTGGGCGCTGGCATTCTGCGCCGCATAGCGGTCCGCTTCGAACTCGTGCCGGCGGGAGTGCAGGCTGACGAGCGGTTGGAACAGGAAGGTGAATGCCGGACCCGCCAGCAGGAACAGCAGCAGAGCGGTGTCCGTGCCCTGAGTGGTCACACCCAGCCCCTGGTAGAACCAGGGCTGCGGCATCAGCCAGCCGAGCAGCGCCAGCCCGCCGAGACTCACGGCGAACATCCAGGCGATGCGCTTGATCACGTGGCGCCGCTTGAAATGGCCGAGCTCGTGGGCAAGTACGGCCTCGATCTCGGCGCCGTCGAGGCGTTCGAGCAGAGTGTCGAAAAACACGATGCGCTTGGTCGCGCCGAAGCCGGTAAAGTAGGCGTTGCCGTGGCTGGTGCGTTTCGATCCGTCCATGACGAACACACCGTTGGACTTGAAGCCGCACCGGTCGAGCAGCGCTTCGATGCGTGCGGCCAGGGCCGCATCCGCCAGCGGCGTGAATTTGTTGAACAGCGGCGCGATCCAGGCGGGATAAACCGCGAGGATCAGCAGGTTGAACGCCGCCCACGCCAGCCAGACATACAGCCACCAATAGCCGCCCATTTCCGCCATCAGCCACAGCACCGCCAGAATCAGTGGGACGCCCAGCAGGAAGGCGAGCGCCGCCTGCTTGAGGAGGTCGGCGAAAAACAGGCGCGGCGTCATCTTGTTGAAGCCGAAGCGGGCGTCGATGACGAAGGTGCGGTAGAGATTCAACGGCAGTTCCAGCGCGCTGATGATCAGGAACATGCCGAGAATCAGCGCCGTACCGCGCAGCAGCCCGTTTCCGAGCAGGGATTGCCAGAAATCGGCCAGACCCTGCAGTCCTCCGCCCAGCGTGAAGAACAGCAGCGATGCCGTTTCCAGTAGCGCGTAGGCGATGCCCAACCGTGTTTTTGCGATGGAATAGTCGGCAGCCTTCTGGTGGGATGGCAGGGTGATGTTCCGCGCGAAATCCGCGGGGACGCTGCCGCGGTGCGCGCGCACATGCCGGATGTGGCGCAGCGCCAGCCACAGTCGTGCCGATGTGGTCAGGGCGACGACGGCGAGGAAGACGGCGGTAAAGGTTTGGGCTGGGCTCACGGTAGATGACGAGTGTCGGCAGGGTATGACACAATTAGCAGCTTCACTTATCGGCAGGACGTATTATGGCACAAGACAACAATCGCCTCATCTGGGTCGATCTGGAAATGAGCGGACTCAATCCGGACAGCGACCGCATCCTGGAGGTGGCGCTGGTGGTGACCGACGGCGAGCTGAATACCGTCGCCGAGGCGCCGGTGCTGGTGGTGCATCAGCCGGATGCGGTGCTGGACGGAATGGACGCATGGAACAAGGCGACTCACGGCAAATCGGGCCTGATTGACAAGGTCAAGGCTTCCGCTCTTGACGAGGCTGAAGTGGAAGCGCGCATGATCGCATTCCTGCAGGAGCACATCGCGCCTGGCAAGTCGCCCATGTGCGGCAACTCGATTTGCCAGGACCGGCGTTTTCTGGCGCGCTGCATGCCGAAACTGGAGGCGTATTTCCACTATCGCAACCTCGACGTTTCCACCATCAAGGAACTGGCGAAGCGCTGGAAACCATCGGTTTACGACGGCTTCAAGAAGGAAAACAAGCACGAGGCGCTGGCGGATATCTACGAATCCATCGGCGAACTCAAGTATTACCGCGAGAATTTCCTCCACGTCTGATCTCGCACAAGGGAGCAGCAAATGAAACAGGGCACCACCTTTGCCATCGAAATCAATCCCAAGATCCCGAGAAAGCTGATTCGGCTGGAGGAACTGGCCAATAATCTCTGGTACAGCTGGGACAAGCCGACCCGCACCCTGTTCGCGCGCCTGCATCCGGGCCTGTGGGACGCGGTGGGACACAATCCCAAGATATTCCTGCGGCGGGTGGACGAAAAACGCATGGCGGAGGCGGTCGAGGACCAGGTTTTTCTCGCCACTTACAACCGCGTCCTGTCCTCCTACGACACCTACCACAACGAGCAGCCGGTGCGGCGCAACGGCGCGGAAAACCTCAAGGAAACCGACCTGGTGGCGTATTTCTGCGCCGAGTTCGGCTTTCACGAGAGCTTCCCGATCTATTCGGGCGGGCTGGGGATTCTCGCCGGCGACCACTGCAAGGCCGCCAGCGACATGCGCCTGCCGTTCGTCGGCGTGGGCCTGCTGTACCGCCAGGGGTATTTTTCCCAGCTGATCGACCGCGAGGGCAATCAGGTCGCCAGCTATACCGATTCCGACTTCGACGATCTGCCGGTGGCGCCGGCGCTGCGCGACGGCAAGGAAGTGCACGTATGGGTGGATCTGCCGGGCCGTCGGGTGGCGGTAAAGGTGTGGCGTGCGCGGGTGGGGCATGTCCAGCTCTATCTGCTGGATACCGACCTGGAGGGGAATTCGCCCGAGGACCGCGACATCGCCCACCAGTTGTACGGCGGCGACCGCAATCTGCGCATTCAGCAGGAAATCATCCTCGGCATCGGCGGAGTGCGGGCGCTCGCCGAGCTGGGCATCAAGCCGACGGTGTGGCACATCAACGAAGGCCACGCCGCCTTCATGCTGCTGGAGCGCGTCCGGCGCCTGGTGGAGGCGAAAGGGATCGACTTCGCCAGCGCCCTGGAGGCGGTCGCCTCCAACACCGTGTTTACCACCCACACCCCGGTGCCGGCCGGCCATGATCATTTTGCCGAAGGCATGATTGCCCATTATTTCGAGCGCTTCTGCGCAGACATGAAGCTCGGCAGGCATGACCTGATGGCGCTCGGCCTCACGCCCGAAAGCCCCGAATTCAACATGACGGCGCTGGCGATCCGCGGATCGCGCTACCAGAACGGCGTGAGCCGGATCCACGGCAAGGTCTCCTCCCGCATTTGCGCCAGCCTGTGGCCGGAGGTGACGCCGGAGGAAAACCCCATGACCTCCGTGACCAACGGGGTGCATGTGCCGACTTTCCTGGCGCAGGAATGGGCCGACCTGTTCGACAACTTTTTCGGCTACGAATGGCGCAACCGCATGACCGATCCGGATTTCTGGTCGCGCATCGACGAGATTCCCGATCATCTGTTCTGGAGCGTGCGCCAGTCGCTCAAGTCGCAGATGCTGCATATTATTCGTCACCGTGTCTCCAGCCAGCATTTCCGCAACCACGGCAGCGAATCCCATCTCGACCGGGTGCTGAAGTTCGTGGACAGCACCAATCCGAACATCCTTACCATCGGCTTCGCCCGCCGCTTCGCCACCTACAAACGCGCCGCGCTGTTGTTCGAGCACATCGACTGGCTGCGCGAAATCACCTCCGATCCCGACCGCCCGGTGCTGTTCATTTTTGCCGGCAAGGCGCATCCGGCCGACCATCCCGGCCAGGACCTGATCCGCCAGATCCACAACATCGCCCGCATGCCGGAATTCGAAGGCAAGGTGCTGATGGTGGAAGGCTACGACATGGGGCTCGCACGCCGGTTGGTGTCGGGGGTGGACGTGTGGCTCAACAATCCGGTCTATCCGCTGGAAGCGAGCGGCACTTCCGGCATGAAGGCGGGCATCAACGGCGCGATCAATCTGAGCGTGCTGGACGGCTGGTGGGGCGAGGGCTATGACGGCACCAATGGCTGGGCGATCAAGCCCGCCCCCGTCTATCTCGATGATTACCAGCGCAATCGCGAGGACAGCCAAGCGCTGTATGAAATTCTGCAGGACCGCGTCCTGCCGGCCTACTACAACCGCAGTAAACTGGGCTATTCGACCGAATGGGTGCAGCTTTCCAAACGCTCCATTGCCTCCCTGCTGCCGCGCTTCAACGCGAGCCGCATGGTGGGGGAATACGTCACCCGCTTCTACGTGCCGGCGAGCCGCCAGGGCCGGCTCTACAAGCAGAATGGCTACGAAAACGCCAAGAGCCTGTCTGCGTGGAAAAGCAAGGTCCGCGCGGCATGGCACGGCGTCTCCGTCCGCCGGCTCGATACTCCCCTGAAGCGTATTCAGTTCGGCGAATCGGTGCGGCTGGAAGTGGCGCTGAATCTCAATGGGTTGGCGCCGGAGGACATGGTGGTCGAGCTGATGATCCGCCGCCCGACCAAAAAGGAGATATCCGATTACCTGCATTTCAGCTTCGATTTCCACGGCATGCTGGAAGGCGGCACGGAGCATCTGTTCACGCTCGACCTGTCGCCGGGGCTTTGCGGCAGGCTGGATTACAAGATACGGGTCTACCCCTGGCATCAGTTGCTCACTCACCCGCTCGAGATGGGGCTGGTGCTGTGGCTGTGAAGCGGGCTTCGTGACGACGTGAGCAAGGCTTTCACCCGCGAAACGGACGGCGCGGCGGAAGACGAGGAGTTGGAGCAGTCGGCGCAGCAGCCTCGCGGCATCAAGAATCACATTACCCAGGCCGGCTACAGCCGGCTCAAGAACGAGCTCGACCACCTATGGAAGGTCGAGCGCCCCGAGGTGGTGAAGACGGTCGCCTGGGCCGCATCCAACGGCGATCGCTCGGAAAACGGCGATTACATCTACGGCAAGAAACGGCTGCGCGAGATCGACCGGCGGATCCGGTTCCTGACCAGGCGGCTGGACCTCGCCGAAGTGGTGCGGCCGGGGAACCGGGATGCAGACCAGGTGTTTTTCGGCGCCACGGTGACGGTGTGCGACGAAGAGGGAAAAGAGCGCACGGTCACCATCGTTGGCATGGACGAGGTCGATCCGGCTCGCGGGCGCGTGAGCTGGATTTCACCCATCGCCAAGGCGCTGTTGAAGGCCCGGCTGGGAGATGTCGTGACATTCAGGAGCCCGGCCGGCGTCCAGGAACTTGAAGTGGTCGATGTCTGCTATGCCGCCCTGGAGGAAACCGGTCCGTAGGCCACGCGAAGCGGAACCTCGGGCTGCCGTTTCCGCTCTATCGGTTTGTTGGGGAGGCTTGGCTCCTCACGCTTACCAGGAGGGTGGGCCATGGCAAAATGGAATTTTCAGCCTCAGCACACCGGCGCCGAGTTCAGCGTGCGCCACATGATGATCAGCTACGTTCGCGGGCATTTCAAGAACATTCAGGGCAAACTCGAGTTCGACCCGGGCGATCCACGGACTTTGTCGGTGGAAGCAAAGATCGACGCCCGTGCCGTGTGGACGGGCGTGCCGGAGCTGGACGACCATCTGCGCTCTGCGGATTTTCTGGAAGTGGAACGCCATCCCGAAATCACTTTTTCCGGCAGCGAGGTCGAAGTGCAGGGAGAGAACGACTTCCTGGTCACGGGCGATCTGACGATCCGCGGCGTGACCCGCAAGGCCACTCTGGCCGTGCGCTATCTGGGGCAGTGGAAAACTCCATGGTGGGAAAACGGAGTCGATCTGGGGCCCAAGATTCGCGCCGGATTTCTCGCCACCGCCCGGATCAACCGCCAGGAATTCGGGGTGAGCTGGAACGACACCATGGACAAGGGAGGCATCGTGGTGAGCAACCATGTCGACATCACGATCGATGCCGAGGCGATCCTGGAGCAGTAACTTTTTCCCGCCAGCCTGCAACGCTATAGCGGCGGCTGGCCGTACAGCCGCAGCATGAAGCGGGTGAATACCGGTTCGGGCGCCGGCTTGCCGCCTTCCGTCCGCTGACGGTAGCGCGTGCGCACGTCAGCGAGCTTTTTCACCATCCTCGATTGCGCCTCGGCCTGGGCGATCTTGCCCTGATCCCTTTGCTCGGCAAGCTTCCGGTAATAGGCGAATACCTCGTCATCGAAGGGATTCGCGCCGACCACTTCGATCCGCTTGATATTGAGCCGGTCTGCGGCCTGGGCCTTGGTGATCTTCTTGCTCCTGACCAGTTCCGCCAGCCGGCCCGCTTCTTCCTGCAGCTGCGTCTCGCGCGTATCCGGCCGGATCCATTGCGTGGTGCAGCCGGCAAGCAGGGCGATGATGACGATCAGGTATTTCATGGTTAGTGCTGGAGCTGGCCGTAAAGGCGGCTGTAGAGGCCGCGGTTCCTGATCAGCTCTTCGTGCGCCCCTTCCTCGATGATGTGCCCGTCCTCGAACACGTAAACCCGGTCGGCCTGTTTCACGGCGGAGAGGCGATGGGCGATGATGAGCGTGGTGCGGTCCTTGAGGAATTCCCGCAGGGCCTCGTGCAGATGCGCCTCGGTTTCCGCGTCCAGGGCGGAGGTCGCTTCGTCCAGGATAACGACCTGCGGCTTGCCCAGGATCATGCGGGCAATCGCCAGGCGCTGGCGCTGGCCGCCGGAGAGGCGCACGCCCTGGCGGCCGATGATGGTGTCGAGGCCGTCGGGATAGGTTTCCACCGTATCGCGCAGTTGAGCGACTTCTAGTGCCTGCCACAGATCGGAATCGGCCAGCTCCCGCCCCAGGGTGAGGTTCATGCGCACAGTGTCGTTGAACAGGGCAGGGTGCTGCAGCACGGTGGCGACGTGGCTGCGCACTACGTCCATGCCGATCTCGGTCATCGGCACGCCGTCGAAATAGAGCATGCCGGAGCCCGGCGGATAAAGGCCGAGGATGACCTGCACCAGGGTGGATTTCCCGCCGCCGGAGGCGCCCACCAGCGCAATCTTTTCGCCGGGTTTGATGTCGAGATTGACATGGTTCAGCACCGGCGGACCGTCGCCGTAGGCGAACGAGACGTCCTCCACCCGCACCCCGACGGTGTGTTTGCCCCTGAAAGGATTCTTGCGATGCGGGTAGTGCGGCTCCTCGCGCAGTGCCAGCAGGCGGTTGATGCGCGCCAGCGCCGCCTTGGCGGCGAAGTAGGCGTACTGGATGCCCAGAATTTCCTGCACCGGCTGCATCATGAACCACAGATAGCCGAACACCGCCATCATCTGGCCCACCGTCAGGCCGGAATACACCACCATCAGCATGCTGGCGGCGCGGAATACGTCGAAGCCGAACAGAAATACCATGAACGAGAAACGTCCGGCGGCGTCGCTTTTCCAGGAGAACGCTGCGGCATGGGTCTGGATGCCGCGCGCCTGGTCAATGACGCGGGCGATGTAATGGCGCTCGCGGTTGGCGGCGCGGATCTGCTGGATGGCATCCAGGGTCTCGGTGAGCGCCTGCTGGAACAGCTCGAAGGCGCTGTTTTCCTGCTTCTTCAGGTCCTTGACCCGCTTCCCCAGCACCGTGGTGAAATAGACCACGACCGGGTTGAGGAACAGGATGAACAGCGCGAGCTGCCAGTGCATCCACAGCAGCACGGCGGTGGTGCCCACCAGGGACAGCAGCGCGACCAGGAACTTGCTCACCGTGGCGCCGATGAAATTGTCCACCGCGTTGAGGTCGGTGACAAAGTGCGAGGTCACCGCGCCGCTGCCGAGCGTTTCGTATTCCGACATGGCGATGCGTTCGAGGCGCAGCAGCAGTGCTTCCCGCATGCGATAGACGACGTCCTTGGCGATCAGGGTGAAGTCGTGCGTCTGCCATACTCCGAGGAGCAGTGCCGTCAGCCGCAGCATGACCGTCGCTAGCAAGATGATGCCGATATACAGCACCGCCCCGTGCCATTCGGCCGGAAACAGGCCGTCGATGAACGCGACCAGCGGCCCCGGCTGATGCAGCAGCACTTCGTCCACCAGCAGCGGCATCAGCAGGGGGATGGGCACGCTCGCCAGCGCCGCAAGGATGGCCACCGCGTGGGCAGTGACGAGCGCGCGCCGGTGCCGCAGCACGATGCCGAGGATGGTGGCCCAGCTGTAGCCGGAGGGTTGCGGCGGGGCAGTTGCGATGGTGGGGCGGTTCATTCTAAAAAGCTCGTTTGGCCACGGATGAACACGGAAGGCACACGGATTTGTCTGTATGTTTCACATCGCCTGCCTCGCCGTTTGGTTGGCTGGTTGTGACCCAAATTTGATCCTTATCCATGAACATCCGTGTCAATCCGTGGCTAATTCCTTATTTGTGGCATTCGTGAACATTCGTACCATTCGTGGCCAAAACGCTTCTTCCGGTTTTATTCTGATGAGCCCGCAACGGTCCCTCGCAGCCGCTTGGTTTCTCCGCGCCGTTGCTTGCTCTCCAGCCGCCGTTTTTTGGAGGCCGATGTCGGCCTGGTTTCCTTGCGGGGCTTGGGTTTTTCGGCGGCGGCCCGGAGCAGTTCGACCAGCCGCGCGATCGCATCCTCGCGGTTTCTGGCCTGGGTGCGGTGGCGCCGGGCGTCGATCACCAGCACCCCTTCATCGGTCATCCGTCTGCCGGCGAGCGTTGCCAGGCGGGTGCGGACATCTTCGGGCAGGGATGGCGAGTGTGCTGCGTCGAAGCGCAGCTGCACCGCGGTGGCGACCTTGTTGACGTTCTGGCCGCCCGGGCCCGAGGCGCGGATGAACTCCAGCCGGATTTCGTCTTCGCCGATGGCGAGGGAGCGGGTGATGCGGATCATGCTTGCCGTTGCATTTCCTTCTCGTCGATCCGGCAATGCGCTTCGGCCAGACCGGGTATCCTGCGGGTTGGTTGACGTGGAGCCAGAGCACGCAACTCTATCAGGCTCGGCAGGAACTATCCATTACCGTCGCGCAATGCGCTTTCGGGTATGGCCGCCGCAGAGCCGTGGTCGGCACGGGATTCTTCCTGCTGCTGCAGCGCCCACATGCGGGCGTAGATTCCATTCCGCGCCAGCAGTTCCTGGTGGCTGCCGCGTTCGGCGATGCGGCCCTGCTCCATGACCAGGATCTGGTCGGCGTCCACGACGGTGGAAAGCCGGTGAGCGATCACCAGGGTGGTGCGGTCGCGGGCAATGTGGCGCAGCTCGGCCTGGATGGCCTTTTCCGATTTGGAATCCAGTGCCGAGGTGGCTTCGTCGAAAATCAGGATGCGCGGATTCTTGAGGATGGCGCGGGCGATGGCGACGCGCTGTTTTTCGCCGCCGGAAAGCTTCAGGCCGCGCTCGCCGACCATGGTGTCATAGCCGTCCGGCAGGGATTCGATGAATTCGTGGATGTGCGCGTGCCTGGCGGCCTGGAGCACTTCCTCGCGGGTGGCGCCGGGACGGCCGTAGGCGATGTTGTAGTAGATCGTGTCGTTGAACAGCACCGTATCCTGGGGGACGATGCCGATCGCCGCGCGCAGGCTCGTCTGGGTTACGTCGCGCAGGTCCTGGCCGTCGATCAGGATGCGCCCGCCGGTGACGTCGTAGAAGCGGAACAGCAGACGCGACAGCGTGGACTTGCCGGCGCCGCTCGCGCCGACCACAGCCACCGTGCGCCCCGTCGGCACATCGAAGCTGACGTCGAACAGAATCCGGCGCTTGGGGTCGTAGGCGAAATCCACGTGCTCGAAGCGGATGGCGCCGTGCGGGGCGGCCAGTTCCGGCGCTCCCGGTTTGTCCCGGATTTCGGCGTGCTGTTCCAGCAGCGCGAACATTTTCTCCATGTCCGCCAACGAATGCTTGATCTCGCGGTAGACGAAGCCGAGGAAATGCAGCGGCAGATAGAGCTGGATCATGTAGGCGTTGACCAGCACCAGGTCGCCCAGGGTCATGGTGCCGTTCACCACGCCCTGCCCGGCGAGCAGCATCAGCAGGGTGACGCCGATGGCAATGATGCCGCTCTGTCCGGCGTTGAGCGCGGCGAGCGAGGTCTGGTTGCGGATTGCGGCTGTTTCCCAGGTTTGCAGGCTTTCGTCGTAGCGCCGGGTTTCGTATTCCTCGTTGCTGAAATACTTGACCGTCTCGTAGTTGAGCAGGCTGTCTATGGCGCGAGTATTGGCTTTCGAGTCCATGTCGTTCATGGTGCGGCGGAACACCATGCGCCATTCGGTGACGAACAGCGTGAACGCGATGTAGGCCGTCAGAGTGACGAAGGTGATGACCGAAAACCAGATGTCGTATTTGACCAGCAGAATGACGGCGACCATGCCGATCTCGATCAGGGTCGGCAGGATGTTGAACAGCATGAAGTTGAGCAGGAAGCCGATGCCGCGCGTGCCGCGCTCGATGTCGCGCGACATGCCGCCGGTTTGCCGGTCCAGGTGGAAGCGCAGCGCCAGCGCATGCAGATGGCGAAATACCTGGAGCGCCACCCGCCGGATGCTGCGCTGGGTGACCTTGGCGAACACGGCGTCGCGCAGTTCGCCGAACAGGGTGCTGGCGAAGCGCAGCACGCCGTAGCCCACCAGCAGGATCGCGGGCAGCGCGAGCAGCGCTTTCGGCTTGTCCAGCGCGTCCACGATTTCCTTCAGCACCAGCGGCACGGTCACGTTGGCCAGTTTTGCGGCGAACAGCAGGACCAGCGCCAGGATCACCCGCCCCTTGAATTCCCACAGGTAGGGCAGCAGGGTGCGGATGGTCTTCCAGTCGTTGCGGTTGGCGGGCGGTTTGCCGAAGTGGGTGAAGCGCATGGGATTTACGGCATTGGGTAGATGCGGCCCATTATACAGGTCGAGTTCGCCCGCCCCATTTTTTTGGCATAATGGGGGCGGCTCGACAACAACCATCCTGAGGCTTGCCGATTATGGATCTCACCCCCCTGTTCAAGTTCGTGGCGGAGAAGCAGGCTTCCGACCTGTTCTTCTCGGCGGGCGCGCCAGTCTACGTCAAGCTCGACGGGGAGCTGCGCCCGGTCAACAGCCAGGTGCTGGATGCCGCCGTGGTGAAGAAAGCGGCCTACTCGCTCATGACCGAGGAGCAGATCCGCGCCTTCGAGGCCGACATGGAAATGAATTTCGGCCTTTCCGTGCCCCAGGCCGGCCGGTTCCGTATCAATGTCTTCCGCCAGCGCGGCAGCGTGGCGATGGTGGCGCGCTTCATCAGCGATAAGGTGCCCCAGCTGGAAGCGCTCGGCCTGCCCACCGCCCTCAAGGCGCTGGCGCTGGAGAAACGCGGGCTGGTGCTGGTGGTGGGCGCGACCGGCTCGGGCAAGTCCACTACCCTGGCATCGCTGATCGATTACCGCAACGCCCGCAAGACCGGGCACATTCTCACGATCGAGGATCCCATCGAGTTCGTCCACAAGCATCAGAAGTCCCTGGTCAACCAGCGCGAGATCGGGATCGACACCGAGTCCTATGCCGTCGCCCTGGTCAACGCCTTGCGCGAGGCGCCGGATGTCCTGATGATCGGCGAAGTCCGCGATACCGAGACCATGCGGCAGGCGCTGATCTACACCCAGACCGGCCACCTGTGCGTCGCCACTTTGCACGCCAACAACGCCTATCATGCGCTGAACCGGATCGTGAATTTCTTCCCGCAGGACGAGCGCGAGCACTTGCTGCTCGACCTCTCGCTTTCGCTCCGGGGGGTCGTGTCGCAGCGCCTGGTCAGGGGCGTGGACGGCAAGCGGGTGGCGGCGGTGGAGGTGCTGATCAACACCTTCTACGTATCCGAACTGATCCAGAAGGGCGAGATCGAGAAGATCAAGGAAGCCATGGACCAGAGCCTTTCCAACGGCGCCCAGACCTTCGAGCGGGCCCTGCTGCGGCTGTACCGGGCGGGCAGGATCAGCCGCGAAGAGGCGATCCACAATGCCGATTCCCAAACCGACATCGAATGGCTGATAGACAATGCTCCCGCTGAGGAATCGGCGGTGCCGCCGAACGGTCCCGCGACGATCGATGCCACTGACATGACCCAGCGCATCCGCGCGTCGGAAAACCTCGAAGGGTTCACCATCAGCCCGGACATGTTCGACCAGACCGGCCTCCCGAACAAGTGAGCACGGAAGCGGGAGGAGATTTCGAGCGGCGCTTCGGCGGCATTCGCCGGCTTTACGGTGAGGCGGCCTTCGCGCGCTTCCGCGGGGCGCACGTGTGCGTGATCGGCATCGGCGGTGTCGGCTCATGGGCGGCAGAGGCGCTGGCACGCAGTGCGATCGGCCGCATTACGCTGGTGGATCTCGACAATGTCTGCGTTTCCAATGTCAACCGCCAGGTCCATGCCCTCGACCACGAATTCGGCAAGGCCAAGGTCGCTGCCATGGCCGGGCGCATTCGTGCGATCAATCCGGAATGCGCGGTGACGGAGATCGAGGATTTCGTCGGCGAGGAAAATCTCGATGAAATTCTGGGCCGCGGCTATGACTATGTGATCGACGCCATCGACGGCGTGAAGGCCAAGGCTGCGCTCATCGCCTGGTGCAAGCCCCGCAGGATCGGGCTGGTCACGGTGGGCGGCGCCGGCGGGCAGACCGACCCGACCAGGGTCCAGGTCGCCGACCTGAGTCGCGCCATCCAGGACCCCCTCGCCGCCAAAGTGCGCTCCCTGCTGCGCCGCCAGTACAGCTTCCCGCGCGACCCGAAAAGGAAATTCGGCGTGGACTGCGTGTTTTCCACCGAGCCGCTGATCTATCCGACAGGTGAAGAAGGTGCGGCGTGTTTCGAAAAGGACATGCGCCTCACCGGACTCGCCTGCGCGGGTTTCGGCTCATCCATGTGCGTCACCGCCGCCTTCGGCCTGGCCGCGGCATCGCGGGTGCTGCAGCGGCTGGCGGGGAAGTAGGGCTATTTCGCCGGCTTGGCCATTAGCGGCTTGCCGTCCGGCCCGAGTCTTATGCCCTCGATCAGCAGGGTGATCTCCACTTCGTCGCCGAGCGGGCTTTTTTCCGGGGCAAGCGAACCGAAGCCGTAGCCGTAATCGGAGAGGCGGATCCGGGTATGCGCCTCCACCCCCATGCGGCTGCCGCCCCATGGGTCGGGGCCGAAGCCGAGCAGCTTGAACGGCAGCTCGATATCGCGGGTGACGCCGTGCAGCGTGAATTTGCCCTGCAGGACGCCGGCATTGGGTCCGGTGGCTTTGGCGCCGGTGCTGACGAAGGTCATTTCCTTGAATTTGAGCGCGTCCAGGTATTCGGCGGAAAGCGTATGGAGATCGCGCTCGCGGTGCCCGCTGGTCATGCTGAGCATGGCGATTCTGGCCTCCGCCCGGGTGGCGGCAGGATTGGTGCGGTCGAGCGCGACGGTGCCGGTGATGCCGGTGAACGTGCCGGACACTTTGGCGGCCACATGGCGGATCTGCCAGTTGGCGAAGCTGTGGTCATCGGCGATGGCATAGGTTTCGGTCGCCGCCTGCACCGGCAGCTGCCATGCCAAAAGCATGAAAAGGACAAGCTGGGCGGTTGCTTTCATCCTAGAAAAAGCTGTCCAACCGCGGAGGCGCAGAGGCGCAGAGGAAAAACAAGGGATTGGCAACATCCCTCTTGTCACCCGATTGGTGAAGGCAGGATGAGCTTCAGTGTATTGGTTTCTCGGCGCCTCCGCGTCTCCGCGGTTAGTGAAAAGCCGTTTTGGCATCGCTTCATCTCCTTTGGGTTGAGGAAAAGACAAGGCTCACGCCAGGTCGAACAGCAGGATTTCTCCCTCGCTGTCCGAGCCGAGCCGGAGCAGACGTTCTTCCACGATTTCCGCGCCGTCTCCGGCTTCCAGGGATTCCCCGTTCACGCGGGCTTCGCCGCGGGCGACGTGGAGATACAGCTTGCGCCCCGGCGCGGGACGGTATTCGAGCGCATCGCCCCCGTCAGGCACGGTCGCGTAAAGAAAAGCATCCTGGTGAACAGTGAGCGAGCCGTCGCGCCCGTCAGGCGAGACGATGAGCCGCAGCCTTCCCCTTTTTTCGGCGTCGGGGAAGGTTTTCTGTTCGTAGCCGGGGGCGATGCCGATGCGGTCGGGCTCGATCCACACTTGCAGAAAATGTGCCGGCTCGGTTTGGGAGGCGTTGAACTCGCTGTGGGTGACGCCGCTGCCGGCGCTCATGCGCTGCACCTCGCCGCGGCGGATGACCGAGCCGTTGCCCATGCTGTCCTTGTGCTCCAGCGCGCCCTCCAGCACATAGGTGACGATTTCCATATTGCGGTGCGGATGGGTGGGGAAGCCCGCGCCGGGCACAACACGGTCATCGTTGATGACGCGCAGGCTGGCGAAGCCCATGTGCCGCGGGTCGTAATACTCCCCGAAGGAGAAGGTGTGCCGGGAATCCAGCCAGTCGAGCCGGGTGCGGCCGCGCTCGGCGGCCTTGCGCAGGGTAATCATGGCGCGCTCCTGGTTGATCGTGGAAAAAGCGATTGACCACGAATTTGCACGGATGAGGCACGAATGTTCACGAATATAAATGAATCAGCCACAGTTTCTCGGATCGCCCATTGGATCGGCCGGAACGGTAGCCGGACGATTCGTGCCCATTCGTGAAAATTCGTGTCATTCGTGGTTAAGTTTTTCAGGTTGATTGGGGCCTGATATTTTTTCGACAGGCAGGCTAACATCGCGTTTCCATGCACGACGAATTTTTCAATTCCCCGGCCGAAGCGGGGCTCGCTCCCCGAACCCGCGGCCGCTTCGCGCCTTCGCCCACCGGGCCGCTGCATTTCGGATCGCTGGTCGCCGCCGTCGGCAGCTATCTTGAAGCGAAATCACATGGCGGGGAATGGCTGGTGAGAATCGAGGACCTGGATGCGCCGCGCGTGGTGCCGGGCGCGGCCGACGGTATCCTGCGCACCCTGGAGGCTTGCGGCATGCATTGGGACGGGCCGGTGGTGCACCAAAGCCGGCGCATCGAGGCTTATCGCGCCGCGCTGGCGGAGCTGGACAGGTTGGGCATGGTCTATCCCTGCAGCTGCTCCCGCCGGGAGATCGCCGATTCCAGCATCGCCGGGCCGGGTGGATTGATTTATCCGGGCACCTGCCGCACCGGGGCGAAAGCCGAACGTCCCCATTCTCTGCGCGTGAGGACGGAGGGCGGCCAGGTCGAATTCCGGGATTTGCTTCAGGGGCAAATCCGGCAGAATCTCGAAGCCGAGGTCGGAGATTTCGTGCTGCGCCGTGCCGATGGCCTGTTTGCCTATCAGCTGGCGGTGGTGGTGGACGATGCGCAGCAGGGTGTGACCGAGGTGGTGCGCGGCGCCGACCTGCTCGATTCCACGCCGCGCCAGATCTACCTGCAGCGGCTGCTGGGCTTGCCGACGCCTTCCTACCTTCATCTGCCGGTGGTCGTGAACGAGGAGGGCGAAAAGCTCAGCAAGCAGACGCTCGCCCCGGCAGTCGGAGGCGCGAATCCGGTGCCGCTGCTTGCGCGCGTGCTGGCATTCCTGGGGCAACAGCCGCCTGCCGAATTGACGGAGGCCGACCCGGATTCGTTCTGGCGCTGGGCGGTGGCGAACTGGCGGACGGAAAAAATCCCGCGCCGGAAGGCGATGCCGGAATAAGAGCCTATTTGGCGGGCGTGGTTGCAGCAGCGGATTTGGCGGGTGCGGCCGGCTTGGCAGGAATGGCGGATTTGACCGGGGCAGATGGCGTGACTGCGCTTCCCTTGGCTGGTTCGGCGGGCTGAGGCTGCTTTGCGGCGGCCGGTTGCTGTTGCGAAACCGGGCTCGCCCCGCTCTTTTCCGCTTCGGCTTTATCTTCTTTGGCTTTGCGCTTCCTGGCGGATTTCTTCTTGCTGGCCGGCTTCGCGGCCTCCGGCTTGTAGCTGCAGGCGAATTCCAGCACCTGCTCCTCCGCCGTATCCGGGACGACCTGCGCCGGCCGGTCGAACTCGGTATAGCGCACGCTGGTCACTTCCGAACCATCCTCCGCGTAATAGGCCTTGAACAGCGGTTTGGCGGTGCGGGCGGCGCAGTCGTACTGGGCCAGCGACTTGTATGAGGAGAAAAAGAAATCGCCGGCGCTGGCTTGCTGGACATCGGCATAGGAAGCCTTGCTCCAGGCCTTCACTGTCTTCCCGCTGCGATCCATGCTGGATTTGTCGACCTCGATGCTCACACCGCGGCCCCCGGGCATGGCCTGCCACGCGGCCGCGCTTGCGGACAGGGGTGCGAGCGCCGCCAGGCACAGGATGAAAACGGGAAATTTGCCGGTCATGGTTTTTGATGTTCCGCAGGGGGCGCTGCCGGGCGCGATCAGCATGCCGTGGCGACAAACCGTCGCAAAATTTGGTGGTAATATACAGCCATCCCCGCATCACGACAACCGGCGGTCCGGGTCGGCCAGTCCGGCCAAGGGCTGCGAAAGGCGCGTATGTCCAAGGATGTGAGCAGCATGGAGATCGGCGATGCTTACGGCGTGGCGGAGTCCGTCGAGGATTACCGGCGGATCTGCCAGGAACTGAGGGAGGAGATCGGGCATCTTCGGGCGCTGGAGCAGGAGCATCGGCTGCATATCCGCGAGCTCGACGAAACCGTCGAGCAGCTGGTGGATATCGTTATTCAGCGCGAGGCCGCCTGTTATGCCCTGAAAGCGCTGGTGGAATCGATGGTCAGGGAAATTGACGCCTGCCCGGATACCGGCTGCCACGAATCGGTCCATCCCCATCACCGTTCGGCTGCTTACCAGAACCGGTACGCCGAGGAACTCAAGCGGCTGCGGCAGAAATACGGCAAGGAATGAACAGGTAGCAATGTGACGACCATCCACCAGCAAGACTTCATCGACAGCGTCGCCGACGCGCTGCAGTACATCTCCTGCTACCATCCGCTGGATTACCTCAAGGCGCTGGCCGAGGCCTACGAGCGCGAGGAATCGCCCGCGGCGAAGGATGCCATCGCCCAGATTCTCTACAATTCCCGCTTGTGCGCGGAGGGCAGGCGGCCGATCTGCCAGGATACCGGCATCGTGGTGGCGTTTCTCAAGGTGGGCATGGACGTGCGCTGGGACGCGGCGATGAGTGTTTCCGACATGGTCAACGAGGGCGTACGGCGCGCCTACACCAACCCCGATAACCCGCTGCGCGCTTCGGTGGTGGCCGACCCGGCCGGGGCCCGCCGGAACACCCGCGACAACACGCCGGCGGTGATCCATACCGAGATCGTCCCCGGCGACAAGCTGGAAGTGATCCTTGCCGCCAAGGGGGGAGGCTCGGAGAACAAGGCCAAGCTCGCCATGCTCAACCCTTCCGACAGCATCGTGGACTGGGTGCTGAAAACCGTGCCGGCCATGGGCGCGGGGTGGTGCCCGCCGGGGATACTCGGGATCGGCATCGGCGGCACGCCGGAAAAGGCTGTGCTGATGGCCAAGGAGGCGCTGATGGAGCCGGTCGACATTCACGCGCTGCGCGCCCGCGGCCCCCAAACCCGGCTGGAGGAACTGCGCCTCGAACTCTACGAAAAAGTGAACGCGCTCGGCATCGGTGCCCAGGGCCTGGGCGGCTTGTCCACCGTGCTGGACGTCAAGATCCGCGATTATCCCACGCATGCCGCTTCGCTGCCGGTGGCGATGATTCCCAACTGCGCCGCCACCCGCCACGCACATTTCACCCTCGACGGTAGCGGGCCGGCGCGGCTGCCCGCGCCCAACCTGGGGGATTGGCCCAAGGTTGCCTGGGCGCCGAGTGCCGAAGCACGCCGCGTCAACCTCGATACCGTCAGCCGCGAGGAAATCGCCACCTGGAAGCCGGGCGAAACGCTGCTGCTTTCCGGCAAGCTGCTCACCGGCCGTGATGCGGCGCACAAGCGCATTGCCGATCTGTTCGCTAGAGGCGAGAGCCTGCCGCCCGGCGTGGATTTCACCGATCGCTTCATCTACTACGTCGGGCCGGTAGACCCCGTGCGCGACGAAGTGGTCGGCCCTGCCGGCCCCACCACCGCCACGCGCATGGACAAATTCACCGAGCTGATGCTGGGAAAAACCGGCCTGCTGGGCATGATCGGTAAGGCCGAGCGCGGGCCGGATGCGATCGAATCGATCAGGCGGCACCGTGCGGTGTACCTGATCGCAGTGGGTGGCGCAGCCTATCTCGTCGCCAGGGCAATCAAGGCGGCGCGGGTCGTCGCTTTTGGCGATCTGGGCATGGAAGCGATCTACGAGTTCGAAGTGAAGGACATGCCGGTCACCGTGGCGGTGGACGCCGACGGCCATTCCATCCACGCCATCGGCCCCGCGCAGTGGCGGGGGAGAATAGGCAAGATCCCGGTGGTCGCGGCGCCCAACTGATGATTGCTGAGTTACTGTCCTGTGGCGCGCTGCGCGCGGATTGTCTTGGTGCCGGCAATGCCCCGGCGGGGCAGTTACCTTTTCTTGCTTGTCCAAGAAAAGGTAACCCAAAAGAAGGACACCCCGGTTCGCCGGTCGCCCTAAAGGGCGACTTCCCTGCGTTGCTCGCCGGGCCGGGCGGCTGCGCAACTCGCCCTTGCG